>NZ_JARAKC010000022.1:0-72243 GCF_049887195.1 Mesorhizobium abyssinicae
CTGCGCTCCTCTGCGTGATGGTTGGGTCGGGTTCCGACAGACTGCGTTTTATCATCAGCGGTGGCGCAACACCTTCTTTCCGGACGGACGAGATGGGGCACGAAGCCGATTAGCCCATCTATGCTGACGCTCCTTAGGCGCCCTGTTGAACCGGTCTCGGCGTCACGAACCGGCTCGACGATGAAATGACAATGTCCGTGCGGCGGACATTTCATCGTCTGCGCTTTGTACGCACTCCTTTGCTTTGGCCGCATACGCGGCGCGGCTAACGCCGGAATTGATAAAGTTCTCGGTGGGAAAGGGACCGTAGTAGGGAAGGTTCAGACGGCTCGGGTCTTGAAGCGAGGGTCAGATGCCGCCCATGCACAGATACTTCATCTCCAGATAATCCTCGAGCCCGTGGCGCGACCCCTCCCGCCCAATCCCGGACTGTTTCACTCCGCCGAAAGGGGCTGCCTCAGACGACATTCGCCCGGTATTGATGCCGATCATGCCGTATTCCAGCGCTTCGGCCACACGCCAGACGCGTTGCAGGTTGGAGGCGAAGAAATATGCGGCGAGGCCATAGATCGTGTCGTTGGCCGCGCGCACCACCTGGTCTGGATCTTCGAAGCGGATGATCGGCGCGAGAGGCCCGAAAGTCTCCTCTCGGGCTACCTCCATGTCGCTGGAGATACCGGTCAGCACCGTGGGCTCGAAGAACGTGCCGTGGGAACCGATCCGCTCCCCTCCGCATCGAATGGCGCTGCCCTTCGCCACGGCGTCGGCGACATGCGCCTCGATTTTGGTAAGGGCATGCTTGTCGATCAGCGGCCCGATCGAAACGCCTTCCCCGAAGCCGTCGCCCACCGAAAGCTGACGAACCCGTTCCACGAACTTGTCGACGAACGCGTCATGCACGGCCGACTGGACATAGAGGCGGTTAGCGGAAACGCAGGTCTGGCCCGCATTGCGGAACTTCGCCTGGATCGCGCCATCGACGGCGGCATCGACATCGGCATCGTCGAAGACGATGAAGGGCGCATTGCCGCCGAGTTCGAGGCTGACTTTCTTGATTTGGTCCGAGCACTGGCGCATCAACAGCCGTCCCACCTCGGTTGAACCGGTGAAGCTGATCTTGCGGACTTTCGGGTTGCAGCAGAGTTCGCGCCCCACCGCTTCCCCTTCGGAAGCATAGATGAGGTTCACGACTCCCTCGGGGAAGCCCGCCTGCGCGGCGAGCGCGAACATCGCTCCGGCAACGAGCGGCGTCTGCTCGGCCGGCTTCAGCACGATCGTGCAGCCCGCCGCCAGTGCCGGCGAAATCTTGCGCGCCACCATCGAAGCCGGAAAATTCCAGGGCGTTATCGTTCCAACAACGCCGATCGGCTGCTTGATCACGAACATTCGGCGGTCCGTCGACGGCGCCGAGATCGTCTCGCCGTAAATCCGGTTCGCCTCCTCTGCATACCATTGCAGGTAGGCGGCGGCATGCAGGACCTCGGACCTGGATTCAGCAAGCGGCTTGCCCATCTCGGCGGTGAGGATGGCTGCGAGATCGTCGGTATGGTTGACGATCAGCTCGTGCCAGCGCCACAGGGTGTCACTGCGCTCGCGCGCCGTAAGAGCTGCCCACTGGCCCTGCGCGACATAAGCCTTTTCGATTGCGGCCTGCGTTTCTTCAACGCCCATGTCAGGCAAATCAGCTAGCAACTCGCCGGTCGATGGGTTGAATACCTGGAACTCGATGGTGCCCGTTGGCGCTCCGAGCGCTGGCACGCGGTCGATGGCGCCGAACAGATCCGGGCGTTTCAGGCGATGAGTTAGCGAACGATACAGGGACAACAGCACCCTCCGAAGACTTGCAGAACGAGAGGGCCAAGGCCCACAGAGCGGAAGACCTTTAAGTCAAGCTGAGCAGCTTGCACATAGAGCCTCCGAAGCCAGTCCGCAGCAACCACCATGCGCGCGGGTTCGAGCTGCGACCAAACGACCTTCGACCACGTCTTTGCCTAAAATCGCTCGGCATCTGGTCGACCGTTCACGGTGAGCGGCCCGCGATAACCTGACGCTGATCGGCTATTGTCAGCGCGCCTGCGGTCTTATGAAGGACGCGAGCGTTGTGCTCAAGGCCACGAGCGCGCATACGACCTCCACAGCTCCGCTTAATTCCGGATATCGACAGACAGTTCGGGACTGCACAGTGGAATGCAAGCCATCCCGCCTGCCGAACATAAATGTGTCCTGAAGTTGGCGGCCAGCAGGCTGGTCATCTTAATCTGTTCAGTGCACATGTTGGCAGCATAGGAGGGGGTCGATCCAGTCAGGTCGGCAGCGCGCGCTCTTTCGTCGATGAACTGTTCCAGCATCGCCAAGCGTTCGCTCTCACGTCGTCGTCGGGCGATAGCTTTCTCCTGCAACTGAGCGGTCTGCAGAATCCGGCTGGGATTCAGATCGGGCTCTCGTAACCTTTCACTCAGATGCCGACGGCGGCAATGCCCCAATATGGAAGATGGCCAAGCCTTACCTCTCATTAAACCACCCGATTCCTGCACTGAGAGTTCGCTCAGGGCATGGTGAGCGCGGCTCTGTGTGCTCGGGCAGATCTCCCACTGTTTCTAAATGAATTGACATTAATTCATTTTCCTCGTACTGACTACCTGTCGCTTTGACGGAGAACAAATTGGATGCGCGGAGACACGGCACGAAGGCATGACGCCTGCGCAGACAACTCCTCCTATCCAGGCGCGCTCCTCAATCGGTACGGCCAAATTGGGATGTGTGATCCGTTCGGCGGTGTGGCATGCAGTTGATTGCGCAGGGCCTTGTTCGTCGCTACGGCAACTTCGTCGCTCTGAACGACGTGAACATCGGCGTTGAGGCTGGGGAATTTCTGACCCTTCTCGGCCCCTCAGGATCGGGCAAGACGACCTTCCTGAACATCGTGGCCGGTTTCACCGAGCCGACCTCAGGCAAGCTGCTCCTAGGCGATAATGATATTACCTGTCGTCCTCCGGAGAACCGAAACTTCGGCATGGTTTTTCAGGGCTACGCGCTGTTCCCGAACATGACCGTGTCTGACAATATTGGATTTCCGCTTCGGGTCCGGAAGTGGTCCCCGGACAGGAGAAAGGCGCGCGTTTCCGAACTTCTCGATCGCATCGACCTGGCCGGCCATTCTCACAAGTATCCGCGTCAGTTGAGTGGCGGTCAGCAGCAGCGGGTCGCATTGGCGCGGGCGCTCTCCTTCTCCCCTGAAATATTGCTGCTGGATGAACCACTGTCGGCCCTGGACCTTAGTATGCGCGAGCAGCTGCAGGTCGAGCTGAAGAAGGTGCACGAAGAATTCAAAACCACCTTCATTTTTGTAACGCACGATCAGTCTGAAGCGTTGGCGATGTCGACTCGGATCGCCATCTTCAACAATGGCGAGATTCTGCAGGTTGGTAAGCCCCACGAAGTTTACACACGGCCCTCATCGCGCTTCGTGGCGGAATTCCTTGGCCACTTCAACCTCTTCCCCATCAGGGATGCCGAGCGGTCTGGTGATTGGATCGTCGGCAATTTTGGCGAGCGGGTGCTACGGGCACCGTCTGCCAGCTTCGGTGGGGAATTGCTGCACGGTGTGCGACCGGAGAATGTTTTCGTAAGGACGTCTGAACCGGAAGCGGGATGCAATGGCATTCGCGTCAGGATTCTTGGATGGTCCTATCGTGGCTCTCAGATTGTGCTGAGCGCTGTGAGTGTCGCCGGGCCGGACGACTGTCATGTCCGAATCGTAATGCCGTCCATCACTTGGAACCGGGATCCTGGCAGCTGGGGCGAGATCGTCTGGTTGTCATGGGCCGCAGAAAACTCGATTGTCCTGCCCAAAGCGAGGACAACATCGAGTCGAGTATCGTGTCAATAACGTCAGCAGGGAGAAGACGATGAGCGACATTATTAGAAAAGATTTCTCTGAACTCCTTCAGCAGAGATTCCAAAGGGGTGAGATCGATCGCCGGTCGATGCTTAAAGCGCTGGCGCTGCTGGGGGCCTCGACAATGACGTTGCGTGCTGGCTTGGCTAAGGCGGCTGAGCGCACCTTGGTCCTCGCCAACTACGGGGGCGAAGGCGCTCAGGCAATGGACAAGTTCTTTGCAGCACCATTCACAGCAGCAACCGGCATCGCCGTCAAGGATGATACCTCGGGCCCGTCGGAGGGTACGATCAGAGTTCAGGCTGAGAGTGGCAAAGTCAACTGGGATGTGGTCGACACCGATCCGTTTATTGCCAAGAGCCTTGGTGAGAAGGGCTACATTCGTCCAGTCGACTACAACATCGTCAGCAAAGACAATCTACGGGAAGGGGAAGCAACCAAATACCAAGTGACAGCTTTCTCGGTCGGCCACGTTCTAATCTACGACAAGACAAAATACGGCGACAATCCTCCACGTACCTGGGCGGATTTTTGGGACGTGAAAAAGTACCCGGGCAAGCGCACCTTCTCGAAGTGGATGCACGGTGTACTTGAAGCCGCTCTGATGGCTCAGGGTGCCGCCTACAAAGACATTTATCCGATCGACACCAAGCGCGCGCTGGCCAAGGTAAAGGAATTGATGCCGGACGTGTCCGCAGTTTATTCGAGCGGCGCGGAAAGCCAGCAGATCATGCTAGACCACGAAGCCTCGATGGGCATTCTATGGTCGTCGCGTGCCGCGCTCGTCGCGCGCGACGACCCGGATTTTGAGATCTACTTCCCCGGCGGCTTCGTCATGCACGACAGCTGGGTTGTGATGGAAAACAATCCAGCCGGTGCCGAGGCGGGTATGAAGTTCATCGCCGCAGCTCAGGACCCTAAGGCACAGGTGGAGTTCTTCAAAGCCATCTACGCCGCGCCGGCCAATCCGGCCGCTGCCAAACTGATTCCAGCGGAGTTGAGGCACTACAACGTCACAGATCCGGAGATCTTTGCGACAATGCATGCATTGGATATCGATTGGTACGCTCAAAACTATGCCAGCGTCCTCGAGCAATTCCAATCGACAATCGCGAGCTGATCGTAGTCAGGCCGGCGTAGGGTGCCCCCGAAACCAACCCTACGCCGCATCTGCCCGGCCGACCCCAGGCAGAAACCATCTTCAGAGGTGAGCGTTGGTTTTGAACTCAAGAAAGAGCACGATATGGCTAGCCTTCATAGGACCGCTCTCTTTCGCGATTCTGATCGCCTACATCTTGCCGCTGTTTGGGGAATTGGCATGGAGCGTAACGCTCCCGGAACGCGGTTTGCAAAGTTATATACAACTCACGAACGATGACTATATCCACAGCGTCGTCTTTCGTACGATCAGGGTTTGTTCGATTGCGACCATTGCTTCTGTATTGATTGCCTATCTGCTTGCATATCACTGGGTGTTTGGCCCGCCTGTCAGACGCAAGATCGTCGAGGTGGCGATCCTGTTTCCATTTTGGATCTCCATCCTCGTCAGGACCTTCGGCTGGCTAATGATCCTTCAGCCGCGTGGGGTGTTGAATGAGGTGTTCCACCTCAACGACATCTTGCAATGGCTCGGTATCGGAGAGGTTCGCCTAGTGCGAAACGAGTTTGGGGTGATCGTTGGTATGGCGCACTTCATGGTGCCTTTCGCGGTGTTCCCGATCTCCGCCGTCATGAGACAGATCGACACGCGCATCCTTCTTGCCGCGCGTGGCTTGGGAGCTGGGCCGGTGCGGCGGTTTTTCCATGTCTTTCTGCCGCTCTCCATGCCTGGTCTCGTTGGTGCCTGCTTCGTGGTTTTCGTATTCACGCTTGGCTTCTTCATCACGCCCACCCTGCTCGGTGGCGGGCGCGTCGTGCTGATCGCTGAATATGTCTATACGCAGATTCTGGTGACGCCGAACTGGGGTGTTGCGTCCGCTCTGTCGGTTTTCCTGCTTACGTTCGTTGGCTTGATGGTTTGGCTGTTAATGAAAATCACGCGCATTGAACGGCTGGTGGCCTAGCGATGAAGAGCTCCAATTACAGTCGGGCCTCGACCGTCGCAGTCTATGTGGCGATCACCTTCATGCTCTTCCCCCTGATCGCTGTTGTCCCGGTGTCGTTCACCGGCGGCCATCGGCTGTCGATGCCGAATGGGGACTGGTCGCTGATACACTATCACCAGATTTTTGAGAGTGCCGGCTGGCGACAGGGAGTTTGGACAAGTCTTATCGTTGGCGTGCTAAGCGCCGGTATCGTGACAGTGCTGGCGACCTTGTTCAGCCTCGGCGCGTGGTACAGCGAATCTCGCTGGGTGCGTGGACTGATAGGTATTGTTCTCGCTCCGATGGCGGTCCCGCCGGTGGTGTCCTCGGTCGCCGTCTATTTATTTACGATCAACACAAATCTCTACGACACAATGCTCGGCGTTGTCATTGCACATGCGATTGTCGCGGTACCTTATGCCGTGGTCGTCCTGCTGGTTTCGTTGTCCCAGATCAGTCGTCAGCTCGAAATGGCCGCCCGGGGAATGGGGGCGTCAATCTGGCAGACCACGTTCTGGGTAATACTGCCCAACATCCGCTTCGGCATTGTGGCGGCTGCGTTCTTGTCGTTTATCATGTCATGGGAAGAGATCACACTTACAATCTTTGTGACTTCGACCAATATTCGGACTCTGCCCATACTGATCTGGCAAGGGCTTCGCGACAATATTGACCCATCAATTGCTGCAATCTCTGTCGTGCTTATAGTATTAACCGGTCTTGGAATGCTTGTGCGGTTCTTGATCGAGAGCCATCCTATTCATCAATGAACCAGACGGCGGATCGGCCGCCACCAGGTTTTAGTGGCGCGAACGCTGGGAGTAAGAGGGACAATCAAATGGGTATGCTTCGCAACGCCTTGATGCCAACCGACCGTGAGGTAGAACTGATACGAAAAAAGGCACAATTCGTAAGATTGGAGACGATCCGGCTCATTGAGATTGCTAAAGTCGGACACTACAGCTCGGTATTCTCGGCAGCGGAAATCTTTTCGGTTCTTTATTACGACGTGATGAAGGTCTCAGATGATCCGAAATGGTCCGATCGGGACCGATTTTTGATGGGCAAGGGTCACGCCGCTGTCGGCCTTTTTCCGATACTGGCGGATAAAGGCTGGCTTGAGAAGTCCGCTCTTGACAACTACACCCGTCTAGGAAGCCCGCTCGGCGACCACCCCGACATGCGCAAAGTGCCAGGTATAGACTTTTCGTCCGGTTCCATAGGACACGCTCTGTCCAACGGGTTCGGTATGGCAATGGCTGGTCGCATCCAAGGCCGCGACTTCACCACCTTCGTGCTGCTAGGTGACGGCGAAATGCAGGAGGGACAGGTCTGGGAAGCCGCAACGGCGGCCGGTCACCACAAAACCTCCAAGCTTGTCGCGATCGTTGATCGTAATGGCTACCAGCTCGATGGTTCGGTTGACGAAACGATGGGGGTCGAGCCCCTGGACGACAAATGGCGCGCCTTCGGCTGGGAGGTCCATAAGGTCGATGGCCACAATGTTGTTGAACTCACCACCTTGCTGCGTGAAATCAAAGCCGACAACGAACGGACCAAGCCTTGTTGCATCATCGCGAGCACAAGAAAGGGTAAGGGCGTTTCATACATGGAAAGCGAACCTGGTTGGCACCTGGGCTATCTCGCGCCCGAGGACGCTGAAGCCGCTCGTCAAGAAATTCTGTCGCAGGTAATCTGACAATGACCCTTCTCTCTTCGGCCTCCTGGCAATATCGCGATGTAATCGCCAAAACGCCGGGCCTAGTGCATCTTTCCAAAGCCCTCATTGAACTGACCGAGGACGGCCATCCAGTCGTTGCCGGGTCGGCTGATCTCAGCTATTCCAACGGTCTCGCGCCATACGCAGCCCGCTATCCCGAGCGTTTCATCCAGTTTGGCATCAGCGAGCAGAACATGGTTTCGGCGGCCGCCGGTCTTGCAGCGGCGGGCATGATGCCATTCATTGCCACATTTGCATCCTTTATAGGCCTTCTGGCCTGCGAGCAGATCCGCATGGACGTCGCCTACTGCGCGCAGCCGGTGCGCATGATAGGTCATCACACGGGAATCAGCATGGGTTTCTATGGCACTTCGCATCACGCCACTGAGGATATAGGAACGATGCGCTCAATCGCGGATTTGACGATTGTGTCACCCGCTGACGGCCCCCAGTTCTATGCCGCCCTGAAGGCGTCAGCGCAGCATGACCGGCCGATCTATTTCCGTACTGGTCGCGGCCGCGAGCCAGATCTTTACGATCCGATGACACCCTTCGTCTTTGGCAAGGCGGTCGAGCATTGCAAGGGCGAGGAGCTGACGGTTATCGCCTGCGGTATGCCGGTGTATCCTGCTGCTCAGGTGGTCGCAGCACTCAATGCCCAAGGCCGCTCTATCGGTCTTCTTGATTTTGCAACAGTAAAGCCTGTCGACCGCGAGGCCATTCTTGAGGCTGCGGCTCGCTCGCCGGTAATCCTAACCATTGAAGAACACAACATTCTGGGCGGTCTCGGCGCTGCCGTTGCCGAGGTGCTCGCCGAAGAGGGATCTCCCGCGCGTCTAGTCAGGCATGGTATCCATGACGAGTACGCTCTGATTGCTCCGCCCACTCACCTTTACGCGCATTATCGACTTGATGAGGCAGGCATTGCCGATGTCGTGAGCGGGATCATCGGCTGAGATTGGTTCGGCTGCAACCGGCAAGATACCTGAAACCGAATTTTGGCGAGGGGCCTGAGCAGGTCCCCGCTCTACGGCCAAGATCCTATCTTGAGCAGGTCGAACCAGATCTTGCAATATCATTGCGTCCGTCACTTCAAACCTAGCTGCGTCTTCCTGACGGTCCGTTCGCAGCCGATGTCAGTAGGCGTCTTCGTCAATCAGTTTGACCAGCCAACTCCTGAACTGCGCAACACTGCGGGAATTCCACCTCTCCGCGCGTGTAATCAGTACATAGGGACCCTGTACCGGCCTGACCAGAGGATGTTCGTCTGCGATCACCTCGACCAGACGTCCCCTAGCGATTTCGTCGCCTGCCATAAATCGTGTAGCCAATGCGATGCCCTGGCCCTGTCGTGCCGCCTCCATGGTCAGGGTCGCATGCCACAGCTTCGGGCCCGAGATGCGCTGATGATCGGCAACTCCATTGGCGACGAACCAGGATTGCCAGTCGCCGATATCAGCTTCGTGCAACAGTACATGGTGCAGCAAATCCCTCGCGCCTCGGATCTTCTGGTGCTGTTCCAGATAGTCTGGGCTAGCAACTGGAAACTGGGCCGGCGCGCATAACTCAATAAGCCTCGTGTTGCGTGGTCGCACTACCGAGGCCACGGGAAAATATCGAACGTCGATGTCTGCCTCGTCGGCCCCAAAATCGGGAGAGAAATCCGATGGCCTTAGAACCGCGTCTAAATGGGAATAAGTGGCGCGGAAGCCACCGAAACGTGGGGACAGCCATTGCACGGCAAAGCCGGGTGAGCACCAGATTCTCAGGCGGTTGTCTGTAGCGACGACGGAGGCGCTCGTCGTTGCATCCGCGATGGCATCAAGCGCCGAAGCCAACTGAATATGAAAGCGGAGCCCGACGTCGGTAAGGACGACCCCTTTGCCGGTCTTTTTGATGAGTGTCGTGCCTGTCCAGGCCTCCAGAGCGCGCACATTCCGGCTTACACCGGCGTGATCGAGCGACAGTGCCTCGGCCGCTCGGCGGATTCCGCCAAGCCGCGCAACGGCGTCGAATGCGCGGAGCAACGACATATGGGGCAAGCCTTTGCGTGGCGGCAGAGAGATGTGCGCAGCGGGTGAGGCTTTGATCAAACTAGGTTCGAGTTTGGCTTTTGACGCCGGCATGCTCTGCTCCCGACTAGTGGTGATAAATGATCACCAAACGGAAATCCTTTATCATCTCCCAGTGAGCGAAACCATCAAATACCCTCGCCCCTGAGACGGTTGTGGGAGCAGAAATTGGAACAATTCCCTTATAAGACGAGTTTCTGGGCGCCGACTAATTTGCAGCCCCGGGATCCGTTGGGCGCACGTGACATCACTGTCGATGTCGCCGTGGTCGGCGGCGGTTTTGCCGGGATGTCTGCCGCATACTACATGAAGAGGGCAAAGCCGGACGTAAGTATAGTCGTGCTTGAGAAGGAGCATGTAGGATTTGGGCCCAGCGGCCGCAATTTTGGTGCCGTGGTCCCCGGGTTGCGAGAACTTCGAACGGTCTTTTTGAGCAACTTGGACAAAGTGGAAGAGAGCTTTGCCCAGGCGTGGTATCTGGACGCCCGAAACGAGTTGGAGCGCCGGATTGCTGAGGGTGGGATCGAGTGCGAGTATCGTGCCGAGCCCCTTCTTATGTGCGCCGTCGATCAAGAGGCGCGGGAGGCCCAACTGCGCGAATCAGAGGTTTTGACCGCTCGAGGAACGCCTCACAAACTTCTGAGCCGTCACGAGTTGAAGCAGGCTATGGCCTTGCCGTACGAGGTCTATGGCGGCATCGCGCGGACTGAGTGGCGTGCCGCGCAGCCATTCAAATTGGCGCGGGGTTTCGGCGAGCAATTGCGCTCGATGGGTGTCCCAATCCATGAAAGTACCCACGTCACTGATATCTCCGACGACGGGGCGATCGTGAGGATTGCAACCGTCAGAGGCGGGGTGGTCACAGCCCGGAAGGCCGTGCTCGCGACCAACGCCTACACCAAGCATCTTAAACCATTCGAAGCGCTCATTTTCCCGCGCCACACTCATGTTTTGGCGACCGAGGTTTTGGACCAACAGACATTCGAGTCTTTGGGATTCCGAGAGTACAAGTTCGTCGAAGACGCAGGCCTCACTTTCTACTATGCGCGGGTATATCAGAACCGTTTGTTGATGGGAGGGGGGCCACCATCGCGCGGGCTTTTTACCCCTTCAACCGTGGACATTGACGCTGATCGCGACCAGGTCGAATACCAGCGGATCTATGAAGAAATGCAGCGCCGGTTCCCGATGCTCGCCGGCGTCAAAATCGATGCAGCCTGGGCCGGTCCCACGGATATGACCGATAACTTCATGCCCATTATCGGACAATTGCCCGGGCACCCAAACGTTGTTTCATCGATCGGCTACAATGGCGACGGCCTGTTGAATGCCAGTATGACCGGTCGCATGGTCAAAGGCCTTGTACTGGGAAAGAACTATGCTGAACCCGCAGCTGAACGCATTCGACAGTACATGGCTCGCGCCTGACATTCTGATGGAGAAGGCAGAATGAAAATAAAAGCGCCGTCCCTGCGATTAGACATGGAGCTAGGTGATATCCAGGTTCGAGAGAAGCGTCCTATTATCCTTTGTCGCATGGGCGTTTATGAAGCCACGGCGGAGCTATCTCGGGAGGATATTATAAGGTTTATCAAATGTTTTCTCCGGCCAAGAGTTTGTCTGGCCTATGCCAGGATTGTTTTCGCAATCCGAAAGGACCATGACTGATGATAAGTTGAAGTGTGGACAGTAGGCTCCCGGGTCGTTGCTTTCATGTCATCCATCGCGACGAACGGACATTTGGCTTAGAACAATCTTAGCTTGGAAACAATCTTGACAGGGTCTCCTGTCGCGCCGGTTTATGTGCCGCAGATTTCAAGGAGACCCGCGCAACCCATACCGCCTGCCACGCACATGGTGACGACGGCATATTTCGCTTTTCGGCGCCGTCCCTCAAGCAGAGCGTGCCCGACCATACGCGAGCCGCTCATGCCATATGGATGGCCGATCGAGATCGCGCCGCCATTGACGTTGACCTTGGACGTGTCCAGCCCGAGGCGGGTGATGCAATAGACGGCTTGACTTGCAAAAGCCTCATTAAGTTCCCAAAGGTCGATGTCATTGATGCTGAGCCCGTGTCGCCTCAATAACCGCGGGACCGCGAAAACGGGACCGATGCCCATTTCATCTGGCTCGCAGCCCGCGGACGCAAAGCCTCTGAAGATCCCGATCGGTTCGACATTCCGCCGCCGAGCTTCACGCGCCCGCATGAGGAGGTTCACAGACGCGCCGTCGGATAGCTGGCTCGCATTGCCTGCCGTAACGAAATGCCCTTCCCGCACGGGCTTTAGCTTGGCTAACCCTTCAGCTGTGGTGTCGGGGCGGTTGCCCTCGTCAAGCGCGACACGCACGCGCTCATGATGAGCGGTGCCGGTCTTTTGATCTGCCACTAGCTTTTCAGCGTCAATAGCTACTATCTCATCTGCGAACTTCCCGGCCTGTTGCGCCGCGAAGGTGCGTCTTTGGCTCTCCAGAGCGAATTCGTCCTGTTGGTCCCGGCCGATGCTATAGCGTTCGGCCACAATGTCGGCAGTCTCGACCATACTGTGGTAAAGTTCGGGTTTATGGTCCTCGAGCCACTTGTTGCGCAGCCGGTTTCGGTTGGCCGTGGAACTCACGAGACTAATAGATTCCACCCCGCCCGCGATGGCCACAGGGACTTTGTCGAAGCCAATTCGCCACGCAGCGGCTGCGATCGACTCCAGGCCCGAGGCGCAGAATCGACTGACAACGGTGCCGGCCGTGCAGACCGACAGGCCTGCACGCAGGGCGGAGGCCCGGGCAATATTGCCGCCCGTGGCGCCCTCGGGGTACCCGCAACCCATAACGATCTCTTCGATCTCGTCGGCGGCAGTATTCCCCCGACGCAAGACTTCGCGGATCAGAGGATGCACGAGGTCTACACCGGCTGTGTTATTGAAGGCTCCGCGGCCGGCCCTGCCGATCGGGGTGCGCGCGGTGGCTACGACAACTGCTTCGTCCATCTAATGACCTTTCTCCCGCGATCGATCAGGCAACGGCCGACCGCCTTTGCCAGCTTATGGCATGAGACCGAGTTCAGTGCAGCCGGGCGCCAGCGACTTCGGCCAGGAATGGAGCGGTCACGGAAAACGCGCAGGGCGCCATGCAAGAACATCGCTTCAGGGGGTGTACGAAATTCGCCTGGCAGGCGAGTGGGCTCACGGTTCGATCATGTCAGGCTAGTGCACCGCCGTCGGCGAGCGGACCATTGAGCGTGATGAGGGCGCGCAAGTGATGGTTCCCATCGCCATATGTCGCCTCAAGCGCCTTGAGATGCTTAAGGTGGTGGCCCACGGCATACTCCATCGTCATACCGATGCCACCGTGCATCTGAATCGCCTGCTCGGCGACGAAGAGGCTGTTGCGACAAACCTCGACCTTGGTAGCGCTGATCGCGCGCCGCCGGGCGCTCTCGTTTTCAGCCTCGGCCATGATCGCCGCATGAAATACCATCGAGCGTGTCTGCTCGACTGCGACAACCATCTCCGAAGCGCGATGCTGCAGCACTTGGAACTCGCCGATCGGGCGCCCGAACTGACTACGCGTTTTGAGGTATTTCACTGTCATGTCCAGGGCTGCCTGCATTGAACCGAGTGCTTCCGCGGACTGCGCCGCGATCGTCTCGTCCACCACTGTTTCGATGAGGCGGATCGCTTGACCGGGCTCGCCGAGTACGTCGGTGGCCAAAAGGGCAACATTCTCAAATCGCACGTTTGCGGCACATCGACCATCCGTTCGACCAAACGGAGCGACTGTCACCCCGGGCGCATCGGCGCTCACAAGAAACAGCGCCAAGCCGTCCCGGTCGCGCCGGTTGCCGGACACGCGCGCACTGACGATGTACTCCTGTGCTGATTCAGCATTGATCACCATCACCTTCTCGCCGTTCAGACACCAGCCTTCGCCCAACGATTGGGCCGTGGTGGTCACGTCATGCAAGTCGTAGCGCGAGTGGCGTTCGGCCTGCGCGAAGGACATGAGGTATCCGCCGCTAATTATCTTCGGTATGCGGGCGAGCCGCTGTTCCTCGCTGGCCCCCCGACGCAAGAAACCACCGGCTGTGATAACTGTTTCAATCCAGGGTTCGACGACCAAGTGCGTGCCCAGCCGTTCGGCAACGATCATTGCCTCGACTGCACCACCACCGAAACCACCATGCTGCTCCGAGAAGCTGATCCCGAGAAGCCCCAATTCAGCAAAAGACGCCCAAATCTCTTTTGAAAAGCCCTTTTTCTCGCGGCTGTAGGCAGCGCGCTGCTCAAAACGATACCTGTCTGCCAGCAGCCGAGTCAGCGTATTCTTGAGCAAATCCTGTTCTTCGCTCAGCTCAAAATTCATTTTGGTCAAAGCTCCAGAAATTGCTTGGCAATGATCGTTTTCTGAATCTCGTTCGACCCACCGTAGATACTCAGCTTGCGCATATTGTAGTAGTTAGGATGAGCCTCGAGCAGCCAGGATTCGAAGTTCGAAGTGGCTTCGACAGGCAGGGCAAGTCCTTGCGGCCCTGCGGCCTCGACATAGAGCGCACTGATAGCTTGGTGTATCTCAGAGCCGCGAATTTTCAGAACCGACGATGCGGGGTTCGGCTTGCGCTTTGTAATGTCAACCTTGTCCTCGGCGAGCACCCGCATTGTGGTCATCTCAAGCGCTTTCAACTGCACCTCAAGATCCACAAGTCGGACAAGAAAGTCGTAGTCTTCAATCAGGGGTCGTCCACCTTTCTCGATCGTGCACGCGCGCTCGCGCAGTGTACGCAAACGCTCCTTTGAGGGGCCGATTTTCGCATGACCGGTGCGCTCGTTGGACAAGAGCAGCTTGGCGCAGTCCCAGCCGTGGTTCTCTTGACCGACGAGGTTTTCGATCGGCACCTGTACGTCGTCGAAGAAGACTTCATTGACTTCGTGAAAACTGTCGATGGTGATCGTTGGGCGAACCGTGACGCCCGGCGATTTCATATCGATCAGGAGAAATGATATTCCTTGCTGCGGTTTTGACGCCTTGGAGTCTGTGCGCACAAGCATGAAAATCCAGTCGGCGTACTGGGCCTTGGTGGTCCATGCTTTTTGGCCGTTAACGATGTAGCGATCGCCATCGCGCACCGCCGTGCAACGCAGGTTGGCAAGATCCGAGCCCGCGCCCGGTTCCGAAAAACCCTGACACCACCAATCGTCGAGATTCGCCATCCGGGGCAGGAAACGCGTCTTCTGTTCTTCGTTCCCAAAAGCGATCAGGATTGGCCCGCACATGTCAGTGTTGAAGGCCAGAAGGCTCGGAGCCGGAGCCTTCTCCATCTCTTCCCGCAGGATATAGAGCCGCATGGCACTCCAGCCTTTGCCGCCCCATTCCTTCGGCCAGTGCGGTACCGCCCAGCCCTTTGCATTCAGGCACTTCTGCCAATGCCGGATCATGTCGGCTGTCGGATGCTTGCCGTCCAACATATGCTTGCGGGTAGCTTCGGGGAGGTTCTCCTCGACGAAAGTTCGAACCTCCTCGCGGAAAGCGATCTCTTCAGGACTGTAGCTAATGTCCATACTCACTTCTCCACGCTAGCGGAGCGGCTGTTAGCGGATGCCCCACGCTGCGCCTCCTCTTGCTGCAAAGCCAATTTTGAGAGCTTTCCGACATTGGTGCGTGGAAGACGATCACGAAATTCGATGGCTTGTGGGAATTCATACCTGCCCAACCGAGACGACAGGAATGTACTCAGCGCTGGAAGGTCAAACCCGGTCGCGCCGGGTTTCAGAGCTATAAATGCTTTGGCTACCTGGCCGCGATATTCGTCCGGAATGCCTATAACGATACATTCTGCAACATCGGGATGCTCGAAGATCGCTTCCTCGATGTGGCGCGGATAGACGTTGAACCCACCGGATAGGATCATGTCCTTTCTCCGGTCGGTCAAGAAGACATAACCCTGTTCGCTGATGTAACCCACATCACCAGTGTAGAAGTAGTCATCCACGAAGTCGTTGCGCCGCTCGTCTTCGCGGTCCCAATACGCGTGGAAAAGGTTGGGCGCGCGCATTCGGATTTCCCCAGTCTGGCCGCAAGGCACAAGGCGGGTGCGCTCATCGAGGTCGACCACCTGCAGCTCGATGCCCGGCAATGGTAGACCGATCGAACCATGGTGGATTGGCCCCCCTGGAATATGCTGGCAGCCGATCGCGCCGGTCTCAGACATACCCCAGCCAGGATGGATCACTTGGCCAGTGAGGCGTTCAAAGTCGCGAGCCACCTGAGCGGGTAGTGGGGCGCCGCCGGACGTCACGAATGTCAGCGCGGACAAGTCGCGCGACGCAAGCTGCGCGTCGGCGAGCATACCGATAAACATCGTCGGCACGCCGTGGAAGATATTGATCTTATTTGCGACCATCTCATCGAGCGCGGCCGCCGCATCGAAACGCTGGCGCAGGTAGATGGTGTTCCCGCGCCCCAGGTGCCGGGTGAGCATCGTCAACGCGAATGCGTGGAACAGGGGTAGGTAAATTAGGGCCCGCTCGCCGCCGGGCGCCGTTACTTTGCGTACCGTCTGCCAGTAGGCGGAAATTTCGGCAGCGGCGACAAGATTGTGATGGCTGAGAGCGGCGCCCTTGGGCAGGCCAGTGGTGCCACCAGTGTACTGCAGTACAGCAATCTTGGACGGATCGACCTTGACTGGTTCCGACAGCGGTGAGCCATTCATCAGGTCTGCCAAGGCTATCAGGTCGGCGGGGCAGGGGGCGTCCACCTTGTTGTCATGCACGTTCGCGTTGGCAACGATAACCTTATCGACCAGGCCAGCCGTTCGGAAATGCATGGCCTTGCCAATGAAGTCCGGTGTTCCGATCGTTAAGACGACCCGCCCTCCGGAGTCGCGCAGCTTGTGCTCGAGCTCGCGAATGGAATCCATCGGGCTGAGCTGTACCACGCGTAGCCCTGCGCAAGCAGCGGCAAAAAAGCAAATCGGGTGCCATGGCGTGTTCGGCAACAAGAGTGCAAGACCACTCTTCAGCTCGTCCATTGCATGGAAACCTGCCGCTGCCCTAAGGACCCTATCGCCTAATTCACGGTAAGAGATGATGGTCTTCCCGTCGTCTAGCGCGGGGCGGTCGCCGAATTGATGGGCCGCGCGCACAATGTATTCGCCCAGGCTGCAGGTATGGATCTCATGATCCCAACGGATTTTCGTTGGATAGGATTTCTCCCACGCAAAGGGCCGGCCCACAGAAACCTGCGCCATCATCTGCCTGTCGTGCTCTTAGCTCGGGAGATGCCCGCGGCCAGGCCGCCTTCCCGCATCTTGCGATACTCGTCACTGACATGCGAGAGCTGGTGGGTGTCGAAATGGGCGTCCAGAGCATTTCGGAAGCCCTGGATGTCGGCCGTGCGCTTGAGCGACCGCTTCACCAGCTTGGTAGCAAAGGGATATGCGCCAGCCACTTTGTCGGCCAACTCGCTTGTGGCAGTCTCGAGCTCGGCTCGTCGAACAAGTCTGTTGATCATTCCAAGCCGCAGTGCTTCCTCGGCAGGCATACGGCGGCCAGTCAACAGGAATTCATGGGCGGCGCGCAGGCCCATGACCCATGGGTGCACCAGGACTTCCACCGCTGCTGACGCAAGGCTGTGGCAGACCGGATCAGCAAAGAAAGCGTCGTCAGAAGCGACTATCATGTCGCACATGTTTGCAACTATGAATGCGCCTGCCACGCAAGCACCTTGAACCGACGCGATTGTCGGCTTCGGACAGTCCCAAATGCGCAGGGCATAGTCGTAGTAGCGCTGCTCCTCGTAAGCGTAACGTTGTTCCACCGTGAGATTCGCCCGGTTGATCTGAGCCTCCTTGAGGTCATGGCCGGCCGAGAAGTGGTCGCCCTTGCCGGCAAGGACGATCACGCGCACCTCCTCGTCCCCGATGGCCTCGATCAGAGCCTGATCCATTTCGTCAAGCAGCAACTGGCTCTCTGCATTGCGCGCATTAGGTCGGTTATGAAAGATCCATGCGCTGGGACCTCGTTTCTCTACCGAGATACACTCATACGTCATCGCGATGGAAGCCTTTCATAGGTGTTCGCCGAAGATGAAATGAATTTATTTAATTGTCAAGCCGTGAGATTGTTATGAGAGCCCAAACCCTGAATTCGGGCAGCGGGCGCGTCGCGCGGCCAGTGAATGTCATGGTCATCCAGTAGCGGTCCGGCACGCTGGCTTGGCTGAGCCTCGTGGTTACGGCCCGGTGTCATCTTGCGACCGTCCGGTTTCATTGATGAAAAGCGAGCTTCGCCGGATCTAGATGGAGCTAGTTGTGTAGCCTCAACACGGGCGCATTGTCGATGCAGACGTGGGCGAAATCCCAGCCGACACCGAGATTGTGATCGCGCCAGTCAGCTAGGTACCAAAGATGGTGCGGTCCTGTGCGCACCCATTTGCAGTCCAGCCGAGGCGCGTGACCACGCGCTCAATGCGCTACGCCTGATCCGCATCAACTGTTCGACCCGAAAGCCGCACCACCATCTCGTTCAGCGTGATGGCTTGCGTCCTCAGCATCGTCGGGTCAATGGGGATGTTGAATCGCTGCCGATGTGGCCAATGCCAGATCAATTGATCCATCGAGCCATGCACGTTCTCTGGCGCAAATAGAACAAGGTAGCTTGCTTGCGCGGCGAAGCCCATCCGTCCTAGCTTTTTTGCGTGACGAAACGCGACTCGAGGTAAGCCTCGATCGCTTCTGAGCCGCCTTCGGTGCCGAAACCGGAATCTTTGATGCCCCCGAATGGCACTTCCGGTAGCGCAAATCCGAGATGATTGATTGTGATCATGCCGGATTCTACTTCGGCGCGCAGCCGGGCCGAGATGCTTGGGTTGTTGGTGTAGGCGTAAGCAGCAAGACCGTAGGACAGTCGGTTCGCCTCGCTAATCGCGGCATCGATGGTTTCGAATCGGTTGATGACAGCAATGGGGCCAAAAGGTTCTTCGTTCATGATCCTCGTTTCGATGGGCACATCAATCAGAACAGTAGGTTCGAAAAACCATCCTGCATTGCCGATGCGCTTGCCACCCGTTGCAAGGGTTGCTCCTTTCGCCAGCGCATCAGAAATAAGCGCTTCGAGTGCTGGGATACGGCGCTCGTTGGCCAAAGGCCCCATGTCCGTTTCGCGTTCGAGGCCGCTGCCGACCTTTAGCTTGCGTGCGAAGTCCACGAACCTCGACGTGAACTTCTCAGCCATGGCGCCTTCAACCAGGAAGCGCGTAGGAGAGACGCAGGTCTGGCCCGCGTTTCTGAACTTATGTGTTGCGATTTGCTGTACTGTACTATCCAGGTTCACGTCGGCAGCCACGATGACTGGCGCATGCCCCCCCAGTTCCATAGTGATGCGCTTCATATGCGCACCCGCCAGAGCGGCCAAGTGTTTGCCCACGGCAGTCGAGCCCGTAAAGCTAACTTTGCGTATCACCGGGTGCGGAACAAGGTACTGTGAGATGTCGCTGGGGGTGCCGAAAACCAGGTTCAGAACCCCTGCAGGGACGCCTGAATCAGCAAAGCAAGCCACCAGGGCGGCGACCGACGCTGGCGTCTCCTCTGGACCCTTGATTATGATAGCGCAACCTGCAGCCAGCGCGGCGGCGATCTTGCGTATCGCCTGGTTTATGGGAAAATTCCAAGGCGTGAAGGCGGCAACCGGACCAACCGGCACCTTGAAAGTCATCTGGACCACGTCGGGCGCGCGTGGCGGAATGATCTGGCCATAGGCACGCAGCCCTTCGTTAGCAAACCAGTCGATGATGTCTGCCCCAAGGAGCGTCTCGCCTTCGGCTTGGGCCAACGGCTTGCCGTTCTCGTGCACCATTGTCACGGCGATCTCGTCAACGCGCTCTCGCAGGAGGCATGCCGCCTTACGCATAATCACCGCCCGGTCCCAGGCGGAGACCCTACGCCACGCTGCAAAGCCGCGAGCGACCGCGGCCAATGCCTCATCCAAGTCGACATTGGTGGCCTTGGCGACAGTTCCGATCTGTCGCTCGTTGGCAGGGTTCAGGACCGGTATGGTTTCACCGGCCGCGCCTGCACGCCAACTGCCATCGATGAAAAGAAGAGTGTTCTGCCAAGCGGTCATGAGCTTCCGTCGTCCAAGGTAATTTGCCGGTACGGTGACAGTTCGGGTTGAGCTGCATCACATTGCAATGCCGGCACGCCAGCACCTCATGAAACCCGAACTGTCGCCCTTTGCGCCGTCAGGCTGGAACTGCGCCTCTGGCCACCACCTCGGCCATTGCGCCATCAGCCGCTTCGACCGCGCGGTCAATATCGGCGGGTTGATGGGCCGCGCAGAGGAACATGTTGTGCTTGGGGTGGAAATAGACCCCCCGCCGCAGGGCTGCCTCACAGAAGGCAATGCCTAACTTCAAGTCCTTGTCTCCTTCAAACAGGACCATCGGCATTGCAGTCGGGCCAGACTGATCGAGCTTTAGGCAATGGCGCTTGGCGGCTTCCTCCAAACCGTCGCGAAGGCGCTGGCCCATCGCCGCAGTGTGTGCGATCGCATCCGTGTCACGCAGGATCTTGATGGTGGTGACTGCAGCAGCCATTGGGGCTGCGCCATACCAGAAGGAACCGGTCACAAATATCTTCGAGGCCCCCTCGCGGAACTTTTCGTTTCCTAGCACCGCGCCAAGCGGCCACCCGTTTGCAATCGCCTTGGAGTAGCAGGCAAGGTCAGGGATGACTCCAGTTTCGGCCCAACTGCCACGAACGTTCAGACGAAACCCAGCGCGCACGTCGTCAAGAATAAGCGCGGAGCCGGCACGGTCACAAATTTCGCGCGCCTTCTCCAGGAAGGGAATCGTTGGCATCTGCTGGTAGACCGCCAAATGATGATGATAAGGGGTCATCATGATTCCCGCGAGATCGTCACCGGCTTGCGCGGTGGCGGCTTGGAGGCTTTCGATGTCGTTAAATTCAAATGTAATGATGTGAGCGCGATCCTCGGCTGTGACACCCACGATCGAGGGGGAGCACCACGGAACAGCACCGTGATAGGCGCTTTTCGCGACAAGGATTTTTCGTTTCCCGGTTGCGGCGCGGGCGATGGTAACGGCGGTCGTGGTTGCGTCGGTGCCATTCTTCTGGAACATCGCCCACGCGGCTCCATCGACAGTATCGACGAGGAGCTCGGCAAGGTCCACCAGAACTTCGGCTGGGCCGTTGCCGGCATCCATGCGCTTCATTTGCTCCAGAGCGGCTTGGTCGACTTCGGGATGATGGTAGCCCAGCACGTTAGGCCCCCAGGCGCACATAAAATCGATGTATTCGTTCCCGTCGACGTCCCACACCCGGCAACCATCCGCGCGCGCGAAAAACTGCGGATATTCCGGCGCGATCAGACGCACGGCCATATGGCCCCATATCCCGTTCGGGATGACCTGCAAGGAACGTGCGCGCAGGCTGCGATCACGGCTGTTGGGGAGTGCTTCAGTCATCTCAAATCCTTGGTGCGTGAGCTAAGCGATACGTAGGCGGGCGGCTGTTCACCCTCCTGCTCCATCGCGGCTCACGTTTCCGGGCGACTAAGCAGGCACACAACTAGACCCGCCTAATGAAATGAATTAACTTCAATTTGTCAAGCCTGGGATTCGTCTGTAGGCTGCACGTTGGCGTTTTGATTCAAAGCGAGTCGTAGATGATATGGTGGCGGACGGCGTATTGTGTCCGACTCGACTGGGGTTAATAATCAATCTGTTCTGCTATCAATGAGGCGTGAGAACGACTATGGCCAAGCCAAAGCCAAATATGGCCACCGAATTTAGTGTTGCGAGAGGTAAGCGGGGCGTATCGCGAGGATTGACGAAGGAAATAATACTCGACAAGACCAAGATTGTCTGCGCAGATCGTGGAATAGAAAATGTTCGAATTCTGGATGTCGCGAAGCTGTGTGGTGTTCAGCCGTCAGCAATTTATAACTTCTTCGATGGACGCGAAGGTCTGTTGACGGCATTAGCAGAAAGCATTGCGCGAGAAGTTATACTATATGGGGAGCCGGATTCCGGTCTATCACCGGAGCACAAGCTGCGTTTTATCACGGATCAGGTTACGCGCATTATGTATAAGAACGAGCTCAATGCCCGCATGGAGCTTATGGACATCGCGAACAAGGGGTTGATTGACCGTGGAGTGAACAGGGAGCTCAATGAATACTCCCGAAACCGTCTGCGCAAGGTCCTCGAAGAAGGCGCCGCTCTGGGCGTGTTTCGGCCGGTGAATGTCGATACCGTGCGAGCGTTCTTCGTCGCTAGCGTCCCCTCTCGCGTGTTGTGGTACAACTACGAGGGAAGCGAACAGCATTCCCTTTCGCAAATCCAGGACGAAGTCTACGAACTGATCCACCATTACGTTGCCGCCAGGACAGCGTGACCGTGAAGATAGTGACGCGCTGGGCGGAGCGGTTTCGACCAAGGGAAGCGCCGGCCTGCTCGGCCTCCGCGTCGTAGAACATGACGCGGTCCTCGACCCAGTTGTGCTTGCGGGTCGACAGCACGAAGCGCTGGCCGCGCCACGGATTGGACGTTCGCTGGCGTGATCTCGACCGCTATTCGCGCTCGAATTGTCAGCACCAACTGTGGGTCTGAACTTGAATGGCAAGGCTGAGCGCTTCATCCAAACCAGCCTGCGCAAATGGGCTACGTCCGAGCTTATGACACTTCCGATGAACAAACCGGCGGAGCTGCCAGGATGGCTTCATCGCTACAATCGAAACAGGCCACGCGGCAGCTTAATCAAAGCCACCTATCTGCCGCCTCGGATCGACTAAGGACAACCTGTTGGGCGCCACAGCCAGCTGCAGGACCACGACGGGAGTTGGTCACGGTCGTGTTTGATAGGTTTTGATCAGCCTGTCGAAACCTTCGTCCCCGTACCCCTGTTCGACCTGCGCGTCTATGCGGGAACGAATTTCAGTCATCGGCTGCGGATCCACATTCAACGCGATGCAGCCATCGACAATGATATCGAGAATCGTCCCTGTGAAAGCCAGCATCTTGCTGGATTTGGAAAATTCGCCCGTATCAACCACCATCGCTCTATTGTGAAACGATCTGGACATGGCGCACATGAAAGGATGGGCGAGATTTGCGAAATCCGCGGCCTTCATGCCGGCCGCCTGAACCATTGCCGCGCCATGCAGGAAACCGGTGAAGAGGGAATACATGGTCGATTGCAAGGCTAGATCCAGGTAAGGGACGGATCGGGGATCTTCTGTAGCAAATATTGCGGTCGACCAGCATTCGAACAGGCCGATTTGAGCGTCGAACAACTGCTTGGATCCGCAATAGATTATATTAGTATCGGACTTGCCAATCATTGCCGGCGTCGCCAAAATCGCCCCCTGTACATAAGTGATACCGAGATCGAGCGCCCATTCGTGAAGCGCCTGGGCTTCGTCAGGCGTGTGCGTTGTCAAATTGACGATCTGCTTGCCTCGAATAGCATTCGCGCTGACGCTGGCGACCGTCTCTGCCACGGATGCATAATTGTGAAGGCAAATGACAACTAGATCGTTCGAACTGACTGCCTCCTCGAGCGTTCCACAGACCTGAGCGCCCCTCTCTGTGAGGCCGCGCAAGCGTTCAGGGCTGCGGTTCCACACGGTTGTGCGCCAGCCTTTCTCGATAGCTGCCAACGCCAGCGCCTTGCCCATGGCCCCCATCCCTAAGAGCGTGACAGCCTTGGTTTCGCGCATTTGGCAACTCCTTTGAAAACTGGGACTTCTGCTGGTTAACGCCTTGCAGAGCGGCCACGCGGCCCATGCGTCGGTCGCTCTGCTGTTTTCAGATCCGGTGCTATCGATCTGCGATCAAACGCATCCGTTGAACACTGGAGCCGTCGGATAACCCTCGCGGCTCGGATTATTGGGCCATCCAACGGTTGAAGCGATCGAGGACCGTTGTGAGGTTCTTAGCGTAGTACTCGCCATTCTCCTCAATGGCGTTTGCCGCGTTTTCGGGCGTCACAATGTAGGGCGCAACGTCGGGGCCGTAGCTGGCGGCATTTAGCCCCTTGATTCCCGAGGCATACGCAATTCGCCTCACGAATTCGATTTGACCCTTTTGATCCGCAACAAAATGCGCAATCAGCGCCTGTCCGCCCTTGACGTTAGGAGCGCCCTTCGGGATGGCCATTATGCTTTGCGAATATAGTGACCCACTCCAAACCATCTTTAGCGGGACGTGGTCGTTTTGAATGGCGGAAAATACGCGTCCGTTCCAAGCGATGCCCATCGAGCATTCCCCTGTCGACAGCATCCGTATCGACTCATCGCCGTTAGACCACCAGTTAATCTGGGATTTTATGGTGTCGAGCTTCGCGAACGCTCGATCAAGATCGAGCGGATATAGTTTGGCGGGCTCGACACCGTCAGCGAGCAGAGCTGATTCCAGATCTGCCGAGAACTGCGGATAATTGAATAGACATCTTTTGCCCGGAAAGTCCTTGAGATTATAAAGGTCCTTGATGCCGGCCGGCTGCTTGTCAGCGGGGAAGGCCGTCGTATTGTAGGTGAATACGATCCCGAACCTTTGCGACCCAAAGCCGTATTGATAGTTTGTTCCTTCGTCCATCTTGCCGAAGTCGATAATATTTGGATCAAGCTTTTCCAAATAACCAGCGTCACGCGCTCTAATAAAATCCCCCATGGACGGAACATCGATAATACTCCATGGAATATTAGCTCCATTCTCCATCGCGGCAAAGAATTTCGTCATGTCGGGATTGTAATCGGCAACGACATCGACACCGGTTTCTCCCTTAAAATCCGCATTCAATGTTTCAGTGCGGACCCGTGATGTCGTGCCGCCGCCGGTGTCATACCAAACCAACTGGCTTCCCAGGCCGCTTTTTACGGTGTCGGGTAGTACCTTATCCTGAGCGAGAGCACCGGCGGCAAAAATCATACTCCCGACTAACAGAGATGCAGCGAGCCTATTGCAGATCGATCTATGTCCCATGATTTTCTCCCATTAATATAAATGTCTGCGTAGCTTTTGTTATCTAGTTCCGCTGGCAGGCGATTATCCCATTGGAACCTCCCATCATTTGCGAGCAGAAATGAAGAGCCTTTAAATGGCTTGCCGCGACGACCAAATTCGCTCAACCTACCCATTCGCCTGCCGCCCAGCGGCCGCGAGGCTCGACTTTAACGGTTCACCAAAACGGCCGAAGCAGTTGGCCAACTTGCATAAAGTTGGCCAGAAGTCTGAGGGATTTCGGACTGCCTGCACTCGACAAGCAGCTCTTTTCCCATGCGGCTCACGACCGTGACCATGCAGCGGCTACCCAGAAACAACGTCTTCCGAAGAGTAACCGGAACTGCCGGACAATGGCTCGCCGGTGCCTCAGGGGTAATGCTGAGGGTGATGCTCTCCGGTCTAAGCAGCACCGTCCGTGAGGCTCCTGTCGGCTTCGTATCATGATCGTCGACAACCGGAAAATTGCCGAGTTCCGTGGCAACGATAGTCTGGCTGCCAACGATCGACGCGTCCGTTGCGTCAATGAAATTTGCCTCGCCCAGGAATTCCGCTGAAAAGCGCGAGTTGGGGCGGTGATAGAGCCGGGTTGGCTCGTCGAATTGTAGGATTTCGCCACGATTCATGATGGCAATGCGATCCGACAGAATGAATGCTTCTTCCTGGTCGTGGGTGACATAGAGCGCAGTTATGCCAGTGCGCTGCTGGATCTCGCGGAGCTGGGTTCCGAGCTGCTGCCGGAGCCTTCGGTCAAGTGCTCCCATCGGTTCGTCCAGCAGAAGCAAGGAGGGCCGATAGACAAGGGCTCGCCCGATGGCGACCCGCTGCTGCTGGCCTCCGCTAAGCTCCCCTACGGGTCGCCGAGCAAGTTCGGGCAGTTCGATGAGCTCAAGGATTTCCTTGACCCTGCTCGCGCGCAGCTGCGGCGCCCACCTGTGGACCTTCAGCGGGTAGTCGATGTTTTCCGCAACTGTCATGTGGGGAAACAGCGCGTAGTTTTGAAATACGAAGCCGATATTGCGCCCTTGGATTGGCAGTGCAGTCACATTCTTTCCGTCGATATGGACTGTTCCGGATGTGGGGGCGACCAGTCCAGCGATTGCACGAAGCAAGGTCGTCTTGCCTGACCCGGACGGCCCGAGCAGGGTGCAAAACTGTCCGGCCTTGATCGATATCGACGTTTCCTTGAGCCCTACGTATCCGTTGGGGAACGCCAATTTCAGATTCTCAACAGACACGAAGTCGGCGGCGGTCTCGTGATTTGGCACTACCCCCTCAGGCCTCCAACTCCAGCGAGAAAAGGACATCTGCCTCCACCCTTTTTAAGACGACTGATATAAATAAGATACCCCGGCTCGCCGTGATAACTCCAAGAGTTGCACCAACATGCGCCAATTTGCAAGGAAATTTTGGGGGAGGGAGCTCCTGGCGGGCGAAAATTTAGCTTGACCAAGGTCGGTATGCATGTTTTTTTATAACAACCGACCTATAACTGACATCTGTCTGGTACGGGAGGAGCGCTTAAGCGGCGCCGGGTTATCCAATCGCCGGCAAATGGTGTCGGGTCGAAAATGAGGCGCCTATGCCCCGCATCGTTGATCATCAGCTTCGGCGTCAGGAAATTTGCGATGTTCTGCTGGATGTCGTGGCGGAGCACGGCCTGTCCGGAGTTACCATCAGGTTCGTCGCCGAACAGGGCGGATGGTCCACTGGAGTTATCGCTCACTATTTCAAGAGCCGGCAGGATCTTCTGCTGGGCGGGTTACGCCGAGCCGCGGATATTCTGGGGGCGCACAACTTGCGCGCCCTTTCCACCTTCTCTGGGCTGGTGGCTTTGGAGCAACTCCTGGAGATTGGCATACCGCTGGATGCCAGGCGACTTGCCCTGGGGCGCATCTTTGTTTTCTTCTATGTTGAAGCGATGGCCGATCCGGATCTGCGTCGTGAGATCCAATCTTATCTGCTCGACTGGCGCAAATCCGTCGCGAAGGCAATCAAGGCCGCCCAGACTGACGGCGATATCTCGTCGGGGATTGATGTCAAGCAAGCCGCCATGGACCTCATCTGCTTGGCCGATGGCTTGACAATTCAGGCCATTCTCGATCCGTCCGTCCTTCAGCGAGTGCGCAATCACTCTCCGGTTCGCTACTGGATTGGGCGCCTAATTCGCAGTGACCAGGCGGTTGTGAGCTAGCGGCAGAACGGCGGATCGAGCTTCCGATGCGGGAGCATCTCATTATCGGAGCGGTGATCTTAGCGGGGAATGGAATTCTGCAAATGGGACGAGCTGACAAAAAGACTGCGAATTCCGCGCTCGCAACTGGCTTGTTGATCGCGCCCGCTTTGGTGATATTCACGTTATGTCTGGTTTGGCCCGTATGCACGATTGTTGTGCGCAGCTTGAACGAAAATGGAAAGGTAGTTTTGTTCCATCAGATCTACCTGGGAAATTATGCTTCTATTTTCACGGATAGTCTTTTACTTCAAGTGACATTGCAGAGCTTATATTTGGCCGCCGTCGCGACATTTGTTTGTGGTGTTCTCGCATTTCCTACGGCTTATCTGATCTCTCGCATGTCGGCCTCGATCGCATCTGCGATGATGGTTCTCATCTTTGCGCCTTTCTGGGTGTCGATAATTGTAAGGCTCTTCGCTTTCACAACCATCCTCGGGCAAAACGGCATCATCAACACCGCAGCAGGATCAATTGGGCTGGGGCCGTTTCCGATGTTATACAACACATTCGGAACCGTGGTTGGCATGGTGTCCTACCTCTTACCCTACCTTATTTTGATCTTGCTGTCGGCGATGCTTGCTTTGGACTCGTCCGTTCTTACTGCAGCCAGAACAATGGGAGCTTCCGAATATAGGATCTTTCGCGACATCTATTTTCCTCAAATCCGCCCTGCTTTAGTGGGCGGATTGGTCGTCATATTTGTCATGGGGCTGGGATTTTTCTTAACCCCAGCCATCCTTGGTGGACCTCATAACCTCACAATTCCACTCTTCATCCAGCAACAGCTTCAATCCTATCAGTGGGGTAAGGCATCCGCTATGGGGATTGCTTTGCTGGCCTTTTCATTGCTGGGCTATTTTATTGCCCTGCGTTTGGCCGGTAGAGACATTCTGTCGCCCATGCAATCAGTGGGTCGCGGCGTCGCAGCAAATCCACCCCTGCGGCTCACGCCGGTTAACATTGCTTGCATCATAGTCTTTATCTTCAACCTCGTACTGATGATAGCTCCGCTTGTGATCGTGCTCTTCACGTCCTTTACCGAGACATCACAAGTCCGCTTCCCTCCTGTGGGGTTCAGCTGGCGTTGGTACGAGGAAGTGCTCACTTCCGCATCGTGGCGTCAGTCCTTCACGATGTCGGTCCGTATTGCAGGGTTGACGGCTCTGTTGTCCACCTTCTGTGGGCTCGCACTTGCAAGGGCTGGAACTCGGGTTGTGTCACCGCCGGCGCGCGCTCTTATCCAGGTCGTAGCAATAAGCCCATTGATCGTTCCGCAGATTTTGCTTGCGATCGGCATGTATGATGTATTCGGCCGGTTATCTCTTGTGGGCACAGACCTAGGTCTGGTCCTTGCGCATTCCCTCATCTGTCTCCCGCTGACGTTTCTTGTGGCGGCGAATGGCCTGTCAGCCATCGACATCTCGATCGAGCAGGCTGCTTGGACGATGGGGGCCAGCCAAACTCGGGGCTTCTTCGAGGTCGTATTGCCAAACGTCATCCCGGCGATCGTGGGTGCGGTCGTGATCGCGCTTGTCACGTCTTGGGACGAGGCCGTGCTGTCGATCTTCATCACGCAGTTCAATCGAACCCTGCCGGTCGCAATCTATTCAATGGTCAAGAGTGGCATCACGCCGGCTGTATCCGCTGTCGCCTCAATGATCGCTTTGCCAGTCCTAATCGCGGCCAGCGTCGCTGCATTGCGCGTGCTGCGTCGAGGGCGGCGCCGTCAATTCCTGGACGCGTGACAAAAGGGCAAAGGGCGTAACCGATAATAACTCTCGATCCAGGGAAGGGTCAGCATTCTCTTCGGTGTGATTGAAAAAACAATGCTCTCAAACGGACGAAAGAGAGATCAGATGGATCAGCCTACACAAGCTACAAGCGAAGGCCGCTTTAAGGGCCGGGTGGCGCTAATCACGGGGGCTGCGCGAGGAATCGGATTCGGTGTCGCGAGCCGCTTGGCTCGTGAGGGTGCATCTATCGCGATCGTCGATTTGGATGCCGAGGCGGCAGGCCAGGCGGCCAGTAGATTGCCGTTGGTGGGCGAGGCGCGTGCCATCGGCGTCGGCGCCGATGTGACGGATGCCACCTCGGTCGAAACCGTCGTGATGCAGACGCAAGAGATGCTCGGCGGACTGCACGTCCTTATGAATAATGCCGGCGTTACACGTGACAATCTGCTGTTCAAGATGACCGAGGACGACTGGGATGTAGTTATGCGGGTTCACCTGCGCGGTCACTTCCTGATGAGCAGGAGCGCTCAGAAGTACATGGTCGCGCAGGGTTACGGAAAGATAGTCAATGTATCCAGCGTCTCGGCCTTGGGGGCTCGCGGACAAGCAAACTACTCCGCCGCCAAGATGGCCATACAGGGCCTTACCCGGACGCTCGCTATCGAGTTGAGCCCGCGCGGTGTCAATGTCAACGCCGTGGCGCCTGGCTTCATCGTTAGCGACATGACCGATGCGACCGCTGTCCGCCTTGGGATGGCACCTGACGAATTTCGAAAACTTTGCGCGGAGGGGACTCCAGTCCGGCGTGTCGGTTACCCGGAGGATGTAGCTGCAGCAGTCTCGTTCCTTGCAAGCGACGAGGCTTCGTTTGTCACGGGACAGACGCTCTACATCGACGGTGGCGAAAGCCTGCCCAAGTGATTGGTGATCGAAACGGCATACCCAAGGAAGAAGCTAATGACCAAGGCGGCAATTTTGTCGACCGCACGCACACCGATCGGCAAGGCGTACCGTGGCGCATTCAATGATACCCAAGGCCAAGCCCTTGCTGCCCATGCTATTACCCATGCCATCAATCGAGCGGGCATCGAGGGCGACCTGGTCGAGGACGTGGTCTTAGGGGTTGCGAATCCTGAGGGCACGACAGGAATGAATACTGCCCGTCAAGCAGCATTGAGGGCGGGACTTCCTCACGGCGTTCCAGCTATGACCCTCGACCGCCAATGCGCCTCGGGCCTCACAGCCGTGTCCGTCGCGGCGCATGGGATCGAATGCGGTGGGCTTAATGTCGTGATCGGCGGCGGGGTCGAGTCGGTCTCGCTCGTGGAAAATAGTCACATTAACTCCTACCGGGCGCGCGATCCCTGGCTTGTTCGGCATCAGCCCGGCATCTACCTGCCCATGATTCAAACAGCGGAATTGGTGGCCGAACGCTATGGCATCAGCCGCGCTCGTCAGGATGAGATGGCCACGGTTTCCCACCAGCGCGCAGCTCAGGCACAAGCACGCGGCGTCTTTGGTGAAGAGATTGCCCCAATCACCGTCGAAAAGATCGAGACCGATCGCGCGAGCGGCGAACTTAGCCGTGTCACGCTTACACTCGAGCACGATGAGGGCGTCCGTCCTGGGACGACCGGGGAAAAGCTTGCGGGCCTATCGACGGTCTTAGCTCAAGGAGAGCCTTTCGCTAGGCCAACGGTAACGGCAGGAAACGCCTCACAGCTGTCGGATGGGGCGGCTGCGGTCGTCATGGTTTCCGACGGCTTCGCAAAGGCTCATGGCCTCGCCCCGCTCGGCTACTACCGCGGCATCGTCGTCACAGGTTGCGATCCGAGCGAGATGGGCGTCGGACCTATAGCCGCTATCCCAAAGTTACTCGCCCGATACGGGTTGGCCATCGAGGACATTGGACTCTGGGAGCTTAACGAGGCTTTTGCAGCGCAGGCAGTGCATTGTCGGGACACGCTTGGGATCGATCCCCATAAATGCAACGTCAATGGCGGCGCGATCGCGCTTGGCCACCCCTACGGGATGACAGGTGCACGCTGCGTCGGCTCGGCCCTGCTGGAGGCACGGCGGCGCGGGGTGGAACTCGTTGTCGTCTCGATGTGTGTTGGCGGGGGCATGGGCGCGGCGGGCCTTTTCGAAGCCGCATGAAGTTATCTCACGAAGAAGGTTAGCGGTTATGAATCCTCGCCAATTTGATGGAATAGACGATCTGGCAAAGGCTGTAGGCACGCATCTCGGCTACAGCCCGTGGCGCGTTGTAAGTCAGGATCGGATCAACAAGTTCGCAGACGCGACGGACGATCATCAGTGGATACATACAGATGAGGACAGGGCAAAGACCGGACCGTTTGGCACCACGATCGCCCACGGCTTCCTGACGGTCGCCCTGACCACACCCATGGTGGCGGAAATCTTCGAGGTCAACAACCTGGCAATGGAACTGAACTACGGCCTGGAAAAGCTACGATTTCCCTCTGTCGTACCAGTCGGAGGGCGCGTTCGCGCCGGCGCGGAACTGGTCGCCCTCGAACGCAAGGAGGATCACGCCAGAATTATTACTCGGGTCGTGGTCGAAGTCGAAGGACAGGACAAACCCGCCTGTGTTGCCGAGTTCGTGGCCCTTCTTTTTCCTTAGATAGTATCTCCGACACGCCGAAGATTCGCTCCTGAGCCTGAACCAAGTCGTCAAGATAAAATTCGATAAGGATGAATAAATGCACGGCCGCACCTTCGCCTCGTCAGAAACCTCCGTAGCTTGGCTTTTGGGCGGAGAGGGCCTCCCGGCTGGAATTGACCCGGCAAAGGAAGCGTTGACGTGGGTCGGGGGAAGCCTCTCTTACGCTGAACTTCGCCGATCGGCATTGGCGATGGCCCGCGCGCTGCGCGAGTCTGGGCTGCGGGTAGGTGACACCGTTCTATGCCATATGTTCAACCGCGGCGAGATGTTTCAGGTCTATTTCGCCTGCGCCTTTGCGGGATTGCGAATGATACCGGCAAGCTTTCGGTTGGCGCCAGCAGAGTTGAGGACCGTCGTCGAGGAAAGCAACGCCAAACTAATCTTTACAGAGGAGCGATTGGCCGACGTTGCAAAAATAGCGATCGAGAACATTGCACATCATATTGATTTGATCGAACTGGCCACGATGACGGGCGGTCCGCTGTTCGATCAGATGACGCGGGGCGAGGTGCTGGAAGGCCCATTCGAGAGGACCGATCCGCACATCATCCTGTTTTCCTCCGGCACAACCGGTAAGCCGAAAGGGATTATGCTGAACCATTCCTGCATCATGAATTATGCATTCCAACAGATTGCAGTCTGGCCAGGTTACAACGCTGACATGCGGTTACTTGTAACGCCGGCGATGTTCAACACAGGCGGCATCAACGAGATCACCATCCCCACCTTCCTTGTCGGCGGGACGGTCTGCATAATGCCGAGCAAAGGATGGAAGGCCGAAAGAATGTCAGAGCTCATCGATCTCTGGCAAATCACCCACGCCGTGATCTTTCCAACAATGATCGTACCGTTGCTGGAGGCGGACGGGCAGGTTGGAGTGGGTCTCGAAACCCTACGCGTTGCCATAACGGGCGGCGAAGCATGCCCACCCGAAAAGCTGAACCGTTTTCGGAACCGCTGGCCCCATGTCAACCTGTTGATTGGGTACGGGATGACGGAAGGAGGTCTTGTCTCTTTCATTGGCGGAGAAGAGATGGACAAGCATCCTTACTCGGTTGGCCGCGTGACAATAGGTCAAGCGGTGAAGATCGCTGATGCCGCCGGTACAACGCTTCCGACTGGCTCAGTGGGTGAGATCATGACGGCCGGGCCAGGCGTCATGAGCGGCTATCTGAATTCACCCGAGCTTACAGGGGAGGCGCTCAGAGGCGGATGGTTGAAGACCGGTGACCTAGGGCGAATGGACGAGGACGGCTATCTTTACATCGAAGGCCGCTCGCGCGACATGATCATCTCGAAGGGCCAAAACATCTTCCCAGCCGAAATTGAGTCAGCATTGCTGCGCCATCCATCGGTGCGGCTGGCCGCTGTTGTCGGCGTCCCCGACCCGGAGTTCGGAGAGGCAGTCTGTGCTGTGATTGTGCTCCACGAAGGGCATTCCATGACGGAGGATGAGGTGAAGGCCTATGTGGGAGAGCACATCGCCTCCTACAAGAAGCCGCGTCACGTCCGCTTTCATTCCAACCTGCCGGTTGGCACCAGCAACAAGGTACAGAAGCGCGAACTTGCTGCGGCAATTGCAGCAGAAATGAATGTCGCATCCGCTTCATCCGAACGGTCCATTATCTGACGCTCAAGAATAAATTGAGTAAAAAAGGAGGTATGACGTGGCTGGTCCTCAAGTTGGCGACGATCTCGAACTAACATTCACGGACGGAGTGGCGCACATCGCGTTGAACCGCCCGGACAAACTCAATGCGATGACCAGAACTATTCAGAATTCCTTCATTGAATGCATTAAATGGGCAGGTGTGGCTCCTGAAGTCAGAGCGGTACTGATTTCAGGCAAGGGGCGCATGTTTTGTTCGGGCGACGATCTCGATGGTCTGGGGTCGCTTCACGGCGCCGGGCCATCGCCATTGACTGAATGCGTTGAAGGCCCCGGGCCACTTCTCAGCCGGTTGATTGCACTCCGCAAACCAGTGGTGTGCGCCGTGCAAGGGGGAGCCTACGTGGCGGGTCTCGATCTTGCACTGGCTTGCGATTTCCGGGTTGCCTCCGCGGGTACGAAATTAGGCCCAATCAGCGCGAGTCTGGGAGGCGCCGGAGGCATGGCGCTTCTGACGCTTTACGTGCCGATTGCCACAGCGCGACGTATACTTTTCGAAGCGCGCCCTATCGGTGGTGAAGAAGCCTTGAAGCTCGGGTTGGTAGACGAACTCGTCGAAACCGATGCCATCTTGGACAGAGCTATGGAAATCGCAAAAAAGTATGCGGTGGGTCCGACACTGGCTTACGGCGCCATCAAAAGCTCCCTTCTGAGCATGATCGGGGTGTCTCCCCTTCAAGCCCTGCACATGGAGCAGGATTATTCCCTGACCGGATACGGAACTCATGACTACGAAGAGGCTCTGAAGGCGTGGCAGGAAAAGAGACCCCCGCAGTTCCTGGGCAGATGATCGAATCGATGGCCGCATCTCACTTCAGCCAGACGTTCAGCTGGCGTGATTGAAAAGAGCAGGCGGGGATATGGTTGAACGGTCGGAAAGCAAAACCGCCGTAAGATTAAGGAGCAGGTCCGAATGGGCGGTGGCATTGAGGCGCAGTCGCACGGCGGCAAGCGGCATGACGCGAATATGAATCTTTCGGCTCAAGTTGACGGCGAGTGGAATGGCTGGTCGCGGTGGAACGGGCTTGACCCTCACGAGGCCAACGTTGGTCCGTTTTACATCCGGAGGGCTGAAACTGGAAACATCATTACCGGATGGCGGATCGCTGAAAAGAACCTGCGTGAAGGCGGCGCGACGCACGGCGGAGCGGTCATGACTTTCGCGGACTTTACTCTTTTCTCAATCGCTTCTGACTGTCTCGATGGCAATGATGGGGTCACCGTTTCGTTGAACTGCGAGTTCGCTTCGTCTTCCTCAGTCGGCCAATTGGTCAGTGGCCAGGGTAGGGTCGTTCGCGCGGGGCGCAGCCTTATCTTCGTTCAAGGCGTACTGGAGACCGAGAAGCGCACTATCCTAGGGTTTTCCGGGATCATAAAGATAATTCGCGCGTCTCCTTAGCGGCGCGAAGCGCTCCTTAAGCCAGGGTCGAGGCGACGGATTGCGTATCGGCAAATTGAACAATTTTGGTGCTGAGTTTCTATCATGGCCTCTCAATTCTCTGAGCATATCAACGCGGACCTGACGGATGGTGTGGCAAGCATAGTCTTAGACCGTCCTGAGAAACTCAATGCGCTGACTCGAAATATGCTGTGCGGCCTGATCGAAGCGATTCGATGGGCGGGTGTGGATCCCAGGGTTCGCTGCGTCTTGCTGTCGGGCCGAGGTCGAATGTTCTGCGCCGGCGATGACCTGGAAGGGCTGGGTCCGTTGTACGATGTCGACGTTTCCGCCGACACCGAAGTGATCGAAGGACCAGCCCAATTAATCCGCCGTCTGCTAACGCTGCGAAAGCCTGTGGTAGCGGCTGTCCAGGGCGGTGCCTATGTCGCAGGGCTCGACATCATATTGGCCTGCGACTATCGAGTTGCTGCCGAGACGACAAAGCTCGGCCCGACCTGTCTTCGCCTGGGCACGCCAGGCGGTTTGTCGCTTCTGCCACATTATTTGCCTCTCGCTATTGCAAGGAAACTGCTCCTAAGGGCGAAACCTCTCGCGGCCTCTGAAGCGCTGCAACTGGGCCTTGTCGACGAAATTGTAAGCGGGGAGGATTTGATGAAGCGAGCGATGGAAGTGGCCTCTGAGTTTGCCAATGGACCCACGCTTGCCTATGGCGCCGCCAAGAGTGCGCTGCTCAATATGGTCGGCATGTCGACCCTCCAGGCGCTGCACATGGAACAAGATTATATACTGTCCACGAAGGACAGCCACGATCAATCTGAAGCTCTGCAAGCCTGGAAAGAAGGACGTCCGGCCAAATTTAAAGGTTGCTAAGTTTCGTTATGATGTTTTCTGATGTGAAGATTGTCGGCTGCGAAAGGGATATGGATTATAATTAAACCAACTGTAATGACCGTGGAATCGGGAACTGAGGGCGGCCTTGCCGCTTGGCAGGTTGCTACCCGGTCTCAATTCCACCTTGGCCATTCGCTTCCGCCGAGCATCCAGGGATCCTTGCCACGCAGCACCTTGTGGACGCCGGCGGCGTTCTTGGTGAGGTCTTCAGAAGGCGCGCTGCGGCCGCGGGTAACGGCTTCGGCTGACCTCGGCCGATTGTGCGGCTGTTTTCGGTCTTCGATCTCTTCTAGTAAGTTAACAACGCGCCATAGCCGGCAGGAAAAAATCAGGGGATTTCTGGAGTGAGTTCGTCGCGGACGATCGCAAAATCACGGCGACCACCGTAGTTGCCGTCGCGGCGCGAAACTCTCTTGGAGCACAACTTCATCGTTTGGCACGCCCATTGCTACTGAGTTCGTGAAGCCTTGCGTTCGCCCAGACAAGCTGTTTTCCCACTCAACCAGATTGCGATCGAACGGACGTGGCGAAAGCAGACATCCCAAGGAGTAGCTGATGCGGGTAGCCTTCGTCTGGAACCATGATCCTAAAGGGTGTGATCAACAGGTTCGGACGGTCTCGTCAGAGGTTGGACGACTGCGAGGCGCTCGAGAGTGTGGTGGCAGCGCTGCAAGAGAACCGCCACGAGACGCTGCTGTGCGAAGGCGATAAGGGCTTGCTTGCCACTCTAGAAGGGTTCATGCGACCCGATGCATACGGCCGCCCCCTCGGGAATCGTCTTCAACATGGCGAACGGAGTCCAGGGCGAATACCCTCCGACCCATGTTCCGGCCATGCTTGAAATGGCCGGAGTTCCGTATACCGGCCCGAGTCCGCTCGGGCATGGGCTGACGCTCGACAAGGCTATTACCAAGACGCTCATCCGTGACCGCGGCGTGCCGACGTCGAATTTTCGGGTCATGCGCAGCGGCACAGAAAGTACCGGCGACCTGCGCTTCCCATTCGTGGTGAAGCCGGCTTGCATCTCGTAAATGAGCCCACTCAGTTGAGGCAGGCGGTGGAGACGATCGTCACGCGCTATCAGCAAGATGCGCTCGTTGAGGAATACATCGATGGGCGAGAAGTCACGGTCGCGCTGCTGGGAAACGGAGAGCTTGAGGTCTTGCCCATAGTAGAACGGGACTTCGGCGACCGCGAAAATCGTCTGTGCACCAGCTGGGAAGCCAGCGCGGCGCCGAAGAATATTTGCCCAGCGCAGCTCGACAGCAGCGCCCGGGTCGACATTCGGATCGATCGCTCCGGTCAACCATTTGTTCTGGAAATCAACGCCAATCCCGGGCTTGGAAAGAGCGGCCACGTTTTCGCTCGATCAGCCAGATGAGTGATGATCCGCTCGTCAGCCTCCCGGCAGTGGCGCGCTGATTATTCCGGCCCATGCCGGAGAGCACGGCGACCAATGCCGTCACGTCAGCGGGCACGATCCCCAAGATCGTTTGCCCCATCGAGGGGGATCACTAGCCAAATGAAATCCGCCACCGGCCTGATGCGCGCAATGAATCTGCTTTTTGTCCATCTTGTCCGCCGTGTCCGCGCCAAATCTTCGCCGGGGGAGGCGCTATCTGCTTGCCAGCCAGTTCTCGCCGGTCACTGAAATAGCGCGTGGGCGGTATCGAGGATGCGATTGGTCAAGCCTGACATGCTGTATCCGGCGGCCTTCGCGGCCAGGGGATATGACGCGCTCGTATCGTTCTTCATAAAGCCCCTGAAGAGCGATCGAATCTCAAGGCATAGCGCCACTTCGCCGCTGCTGCCCGCTTCCACGAGGTGCCGCGATCAGAGCCCCGGCAGCCGCTTGCGGCAATTTCCGCGCTCTCGGGCCGACGTCTGGGCAGCGGGCCGGCTTCGGTTACGGAATCTCACAGGTGCCGTCTTTGCAGTAGCCCGCACCCATCTCAGGGCCCCAAAGGCTGACGAGCGGATGCGACTCCATCCAGGCTCGCTCAAGCGCATCCCGGAAAGTTTCCGACGCCTGGGCACCTGCGATGGCGTATTTCTCGTCGATTATGAAAAACGGGATGCCTTTGAGGCCTAGCCGGCGCGCGCTCTCTGTATCTGCCCGAACCTGCTCAGCGAATGCCTCGCCGACAAGGACTGCGCGTGCTTCTTCAGCATTGATGTCGACCTCCCGGGCAAGCTCGACCAGGATATTGGTGTCGCCCAGCGCCTTGCCCTCGGTGAAGTAGGCCCTGAACAAGCGTTCCTCCATCGTCGTTTGGACGCCGCGTTGGCGTGCGAAGTGGATCAGCCGATGCGCATCGAACGAGTTGCCGTAGCGCGCCCGATCGAAATCGTAGTTGAGTCCTTCCTGAGCGCCGAGCCGACGCATCTGATCGTTCATCGCGATCGCCTCCTCAAGACTCAAGCCGTGCTTTTCCGAAAGGCTGTCGTTGAGGCTCATGTTGGACATGGCAGGTGCGTCTGGATCGAGCTGATAGCTGCGCCAGATGACCTCCACCTGCTCGCGATGCTCGAACTGGGACAGCGCGTTGTCGAAGCGATGTTTGGCGATGTAGCACCAGGGGCAGGCCACATCGGACCAGATCTCGACCTTCATCGTTCTTCTCCATTTGCTTGGCCCGCTGTCTGGCGACCTCGTCCATCCATCGATCTGCTGTCGTCAGGTCGCAGGTGTCCGCGGAAGGATCGCTTCGACCCGATCGCGCGTGGTGACGAGCGACCAGAGCTCCTCCGCGATGTGATCGGGATCAAGAATGGGATAGCTCGGGTCGGGCTTGGCGCCAGCCGAGGTCATGGCTCGAAGTCCGGTCGAGCGGTCGATGAAGCCGCCGATGTTGATGGTGCCCGCATAAACACCCTTCGGCATCACCTCGGCGTTCAGCGAGAAGATGTAGTTACGGGCTGCCGCCATCGCCGGGCCAACGCCGCTCAGCCCCGGCATCGGCACCGTCGCTGTCAGGCCGCCGACGACCACGATCGCACCATCGCCGCGCGCCAGCATGCCGGGAAGCACCGCATGCGAGATCTCGATCGGCGCGAATGCGAAGATGTTGGCCATTGGTTTGAATTTCGCCGCATCGAGCTCGGCCGCGGGGACGAACCCGACATTTCCGACGGGCTGATAGACCGCGACGTCGATTGAACCTTGGCGCTCCTCGATTGAGCGCACAAGCGCGGGAATACCGTCCAGATTGGTGAGGTCGGCTGGAAAGGCGGCAGCCTCGATGCCGGCGCTTGCGAGTTCGTCGACGCGCTCTTGGAGTGGAGCGGCGCGTCGCGCGACGAGAGCAACCCGATATCCTTCGCGCCCAAATCGTTTGGCGAGGGAGGCACCGAGCCCGGCACCCGCGCCGAAAATGGCGATCGTCTTCTTGTCAGTCACAACGTTCTCCTAAAGGTGGTATGTTTTGCTGACCAGATATGGGATATTGACCGCCGACGCCGCAAGAACGCATATTTTTGAGGCCTAGTCACATGCATATGCCTACCCCTCCGAGTCTGCCTGGCACCAACCCCGATTGTCGCAAAGTCAACGCTATCCTAGGCCGCATGGGCGACAAATGGACGATCCTCACCATCACGATGCTTGCCGACCAGCCGCGGCGCTTCAACGAGCTCAAACGCCTGATCGGCGGGATTTCCCAGCAGATGCTCACCCGCACGCTGAAGGCTCTGGAAGCGGACGGGATGGTGACGCGCAAGGTCCATCCGACCGTACCGCCTCAGGTCGAGTATGGCCTGACCGATTTGGGTGCTTCTCTCGCCGCCCCGATCATGCAGCTCGCGGCGTGGGTCCTGGATCATCTGGGCGAAATCGAAGCCCATCGCGCGTTGCACGACAAACAGACAAAGCACGTGCGGAAGTAGTTCAGCTTTCCACCAGCCGTGCCGAGCGAGCAGCATAGGCTTCGGGGGACCTATGGTCCTGGCTCAACGATGTTCTGCATTTTTCCGGCGTCCCGCCGGGGAGGTGCGCCGAAGAGCCGTTTGTACTCCCGGCTGAACTGCGAAACGCTCTCGTAACCCACGGCGTAGGCCACGCTCGTCGCTTCCGTATGCTCCGTGATCAGGCGTCGACGCGCCTCATGCAGACGGATTTGCTTCTGGTATTGCAGCGGGCTCAATCCGGTGATTGCCTTGAAGTGGCGATGGAACACCGACTCACTCATACCGGCCACCATGGCCATGGCCTCGATGCTCATGTGCTGCGCGTAGTGCTCGCGAATCCATGCCATTGCCCGCCGGATATGTGACAGGCGGCTACCGGTGCCGGCGATTTGCCGGAGCAGCGCCCCTTGTGGTCCCATGAGGAGGCGGAACATGAGTTCGTGCTCCCTGTGACGTGCCATGACCGGAATTTCACCGGGGCGGTCCAGAAGTTCGGCGAACCGTCGCCAGGCGTCGATCAGTGCCGGCCCAGCAGGGCTATATCCAAACCCCTTATGCATCGGCAGCTCCGGCATGCCGCCCATCTCCACGAGCAGCGCCGAGATCACGTCCGGATCGATGTGGAGGTTGATCGCGACATAGGGCTGCTCGGATGAAGCCCTGCTGATCTGCCCCATGGCGGCGAGTTCGGCTGCCACCACCATGCAGTAGCCGGCGCCGTACTCCAGCACCTGGTCGCCGATGAAGACCTGCTTGGACCCTTGCAGGACGAAGCAGACAACCGGGTCATAGACCAACCAGCCGGGCTCCGAGGGTCGGTCGAAGGTGCTTATGCTGACCCGCGGCATTTTCGGTTGCGGCCTGCCGGCATGGCGCAGGGCAATGGCTTTGAGTTGGGCAAGATCGGTCATGAGACCATCTGCTCGGGTTTACCTGGAAACGTCAAGCGATCGGCAGGATTAGGCAATGAACCGGCAGGATCGGGCATCGCTCGGTCGCGTGTGAGAAGCGACACTGGGACATAACAGGAAAGGACATTCACGATGCAGCAGCGCAAGCTTGGCCGCCACGGCCTGACAGTCGGAGCCATTGGGTACGGCGCCATGGGGACCGCCATCGGTTACGGTCCCAGCGACGACAAGGAGTCGATCACGGCGATCCGCCGCGCGCATGAGCTCGGCGTCACCCACTTCGACACTGCCCGCATGTATGGCTGGGGTGAAGGCGAGAAGCTGCTCGGTATTGCCCTGCGGCCGATCCGCGACCAGGTGACGATCGCAACGAAGTTCGGCCTGACCGAAAGCTATGCCCCCGACTCCCGGCCGGAGACCATCCGCCAGGTCGTGGACTCCAGCCTCAGGAATCTGGGCGTCGAGACCATCGATCTGCTGTACCAGCACATCCCCGACCCCAACGTCCCGATCGAAGACGTCGTGGGCGTGATGCAGGAGTTCGTCCAGGGGGGCAAGGCGAGATATCTCGGCCTTTCCAACTCGGACGAAAACACCGTCCGTCGCGCCAGCGCTGTCGCCCCCATCTCGGTGCAGCAATACCAGTATTCCATCTTCGCCAAGGATGTGGAGCCGCTGCTGCCGGTCCTTGAAGAACTAGGTATCGGACTGGTTGCATACTCACCGCTGGCGCGCGGTTTCCTTACTGGCCACGTAACATCTCGCGACCAATACGCCGCCGACGATTTCCGGCAGAACCTAGGTTGGTGGGCGCCGGGGAATTTCGGCAAGAACATGGAGATCGCGGAGGAGCTTACGTCACTGGCCTCGGCCAAAGGCATCAGCCTCTCTCAGCTTGCCTTGGCCTGGCTTTTGGCGCGAAAGGACTACATCGTTCCGATCCCAGGCTCTCGCAACCCGCAACGTGTGGCGCAGAATATTTCGGCTGCCGAAGTCGTGCTGACGGAAGCGGACGTCAAGCGGATTGACGAGATCGCCCCAAGCGGGGGCATCGGCGGACGTGTCTGGGGTGAGTAGATCAACTTAGGTCGCCACGCTCAGACCCAGCGTAACTGACACCTGAAGGGCGCGGCCGAGTTGAGAGCTCTCCGTGCCGGCTTCAAGTTCGCGCACCATGTAAACGTTGGTCGCGGTCGTCGCCGGGCGCCAGTCAAAGACGTTGCCGTCCAAGCGGCAGACGCGCAATTCCGAGGTCGGCGCGTCCCTCCAGCACGTGGTCCGCCACTTCCGGGTAGGTGCCCGACCTGAGAACGATCCCCGCGACCCGCTGATGTGACCTCAGCTTGTGGAAAGCCTCCGGAAGAAGCCGGAGCGAGAAGACGTGCGGCGCCGCAATGCTGATCGTGTCGCTATCGACACCCTTCAGGCACGGGACCGTCTTGGCGATCCTCTCCATCTGAACGAAGGTGGCGTCGGTATCGCGAAAAAGGGTCATCGTCTGGGACGTCGGGAGAAGCCGCCCCATTGTCACGCCCGAACAATTGGACTCCAGACCCTCCAATATCCGAATTTGCTGGCTGACGGCAGGCTGGGTAATTTCGAGCGCCTTGGCTGCAGCCCGCTCCGAGCCCGACCTGACAACCTCGACGTCCGATTTGGTTTGGAGCAAACGACCGCGGTGGCAGCATGCGCCTGTCCATCGTATTAGGCACTTTGGCTGCGGTGGCCCTGACGCGCTTTCGTCTCCCGTACAAGAGTACGATCGAAGCGTTCCTGCTCTCCCCGCTTGTCTTTCCAGGATTGATCTTGGGCGTGGCTCTGTTGTTATCTTCCCAGATGGTCGGTATGCCCATAGTATTGAGGCTGGTCTTGGCGCATAGGTTGCTCGGTATTCCGTTCGTCATGCGTTCCGTATTGTCGAGCTTGAACCTGTTCGACATAGCCATCGAGGATGCTGCATGCGTCCACCGAGCGAGCCGATTTCGTACTTTCATGCTCGTCACGCCCAGTACCCAAAACGGTGTCGCAGCCGGCGCGATCTTTGCTTTCGTCGTCTCTTTCGGAGAGGTGAACGCGACTCTCTTCCTGGTGGGACCAGGATTGGCCACACTACCGATCCATGTGTTTAGCCAAATCCAGTTCGGCGCGGAGCAGGTGGTCGTAGCCGCCGCCTCGACGGTTCGGATGGCTCTGGTGATCGTGTTGATTTTGCGCTCGAAAAGATCGGACTGGCGGTCGCTACGCGATAGTCGTGTGAAGCGGCGGTTCGCCCTGCTCGCCTGTTGGTAGCGACCATCGCACGACATTCGGAGACTCGTCTACCATGATCGAAGAGAAAGTCGGTTTTTGTACCCTCTGTAAGTCACGGTGTGGCACCATCAACGTCGTCGAAAACGGCTGGCTCAAAAAGGTGGTGCCAAATCCCGATCATCCAACCGGCAAGGCAATGTGCCCCAAGGGCCGATCGGCGCCGGAAGTCGTCCACAATTCAAGGCGTCTTACGGCGCCGCTACGGCGCACGACGCCGAAGAGCGACCCAGATCCGCAGTGGGTGGAGATTTCTTGGGACGAAGCACTCGATGAGATCGCTGATCGGTTGAAGGGCCATGTTGCCCGAGGCGGTCCGGAGTCGGTCGCTTTCGCGGTAACCTCTGGATCGTCATCCCCGTTGTCGGACAGCACCGACTGGATCCTGCGATTGATCCGCGGGTTCGGCAGTCCAAATCTGTGCTACGCGGCGGAGATTTGCACCTGGCACAAAGATTACGCGCATGCCTTCACTTTTGGATCAGGAATCCCCGCCGCCGACTATTCCAATTCCGAGCTTATTCTGTTGTGGGGACACAATCCTTCAAATGTCTGGCTCGCGCAGGCGGAAGCTATCGCGGCTGCGCAGGCGCGGGGAGCGAAGCTTGCCGTCATCGACCCTCGTCGCACACCCTTTGCTGGCCGAGCCGATCATTGGTTACGGGTTCGGCCTGGGAACGACGCTGCTTTGGCCATGGGGCTCGCCAGAGAGCTTATTGAACGCGCGGCGTTCGATGGGGATTTCGTGCGCGATTGGACGAATGCTCCATTTCTTGTCAGGTCGGACAGCGGCAGATTTCTGCGCTCGCGCGATCTCTTGCACGAGGACATGGCGCAACGTGAGCAAGACTACCTGGTGTGGGATGACGAAACCAAGGGGTCGCTGCCAGCGGCGCTCAAATCGAAGTCGGCCGTACTATCTGCGTCCCATGTCGTCGCGACGAAGACCGGAAATGTTTTGTGCCGCACAGCCTTTGACATCTACTGCGATGCGGTGGCACCATTCGATCCGGACACGGTGGAGCGACTAACTGGCGTTGCACCAACGACGTTCGCGACATTCGCGCAGGCACTCGGCTTTGCGAAGAAGATCAGCTACCACACCTGGACGGGCACCGGACAGCATCGCAACGCCACTCAAACCGAGCGGGCGATTGCCACGCTTTACGCGCTTACCGGATCCTTCGATGTGCGGGGAGGAAACGTCCAGATAACCCCGTTGCCGACGCAGGCCCTGCACAGCATGGCGTTGATGTCGGAACAACAGCGCGCCAAGGCGTTGGGATTGGCTGATCGCCCGTTAGGACCGCCGGTCAATGGCTGGATCACTTCCACCGATCTCTATGATGCCATCATCGATCGCCGACCGTATGGAGTGAAGGCACTCGTAACCTTCGGAACCAATCTTCTTGTCTCGCATCCTGCGCCGGGACGCGGCAAGCAAGCGCTGCAAGACCTAGACTTCTATGTACATTGCGACTTGTTCCACAATCCAACTTCGGACTATGCCGATATCCTGCTTCCCGTCTCAACGCCCTGGGAATACGAGGCACTTCGAATAGGCTTCGAAATATCCTTCGAAGCACAGGAACTCGTTCAACTGCGGCAACAAATGGTCCCCCGCCAAGGAGACACCCGATCAGACGTTTGGATCGTTTTCGAGTTGGCGAAACGGCTCGGATTGGGCGAGCTCTTCTTTGATGGTGACATCGAAGCTGCTTGGAAGTATCAGCTTGATCCACTCAATTTGGATCTCGATACGCTGCGCGCCAACCCGCAAGGAGTGAGGGTCCCGATCGCGCGACGCTACCAAAAGTACCGTGAGGAAGGGTTCCCGACTGAAACGGGCCGTGCCGAACTCTATTCGGAGAAATTGTTGCGTCACGGCTATCATGCGATTCCTGAATTCGTGCCCTCTCCTGAAAGCGGTGATCAGTCATTTCCCCTGGTGCTGATGGCCGCCAGCAACGGTTACTTCCGCCACAGCCAGGATCGCGGCATCTCGTCCCTGAGACGGAAACGGCCGGAGCCGTTGGTGGAAATGCACCCCGATCTGGCCGCAGCTTACGGCATTGATCAGGGAGATCAGGTGCGCGTTTCGACGCGCATTGGATCAATCATCTTGAAAGCTTCGCTGGATGACGGCCTTGCCCCAGACGTCGTGGTTGGCGATTATGGCTGGTGGCAGTCGGCGCCGGATCTCGGTTTGCCGGGATATGGTCTAGAAGCAGACGGTGAAGGTGCGAACTACAACGCGTTGGTGCCGGAGCGTGACCGGGACCCAATCAGCGGCTCGCTGCCAATGCGCTCGCTTGCCTGCAGCATTCAGCTTGTTCGGAGTTCCTCCGAGCCTGCGGTGCGCGATTTCCAGGTTGTTGGCCGGCGGGCCGAAGCAAACGAGATCGTTTCGCTAGAATTCAAACCTGTCGACGGACTGCCCCTGTCCGGGTTCAAACCAGGCCAGCATGTAGCAATTAGGGTCGACGGCAACGAGCGCTGCTATTCCTTGATCGGCGGCAGCTGCGAGAGACCGCATTCTTACTCTATCGCGGTCAGGCGAATCTTGGGCGGCCCAGTTTCTAACTACGTCACATCCGTCGTCAAAGAGGGCGACGTGATCCCTCTGAAGTCTCCGGCAGGCAACTTTATCTTGCCGCTGGTCAACGAATTCCCCGTGGTTGTGATCACGGCAGGCATCGGCATAACGCCCTTTCTGTCATTCCTGGAAAACCTGACCGGTGCGCCTGGCGAGCCCGAAGTTACTCTCTACTTTACCTGCCGCGATGCCCAATCTCGGCCCTTCCACGCACGTCTCTGCCATCACGCGCGCCGCCTGGGCAACCTACATGTCGTGAACTATCTAAGCCGGCCGATGGACCCTTCCGGAGATTCTCTAAGGGGGAGGTTCACCGTTGACGAGATCCCTGAAAGCTTGCTCCTGCGCAGGCCGCGGTTTTATCTCTGCGCGGGCAATGAGATGATGGATGAGGTCACCAGGGACCTGTTGGCGCGCAACGTGCCCAAGTTCGAGATATTTTCTGAGCGGTTCCGCGCGCCGATCAGGCCGCCGACCAGTGAGTCGGTTGCTTGCGACATCCGCTTTTCCCGATCTGGCCGAACATTGAGATGGCAACCGGATTCAGGCGTGCTTTTGGACTTTGCGGAGAAGAAGGGCGAGCAACTGCCCAGCGGTTGCCGCGTCGGTCAATGTGAAAGCTGTGCAGTCAGAGTCTTGCAGGGCCGTGTCCGGCACCTGATCGAGGAACCGGAATTGGAGGAGGGGATGTGTCTGGCATGCCAGGCTGTGCCGCTATCCGATCTCGTTCTTGAGGCCTGAAGCCCCGCAGTGCCGGGCGCCGTTCCTCGCTGCCTGGGTTCGAACTGCGGGCATCTTGCGGTCCCATTTCCGCGCCCATCCCTATTGCGTCTCCGGCAAGTTGCTCCTGTCGCCAGAAATGCGTTTGATTTCCAATCTGATGGAGTGCCACGCCCACCGCCGCGAGCGCTGAGGCGTCGCCACCGAAGGATGCGCTGGTCGGGGTAATTTCAAATCGCCTGATCGATGATGGAGTTCATCGTGACTGGGTGAGCAGGCGCTACATCGACGCGCTTGAAACCTTCGCAAAAGTCGATGTTGTGATTTTGCCGACTAGCTTCGCGCACGGCGCCTAGGGTATCAGCAAAATCGTGTCCCGTCTCCGCGGACTGGTTCTAACCGGCGACGAATCGAACGTTGATCCAGCCTATTTTAGCCCACCGAAACGCTCCAAATGGCGGTTCAATGGCATCCCGAATGCGAAAGAAGACTATTTCCGAGAGGCTGCTGCAGGGGTTCGGAAATGCTTGCAGGGCGATCGTGGCGACGCGCGAAGCGGGTTAGAATGGCGGGCAGACGAATATTTAGGCCAGCTAGTCTTGCCGCTGACTTCCTCCCATACCGTCAAATGCCAGCTGGAGCTGCCTCCTTTGCGTCATGAAGAACCGCCCCCACCTTCGGGTTCATGATGTCGGCAGAAGGTCCAGTTCCTTCGGTGACGGGCCGAGCGAGGCGGAGCCGACTGGAGGCCTGTTAACGGCGGGATGAAGCTGCTGTTTCGCTTGGCGCGGAGCCTGTAGCTATCGCCCGCGGATGGTCAGCACGTGGCTGTAGTATTTTCGAGGGTGATTTCCTCGATTGCAGTTACGGCTTTCGACCAGGGCGAAATCCTTATCATGCCTTGCAGGCTCTGCGCCGGCATCTTCGCATCGGTGGAAGCAGGACTGCTGTGAAGGCGAGTTCCGCCGACAGTCGCCTCGCCGCATGGGCCCCTTTGCGCTTGAGGCCAATTTCGCCGGTCGCCTTGTCGAGCAGCTCGGCATTGACACGCAGCAGCCTTTTCCCTGCCTGGCATCTCGCCACTTCTGGAGCCCGACGCCCGGCCATTGAGCCGCCGCTCGGGCGCAGGCGTGGACCCGGGCGCGTTGACGCCGCAAAAAATTGCCGATTGCTTCATTTGAAACGGAAAAGGCGGATTTCGAAATTCTAAGGTAACACGCCTCTCCGATAAGCGCGTGGGGACGGAGATCAATCTCCCGACGGCTTACAGAGGACATGTGACAGGCGATGTTTATTGCAGTTTGGCCTTTGGCTCTCGCGTTGCTGGCAACCACGTCCGTCCCGAGTGAGCCCGCACCGCTTTCCCCGCGTGAGTTCGACCGCGTGGCTCGCCGATGCGCTCCGTGGGTTGCTCCCTCAACACTCACCGCAATTGCCATGGTTGAAAGTGGCTTCGACCCGCTGGTGGCCTTTGACAACACAACTGATGAACAGCTTCGCTGGAAAGATCAGCTGCAAGCGGCGCGAAACTTGAAGGATCGCCTCGAAGCGCACCACTCCCTCGACGTGGGGCTGATGCAAATTAACAGCAATAATTTTGCCCAGCTCAACCTCACGCCCGAAACAGCACTTCAACCCTGCCCGTCTCTTTCGGCTGCCGCCCACTTGCTAGAACGGCAATATGCTGGCGGCAGAACTGCCGCGGCAGAGCAAATGGCGCTTCGCCGTGCTATCTCGGCATATAACACCGGCAGTCTGACACGTGGCTTTGCTAACGGTTACGTGCGCAAGGTCGAGGCCGCCGCCAAGCTCGTGCCAAGGTTGCTTGAGCGGAAGCTTGAAACGGCCGGTCGCAAAATCCCCGAGCGTGAAACACCCACTCGAAAGAATGTGCCGTCCCTGCTCGCGCCGAGCCGGCCGGTTGATGAAATGCAGACCGCGGGAGAGGCATGGGATGTTTGGGGTTCCTACCGCCACAATCGTTCCGAAGCCGAATCATCCATCCCGCCAAGTCAGACATCCAAGGAGCGGGGACCCGCGAACGCAAATCGACTGGTATTCGATTGAAACATGGAGATGCAATGATGAAACTCAAGGTAATTCGAACGCTTGCGAGACGTGTTCCTGAGCTTGCTGCGAAGCTGCGCACGGGTGCTGAATATGTGCCAGCCGCTGCCGGGGCCGCGGCATGGAGCGCCGTGTACTGCACACCAGCCGTGGCCCAGGTGACGGGCGGGGCCGATCCTGCCAGAATGGTTGAGAATATCTGCTCGTTCATACTTGGCCCATTTGGGCAGTCTATTGCAGTGCTCGGAATCGTGGCCGTCGGCCTGTCTTGGATGTTCGGCCGTGCCTCGCTCGGTCTGGTTGCCGGCGTCGTGGGCGGCATAGTCATCATGTTCGGGGCCAGCTTCCTGGGAAAGGCGCTCATAGGGACTACCTGATGGGCGCCCGGCTGGAGGTGAGCACGCTTTATGTGGCGGCGACACGCCCCGCGTTGTTCTTAGGTGTGCCACTGACGCTGGCCGGACTGCTCATGATGTTGGCTGGGCTTCTCATCGTCCTCCTTCAGAACCCGCTTTACGAGATCGTCCTCGTGCCGGTTTGGTTTGGAGCACGAGTCATTGTCGAGCGCGATTATAATGCCGCAAGCGTGGTGCTCCTGTATTTGCAGACCGCAGGCAGAAGCGTCGACGGGGCCATCTGGGGTGGGGCGAGCGTGAGCCCCAATCCGATCAGAGTGTCGAAACGGGGAAGAGGAATGTTATGATGTTCGGCGCCAGCGGCAGGGCCGAGAGGTCTGGCGAGATCTATCTTCCTTATGTCGGCCACGTCAGCGACCAAGTTGTCCTGCTGGAAGACGGGTCCGTCATGGCCATGGCACATGTCAATGGCTTGCCGTTTGAATTGGAAGATACCGCCACCCGCAATGCACGCTGCCGCGCCTTCAATACCCTCTTGCGCAACATCGCTGATGACAACGTCTCGTTGTGTGCTCACCTCGTGCGACACACTGACGTGCCAGCTCCCCCGCCTCGCCAGTTCCAAAGTGCATTCGCCAGGGGCCTGAACGAGGCATATGAGCGCCGTGTGCTGTTTGGAAAACTCTTTCACAACGACCACTTCCTGACCGTTCTTGTGTTTCCTCGCACTGCCGTCGGCAAGATCGGCGCGCGGTTTGTCAAGTCAAAGGTTAGGAATGATCTAGCCAGCCAGATGCGGATATTGGAGGATCTATGGCACATCATTTCCAGCGCACTCGGCGGTTACGGTCTGCGCCGGCTCGGCGTTCGCGAAAAGGATAGCGTGCTCTTCTCTGAAATCGGGGAAGCGCTGCGGCTTATATTGACCTGCCGTTTCCTGCCGGTACCCATGATCAGCGGATCGCTCGGAGCCTCAATCTACACTGACCGCGTCATATGTGGAAAGCGAGCACTGGAGATTCGCACCCCAGGGGATAGCTACGTCGGCTCATTATTTTCGTTCCGCGAATATCCGGCAGCGACCCGGCCAGGGATGCTGAATTCGTTGTTGTCCACCAACTTCCCGCTCGTGCTCACTCAGAGCTTTTCCTTCCTCACTCGCGCGCAGGCCCACGCGAAGCTGAGCCTCAAATCCAGCCAGATGACGAGTGCGGGCGACAAAGCCCTTAGCCAGATCAAGGAACTTGCTGAGGCAGAGGACGCATTGGCAAGCAATGAATTCGTAATGGGCTCGCATCACTTAAGCCTGTGCGTCTATGCCGACACCCTCAATGGCCTAGCAGATCGCGCGGCGAGTGCCCGTGCACGGCTGACAGATGCGGGCGCCGTTATCGTGCAAGAGGGCATCGGCATGGAGGCAGCCTACTGGTCCCAACTTCCGGGCAACACCAAATGGCGCACGCGGCCTGGAGCGATCACTTCACGTAATTTCGCCGGCCTCGTCTCATTCGAGAATTTTCCAAGGGGCACCAGCTCTGGCCATTGGGGCAATGCGGTCGCGCGCTTTCGCACCAACGGCGGGACCTCGTTCGACTACGTTCCCCATGAGAACGACGTCGGCATGACGGCAATTTTTGGTCCTGTGGGCAAAGGCAAGACAACGCTGATGACTTTTGTGCTCGCTATGCTTGAGCAAAGCATGATCGACCGAACGGGCGCTATCGTTTTCTTCGACAAGGACCGCGGTGGTGAACTGCTGGTCCGGGCCACGGGAGGTACATATCTGGCGCTACGCAGGGGCGCGCCCAGCGGGCTGGCGCCCCTGCGTGGACTGGATAACAGTCCCGCCTCGCGCGACTTTCTGCGTGAGTGGCTGGTGGCGCTGATCGAAAGTGACGGACGCGGCACGATTTCGCCGGAAGAAAGTCGGCGGCTGGAGCGCGCCATTGTGCGTCAGCTCTCATTCGAGCCCGGTATGCGCTCACTCGCTGGCTTACGTGAATTCCTGCTGCACGGCCCGTCTGAGAGCGCAGGAGCAAGGCTGGAGCGCTGGTGCAGAGGAAATGCACTTGGATGGGCCTTTGATGGCGAGGCGGACGAAGTAAGGCTAGATGCCTCCATCACCGGTTTCGACATGACGCAGCTCCTGGAGTATGAGGAGGTCTGTGCGCCTGCCGCCGCATATCTTTTGCATCGAGTGGGTGCCGTTGTCGACGGCCGTCGCTTTGTTATGAGCTGCGACGAATTTCGCTTCTACCTTCTTAATCCGCAATTCTCGGCTGTCATCGACAAGTTCTTGCTCACCGTTCGCAAGAATAATGGCATGTTGATACTCGCGACCCAACAGCCTGAGCACGTGCTCGAGTCGCGACTCGGGGCGAGTCTCGTTGCCCAATGTATGACGAAAATCTTCTACCCGTCACCGACGGCGGACCGATCTGCGTACGTCGATGGCTTGAAGTGCACCGAACAGGAATTCCAGGCGATTCGCCAGGATATGGCTGTCGGCAGCCGAAAGTTCTTGCTCAAGCGCGAGAGTGGAAGCGTCGTCTGCGAGTTCGATCTTGGGCAAATGCGCGAGTATGTCGCCGTGCTATCGGGGCGCGCCAACACGGTGCGCTTTGCTGACCAGCTTCGCGCCGACCACGGGCATGCCCCGGAGGCGTGGCTCGACAAGTTCATGGCTCGCATCCATGAAGTTCAAGAATGACGGAGAAGATATCATGAGACTTGCCAAGATCACAGCAATGGCGCTGGCAGCTTTGCTGAGCCTGCAGCAGTCGGCACGAGCACAGTTTGTGGTCAGCGACCCCGTGACAGAGGCCCAAACGACGCTGACTGCGGTCAGTACGGCGGGAACTCTCAGCAATTCAGCCCTGACGCTGGCCAGGACCATCGAGATGGTGACAATGCTGACCTCGACCTTCGCCGTGACGGGACTGCTCACCTCCCTCAACCGACCCGGTCATTATCCCGCCGGTGGGGGGGTGGACAAACAGATGTTTGACAGTCAAACGCCGGCCTCCAGCACTGCCCGCAGCATTGCGCTGGATAAGGATCGGGAGGTCGACGGTTCCGACTCCGAGGCGACACTGCTGCGGGAACAGATCGCTGGCGCAGCGAACGCTATAGGAATTGCAGCCGATAATCTGGGACTAATGGACAGGCGCCTTCGAGAAAACGCCGACACCCTTCGGCAACTCTCCAGCTCACGCAACATCATGCAGGCGACCGTCACCAACGGCCTGCTTCTGAAGCAGATCCATGATGCGATGATCCAGAATATCCAGGCTACGAGCCTGCTGACGATGGCCACTGCACAGGCAGGCCTTCACGACGCAGAGGAGGCCGCTAACCAGCGGCAAGAACGTCGGAATACTGCAACCATCTTTGGCGTCCTGCCATAGCTGGACCTAAAGCTCTGCTGACTCAGCTGCGCTGATCGGCAACAGATCGGGCTGACGCAATGTCTTTCACTATCCCTGCCCCATTCACAGCCATACACACCATCTACGATACGGCATTTTCCGTGGGGCTGCATATCGTGCTCGGGAAGGTCCAAGACGCTGTCAGGGCGCCTCTTGTGGCGTGCGTCACGCTTTGGATCGTAATCCAGGGACTTCTGGTCATGCGCGGCCAAGTCGACGCGCGTGGGGGCATCACGCGCGTCGTCATGGTGTCGATCGTCGCCGCCCTGATCTTGGGGCAAGCGAACTATCAGGTTTACATTCTCTCGGTCTTCCAGAAAACAATTCCGGAGTTTGCTCATCGAATAAGCGGCGGTAATGTGCCGCTCTTCGACATTCCCCAGAAACTGGACGTTATATTTCGCGGCACTCAGGTCATTTTCCAGTCCATTGCTTCGGAAATCGGGCCGATGAATAGCCAGGACACAATCGCCTTCGAGGGAGCGCAGTGGGTCTTTTACGGCGCGTTGTGGACGACATTCGAAATCTATGATGCCGCCGGCATCCTGACACAAGTCCTGTTGGCGATTGGCCCTCTCGTTCTCGTAGCTTACCTGTTCGACCACACCCGAGACATGGCTTCCAAATGGATCGCACAGCTCGTCTCCTACGGGCTGCTACTTTTACTAGTCAACATCGTAGCAACAATCGTTATCGCTACGGAAGAAATCTGGCTGGTGGTCATAGTTGGCGTGATCAAACTCGCGGGTACGACAGCGGCCAAGATCATCGGACTTTACGAGCTCGATATGTTTTTCCTGGCTGGCGACGCGCTGATCGTCGCGCTTCCAACCATCGCGACCAGCATCGCCGGCAGTTATTGGGCGCCTTCGAGTTCCCTTGGCGGTCTCAATCGCCATTTTGCCAAGACGGCCCGTGATTGATTCAACTGAACCAAGTGAGTACGGATATATGAAATACGTGGTGCTGATTTTTTTTGTCTTTTTGGCCGCCTGCAAGACAAGCGAGAGGCTGGCGACCTGCCGCGGCGAGCCCTTCCAGCTCAATGCAGCGCAATGGCAACCTGCCCCTGAGGACCTTCAGGTTAACTGTGCGAAAGAGCCTCAGTGAACGCTCCAGAACATAGCCTTCTGGTGGAGAGAGAAATGCTGGCCTCGCACTACAAGCAGGTGGAAGCATTTCAGACTTCACGAGCCAAGTCCGCGCGGCGCCTGTCAAAAGGCCTCATGGCCGTTACGGCAGCGGCGCTGCTTGGCAATGTTGCTCTAGCAGTCACCGTCGCCACCATGGTGCCGCTGACCAAGCTCGTGCCCGTGTTTCTATGGGTGCGCCCGGATGGGACCGTGGATAGCGAAGTGTCCGTCTCTCGACTGCCGCCAACCCAGGAACGAGCTGTCATAAATGCGTCGCTGTGGGAATATGTTCGCCTGCGCGAAGGTTACACAGCAGACACAGCTCAGTACGCGTATGACCTCGTTTCCAATTTCAGCGCGCCCAATGTGCGACAGGAATATCAAACCTTCTTCAATTTTCCGAATCCCGCCTCACCGCAGGTCACAATTGGCGAGCGCGGCAAGCTCGAGGTCGAGCACATCTCTTCGAATGATATCGCTCCGAACGTTCAGCAGATCCGTTACAAACGGACGCTCACCATGGATGGGCAAAAACCAGTCGAGAGCACCTGGACAGCAACCCTGCGCTACGAACGGGTGACCGATCTGCCGAGCCAATCGAGGCTAGCCAACCCGGGAGGACTTCTCGTTTCCTCCTACCAAGCCTCTGAAGACACTGTGTCGACGATGGGCAGCAGCCAGCCATGATGAAAGCACCGGTTCTCACGCTAGCCTGTCTGCTTTTAGCCGTGTCCGGGGCGCACGCGGAAGATGCGCCCACCGCTGGTAAACTCGATCGGCGCATGCGCTACCTAGCCTACCAACCCGACCAGGTCGTGCGCCTGTCTACCGCTGTGGGGGCAACTCTGGTCGTCGCATTCGGCGCCAGCGAGACGGTGACAGCCGTAGCGGTTTCCAACAGCAAAGACCTGGCAGCGCTTCCCCGTGCCAACTATCTCTTCTTCAAGTCAAGCCAGGTGCTGGCACCCCAGCCGGTTATCGTTCTGACAACAAGCGACGTCGGTACGCGAAGATACGTCTTCAGTCTTTCCACAAGGTCAATGGCAAAACTCGATCAGGATCAGGCCGACCTGTACTACAGTGTTCAGTTCACCTATCCAGCCGATGAGGCGGCGGCTCGACGCAAGGAAGCACAAAGGCACTCGGTGGTTGATGAGACCCGGGCGAGAGCTCTCTACGACCAGAGCGTCCAGGATTCGTTGAACCGGCCCTCTGCAAATGCCGCTCCGAACGAAAGAAATTACCACTACGTCGCAAAGGGAGATCGTTCTTTGGCGCCGCTGGAGGTTTTCGATGACGGCTATACCACCGCATTTCGCTTCCCAGGTAACTCGCGCATACCATCCCTTTACATCATCAATCCCGATGGCAAGGAAGCCGCCGCTAACTACTCGGTCAAGGGAGACCATGTCGAAGTCGCCGCGGTCGCGCGGGAATGGCGTCTGAGGGACGGCAAAACTGTTCTGTCCATCTTCAACAGGGCTTTCGATTCCGTCGGACGAGCGCCGGGCACCGGGACCGTACGACCCGACGTGTGGCGCGTTCTGAAAGGATGGAGACGATGAGTGGGGCGGTCGGCACACAACCGCCCGATGTGGATGCGTCGGGATCGCTGGTCGCAGAACCGGGCCGCCGGCGACTCTCGGGACCGCAGAAGTTGGCGGTTGCGGGTCTCGTTCTGACGCTTTCGCTCTCGCTCATCTGGCTCGGGTCACGTCCCGACACGCAAAACGACACACCGCAGCGGCCAAGCCCGGTTCTGGCCAACACCGAACCATTCCGTCCAGCACCACGTTGGCCGTTCAAGCAAACGGTTCAGCCCCCAGAGCTCGCAGCAGCGCCGCCAGGGCAGACGTCAGATCCTGAGTCAGCGCCCATGCCTAAGCCGACCGCTGATCCGCCCCCGGATCCGGCGCCTGAACCGCCGGTACAAACACCGATCTTTGCCTACACCAGCAGCGATCAATCGCCCGACGCCGCCGAGCATGGCGATGTCAAGCAAGCGGGCATCGTGGCAGAGGCTCCAAGCGTCACCGATCTTTCCAGCCGAATGAAATCGGACGTGCAGGAGCCAAGCCGGGCCACGCTCTTGCCGCACCCTGATCTTCTAATCACGCAAGGAACGATCATTCCCTGCATCTTGCAAACGGCAGTCGATACAAATTTGCCTGGCTATGTGAAGTGCATCTTGCCCCAAGACATTCGCGGCGCAACCAACAACGTAGTGCTTTTGGACCGCGGGACGACCGTCATTGGCGAGATCCAGCGCGGTCTCCAACAGGGCGATGGGCGTGTCTTCGTAATTTGGAATCGTATCGAAACACCTGATCACGCCGTCGTTTCGCTGGCATCCCCAGGCGCCGACGAACTCGGCCGCTCCGGAATGCCTGGCACGGTGGATAATCACTTCTGGCAGCGCTTTGGTGGCGCTGTGCTCTTGAGCGTCGTTCAAGGCGCGCTGCAGGCGGCTGGCCAATACGCCACCGATTCAGGCGGCGGAGGTAGCATCAACAATTTCCAAAGCACTGGCGGACAAACCGTCGACACGGCTCTAAGAGCAACGGTGGACATTCCGCCAACGTTAAGGAAAAACCAGGGCGATACCGTATCCATCTTTGTGGCTAGGGATCTGGATTTTTCAGATGTGTACGAGCTTCGCGCCGCCACTGCCAGAAGCAAAAAACGAAATCTGCAACCATAGCCTCGGCACCACAACAGACGAATAAGATGGGAACACAAACCATGCTATCGGAGGCGGATCCTCAACTGCGGTTGCTTCTGCAGCCTGTTCTGAAATGGCTCGAAGAGCCTGGGACCGAAGAGGTCGCCATCAATCGCCCTGGCGAGGTCTTCGTACGGCAGTCCGGCGTCTTCACGAAGTATCCTTTGCCGCTCAGTTACGAGGACTTGGAAGACGTTGCTATCTTGGCGGGCGCGCTGCGCAAGCAAGACGTTGGACCGCGAAATCCTCTGTGCTCTACCGAGTTGCCGAATGGAGAGCGGCTGCAGATCTGTTTGCCGCCCGCCGTGCCCTCAGGAACAGTCAGCCTGACGATACGACGACCATCTGCGCATGTGACGGCACTGAAAGAAGTGTCGGCTCGTTACGAATCCTCTCGATGGAATCGATGGCGCTCTCGAACAGAGCGCCAAGAGCAGCAGGACGCAACGATCCTTCAGTACTACGACATGGGTGATCTGGAGCAGTTCTTGCACGCATGCGTCACCGGTCGGCTGACTATGCTGCTTTGTGGACCCACAGGCAGCGGCAAAACGACAATGAGCAAAACGTTGATCAGCGCTATACCCCCGCACGAGAGGCTGGTTACCATCGAGGACACCCTCGAGCTCGTGATACCGCACGAGAATCATGTGCGGCTACTTTATCCGAAAGATCGAGCGGGCGTAGGGGCGGTGACAGCGGAGCAACTTTTGCAAGCAAGCTTGCGTATGCGGCCTGATCGAATATTACTTGGGGAGATGCGCGATGATGCGGCTTGGGCATATTTGAGCGAAGTCGTATCTGGGCACGCCGGATCGATATCGACCATTCACGGGGCCGATCCCGTCCAGGGATTCAAGAAGCTCTTTTCGCTGGTCAAGAGCAGCCCGCAAGGGGCTGCATTGGAAGACCGCACCCTGCTCGACATGCTTACGGCCGCAATCGACGTAATCGTACCGTTCCGTTCGCATGGAGAGGTATACGAGGTGGGGGAGATATGGCTTGCGGCCGAGGCACGCAGACGAGGAGAGACCGCGGCCGATCTTCTCAAGCAGCACTGATGATCCCGTCAGTGCCGCGTCTGCAATGAACTCCATGAAGCGCGGATCTTCGCAAGACGGCCATGGCACCGTCGGACAAAACTTTTCATCTCACCAGGCGCTCGGCGCTTGCGAGGCTGTATTGGAAAGGTCGAGCCGAGAAAAGAGGGATCATACCTCCTGCGGCTTTGACGGAGCTGCAGCTTGACGGCGCGATCGAGAGCATCATGCCCTGACCATCGCACTGATCGCGTATGCTAATTTGCTGTACGAGACCCGCTCGCCAAGCCAAAGCACGAAGGCTCTGTCATCACATGTAAGCGGCACAGGGCAGTCGCTTCGACCGACGATGATCACGGGCACTGATTTGGGGGCGGGACGTTTGACTTCCATCGGTAGTCGCCCGGCCACGGACTCATCAACAATAACCAGATCGGGGGCGTTTCCGCAGCTGATCCAGCCGGCAAGGCTTTCGACGCTCCTAAAGCCCATTGGTGCGTAGCCGAGCGCGGCGATCTTGTCTTCATAGGCCTCCAAGGTCGCTGCACGGCCGGCTACGACCGCAACGACCTCTCCGTTGCCCGGCGCCCCATGGAAAGGATTAAGAGAGCTGTCAACTGTGACGCTCTCCTTATCGGAAGCTGGTAAGTAGATGTCGAAGCGTGTTCCCTGGCCAATAGTCGAGGTGACGTTGAGACGGCCCCCCAAGGCGTCCACATCCCTCAACACTGCGGCAAGGCCCAGCCCGGTTCCGCCGGCGTGGGAGCGTGTCGTAAAAAATGGCTTGAAAATGTGCGGAAGAACGGCGGCTTCGATTCCTTGGCCGTCATCGCTGATGGACAGCACCACATAACGCCCGGGTGTCAAGATGCCTTGAGCAAGGGTTTTTGCTTGGTGGAAATGAGCCGTGGAAAGAGCGATCTCGATACGCCCTCCATTCGAGAAAGCCTCCGATGAATTCTTGCACAGGTTCAGCAAGATCCGGTGAATGTCGGTTGGACTGCCCTCGATCACAGTTTGCCACTCTCTGATCTTGACCTCCAGTTGAAATTCCGCGCCAAGTGTGACGCGCAGCAGTGGCACGAGATCCAACACGACGTCAGACACGTCGAATGGCCTCGTCGAGCGCTTCCGTTCCCGGCTTAGTGACAAAATCTGCTCGATCATCAACCTTGCGCGATTGCCGGCCAAGATGATTTGGCTGATATAACTTCGAGGTTTGGAGGGACGCCGCAGCAGAGATTGCGCCATCTCAGCGTAGCCCAAGATCGCCGCCAAGATGTTATTGAATTCGTGTGCAATGCCGCTTGCAATCGTCCCGACGCTCCTCAGCCGCTCTGCATGCTCCAGGCGCCTCGCCACGTTCTCACTTTCGGAGCGCATACGTTGCAGATCGAGATGGTTACATACGCTCACGGTTACGCGCGAAAGGATCTGGAGTTCATCTGCGACCGGAAGCTGGCGATGTTCTTCATAAACAAGGCAACATACCGCAATCTGTTCATCGTAGACCTTGCAGCCAAGAATCTGACAAACACCAGGAATGCCTGCCTGCAGCACTTGTTGCGCGGAAACGACGCGAAACGCTGGCTCTTCTGGATCGATAAGCGAAGCGGCCAGGTCGATCAACGCGGCGTTGGAGACAGGCATTCGCGTGTTCGCCACGAAGCATTCGGAATCCCCCCTCTTGTTACGTGCGCTCACCACAGCGAGCGCGCATTGATCGGCATTGAACACGCGCTGAATAACTCTCAGCGCTGCCTCAGTGGATGAATTAACTGAAGCCTTTGTTGCTCGATCGGACCCGAAACAGGCTTCGATCTCACTGGCTGCCGCTTCAAGTTCCAGACGCCGTGTCAGCCGGTTCGTCTGGGTGCGGCATCTATGGGCTAAAACGAATCCAATTAAGCCCAGGCATAAACAGACCCAAGCACAGATGACCCGCGTCCGCTGCACGTTTGCGCCGATCAAGCTGTAGCTTTTCAGATACTCTTGCTCCAGCTCGGTCGCTTTGGCTATCGCATCGAATGAAGCGATCCGACTGGCAGAAACCGCCAACCTCGGCAATACGGACAAAACGATACGACCGGTGCGGAAAACCTGTCGGCTGTCGAGATTTTCGCTGGGCGAAAGTCGAGTGAGATATTGATCGATTTGTGATGCCAAGCTCGCACTGGGTTTGGCTGAGAACTGCAGGACCAGAGTGGAGAGTTTCAATCTATCGGAAGCTGTCCACGGAAGTGTCGCCACAGAGCGAACAAAGCTTGAGAGCGAGTCTTGCAAAAGTGCAATGTGCGTGGCCGATGCTGAGATCTCAAGATTGGTTCTTTCAACCGACTCTTTGAGCTGTTTAAACAACCTGGAGAGATTTTCGGCGTTGTCATGGGGCGCTCTTTCGAAAAGGTGCTGCAAGACTGTCAGGTCTTTTTGCAAGGCCTCTCTGGTTATGCCAACGGCGCGCAAATCCCGTACCATCTCTGCACGACCCCGGAAGCGGTCGCGCTGCAGCAATGCGCAGTTGATCTGAACGCCCCGCAGTTCGCGTAAAATAGCCTCGCTGGTTTGGATGTCATCATGCTTGTGGCTCCCAGCCAGCACGCCAAACAAGGCCACCATTGCGATTGCCAAGACGATAAGGGTGTTGAGCTGCATTTCCCGACCAATCCGCAACGGGGGCTTTGCACCGCGCGTTGTGCGAAAGCCGGATCTGAATTCCAATTCCGTTTCTGAGAGATGATTCCATGGGTGGTGCTTGACCAGAAAAACCACCTGTCCTCCTTCCGTTTGACAGAGACCGCTGAAAAGAGCAGATCCGCTGCATCAACAGATTTTGAAGCTGATGCGGGTGCTCGCGCATAGCAGGGGGGCCGACCTTCCGCTTGTATAACGAAGCCCGTCATATCGATGAGCAAATCGCCTTCGTCAATTTGGAACCGACTCTGGGGCGCTCCTGCTTAGGCTCGCTTGCGAGCCCCCGCACGTTCTTCAGCCCTATTGTCGTCATAGACTGCTTTAGGCTGCCACATGCCGATGGTGTGAGGGCCCGCAAGCGGCTTCGATCGCCAGGGCTGGCGGGGTCAGGGGACGCGTCCCGGTGCGTCGGACGGCGTGGTGTCGAAGGAGCCGCGCGCGATAGCCTCCGACAGCCTGTACCAAGCCAGCCGCAATGGCTGCCACCCAGACGGTGAAGGCCATCACGGCCAGGTGATGGAGCTGTTGGCCGTACATGTGAATGGACGCGGAGCTGTCAGTCGTCGTTGTGACGCTTGTCGCTAGCAACATCAGTGGAAGCTACGCATTGCCCGAGCGAACGCACTGATCGCTCAGGCAAGCCGACGCGGCATTGCTCAGTGCCGAGCTGTTTGAGATCGACGATTATGCGAGCGGCCGTCAACTTGATCAGCGTCATCGACTACGGCCCGAGCGGTCCCGGCGATTGTCCAGCAGTTCGGCTCTTGCTTGTTGGTGAGTTTTACTGATGGACGCTGCAACCTCAGCGACATTGCTCAGTTGATCACGAGAGAGAACTGGTCCAGTTTCCCTAATTTGGCGAACTGAGGCTTCAATACCATCAATTCTGCGGTCCAAACTGGACACCTGTCCCGGCTCTGCGTCGCCTGGTCCGGCGAGAGATGTCGAAGGTATTCCCGTGTTGTGCAGATGGTTACGAGCAAAGCGCGCTTTTTGAGCCTCGTCCAGGTGTTCATACGCTTTGACCAAGGCGGCGGCGGCGTTTGCTTGCGATGCCATGTTGCCGTTTTCTACCAGATCAAACGCCCGGTCGATAAGGCGGTCCCGGTTTTCGCGATCAAACTTGTTCAGATTCCGGGAAAGCTCTCCGATCACCATGGCCTGGTTCCGTGGTGCAAGGCTCAGAGCATTATCAACAAGGGCGGATTGCCTTTCCGGCGACTGGAAGTCCACAATATCCCTGACCGCCCTGGCCTGATCGAGCGTATGGGCTGCGTCGGGGCCTGGTCCACCTTGTGCAACTGCTACACTGTAGACGTCGCCGGCGGCCCTGCCCAGTCGATTGTTTCGCTGATCGAATTTCCCGATGTCGCTTCCCTCAAATGCTCCTCGCGCGGCATGCCCCGAGGATTTGAAAGCACCTAAGTTGCGCGCTGTTTGGCGCGGGTCGGCACTCACGAGGTGATCTGCAACAGCGGCCAGTGGTCCGTCAGGAATGCGAGGGAGTTCTTCGGACCTCTCGGCTTTACGGGATGGAGCTCCAGCTCCATGATCTCGATCGTTGTCGCCATGCATTCAAAAACTCTCCGAAGTCATTTCGTCTACTCGCGGTTATTTCTTCTCGAGGTTAGCGCCGGAACCTTATTGGTGCTTTGTCCCTGTTGGAGCACTAGCCGCTCAAGCTCGAGATGCAACATTATGCGATGATCAATCCTGATGAGGCGGCCCGTGCGTGCCGGCCGCCATTAAGCGGATGATCAGGGGCCGCCGCCAGGCTTCTGATCTGCCGCCCCACTCGCCGGAACTTAACCCGATCGAGCAGGCGTTCCAAAATCAAATACTGGATCGTCCAAGCTCAGAGATGATCACAACCGATAAATCCGGAATTCCCTCAGTTTCGTCGATCCGCAAGCGGCTCTAAATCGCTCTATCGCCCGGAGCGGCCCCTGGTTCTTTGGGATTCCATAAGTTCGTCCCTTGCCTGTTGCTGGGCCCTGCTGACCGACGCTGAGATTTCAGCAACTTTGCCAAATTGGGCGGCCGATCCGAGTGCCTCGCCTTGGCGCACTTGATTGGCTGCAGATACCGCGTCTGCTATGGTGCTGTCCAAATGCGAGGAGCGCCCCTCTGCCCGTTGAGGCCGACTCACGTCCATGGCCATTTGCTGCAGCTCGCTCATTGGAACCCGCTGCTGTTGATTTGCATTGAGTTGGTCGTACCCCTTAATCAGAGCGGCTGCCGTGTTGTGCTTCGTGATGAAGTCGTTCGTGTTTTCAACCAAGTTGATTGCCCGCTCTATAAGCCGCTCTCTGCTTTCGCTGTTAAACTTGTCCCACGCCGGCGCCGTCTTTGATATCGCCATTGCTTGAGCCCGCGACTCGGCAATGCCGAGGACCTTGTCAACAAGGGCAGATTGCTTCTGCGGGGACTGAAAGTCCACTATGTCCCTGACCGCGACTGTCTGATATCTGGCGAAGCCACGGTTGGCGTCCATGCCATTCACCGCACCTTCTAGGGCGTTGTCGTAAAGACCAACGGCCGCTCTGCCGAGCTGGTTATTTCGTTCGTCAAATCTGCCAAGTTCAGTTCCCTCAAATGCCTGTCGCGTTGCGCGTCCCGACGATTTGAAGGCGCCTAGATTGCGTCCAGTTTCGCGTGGGTTGGAGGTTACCAGTCCTTGGGCCACCTCGGACAACGGACCGTCTGGCATGTGAAGTTGCTCCCCGATCCTTTGCCTGCGGGATGAACTCTCAGCTGCATGACGGCGAGATTGACTGCGATCCATTAAGAGCGTCTCCGAGATTATGCCGGCCGCCGCTGATGACCTTAACGCCAAAACCGCGCCCAAGGAACTGATATGCAGTTGCATCTGTAGTTCGCTATTGCATCTGGAATGTTGCAGAAGCGAGTAACTTGGACTTTTGTCGCGGCGACAGTTTGCCTCTTTGATCACCTGCGAGCTGGCCTGAAACGTCGGATGGTTTTCGGCGGCAGCGGCCCCGGTATGGTTCCTGCAGAAGTGACATTGATAAAATGGAGTGGTTCTGTGTGAAAAAGATGTTTTGGACCGGTTTCAATTGGAACATTTTCGTATATTATCGACTTGATCGAATTGTTCATCTCGTATATTCAAAGCAACTATTGTCCGCCCTGGAAGGCAGGAACGTATCGCGTGCTCCGTCCTTGAGCCATCTGCGGAGCCTGCGGATTGGTGCGGTTTCGGCTCGGTCGTGATTTCTTGTAGGCCGAGAAGGCGGATATCAACTGCCACAGCCCATGATGGAAATATGATGTCAGCCGGAACAACGCCCTTGAGGTCGGTTCTGAGTGCCGTGTTCTCAATTATTTTAGGCTTCTGCGCGGCAAGCTTGTACGCGACTTTCCGCAATGGCTTTAGCGGCGAAGCATTGATGACGTTTGACTTCCGTGCCTTCTGGTTCGAGACGCCTTTTTATCTAGGTTACGCGACCCCAGTCTTCTATCGGGGTGCCGCTATCGCCATCTCGACGGCATCGATGGCGTTGCTAATTCAGTGTGTCGTTTCCCGTCCTGAGCCTGAGCACCACGGGACCGCGCGCTGGGCCCGCAACGATGAAATGCAGCGCGCAGGTTACCTGCGGCGGTACTCTCGCGTCACGGGGCCGGTATTTGGGAAGACGGGCGGCCCCTTGTGGCCTGGCCACTACCTAACCAACGGCGATCAGCCTCACAGTCTCGTCGTTGCGCCGACCCGCGCGGGCAAGGGCGTGGGCGTCGTCATTCCAACGCTACTTACATTCAACGGGTCGGTAATAGCTCTCGACGTCAAGGGCGAGCTCTTCGAACTCACCTCCAGGGCGCGCAAAGCTGGCGGCGACGAGGTACTAAAATTCGCGCCGATGGACCCGCAGGGGCGGACCATTTGCTATAATCCACTAGCGGACCTGTTGGCGCTGCCTGCACATCACCAATTCACCGAAGCTCGCCGCTTGGCCGCGAACCTGATTTCGACAAAGGGGGAGAGTGCGGAAGCTTTCCTCAGCGGCGCGCGCGATCTCTTCGTAGCCGGTATTCTCGCCTGCATTGAGCGGGGAACACCAACAATCGGCGCGGTGTATGATCTGTTCTCCCAACCTGGCGAGAAATTCAAGCTCTTCGCACGCTTGGCGGGCGAGACCCGAAACAAAGAGGCACAACGCATTTTCGACGACATGTCGGGCAACGATACAAAGATCCTGACTTCCTACACTTCGGTGCTTGGCGACGGCGGGCTCAACTTGTGGGCGGATCCCCTGATTAAGGCGGCCACAAGTCGCTCGGATTTTTCAGTTCATGATCTGCGTCGCCGCAGAACGTGTGTTTACCTTTGTGTCAGCCCAAACGACCTAGAGGTGATCGCACCTCTGATGCGCCTGTTTTTCCAGCAGGTCGTTTCAGTTCTACAGCGGTCGCTGCCGACCCGGGAAGAGAAGAACGAGGTATTGTTTCTGCTGGACGAGTTCAAGCACCTGGGCAAGCTCGAGGCGATTGCGACGGCAATTACGACCATCGCCGGGTATAAGGGCCGCTTCATGTTCATCATCCAAAGCCTCTCTGCTCTGACGGGCGCCTACGGCGAGGCAGGCAAACAGAATTTTCTCAGCAACACTGGCTTGCAGGTCTTTATGGCCACAGCAGACGACGAGACCCCAAACTACATTTCGAAGGCCATCGGAGAATGTACCTTCAAGGCCAAGTCGACGTCCCATAACCAAATGAGAATGTTCGACTTGAACATCCAGAATTCGCAGCAGGGAGCACCGCTCTTGCGCCCTGAGCAGGTGCGTCTGCTCAATGAAGAAGATGAGATCGTTCTCATCAAAGGCCGACCGCCATTGCGACTGAAAAAGGTTCGATACTATTCCGATCGCATTTTAAAAGGCATCTTTGAAAGTCAGACAGGCCCCCTTCCGGAGCCAGCGCCATTGACGATCTTCGACGCAGAGCCTTTCGCAAAGTCCGATGATCTGTTGTGTCAACTGGAGCACGACTACGATTTTGTGTTCGAACCTCCACGTGAGGAGGCACAGGAGGAGCAGAAGCGTTGAGCAGGGCTATGGGAAGCATTCCGGCATCGCATTGAAAGGTGGCAGCAGGACCGTGGGAGGCGCCGAGCTATTGCGCCTCCAGGTGCAACTCGAACGGATCGAATGCCTGTCGTTCGCCGAGCCGATTCGCTTGCTGCGGCGTGCGTGCGATTGGCTTCAAGGCGAATGCCGCTTATGCGGTCGTCGTGCCACCGTAGCTGACATCCACATCGGCATTCAAGAAATAGCCAACGCCGTGCGATGTTTTGATCAGGCGAGGCTTGCCCGGGTCCACTTCCAGTTTACGGCGCACGCGCAAGATCAGAACATCGACGCTTCGATCAAAGACCTCCTCGCCACGCATTCGGCTCAGATGCAGAAGTTGCTCTCGCGACAAGACAACACGTGGGTTCTCCAGGAAAGCCACCAACAGGTCGAACTCATTTGATGTCAGCTTGACCTCGCCGCGTCCTTCACAGACCAACCGGCGTTGTTTAACTGCAAGTTTCCAGGCGCCGAAACGGAATGAACGCTGGTCCTTTGCCCTGGGCCGGCGAGGACGCTGGCGCAGAGCTACTCGAATGCGGGCGAGGAATTCGCGCATGCCGAAAGGCTTTGCGATGAAATCACTGGCTCCGAGTTCCAGCGCAACCACCTTTTCCGCTTCATCAAGTCGGTCGCCACTGATGACGATGATCGGAACATCTGATCTTGGCGTCAGATCGCGGACAATGTCGAGCCCGTCCTCTCGACCCAGATTGAGGTCGACAATCACCAAATCGACCGGTTCACGCGACAGCACATGGTTGAACCGACGGGTTTCGCCAACCGCAGTGACTTTGAATGCATGCATTGCGAGATACTCGACAATGAGACGCTGTATTGCGACATCGTCATCAACGACAAGAACGTGCTTCAACGAGTCACCTCTCGAGTTTTTGCATCGGCTCGCTATGATTTTCATCAGCCGCGAGTCCTGAACAGCTGACGATGGGCCCTCTCTGCTCATTGCTATCGCGGCATTGTGAGGTTTTCGACGCGATGACTATCGGGGATCGAGCGCGGGTTCGACGTGAGTGTTCGATGGAAGTCGGGCACCGAAACGGCCGAACCTTGCATCGCCTAAGAGGTACTTTCGCTTACACCATGATCTGACGTAGGAACCATCTCCATCATCTCCCGCTTGCAGCGCTACGGCCAGGGGCGATCGGTTTGATTCTGGAACTCTCACCCATCGAAAAATGAGCGGCCCCGAGCATCTGCGATTCTCGCACAGGTTGCTGCCGTATCGGATTCGGCGACATTACAGAAGATGATTATGTGGATGATAGCTATTTGCGTTTTGGATGGATAAAGTCAACGCAGTTGCAACGATGCCGGGCAGGGCGGGGGGCCCTCGCGCCGATCGCCAGACCCACGGCGATCGCTTCTGCGTCGGATTCCCTTTCACGTGCGCCATCAGCGATTAGGGACGACGACTGGCCTGTGGCCGCTGTCCGTAATCCCTGAGGCTTGCGTCTCCCTTTTCACAGATCAGCCGGAGATAGGTCCGACATTGGTCAGCGGTCGTGGTCACGGCGACGCTGAAGCCACTTGGGAAGGCAAATTTCGAGTTCTTGCGGTCACACTGGCAGATTCCCTGCTTGGTTCAGTTGTCTTGGTCGATCAGCCCCGGAAGCTCGGCCCCAGGACCGAATCGTTCGAGACGTAGGCCGAGACAACCTCGGCGGTAAGCTCGATAAAGAGCAGCAGTATTGTTCTCGGTTTTTTCTGTCATGGAGTGCTCCTGATTTGATGGCGCGCACAAAGATTCGCTTCATTAGTGAAGCCCCAGCCGCAGAAAGCAATGAAGGTCGCCTAAGGTGTCTTCTCAATGCCGCCTTCTCAAAGCGCAGCCCGAGCCATGCGCGCACGAACGGTACGTGCCACTGCTCGGAAACTTCCAGCAGAATGATCGATTGGGCCCGCTCCGGCGCTTTGCTCATCAGTGGAGAGGTATTTCCAGCAGAACGGTTCCGTTTTGGCTTTGACGCAGCCACTGAAAATTACTTCGACTCGGCACCAATAATGCCCTGATCCTGCCACTCTCCACAGGCAAGTCCTGCAAAGGAGAATCTCAAACTAAACGTATACACAAACGGAGAGGGGACCGCCCAATGAGCAGGGTGGCGGACGCGGCTTCGGTTTCGTCGGCGACGTTCGCTCCGCTTGAGAATCCGACCTTTCGTGTAATCTGGATTGCCGCACAGGTCTCCAGCCTGGGCTGGCTGTTCCAGACCGTTGCGGTCAGCTGGCTGATGGCGACCATCTCGAACTCGGAGGTGATGGTCGCCCTGGTGCAAACCTCCACGACGCTGCCCGTATTCATTCTGTCGATCTTCGCCGGGGCCATCGCCGATAATTTCAGCCGCCGCCATGTCATGGCGATCGGCTGGTGCGTGATAGCTTTGTCATCGATCACGCTGACCGCTCTTGTGGGGTTAGGAATATACAATCCATGGATGATCCTGGCATTCAGCTGTCTGGCCGGATGCGGCGCTGCCTTTACCGATCCGGCCTGGCACGCGTCGGTTGGCGATATTCTGCGAAAGCGTGAAGTGCCCGCCGCCGTCACGCTGATCTCGGTCGGCTACAATGCCATGCGAAGCATCGGTCCGGCGCTCGGCGGCGTCGTTGTGGCCTCCTTCGGACCACTGACAGCTTTCGCGCTGGCGACGCTGACCTATCTAGCGATGCTGTGGGCGATAGGTCTCTGCAAATGGAGCGGTCGCTCTTCGCCTCTTCCCCGTGAGCCAATGACCACGGCCATCCATGACGGCGCGCGCTTCACGGTGCTGTCGGGAGAGATCAAGGCGGCAATCGCGCGCGGAACCTTGTTTGGACTGACCAGCATCTCGATCCTGGCGCTGCTGCCTCTCGTTGCGCGCGATCAACTCGGGGGAGGACCAATTGTTTACGGTGTGTTGATGGCAGGATTTGGCGCGGGTGCCTTGTGCGCCGGCATTTCCAACAACGCGCTGAGACGGGCGCTGTCGCAGGAGCGCTTGACGACACTGGCGTGCATCGCCTGCGCGGCGTGCTGTCTGGCTCTTGCTTTCACGCCTTCACTAGTGGTAGCGGCCATCGCCTTGACGCTGGGCGGTGCGGGCTGGGTCGTCACCTGGACGGGGCTTGACGTAAGCATACAACTATCGAGCCCGCGGTGGGTCGTTGGCCGCACGATCTCGATCTACTCCGCCCTCTCGTCGGGAGGCATCGCGGCCGGCAGCTGGCTATGGGGCGTGGTGGCTGAAAACTATTCCGTCGCCTTGGCGCTGGAAAGCTCCGCTGGCGCCCTGCTCGTTGTAGCAGCCACCGGGCTTCTGCTTCCAATTCGCCAATGGAAGGAATCCGACCAGGATTCCCTTGGCTTCGAAACCCCGGTACTCGCCCTCGACCTGAAGTCGAGGAGCGGTCCGATCGTCGTCAAGATCGAGTACTCGGTACCGGAAACCAACATCGAGTCTTTCCTGGACCAGATGCAGGAACGCCGCCGCGTGCAAAGACGGGTCGGCGCTCGGCACTGGAACCTGCAGCGCGACCTGCTTGAGCCTTCACAATGGACGGAGACCTTTCGCACGCCGACCTGGATGGACTACCTTCGCCTGAACCATCGCCTTACCGCGGCGGACAAGGAGGTGGATCAGCGCCTCCTCGACCTGCATGCGGGAGAGTTTCCGCCCCGCACCAGGCTTTCGATCGAGCGGCCGACCGGGTCGAGCCGCAGGCGGGATCAGTCGGTCAGCTTGTTTTTCCGGCGGTGATCCAATCGAAGGGTACAGCCGTCACTGCCCAGACAACCGTGCGAAATCTCGGACCGCGACCAATGTTCGTTCTTCTCCGCAGTCAATTTTCCTCTGATCGAGGTACAGCATGGCTGGACGTCACGCGGGAAGGCGAATCCGGATCACATCGGTTTTGCCTTGGCTACAAAAAGACACACGCAGGCAAGGACTACTACAATGTGTTTCCTTGATGATAGCCCGAGCCCACCAGGAGCACTCGGGCTTGTTCGGATCCTTCAATGCCTTGAGAACGTTGGTCAGCACGCGTCGCGTTCGACCAAAGGCCAGTATGATTGACGGGCACGCCTGATGCTCGAATGCGCCAAACAACTAACTGGGGTACCCACGGACTTTGCGGCGGCATAGCCGCCTCGCGCAGGCAGCCCTGGTCGCCGCCATTTGGGGCGGCGCTGTCATTTGGGTTGGCCTTCGGCGGACGCGGTGTGGGCGGCTCTCCCTTCCAGGCCCGCCGCGGCAGCAGGCAACCTTTCGCGTTCCGCTCCGGGTCCTCCAATTGCGTTGCGGTCCTGCGGATGCCGGCCGCCTCTGAGGGCGGGCCTTCCGGTTTTTTCGCTGCCCACCCCGCCAGCAGAGATTTAATGACGCGCAAGACTGACAAACTCAGAGCCCGAGGAGACGTTCGCGGCAACAAGGTGAGCCGCCAAGGGCAGTCTTTATTCCGAAATCACCGACCGAATCATTGCCGATCGGGAGTGAGGGTCAGTGCCCTGGGTCAAGTCTTGGGGGAGGGCAAAGGGCTGCTCTTGGGCCGCCGAAGAACGCCGCCACCGGGCGGCACTACCCGGCATCAACATACTGATCCTGTGGGGTCATCGAGCGCTCATACCCCGGCACTGGCTGACCTTCCGGCAGGCTTTCGCTTGGCGGCGGTCGGCAAGGGCGAGCACGGTACGACCATTGTCCTGTCGATCCGCTTCATACCGAAGGACAAGAAGGAACGCGCCAAGGCCAAGGCGCCGAGCTGAGCGCCGCACCCCTGGGCTTCCTTGATCTTCAGCGACAGGACCCAAGCGGTCTTGTACTGCACGCCGAGCTCGCGGGAGAGATGTAGCGCAGCCTTGCCCTTCACAGCGTTCACGGACATCCAGGATCGCGGCCAGCATCTTCCAGAAACTGAGCTTGTGGAAGGCGAACACGGTGCCGGAGGTGACCGAGAACTCGCGACGGCAGCCGGAGCATTTGAACGCACGCCTGCGGAGCGCGTAGCAGTCGAGAACGCCGCAGTGCGGGCAGACAGGATCGCCATTCGTCTTTGGCCAGCGGAACTGGCGGAAGATCACGTAGGCCTCCTCTTCGTCAATCTGGACGAGGTGCTGGATCGGCATATCCCGGCATTCCGGGGACATCAGGAAGTGCTGGCCGTCCTGGTATTTCACACCTCCGCGCCTCAGCGTCGTGATCGACGTAGACGAAATCTCAAGGCTCCGGACGGTCCAGAATCCTCGGAGTCAGGCGTGGCGTCGGGGTACTAGGGGCGCGGGTGTTCATGTTCAGGCTCCAGGGCTGGCAGTCGTCGATACGCGTGGCGATGCGGCGGCCTTGGGAGGCCGTCGAAAATCAGCGCCGTATGCGTGTCCGCCTGAACATCAGGCGCGCCCCTAGCGGATCTGCCCGCCGGAGTCGATCGGTTTTTTATACGTGGGGTTAACGAGGGGTAACGGGGCGCGCCGCCGATGCGCGACGGCCTTTTTCCCGAAGCCTGCGGGGGATCGGGAAGGGGTAGATACCGTCTTAAAACTTGCAGCTGGATATCAAAGTTTGATACTCTAGCCATAAAGGAGATAGCCATGAGCGGCAGGAATTTCAGTCTCACGAACCATCTGAGTGACTTTGTCGATAGGGAGGTCGTTTCCGGCCGTCACCAAAATGCGAGCGAAGTGGTGCGGGAGGCACTCAGGCGTTACGAGGATGAGCTTGCGGCCGAAAAGGCCAGTCTTGCTGTAATCGAGAGGATAGCGGCGGAGGGCATTTCCGCTATCGAGAACGGGGACTTCACCCTGGTCGATGGTAAAGATGCATCTCAGGCATTGCTGGAGCGGTTGAACGCGCGCGCGATTGCCCGCAAGATCCATGCTAGCGGTCCGAAGTTTGGCTAAATACCGCCTTTCGACCCCTGCAGAAGCACAAATTGACGAAATCTTGGACTGGAGTGAGCAGAACTTCGGCGAACTGGCAAGAGAGCGGTATGCCGCTCTCCTCGTTGCGGCGATGGATGACGTTGCAGGTCATCCCCGTCAAAAGACAATCCTTCGAAAGCGTGTCGCTTCTGGAGAAGTGGGCATCTATCACATCCGTCACAGTCGTAAACACGTTCCAGCCGCCTGGTCAGGTTGGTGATCCCAGACACATCCTCATCTTTCGCATCGCGAAAGATGGCATCATCGACATTCTGGGGTTCATTCATGACAACATGCTGCTCAAACGAGCCCTCCGTCGTCTACTAAACGCCGATCGGGAGAACGAATAAGGCTGGAGATTCTAGCCGACGAGCCACATCGTTTGGTTGCTGCATTTTTCCAGTTAATTCAAATGCGTGATGCCTATTGGTGGCGTTTGCTACCGAATGCCGGACCTGTGCACAATTGAACACTGAACAGCCGCGGGCGAATAGACGACGCCCACCAACGCTGGAATCAGCGTCCTATCCTCGTCAGTCTTGCCGCCGCTCTGCCCGCGGAAGACGGCCTGCATGATTAGGAGCTGTGAATAAAGCTGATCGATGCATCCATCATGCGGATGAGTCGCATTAAATCAATCGATTGTTCCGAAGATCTAATCAAGGGTAGAGGAGATGGTATTGAAGCGCGAAACCAGAAGGAGCATCTGTAATGCTAATCCGCGGTGGTTCAAGCGACAACAGCCTGCGCGGCAGCGACGGCGACGATATCATGATAGATCCGACCGGCAATGATTGGATCAACGGCGGTCATGGTAATGATCATATCGGAGCGGGCGAAGGCAATGACCGAGTATTCGGTGACGAAGGTAATGACAGCCTTTTCGGGGAAGGCGGCAACGACTACCTTTACGGCGATAGCGGCCACGACAGACCGCGCGGAGCTGGCCAGGATAATGACAAGCTCTACGGTGGTCCCGGCGACGATGTCCTCTTTGCCAGCGACGGCAGAGATCAACTAACCGGCGGCGACGGCCACGACACATTTGTCTTCCAATCCCACAACCCGGTCCCAGACCCAACGAGCTCGTCAGAGCCGGGCTACGCGAACATCTTGGACTTCGACCCAACCCAAGATACTTTCGCCTTCGACGCAGTGGGCTATTATAGCGATGGTGTCAGCGCGAGCTTCGTGAACCACGCCAGTTCGCGGTCTGGCCACCCGGTGGACACCTTCTACAGCGGGGCGGCCGCGGATGCCCACGGCGAGGATGTCGTGGTGGTCACGGACAAGAGCTTCTACTCGGGCGATGGCGCTGCAAATGCGATCGCCAACGAGACCGCAGGCGACATCATTGTCTATCATGACGGCCTGACCAAAAGCGCAATTCTAGCCTATGTCACTTCCGAGAACCATGCGGATGAGTTCGCCCGCCTGGGCACTGTGCATAGTGTGTCCGATCTTGCCGCGCTCGGCCTGTCCGCGTGGGACTTCGCCTTCGTCTGATCCGCAAAACGCGCACGGAACAGCGTCGCTGACCTCCACGCCAAACCGCCAGGAAAGCCCCGCCGCTTCTGAACGCGTATCGCGCACCGTCGAAACCAACGAAAATTGGATGAAGGCAAATCGCTAAATCAACATGAACGACCTGCGCTAGAGCTAGAGCTTCGCAACCTGAACCAATTGTTCCTCGTCGGATCCTAGCTTAGCTAGTCACCTGGAACCAAAGTAAGCTTCATTTTGTTCGGCTTCTGTCACAAGAGCAGGAGTTTGATCGATGGTTGGCAGGCAGGCGGACGTCGTCGTTCTGGGCGACGCGGATAGAAGTTTTCTCGAATCTCAGGTGCGCCGGCATAAAGCGCCACGCTCCTTGTCGGATCGATGCCGGATGATCCTTTTGTGCGCGCAGGGTTTGCAAAGCAAGGACGTTGCCGAACGCCTGGGGGTTCACGAGCA
>NZ_JARAKC010000023.1:0-71523 GCF_049887195.1 Mesorhizobium abyssinicae
GCCATCCTGGGCGATCCGGCCTTCAGTCTGGATAGAGTGGGCCTTGAAGCTGGACCATTATCGCAATGGCTGTTCGAAGGGCTGGCAAAAGCTGGCTTCCCGGTCTTCTGCATCGAGACGCGCCACACCAAGGCATTCCTGGACGCCCTGCAGCAGAACAAAAGCGACCGGAACGACGCGCGCGGCATTGCCCATATGATGCGGGTCGGCCTGTTCAAGGATGTGCATGTGAAGACGCTCACGAGCCAGAAGCGGCGTGCTTTGTTAATTGCCCGCTCGCTGTTGCAAGAAAAAGCGATTGATCTGGAGAATGAAATGCGCGGGCTTCTGCGCAACTTCGGCCTGAAGGTCGGTCAGACCTCAGGCGGAACGTTCGAGAAGAGAATTCTCGAAGTCGTCCAACACGACGCTGAGCTGGCGGAAATCATGGAGCCATTGCTCGCTGGACGCCGCAAGTTGCGAGAAGGGCTGGCCAGGCTGGAAAAGAGAGTTCGCTGTGTGGCGAAGCATGACGACGTGTGCAGGCGACTGATGACGATCCCTGGCGTCGGACCGATCGTCGCGCTCGCTTATGTCTCCACGATCGATATTCCGGGCAGGTTCCGACATTCGCGAGCGGTGGGAGCCGTGCTTGGGCTGACTCCCGTACTCAAGCAATCAGGCGAAGTGAGCCGGGTTGGCCACGTTTCTCTTCGCGGAGATGCAATGATGCGAAAGCTGCTCTACGAGGCTGCCCAATCAATGATGACTCGGGTGGTGAAGTGGTTCTGGTTGAAGGCTTGGGCTATGAACATCGCGAAGCGGCATGGCAGTAAGAAAGCCAAGGTAGCATTGGCTCGCCGGCTCGCGGTTGTCATGCATCGCATGTGGGTGGATGGCTCGGAGTTTCGCTGGACGAAGGAGGAGATTATAGCAAACAAGGCGGCATAGTCCTCGGCCTAGACATTCGAATTCAAGGTTCCGCGTAGCGGCGGAAGACGTCCTTCGCGGACGATGGTGATGTGAGTTCGTGGCGGCGTTTATACCGATGTTCGTCATCAGGATGCAGCATAGATTGGACCATATCATCTACTGAACCCCATCGTGGGAGGGCCGAGTGCCGATCCCGGAGAGAAGCGCGGGCCGCGGAAAGACGTTGAACACTGCAGTGTCCGGACGAAGACAGGGCAAGCCTGCTTCTGCATAGCAGCGATTTTGGCTGGAACGTGCCAAGAGGAGACATTGCCAAAGAGCTTGACCTCGCCTCGCCGATTAGAGAAGCGTCGCCGCAGGGCATCGCGGTAGGGACGCTCATTGCTGAGCGCCCCCCCGCACAGATCCGTACGTGCAGAATTCCCGCATACGGCTCCTACTTTGGGTGTTTGACGGCGAAGCGGATTGCCGGCCAGGGATGCAGGATTCTTGGTTTCGGAAGCCATTGGACTGCGAGCTTTTCCACTCGGGACGTCGACGTCGTGTCCATCTGGCCACGGCGTCTCAGAGCCAGCTTCCAGAGGAAGATGACATGCTCCCGAAATGCCTGAAGTGATCGCAGGTTGGCGGGCACCGCGTGATACTCGTAGTATCCGCGGACGACCTGCCTGAGCCATTTCGCTTGTTCGCGAATTGGCTGATTTCTCAACCATCGCAGCCGGTCCTTGATCTCCCGGAGCTTCGCCCTCATACGGTCGCGGCGGGACTTCCGCAGAAGCATGAAGTCTCCCCGCAGTGATTTGCCGCAGATATGGGTAAAGCCGAGAAAGTCGAAGGTCTCCGGTTTTCCGAGACCACGTTCCCGTCGACGACTGGCCGCGTAGCGGCCAAACATCAGCAGGCGCGTTTTCTCAGGATGCAATGACAGAGAGAACTTCTCCAACCGTTCTCGCATCTCGATCTGGAAACGGTGCGCGTCAGCTTCTCGTTCGAAGCCTACCACGATGTCGTCCGCGTAGCGCACGATGATCATGTTGCCCGTGGCTGACCGCTGTCGCCAGCGGTTGGCCCAAAGGTCGAAGACGTAGTGCAGGTAGAGGTTCGCGAGCAGTGGCGAAGCCACCGATCCCTGACCCGTTCCTTGTTCAGACGTCGTGACGATCCCTTCTTCCAGAACGCCCGCCTTCAGCCATTTCTGGATGAGACGGATGATACGCTGGTCGCCGACCCGATGGTTCAGGAACCTGACCAGCCATTCCTGACTGACCCGGTCGAAGAACTGCTGGATATCGGCGTCCAGTATGAAGTTCACCTTTCGCTTTTCGATCCCGACCGCGAGTGCGTCCAGCGCATCGTGCTGGCCGCGTCCGGGCCGGAACCCATACGAGAACCCGAGGAAGTCTTCCTCGTAGATCGCGTTGAGCACCGCGACCGTCGCTCTTTGGACAATTTTGTCCTCAAGGGCGGCGATGGCGAGCGGGCGTTGGCGTCCGTCCGGCTTTGGTATGTATTGCCGCCGTGCGGGGCTTGCCCGGTATGCACCTCCTTGGAGCCTATCGCGCAGATTCTCGATCAGGTGATCAAAGTCAGCTTCGTAGGCTCGCCATGTCAGCCCATCAACGCCGGGGGCTGCATCACGCCGTAGAGCGTAGAATGCCGTCCTCAACGTTTCGAGATTGAGATGGTGAAAGAGGCTGGTGAACCTCTCCTGCTTCCTAAGTCTTGCAACTTGCCGTATGCGTTCCAGCGCATGTGACACGCTTTCCCGGTCCTGTGCCCGGCGCGTAGTTTGCTGATCCGCATTTCCCTTGGTCGCTGCCCTTGGCTCCGCCGACTCCGCAGCCGGTTTCCCGGCCTTGTTCGTCAGCTTCATAGCTACTACGGCAACGTCTGACTTCTCACGATCGTTCATCATCGGCTCATGCTTTCGCTTTCCCGATACGGACCAAGGAAGGTGTTACCGCCTTGGTCAATCGTGAGATCTCCCGGTTCCCGAACAAGGAATTTCCGCACATGCCAGGTTCTACGACCACGCCGAGTTGGTCGGGCACTCGCACTAACGCGCCCTACCATGTTGCCTTCCGGAGCATCCACGCCGTCGGCACTCGAGATTAGGTCCCTTACGCGGCTCAATGGCTGGCCTGTGCTTTCTCCTACCGACGCTTCACCAACGACCTCGCGGGCGTCGGCGCACGGCTCGGAGCCAATGTGGATTGCTACTCCCTCACTGAAATGGACTTTCACCATTCTATTCCTTGCCGGTTTTTCCGGCGCTCGGATGCGGGACCGACAGCCCCCGGCGAAGGGCGCCGTATGACAACCAAACTCCAGTATCGCCAAAAGCGGCGTCAATGCACAGTTCGTCTATATTCATAACCTTTAGAAGACTGCGATTCAAAACACTTCGTATTGCAGAATAACCGGTCAAAACAGAAAGCCGCGCCGAACATTTTTTAGGCTGATCCTGTCACTAGGCTCTACTCCGCTTTAGAGACGGTCCGCAGTAGGTCGGCTTCGTCACTGGTTCTGTCGTCGAAATGCGCCAGCCGCCGCGCCCGCGCCAAGTGCGATGCCCAGGCTCCATGCGCCCTCTCCGGCTCACGCTCGGAGTCGATTTTCAAGATAAACCGTGCCACGTCGACCCAATCGGCGCCCTCGGCTTCCGCGACCAGCAGGGCGGCGTAAGTCGAGATATGCGCCTCATCGTAGGCCGTGACGGCGGGCACGTCCGGGGCCTCATCATCAATGTCATGTTCGGAGCTGGGAAATATCGCCCAGGGTTCTGCCTCTACTGAAGTCGCGTCGACGTAGCGGCCAATCGATCTCAGGTGGGACGCGATTTTGTTGCGTAGGTGGTCGCGGTTGCCGTAACGAGCGTCGATTTCGCGGAGCTTTTTATACAGGCCCCTACGCTTGCCGCGCGGAACATCAGTATCGCCCATAGCGTAATGAGCAGGACCGACGGCGCAGATATGACAGCCGGTCGCGGCGACCTCCTTCACGAACGCCGGAATATCCTCTTCTCGCATACGCTTCATTTCAAGAGCCTCTCTGCACCTCCCCTATCATAGTGAGGCGAAGATTCAACCATTCCGTGCACCTGGCGCCTTAGCCGCGTGTCCACGACCCAGCGCGAAAGCAGCCAACCAACTGCTCGCACGGCTGGCCTCAGGCGCCTACGAATCCGCCAGTGAAGTCATGCGGGCGGCGTTGCGCGCCCTCGACCGCGAAGAAGGAGCGATCAATGCGGTTCTCCGCGCACGGATCAAGGCATCGATAGAGGATCCATGGCCGAGCCCTGGCTGCGGACGAGGCAGAAGCGGAAATGACGCGCTTCATGGAAAGCGAGAGCAAAGCCGCGCGCCATGCGGCGCGTTAAGGTCACCTACCGACCACAGGCCATTTCCGACTTACAGGGCATTTACCGGATTATCGCCGAGGCCAGCCAGAGCGATATGGTGACGTCGGGATTTGTGCAACGGATCATGGCGCGGTGCCGAAAGATCGGTGACGTTCCAAATGGCGGCCGCCCGCGCGACGATCTGGAGATCGTCTTTTTTGATTCCGACCAGTGGCTCGCATCTACCGTCGGAATAGAATTTCTTCAAATGGACTTGCGAACGAAGTGATCGAGAGGCATCAGCCGCCGCCGGTGTTCCGGGCGATCTGCACCGCCGCGTCGCGTGAACCCCAACTGCCCTGAAAATACGCATCAAGCGTGTGGTCGTTGGCAAACAGAGGCTCACCGCCCAGCGCGTCCCAATCTCCCTTCACACGGTCGCCGACACTCAAAGAGCCTTCATCGCCGATCAGTTCCACGACAGCGTAACCGTCAACATGGTGCACGACGATCATACCGCCGTTTCTCGAAACAAAAACAACCTGCCCAGCGCTGCGCATTCTTCTTCCCCTAAAACGGTATCTCGTCGGTCAATTCACGTGCTGCTGGCTCACGCAACGGTTCTGGCGGAGGAGGCGTCGAGCGCTCCAGATGCTTGGAGATCAGAAAATTATGGAAGGCGGCGGCAATCTGAATAGCCAGATCTCCGTACACGGGCGGAATGTTGACCACCGCTGCACCCTGTCCATGTCCGCCCAGCTTATTGCGCAGAAAAGGCAATGCCTTCAGAACCTGGTCTGTAAAGCCATTCCTGACGGCTTCGGGTAGATCATCGAAAAAACCCTGTTGAGCAAGTTCCTTGATAAGCTTGTCGCCGTTAGCATGGTCCAGGCCCGTAAGAACCTTCATCACGCTCTCGAAACTATGACCCGAATAGAAAATGGCTTCGCGAACATCGCCGGCGCCGAGATACTGGCGGGCCTTGGCGAACTCATCGCCCGCACCCTCGAAGCGATTGGCCGTCAGGGCGTCGTGGGCAGTCATGGCAAGCCTGGCTCCAATGAAATCACCGTCCAGCTTGAAAAACTCACCGTCAGAGAGCCGCCAGGGGCAATCATGCAGCTCAAATATCTGGTTGAGCTTCTGGCGTAGTGCTTCCTTCTCGGCAGCATCCATATACCGGGCAGCCAATTCTACCGTATCGAAAACCCAAGAAGCGGCCCCTTCTTGAACCAGCAGACGCAACTCACCGGGCCGTTCAGACGGTGTGCGCAACACGGGCAGCCGGTCCCAACCATGCTCGACGAGCAAATCCGACGAAACCTCGTCCAGAATCGATGACTGGGAAATCCAACGGTCGTTGGGGGCACGCTGGAGATGCAGCGGCGAATTGTTGGCCTGAAGCCACGACCATAGTTTGCGGCGAGCAGCTTCAGGGATTTCAACAACAAGCCGTCCTTGATCGATAGCGCGCATGTAACGCTGACTGAAGAGCATCGAATGCCTCATCCTTCCTCGCAAATCCGGCATCGCACCGATTGCTTCCATTAGCCAAATTGGATAGAACAAAAAAAGAACTCAGGCAAGAAATCGACAGCACTTCACACAGGCTACGAGGGATTTTGCATGGCAGATTGGGGACGCCTGGTGGCAGGCGGCTTTGCCTATATGGATGCTTCTTTCGCTGTCCATGCCAAGGATAGGGAAAGGGCGCTCCTCTATATGCAAGAAGCCTTGGCCGCTGGCTTAAGCTGGCATGAGGTTGAACGGCAGCTAATAGCCTATATGCACAACCAGCGTATGACCCCGGAGACGATCGACAAAAACCTTCTGCTCGCCGCTGGATTGATGAAAGAGTGGTTCGAATAGCCGTATTCGACCTGGCCGTTTAGCTCGTCCTGCAGAGATTTATAGTATGGGAACCAAGGGACACTGCCCCGTTCTCCCACAAGCGAAATCGACTCGACCGCGGCTCCGCGCTGCGCTTGTGCGCCCGCACCAAATCCGTTTCGCGAATCAACGCCGTCCCAACGGACGGCGTTGAGCGACGCCGGAAACGCCTACACCCGGATACGACCGAGTCGCCGAGCCTCGTCGGCGTATTCCGACAGCGGCTTGTCGGGGCTGAAGTACAGGTCCCGCTCGACCGGCAGGCCAAGCTGCCCGCGTAGCGCGAACAGCTCAGAGAGGCTGACGTTGCCCATTTCCGGGCAGCCAAGCCCGAGATCACAGAGGCCAAACGCGACATCCGGGTCATCCGGGTCGATTTCGGTCAGGAGCCAGGTCGCACCGGCGTCCGGGGTGAACAGCTTGACGACCGGGACGAAGTCGATTTCGTGTGCCGTTCCGCGAAGGGGCTGCTGCTGGCGACCATTCGCCAGCAGCTTTTCCCGCAGACTCTGGGTGAGGATCTGCATGGCCGCCTCCTACTCATCGGACTTCGGTGCACGGAGGACAACGCGGCCGTCGATGGGCAAGGCCTCGAGAAGGAGCGTGCCGCCCTCGCCGTCGTCATGGGCGAAGAAGGCGCCGATGCGGGTCCAGAAGCCCTTCTGGCCTTCCTTGCCGTCGCGCACGGTATAGGCGTGGTAGAGCGGCGATTTCGGCTCGGGTTTCGTTTCGGAGTTACGTCTGTTGGTCATGGTCTTTTCCTTTGGTTGCTGTTTCTGTCCCGGAGGACGGTTCCAAAGGAGACGGCGCACTGAGCCGGATTGTCCCCAACACGGGAGCGCAGCGAATGGAGCGGGCAGGAACGGGACAAAACGGCTGGGCCGGATAAAAGGAACGTCATCAGCTCCGGGCAAGACAGCAACAGGAAAGGCTGTTGGCCGACAGACAAGGGAAGAACGTCAACCCGGCTTATCGCTAGAGCGTCACATCAGACGACAACCAGCCCAGGAAATGAAGGTTTCGCCATGGAGCAGCTGCCAGCTGTAACCTTGGGACTCCGCTCCGATCAGGCCGCCTCCTCCCGGTCCTGGCCGTCGTGCAATGCATACCCGCCGTCCCATCCGGTGAAGGAGTTGCGATGGGGAACGGGAAGCTCCTGCAGTCTGCTGGGCCATGCTGCAGACATGGATGCAGGCCTAAAATCGCGATTAGGGCACGACGCAAGGCCATCAAGAATACGTTTGCCATCCGGTGGGGAGACGAGATCCAGCTCAATCGGCGCCAATAATCCTTTTCAATTCCGCGCGCGGAACGTGGAAGTGAGTAATGCAACTCACAATGCAACTGTAATACTAGCTTCTCTTTCGGTCATTGCTACCAGACAACAGTAATGTTACCGGGTTTTGCGACGTGACCTCCGGAGCGCAAGCTGGCTGTGGCAGAGCGCGAGCCGATCTTACCTTGGGTGTTCTATGGACGGCGGAAAAGAATCAAGGGAGCAGCGGCGTCGGCGCGTTCTCAAAGGAGCGTCGATTCTCTCGGGTATTTCAAATTCTGAAGTCAAGTGCACCGTTCGCAACATGCATTCGCAAGGCGCGGAGCTGCAAGTGTCAATTGACGCGCGCGTTCCAAATGAATTCCTTCTCTACATCCCGACTGATGGGGTAGGTTATAAAACAGTGGTCCGGTGGCGCCGAGGGGACAAGCTCGGAGTTATGTTCTTGGGCACAGAGCCTAAGCCACATTGGCACTACGGTTAAGTGTGCGACCCTGCTTGAGCCTATTCCAGCCAAATAATGGAAACAGGATTCTTTGCACCCTCAACCGTGCGACGTAGACCACGACGTGACCTATCCTCAGTAGAAAGTCGCGAACGCTGCGAAATTGCGCGTGTAGAGCTCATAGCCAGAATATTCGCATATTGCACATTCCGGATTTGGCGGGTATGGGAATCTGGGGGGAATTGAGGAGAACAAAGATGTCCCTGGAATCAGGCAATAATCTCATCGAACTTACTGCTGATATCGTTTCCGCTTATGTCCAGAAGAACCCGGTGCCGGCATCTGGATTGCCGGATTTGATCGCAAGTGTGAATTCGGCATTGTCTAATATTGGAAATGCAACTCCGCCTGAGGCGCCTAGTCTAAAGCCGGCAGTTAATCCCAAAAAGTCGATTTATCCGGATTATATCATCAGCCTGGAAGACGGTCAGAAATACAAGTCGCTTAAGCGCCACCTTGCAGTCAGGCACGGCATGACGCCTGATGAATACCGGACGAAATGGGGATTGGCAAAAGATTATCCCATGGTCGCCCCGAATTACTCGGCAGCCCGATCAGCGCTCGCGAAATCGCTAGGCTTGGGGAGAAAGGCGGCTCCAGTCAAAAAGTCTTCCTCGAGGCGCAAGGCGAACGCCTAAGGCATGGAAAAGACTAGGCAGGAGCTTTGGCCCGAGCAAAGAATCACCGCAATCACATGGTCGCCGCTCACGATTGGCGCACCGCGCTAGAAAAAGGAAAGTCATAAGAGAAGACGGCGTTTCTCGTTTCTCTCTCGTAGGGAGAAAAAGATAGACCGTAAAACAATATAATTTGGTAAAAAAGGGCTGCGAATGCGGCCCTTTTTGTTGGTAACCTTGGTCGTTCCCTCGGAAGAAGGTCTATTCGGCCGCCTCTGTCGCGCAGCCGTCATAATTCGCACCTAAACGAAAAACCGATGCGTCCCGTGACTGACATTTCGGGACGCCTTGACAGTCAGTTGGGGATGTCAAAATGCAAGACAGCAACCTGTCGGGTCGCTGCATGTGCCGTTGCGATTTTCGCTTCCCGGTGTAGCCGTTCAAATCTCAGCCGCAGCCGGTGACGGGAGCGAGGGGCGCGCAAGACAGTTACATGACCAGATTTCAAAATCGAACACACGGGATCTCGCAGGATGCCTTGGCAGACCTGGTGACGGAAGCCGTGCAACAGGCCCTGATCCAGCAGGGCACTGTTCTCGACACGCAAGCTCTGGTTTCAGTCAGCGCCATCGCCGGCGGCCTCGCCGCCGCCGCTCCCTTCCTTCCACAAGCACAGCGACTCGCGATCGGCTCTTTCAAGGGCGAATGCGCTGCGTTCGCCCCGGAATTCTTCCGGAGATTGGGGGAGTTCGCACGCTCCGGCTCCGCCAGTGCCAATCGCGCGGATGATGGCCCGATGCCGCCATTCGCAGCACCCTCATCAGCGAAGCGGACAAACGATCTGCAATCGGCGCTGATTGAGGACTGGGCGGGCGAAGTCGCCGGATCGACCTTTCTGGAAGAGCATTTCCGCATACCGCGCTCGACGCTGCATCGCTGGCAAAGGCGCAATGAGGTTATTGCCTTGCGCAAGGGCGGCCGCAAACATGTCTTCCCGCTCGCCCAGTTCGTCGACGGCAGGCCGGCATCGGGGATTAGCGAAGTGATGTCCGCAATCGGGAATCCACGGCTCGCATGGTTCTGGCTGACCCGCCCTTCGCCGCAACTCCGCGGACGCATTCCGATCGAGGTGCTCAAGCAGGACATGGTGTGTGACGTCGTGTCGGCTGCCCGCAAGTTTTCATCGACTTGAGCTTCTTCACTGGGCCTATGCCGTCGGCTCCAGCTTGCGGCACACGCAAGAACAGGAAGTTCAATGTTCCACGGCACCTTCAGCCTTCGCCCGGGTAAGCCGGCACGATCCCATTCTGCGTGAGCGCTTCTGCCGGAATGATGACCGAAATGGGGCGTGTCGGCGAACGGCAGCGCCAACGCCGCACAATCCCGAGATTCAGACAGACGGCTCTGAAGAGATAGCCGCTCTCTTAGCGTTGGTCACTCGGATGGCGGCAATGCCTCGGGTTTCCCGAAAGGTGAGCGCGCGAATCTCTTTTTGGCGCCAACATGATATTCTTCCTAAAATCATCTAAATCGGTTTAGTCGCCATATAGTTCAAATCTAAATTCGCGTTTCACTCGTGCCAGTTGTTTAATATGTGCAATTTTCATGTCGAAAACGTGCTATTTGCGCAACAATACTTTCATAAGATTCCAAAAGGCCTGTTTCGGAGACAATCTCTGTTGAACGCCGCCGCGGGTTAGGCCATGTCGGGGGCGAAAGGGCGGCGCGATGCGCCTCTTTTTCAATAGTTGGGGATCGGGTAGCAACGCTGCCCTTCAGCAAAGAAATCAAACCCGTTTTAACTTTTGTCTGGAGATCAGAAAAATGAACATCAAGAGCCTTCTTCTCGGCTCCGCTGCGGCCTTGGTCGCTGTTTCCGGCGCGCGCGCCGCCGACGCGGTGACCGTCGCCGAGCCGGAGCCCGCCGAATACGTCAAGATCTGCGACGTCTACGGCGCCGGCTACTTCTACATTCCCGGCACCGAGACCTGCCTGCGCATCGGCGGCTATGTCCGATACGACATCGCCGGTGGCGACATCGGGTCGTTCGATGGTGCTAAGAACGTCGATCACCAGGACGGCTCCATTCAGGCCACCTGGAAGAAGAATGCCCGTTTCTCGCTGAGGACCTGGACCGGCCAGGAAACCGAACTCGGGACTCTGAAGACCTACACCGAGACCCGCTTCAACTTCGGCAACCGCAACGCTACAGCCTCCGTCGTAAGGGGCGTCGTCACCGACAACCCCGCCGTCAACAAGGGCGTTACGCTGAACTTCGCCTGGATCCAGCTCGGCGGCCTGCGCGTCGGCAAGGACGAATCGGCCTTCGATACGTTCATCGGCTATGCCGGCAACGTCATCAATGACACGCTGGTTCCCTATGGCGATTTCGACACCAACGTCGTCCAGTACTACTTCGACGCCGGCAACGGCTTTTCGGCGGTGGCTTCGCTCGAAGAAGGATCCGGCACTGTTGGCACGATCGACAGCTATGTTCCGCATGTGGTCGGCGGCGTGAAGTACACACAGGGCTGGGGCGGGATCAGCGGCGTCGTCGCCTACGACAGCAACTACGAAGAAGTCGCCGGCAAGGTCCGGTTGGATGTCAAAGCCAGCGATGAACTGTCACTGTTCGTGATGGGCGGCTACGGCACCGACGACAACCTCAACGATGATGCGGGCAACGTCATCGATGCTCACGGTCGCGGCTTCTACAAGCAGTGGAGCGGCAACTGGGCAGTCTGGGGCGGCGGCACCTACAAGTTCAACGAGAAGACCTCGTTCAACACCCAGCTCTCCTATGATGAAGGCAAGAACTTCGGCGTCGCGGCGAACATTGCCTACGAAATCGTCAAGGGCTTCAAGGTCACGGCCGAAGTCGACTACTTGCACGTTGGCGATGACACCGTCACCAACTGGACCAAAGCCGACAAGAAGAACAACATTGGAGGCATCCTCCGCTTCCAGCGCTCGTTCTGATCGAGTCCCTGCCGATCAGAGCGGAAGGCCCGTGAGGACGTCGCGGGCCTTTTTTCTTGTCTAGAGCTACCGTGCCGACGGGGGAACATGTCTTCCCGCTCGGTATCAAAGCAGCGCTCAGCCGGCTAGGGGCGGTGAAAAGTAACCCGAGCAACGAAGCTTCGCTAGCAGAATGATGGCCGTTCCGCCGGCCGGGCCGAATAAAAGGAACGTCATCAGCTCCCGGCAATCCAGGAACAGGAAAGGCCAAGTGGCACTACGGCATGAAACGACCCCGGCCGGGGCTTCGACCGACAACGCCCACAGGCGATCACCGGACTAGGAAATAAGCCTTCGAGATGGATCCCTAGCGTGTCAGCCTTGAACTCTGCGACGATCAGCCCGCTTCCCTTGAGTCCTGCCATGCCGTCGACGCGCAGCCCACCCATCGGGCACGTCGCGATCGATTGGAATCTGACCATGACGGAGAAGCAGTCTGCAGGGACATGCGGCATCCATGGTTGTCGGATTGGCATTTCCGGCGGTGACGGCGGGCTAAAGATAGAGCCCTCGCCTGCTATTTCGCAGCTTGTCTTAATCCAGAGCCCACTTGACGATCGAGGTCAGGGAGCATGGCTGGCCGCCCAGTTATTTGCGGCAGCGAACATGAGCATCGCAGGACGGGGGGGGTGATTCCAGCCCTTGCAACAGTGTCGTTCTTTCGGATCCCGACCAGTCGAGGAGCGGAGCCAAGATCAAGCTGCCCGGAAGCCTCAACCTAGCTTCTGTGGTGTTTCCGGAGAGAGGCTCCTTCGCAGTGACTCGGCGGGTTGGGCGCGGCATGTGAAAAGCGAGCCGAATCCGCCAGTCCTCGCCGCCCGAGATCAGTCTCCAAATCACAATTCAATCGATTGAGATTTACGAATAGCTCTTCTCGCTCCCGCCCCGCGGAGCGGCAGCGCGAGTAACTATTTCCAAAACGCAATTGTAATACTGTCAAATTCGCCTCTATCAGATAACAGTAATGTTATCATTGGTTTTGCAGGCTCATACCATCCACGCACTGTCGCGGAGTTGTCATCTTTTGGTCTATTGCGAAAATCCTGTTGACAATGGTTGCAGCGATGGTTCAGAGCTTGCCGCGCCGGCCCTGGGAGCTTTGGAGCACCGCTAGGTGAGGATTGCTCTTTGAGAGGTCCAGGGTGGTTCTATGTCCACCAAGCAAACGCGTTTCTATACCATTCGCGAATAGCCTCCAGAAGAAGGAAATGGAGCATGGACCACCTAAGGATATTGTTCTCGGTCAATGGGCTAATGAAGGATGTCTTCGACGAAGAAGACTTGGTCGCTACCAACGAAACAACAGCAGATGATGTCGCAGATTGGGATAGTACCAACCATATCCGCCTCATCATGGCCATCGAAGAGGCATTCGAGATACGTTTCGCGCCTGAGGAGATTACAGCGCCGGAGAATGTTGGAGAGTTGGTCGCGCTGATATCTTCCAAATTGGCTGCGCGATCTGACGTGTCGGGCGCTGGAGGAATGCACAGTGCGAGATCTTGATTGGCTTCCTGAGGCGCCGTCTGACTATTCTGCGCGATGTCGTGCCCTCGCGGGCATCGAAAAGGACTTGGGCCTTGATTTCCAAAGGCTGTCCGGCTTCCGCCTCAACGGAATCGAGGCCTTGGGCTTCCGCCGTGCGCTGGCCAAGGCGCAGGCGGCAGGAAGGGATTTGGCTCCCCTCTCAACTTTCAAGTTGGCGGTGGTCTCAAACGCTACGATGGATTTTGTGGCCGACCATCTGGCGGCGGCGGCCGCGAGACATGGCGTCGCCCTGGAGGTAATCGAAACTGATTTCGACGTGGTGATGCAAGAGGCACTCGCCGCGACGTCCAAGGTTAACGCCAGCAATCCAAACGCGGTACTTCTGGCGGTGGACCACCGCTGGCTCGGGCTTGGCTTGGCCGTGGACGCATCTGGCGCAGAGGTTGAAGGGGCTGTCACCAGGCTGCTCCAGGCAGCACGCCACTTCAAGAACAACAGCGGAGGGACACCGATCCTGTCGCTCCTCCCGACGCCCGGTGATGCGCTGTTCGGCAGCTTCGAGCGAAGCCTGGCGGGATCTCTCGCGTCGAAGATTGCTCTGGTGAACCAGGCCATTCTCGACTTTGCGCGGGACGAAGGCGCCTACGTCCTGGACGTAGCCGCCATAGCGAACTCGGTCGGAGTGGCCGAGTGGTTCGATCCCATTACGTGGAACGCACAGAAACAACCTTTTGCGCCGGCTTTCAGCGCCCTTTACGCCGACCGCTTGGGGCGGTTACTCGGCGCCATTCGGGGTAAGGCCCGCAAATGCCTGGTGCTGGATCTCGACAACACACTTTGGGGCGGGGCGATTGGTGACGAGGGGCTCGAGGGAATTGTGCTCGGTCAGGGTTCGGCCGCCGGCGAGGCGTTTCTGAGCGTTCAGCGCACCGCCAAGGCTCTTAAAGAGCGCGGCGTTATCCTGGCGGTCAGCTCGAAGAACGACGACGAGGTCGCCCGTTCGGCATTCCGCAAGCACACGGAAATGATCCTAAAAGAGAACGACATCGCGGTTTTTCAGGCCAACTGGACTGACAAGTCGTCGAACCTAGAGGCGATCGCCACCACACTCAACATCGGGCTCGATTCGCTGGTGTTGCTGGACGACAATCCGGCCGAACGTGGCCACGTTCGGGCGGCCCTGCCAATGGTGGCTGTTCCGGAACTCCCCGCCGACCCCGCATATTTCGCTGCCACCCTGCTGGCCGCGGGATACTTTGAGGCAGTGAGCTTCAACGGCGACGACGTTCTGCGCGCGGCCTCCTATGCGCAAGATGCCCAGCGCGCCGAAGTCTTTGCCAAGGCCCGCGATCTTGGCGACTACCTCACTTCTCTCGACATGGTGCTGCGATGCGGACCGATCGACGGCACAAACCGTTCGAGGGTCACGCAGTTGATGAACAAGTCCAATCAGTTCAACCTAGTTACCCGCCGGCTCACAGAGAACGAGGTCGCGTCCATGGAGGCCGACCCGCGCATGATCACACTTCAGGCAAAGCTTAGCGACCGCTTCGGCGATCTAGGGCTGATCGGGGTGGTGACCAGTTCGATCGACGGCACCAGTGCCACGGTTACCGATTGGCTCATGAGTTGCCGTGTGCTGGGCCGCAAGGTCGAGGAGGCCATCTACGGAGTCCTCTTGAATAGCTTGGCGAAGCGGGGCGTCCGCAGGCTGAACGCCAGCTATCTACCGACCAAGAAGAACGGGATGGTGAGCGAGCATTTCGATCGGTTGGGAATGTCACGAGTGAAGGAGCACGCCGACGGCGCCGTCTTGTACGAAGTGTCGGTCACGGACCGTACATTGCAATCGCTGCCGATGAAGATCGAAAGCGCGCTTTAAGGCCCATGAAGCTTACTCAATCATCTCGCGCTTTCAGTGAGCGCCCGATCATGAAGGTCGTTGCGGCCGTCGCGACGGTTCTACTCACCCTGGCCTGCTTCATGTCAGATCCGAGAGCGGCAGACGATTGCACCTCGCCTACCCAGGCGTGCCCATTCGTTCAGTCTCTGTTGAGCCAGCGCGAAGGCTATGGGCGTCTAGCAGAGGGCGGGCTGAAGGGTGCTTTCGTGACCGTGACCTCGGCCTCGGACTCCGGTCCCGGCTCGCTCCGAGAGGCGCTGTCTGGCCACGGCAGGCGATGGATCCGCTTTGCGAGCGATATGACCATCGAATTGAAATCGCAACTCAAGGTTCCTTCCGACACCACCATCGACGGCCGCGGCCACATAATCACGCTCTACGATTACGGGTTGAGCATCACCGATCACACCCGCAGCGTCATCCTTACGCATCTGACGATCGACGGGCGTTTCAAGACGATCGCCCAGGCGGTCAATATCGCGAATTTCTCAAACGACATCTGGGTGGATCATCTCGATCTTTCGCGCTTCATCGACCGACTTATCAACGTGAAGAGCGGTTCCACAGACGTGACAATCTCGTGGGTGAAGTTCCATGACCACAACAAGGTGATGCTGATCAATAACCTTCCTTCCAAAGATCTTTTTGCTTTCTACGACAGGGACAAGATAGCGCGCGTCACGCTTCATCACTCCTATTTCCTGAACACCGTCCAGCGCAATCCGAGAGTGCAAATCGGGCATTTGCACGCGTACAACAACCTGCTGGAAAATTGGGACGTCTATGGGATGAGCTTCAGCCTTGAGGCGAGCGCCCTGATCGAAGGAAACATCTTCGCCAACAGCGCCTCGCGACCCTGCCGAGAGCCTGGCTCCTTTGCCACCAAGGAAGGGCCGGAGATGAACTATTGCAAGTATATCTCCAGTGCGCCTGCCAATTCCCAGCTTCCCAACGGCAAGGCGGACGAAAAGAATTACAATTCGACGACCGATCAATACCAGTATCAACATGATATAAAGGCGTTCATTCGTATTCGCGACAATCTCTATCTCGGCGACGCGCGCCAGGGGATTGTGGACTACCATCCGGAAAATGTGCCTGTGCCCCCGTACTGCACGTCCTATCAGGCACCCAGCACAGGATTGGCGGCGCGTATACGCCGTGAGGCGGGAAATACACCAGATGAGGTCCCCTACGCGATCGATCGATGTCCCGCGGGCATCGGTGTGCAGTAGGGCTTTGAGGCTTGGCCAACCCAGATCTAGAGCAGCGGCACACCAAGCGTGGATGACAGCCGACGAACGCAAGTCCCCATCCCATAACGGGTCATTCAAGAGGTAGGTAAATGACAATCCTGGTGACTGGCGCCGCTGGGTTTATTGGATATCACGTGGCCGACGCCCTCTTGGCGCGAGGGCAAGAGGTCGTCGGCGTAGACAACCTGAATTCCTACTATGAGGTTAGCCTGAAAGATGCGAGGCTTGAGAAGCTGACCGCACAGAAAGGCTTTATCTTTCGCCGGCTCGACTTGTCCGACCGGGACAAAATGCTTGAGTTGGCAGAGACATATCCGGACATCACCCATATTGTCCATCTTGGCGCTCAGGCTGGCGTTCGTTACTCCCTGATCGACCCATATGCATATATCACCTCCAATATTATGGGGCATGTCGTTGTCCTCGAACTTGCCCGCAAGCTAAAGCAACTTGTGCATACCGTTTATGCCAGTTCGTCGTCCGTATATGGGAACAATTCCACAGTTCCTTTTTCAGTCGATACACCAGCCGACGAGCCACAGTCCCTTTACGCCGCTACAAAACGGGCTGATGAACTTATTTCATACACATATTCACACCTTTATGACCTTAAGCTAACAGGCTTGCGGTTCTTTACGGTTTACGGGCCTTGGGGCAGGCCAGACATGGCTCCAATGTTGTTCTCGAAGGCCATTTTGGAAGGCTCTCCTATTAATGTATTCAACAATGGAAAGATGTGGCGCGATTTTTCCTACATTGACGATATTGTGTCAGGTATTATCGCCGCTATGGAGCGGCCTTCGAATCTTATTCCGCCTCATAGAGTTTACAATCTCGGGAATAGCAAATCCGAAAAACTAACAGATTTTATCTCTGTTCTTGAAGCTTCGCTCGGAAAAAAAGCGCAGATGAAGTTTATGCCGATGCAGCCAGGGGACGTTGAGAGAACATCTGCTGATACTCTGGACTCTCAATTGGATCTCGGGTTCTCGTCATCCACGTCTATAGATCGCGGAATTCCACAATTCGTCAAATGGTATCGTGATTACTATGCTGTTTGAATGGCCGTCGAATATTGCAGCGAGCGAGACCCTCTCCTGCGCGCCCGTCCGCCTTGTGCCTGCAAGCTTCGAAGAGTAGACAGATGAGCGAGATACCAAGCGCCTCTGGAGACCGGTCCCCTAGCGTTGAGCTGAGGATATGTTCGAGCAGCGGTGACTGTCGAACGATCACTGACATTGGCGTAATGCGCGCCGAGCTCGACCGCCTTGCCCCAGCGGCCTTGAAGCCGAAGCCATTCGGTTACGTCTATCGCGTCGGGTCTCAACCCTCCGATGAATGGCGATTCACGAGGGATGCGCATCTCACCGAATCGGCGAAGCCCGGATATTACATAATCCAACCTGTCTATGACGCTCCCGCCTTTGTCTCGCTGATGGCGTCGCAGCATGATGCAGTGCGGGTGAGCGAGCCGTTGCGGGACCCGCTTGTCGACCATGGCGCAGGACACTGCATCACAACTACGGGCGCCAGCGCCGCCCTCGCCGCACACTCTGCGCCATCAGAGAGCTTTTTCGCTGCACTGTCCGACAGCCCGCGAACATTGCCGGAGATAATTGAGGCGCTCACGCGGCTGCAGACCGAAAGGCGCGTTCGATGAACAGCAGCTCGCAGCACCGCGCCGGGTCACCCCATGACCGCCCCGGCGATCTCCGGAGCGCGGCGATCCGGGACGCGGCGCCTGCCAAGCTACCTAGCAGCCGTTTACGAACGAAGGTCTTGGCTCTCTGCGTCGGCGTGGTGCCCTTGGTAGGCTGCCAGGTCGTCCCTGGGGCAGGCCCTGATGCCAGCACGATATTGGCGGCATCCGGAAAATCCGGTCCGGAACAGCATCGGTCCAATGCAGCGGTGTTCGATGTCGTAGACATTGACGGCTACAGCGCCCGCCTTGTTGCCGACTATTCATCTCAGATCTTTAGCAACAGGTTCGGCATAGGCGGCCCACTCAACACCGCGGTATTTGGTGTGGGGGACCGCGTGCGCGTCATTATCTTTGAGGCCAGCGATACCGGATTGTTTTCCACTAAGGCCTCCAAGCAGATGAGCCTGGACCTGGAGGTGCAGCCGGACGGGAATGTCCCTATCCCCTACGCCGGGCTGATCCGCTTCGCTGGCCGCACATCCGAGCAAACCCGAAAATCCATTCTTGCCGCCTTAAGGGGGAAAGCCGTGGAGCCTGATGTGATCGTCACCAGTCTCGGGACGGATTCGCGCGTGGCCACTGTCACAGGTTCGGTGAAGGCATCTGCTCAGGTCCCGCTCAACCTGAACGGCAACCGGCTGATGGATGTCATAGCTAAGGCCGGAGGACCCGTTGATCCACCATATGAAACTTACGTGACGCTGACCCGCGGAACCAGAACCGCAACGGCGCTCATGAAGACGATCATCGAAAGCCCGACCAACAATGTTTTCATTCAACCGAACGACCAGATCTTTGTTTCGCATGATCCGAGGACATTCACCATGCTGGGGCAGACAGCCAGCAACAATCGGATTGCATTCGGCGCCAATGACCTGAACTTGCTGGAGGCGATGGCGCTCGCAGGCGGGGGCAATGATCGCAACGTAAGCGCTTCCGGCTTCTTCGTCTTCCGCTACGAAGAGGAAGGAATCGTGCGGACGCTGCTTGGCGGGAAGCGCTTTGATGAACTCGTTTCCAAGGGGCTGACGCCAAACAAAGACGGCAAGTACCCTATCGTTTACCGCCTTGACATGAACCGACCTGATAGCCTGGTCAATGGCCAGACCTTCCAGGTCAAAAACCGCGATGTCATTTACGCGTCGCGGCATCCTGCCGTCGAGCTGCAGTACTTTCTCTCGTTGGTGGCCCAACCCCTCAACGTCGCACGCGGAGTGAGTTCATTCTGAACTCACTAATGGGCCGCGTTAACTCTGGCTGGCCTCCGCAACCCACATTCTATTTCCGGTATAGATGAGGTCTGAAATGAAAGTTGCCATCTTCGGGTCTGGCTACGTGGGCTTAGTTACGGGAGCCTGTCTGGCCGACGTCGGCCACCACATTGTAGGTGTCGATACGGACTCCGCCAAAGTGGAGCTTTTGCAACATGGCGAAATCCCCATATTCGAGCCCGGACTGGGTGAATTGATCTCCCGCAATGCGGAACAAGGCCGCCTATCATTCACCACCGATCCGGCAGACGCGCTCCAGGATGCAGAGCTTGTTTTCATTGCAGTCGGCACCCCGTCCGGAGAGAATGGCTCAGCTGACCTGAAGCATGTACTGAGTGTGGCCAAAACGATCGGCGACCACCTAGCCGGCTATGCTGTTGTGGTTGACAAGTCCACTGTACCCGTCGGGACAGCCGAAAAGGTTCGCGCCAGAATCGAGGAGCGGCTCGAGAAGCGTGGCGTTGACATCTCTTTCGATGTCTGTTCCAACCCAGAATTCCTCAAGGAAGGGAGCGCCATCGAGGATTTTTCTCGAGGAGCACGAATCGTCGTGGGGACGGACTCGGAGCGCGTTCGGGAGGCGATGCGCGAATGCTACGCCCCCTATAATCGCAATCACGACAAGCTCATGTTCATGGGCATACGAGAAGCGGAACTGACCAAATATGCCGCTAACGCGATGCTGGCGACAAAGATCAGCTTCATGAACGAGGTCGCCAACATAGCCGAAGGCCTCGGGGTGGACATCGAGCAGGTTCGCCGCGGCATCGGTTCCGATCCACGCATAGGCTATCACTTCATTTACCCAGGTGCGGGCTATGGTGGCTCATGCTTTCCGAAGGATGTCCGGGCGCTGGTCCATATGGCACGCAGCGTCAATCATGAGCCGCATCTTCTCGCCTCGGTCGAAACCGTGAATGTTGCACAACAGCAGACGCTCTTCGCGAAACTATCAGCCGCGTTCAATGGCGAGCTTGCGGGCCGGACAATTGCGGTATGGGGATTGTCCTTCAAGCCGAACACCGATGACATGCGCGACGCGCCTTCCTGTGTTCTCATCGAAGCCGTAGTCAACGCAGGGGCCACGGTCAGGGCATTTGATCCAGAGGCGATGGGCGAGGCAGAACGTCGTCTGGCCGGTGTGGACGACATTGTTTTTTGCGCCACCGCAAAGGATGCCGTTCAGGGCGCCGATGCGCTCGTAATCTGCACGGAATGGAAACAATTCCGGGTCGTGGATTTTCATTGGTTGGCCAAGACCCTTACGTTTCCAATCGTTGTAGACGGGCGCAATCTCTATGAGCCGGCGGAGGTCATGAAGCACGGCCTGCTGTATTACGCCGTCGGACGCGGCGATTCTCTTCAATCCGGCAGTACCGCAAGATCGGAGACTCTTCTTGCAATGTGGGACACCCTGGCACGGGCAAGCGATGATCTGCTCTCTGAACAGGTCAGGTCGGGCACTTGAACAAGGTTTGCAGGGCTCTCTATCTCGTGAGGCCGAATGGTGAGGATCACTCGAAATGCAAGATACCGGCCCGAAAAGCCGAAACGAAGGCAGCGTGCCGACGAGGACCTGCACCGATTAGTGCCGGACGACTTACCGACAGCCCGTTGTAAACCAACCTGGCACCGTCAGTCGTGGTGAGATATCCGCCCGCTTCCGACAGGATAAGATCGGCAGCGGCGATATCCCAATCGCGTGCGCCCGCCTTCACCAGCGCAGTGTCGATCGCACCAGTGGCTAGAAGAGCTAACCGCAAGGCCAGGGACGAGGAGCTGCGGATCCAGACGGCTTCGGGCATATCCGCGGCCGCCTCTTGCATAACTTTCTTAGGGCCGGTGAAAGCGCGAACGCTTTCCAGCGAGCCATCGGATACCGACAACCGCTGGCCGTTAAGAGAGGAGCCACCGCCGAGCACGGCATCGTACAGGTCGTCAGTTGCCGGCCGGAAGAGTACGGCAGCGACGGGTCGACCATCCTCCACCAAGGCAAGTGATATCGTCCACTCGTCCGTTCCAGCCACAAAGCTTCGTGTCCCGTCGATTGGATCTACTATCCAGACCCGCCGGCAGCTCAGCCGATGGGAGGAATCCGGTCGCTCTTCGGACAGCCATCCAATGTCCGGTCTGAACGACGTAAGCCGCCCCCTGAGGAACGCTTCGAGGGCAAGGTCCGCTGCGGTAACGGGCGACTGATCTGGTTTCAGAGACTGATTAATGTTTCCGGCTTTGAAGAACCTCAATGCGATTAATCCCGCTTCAAGGATCGCACCAACCATCAAATCGCGCGCTTTGAATAAATCCACGAAAACTTTCCCATTTTTTTGCTTAGATGTAGATTGCCGGCTATCCAACTTATTTCTAAAGTTTCGTCGTTTTTCTGCGCAACAATATTGACCTGAGCTGATACTCTGATACCTATTGCTATGTAACGAAAAACACAGGATCGGCAAAGCCATGAGCCTGAAAAAAAGACTCGGCTGGAAAGGCATTGCTAGTATTTCTGAGTCAATCTTCTCCGCACCTGAACCGCGTAACACCAAATTCATCTATGCGTTGGTGCGCAATTACATTTTCGATGAATTGAGCCGCCAGGGGGTTGTCCGTTTCGTTCAAGTGGGGACCAACGACGGTATGGGGACCGATCCTTTGCGTCGGCATGTCCTCCGTCGCGGCTGGCAGGGCCTTCTCATCGAGCCGGTCCCCCAGGCCTTTGACAGACTAAAATCCTCTTATGGGGCGCCGTCCGGTGTGGATTTCGCCAACGTGGCGATTTGGCCGGATGAAGGCGAGAAGACGATGCATGTGGTTAAGGGTTGCGACGTTCTCAGCAGTTTCTCGTTGGAAACGATATTGCGCCACGAGCCGAAGTACGACGATCTGCGATCCGAGATTTTCACGATCGAGGTGCCAACCCGCCGTCTCGCCACCCTCCTCGTAGAGACCGGCCATTCAGAACCGCACGTGCTCGTCGTTGATACTGAAGGGTGCGACGCTGTCGTGCTGCGCACCTATGATTTTTCAAGCCACAAACCCAACGTCGTGCAGTTCGAACATGTGCATCTTTCGGCCGAGGTGTCGTCCGACCTACGCGATTGGCTAACGGGCCTTGGCTATGCCCTGCTCTTTGATAGGCATGACGTACTCGCCCTTGATACGACCCGTTTCGATCCTGCATTGGTGCGATTTTGCCAGGATCTTCTATCAACTGCACGTGCAAACTGAAGGATCGCGCCTGAGAATTTGTGCGGTGAGCGACGCAAAGCTGAGAGAGCTATCCCGTCTTAACGTACAAGAGCTCCCGCGAAATGATGGAGGGCCGCGTGGCCGTACTGAATGTAAGCGTCCTCGTTCGCGACTCCAAAAGACGCACACTGCTTCAGTTCCGTGATGCGTTCGCTCCTGTCTTCGCTTTGCGGTGGGGTTTGTGGGGCGGCCGACTATCGACGTCGGACGAAACCCCGGCCCACGGTGCCGCCCGTGAGATTAGGGAAGAGCTCGAGCTGGACGCAACGCCAGAAGATTTCAGCCTCCTGGATGTGCGGACCTCCACGAAGGGAGATTCCTGCCTTTTGCTATTCCGCCATGCTGTCGAATGGGGTGACTTTCGGGTCCGGGAGGGGGCAGGAGCAGCATATTTCTGGCGGAGTGAAATCGTTCGGCTACCCTTGGCCAAGCCTGTCGAGGCGCATCTCGTGACCGCGCCGGAACTTTTCGGCGAAGCCCCTGCGCTGCGCCGCGCAGGGATCGGTACCGCTCCGGGGGGCCAGGCTCCTGCTCCTGCAGGAATTGCCACCTTGCCTGGCCCCCTACAGATGTCTTGGGAAAAAGACAAACTGAGAGAGACCTGAGCTTTTCCTAGGCCAGGACGCTCCTATCCCGCCATGTCAAAGAATGCGTTGCGCGCCTCAAAGAACTCGCGAGCTATCGAGTCCCGTGTATCCGATAACGCTTGACGCGCCCCGCTGGCCACGTAACTCTTTCCTCCGATTTTACGCAGGAAGATCGTGTTATTGACCGTCTTTATTTCTTCCATGAGTCCAAGATCAACAAGCTTACGTGTAAATTTATACACAGTATAATGCTTGCCGAGCGGTGTGAGTTCGCTGATCTTCTTTGCGCCCTTCGACTTCACGTATTTTTCAAGCCGGTCTGGCGGATACTGAATGTACTTGTCAGTACTCTTGTTTTCACAGTCATCTAGGATAATGATCCCGCCGGGCACTATCCTATCGTAAAACTGCTCAAAATCGCGATCTAGTGCGCCATCGGCGTCAACAAAGAAGAGGCCTATGGCTGCGTCCAAGGGAACTGTCGTTGCGATGTCCTGCTGACCCACGACGATGATATTTATATCTTCCCCCAGTCCGAATGCCGCCAAGTTCTCCTGGAGGACTCTCACGTTGGTATTCACATCAGAGCTTTTCAATGCATTCGAAGCCGTGAAGACGTCGGCTGAGTAGATCAGATCCTGCCGCCCGGCGACTTGACGCCCGAGGGCTATCGAGATCGTGCTACCCCCTTGGGCGGGACCGATATCTACGTAAATTCCTTTCTCGACATCAAGCGCCGCTTCATAGATCGCCTTGTATACATCGGACTTCAGCATTCCGGCGGTAATCCGCCGAATTTTTTCGAACGTCTGATCTGAGATTTCCTCGTGTGTCATAACGTCATCTCCTAGGGCGGTTTGGTTTTCCATCGTAAGTTCCTTCTCAACCAAAGTACTAACCAAGACAACAATCCTATTATTTGCTATTATAATTCAGTGCTCAGTCATGCCGCAGCGCGGATGCAACTCCAGAACCCCCCTGCAAAACGCAGATTTTCCGGCGGACTTGCCAAACAGATGCGCAGATTAGCCAGGTAGGCTGCGCGCCACCGCTCTGCGAAGGGGAGCAGGTCCTCGTCGGGACGCGGCGACGGCAGAGGCGCGATAACGCATTCGATGCGGCCATTCTGCCAACGCGGTGCGTAGAAGATGGAAGGCACTTCGGCACGGTGTGCTGCCCGAGCTGCAAAGCTGGAATAGGTGATGTCCTGCCCCTCAAAGGGTATCGTAGGCGAACCGATTTTTCCCGATCCATCGACAGCGATGGCGACCGCATAGTGAGAATCCAGCGCCTTTAGACATGCCTTAACGACCTGTGAATCGGTCTGATCGCTTGTGGAGATGACCGAGGTGGCGTAGTGCGCGTCGGCGATGCTTGGCGTCGAGGCGACCCAGCGCGATGGGAGGCCTAGGAGTTCAAGGAGGATTGGCCCTGAGAACATTGGACCAAGGTGGGCAGTGGCCACAATAAGGCCGCGTCCTCTGTACGGCCTGAGGGCCGCCTCCGCCGGGGTGAGGTCCGCCAGCAGGCCCATGGCTTCCTCGGCTTGCTGTTCGCGGCATTCCAGCCATTCGATGATAAGGAGGTCGGCAAGTAGACCCCACCGGGCCCGCCGCTCCCATTCGGCTCGGTCGGTTCCTTCCTGAACCTGGCGCAGTCGCCAAGCCCAATCGAGCCTTGCCTGAGGGATTTTTGCTGCTTCAAGCTTGTTGCTGAGTCCAGCCAGCGCCTCATCAAAGGTCGGTTCGAGGGCGGCATTGCGTTTCGCGATCATCGCCTTGAAGACTTCCGAGGCGTCAGCTTGTCGACCCGCTTGGCATAGGGCGCCAACCGCCTGGCGGTGCGTCGTCCAGCTTTCGGGCGCATCGCGCAAAAGCTGGACATATTGATCGGCGCATTCCTCGTACCGACCAGCGTAGCGCAGAGCCCGGGCGTAGAGCTTGACTGTCTTTGGCGACTTCATTTCGCTGTCGATGGCCTTTTTGAGAGGGCCAATGGCATCCTGATGCCGACCAGCTCGAAGCAAGGCCTCGCCGTAGAGGGCGTTAATGCGCCCGTGTTCCGGCTCCTTCTCAACCCCGGCGCGAAGATGCTCAACTCCCCGGGATGCAATGTCTTGCGGTCTGCCGGCCGCCAACATGGCTTGGCCAAGGTGAGCCCGGATAACGCCGGAGTCCTTGCCAGCCGCAATTGCGGCTTCTGCCATGGCTATTGCCTTGTGCGCCATGCCAGCGGCAAGCAAAGCTTCAGTCGCAATTGCAGCGTGGTGCGGGGCCGGGAAATCAGCCGGCTCGAGTGCCCTCGCAATCTCGGCGGCTTCCTCGGCAAAGCCACCGCGCAGGAGGGCCGTCATAACGACGTAAGCCTCGCGCGATTTTGGCGCCAGGCGAGGTTTGAGATGGCAGGCAATGTCCGCGGCGGCCGCTATCTGGCGGGCCAGTGTTCTGTATTGGACGCGGCTGGCCTGCATGGCAATGTTGTCGGGCTCGGCGGCCGCAGCCATGTCTAAGTGAGCAATTGCCTCATCCCAACGCTGCAACCGGGCCAGCACGCTGGCTAGCGTGCGTCGGGCATCCACCAGGTCGGGATAAGCCATAAGGAGCTTTTCAAGGACCCCCGCCATGGCCACCCAACGCTCGGCTTTGTGGAAGGGCTTTAAAAGATGGCGGCGTATTGCCGCCTCCCCTTTTGCATCCCGTATGAGAGTCGCATCTAAAACAATGGCACCCTCGTCTCCGCTGCGAATTTCGGCTATTTGCACCATCAGCTTGTCCGGCGCGGTCAGCACGGATCCCGCTTCAACCGCCGCTTGGAAGTGGGCCAGGCATCGCTTCCAGTCTTCGCGTGCGAAGGCCTTCCTCGCTTGTGTCTCAGAAGGCGCGCCGCGGGGTGCCGCGCGAACGCTTGCAATTGGGCTGATCTGCGGTTCATGCATAGCGGAAACTGCGGTACAGCGCCTGAATAAGATTGTAGCCGCCAGCAAGGCAGCAGCCGCTGCCTAGCGCCAGAAGCAGTACAATCAGAACATTGGGAATGCTCGGCTGTGTTTCGGATACCGGTCGTGCAATGATCGACAAGTATCTCTGCAATGCCATGGCGTTGGTAAACGCCTGTTGATAGGACTGCCTCGCCTGCATCAGGTTGCTGTCGGCGAAGGTCTGCTGGTTGCTAAGTTCGACATAAGTCTTCATCTGGGACGCGAGTGTGTCCCCTTTGCCGCTCATACGAGAACGAAGGTCATTTAAACGGCTGTTGAGCGCGTCCACCTGCTGTTGTGCTGGGGCAAGCATAGGATGTTTGGGATTTCCCTGTGCCTTGATGCCCGCTAGATTCACTTCGGCCGCAGTAAGGTTTGTCTCCAGTTCACTTACCTGGTTAAGAAGCATCCCGGCTTCGGCGGAAGGATCTATATTGCCGTGTTCCAAACGCCATTGCGAGATCTCAGCGTTGGCCGCTTTCCCCTGCTGTTCTGCCTGCTGAACAGCCTCGCGGCTGACCTTTATGGCATCTTTGATACCCTCCTGGTTCATCCGATTGACGAAGTCCTGCACGACTGCGATCAGTCCGTTCGCTACCGCCTCGGAGTCCGAAGGCGAAAGGCCGTCGACTTCCACAACATTGATCTGTTCGATCATGTTGTACGAAGCATGGATCATTCTCAGATATGCCCTGAAAGGATCGTTGCTTGAGCGCTCCCAAGTTCCGGTCAGGAGCTCCAGCGGCGATTTGGGCAGGTATTTCTTAAGGCCGATCTTCTGGTCGAGCTGCTGCATGCAATCGCGGGAATTGATGAAGTCCAGAACCGCCCATCCATCGACAAAACCGGCGGCGGCGCTCGCTGCGCCGTTGCCTTGCGACAACAGGCTGCTCATTGTCGATCCCGTGCTCATTGGAGCCGCGGCCAATTGAGCCGCCTGCACCGAAAAACGAGCCTCCGCTTGGAACTGGGGCACCGCTAGAAAAATGAGATAGGCGCCGGCAACAACAACCGGAACTAAAGCAAGCGCCAGCGTCATCAGGCGCCGGCGTATCCGGTGCCGTTGCGCCTCTGAGCGTAAGCGACGCCGATGGTCGATCGTCGATACCCTCTCGAGCAAGGTGCCATCAGAGGAATCCATCCGCTTCAGAAGGGTCTCCGAAGTCGGCACCATCAAATCCCTCGCCGCTTGGCTGTTCGGCTCGGGATTGTCGAGGAGGGTATCGTCTAATGCAAGCTTCGAGGTCATCGTCGATCCAGAATTTACCCTGCTCATGTATCAGCGCCTTAGTACAATAGTCAATCAGCTGCTCTTCACGAAAAGTGGATAGTATCAGCCCTTTACCAACGATCTCGTCCTCGAAGACTGATCTCCATAGCCGACTAAACCTAGTCTCTTCTATCGGTAAAGATGCGTCGATGATGAACATATCAAATTTCGGAACCAATGCCATGCTGAATGTGTATTCTAGACGTACGTAACTTGGCCATTCGGCTATTCGCTTTTCGATAAATTCAGGAGCTGTCATTATCTCAGAAAGGAAAGTCAGACACTGCTCAGCGTCAATGCCATACAGGGAGCAGATGAACTTAGTCATCTGGACTCCCGTCAGCTTTCCGCGAAGGAAACCCGCGCGGCCGATCGGCCACGAAATAAATCCGCTGCGATGCACGAATCCCTGCCGCGGCGTTTTTAAGCCTGCCAGAACATTGATCAGCGCCGGGTGGTACTCTGGATTGGCTGAGAGCAGCGCGTAGCGCCCAAGTGGGAGCACGAGGTTGGCGTTTTCCAATAGGACATGACTATCCCCAAAAATATGGGGCACATCCAGTACGTTTTCGAGCGTTATCATTATGTTATGTGGGCTGGAGGTTCGGTCGCGCAAGCCGATCTGCAACGAGCGCCGAGATGACAAAAACAGTGATCGAAACCAGAAAGTAGTTCGGGCTGGCGTCCTGCGATTTGTAGGCCACAAAGTAGGCCGATCGCAGAAGTTGAAATCCATGAGCCAGTGGGCACCAGAGGAAGTAACTCCTGTATTCGTACGGCAGTTGCTCCGAGACGAAGAAAACGCTGGAAAACACCTGCAGGAAGCGTTCGATCGCCGACGAAAAACGCATGAAATAGTGCCAACGCGACGCTATACTTGCAAATATTATGCCCATAGACACCGCTATGACCGCTATGCCCGCAATGCACGACAAGGCGCCAAGAACATCATCGGGGAGTGAGATAACCCCCAAGAATCGGCCAAATCCAATCATCGCAGACAAAACGAATAAATACACGAGGAGATAAACTCCTCCTGTCATAACCGACAGCAAAACCGGCGAAATTGGCTCAAGGTTAAGCCATCCTCGCGCACTTACATAGGCTTCGCTGCTTCTGAAGACAATCTGGCGCAGCATAACCCACACGACGACACCGGTCAGGGTAAATGTAACAGTATCCATTCCAAGGACGAACCTCATCCCATTGAGGATGTACATGGATGACCAAAGAACCATTATGACCAACGGGCCGACGAAAAGCCAAATCAGCGCGATGCGGCTGTCTGCTTGAATCAGTAGAAGCCGAAGGAAGAAAAGCGGACCGATAGTCTGGAAGCGGGGCACGGTGCCATGGTGCGTCGGTCGCTGGACGGCATGGAGATAATCCAGAAGCGGCCGAAGACGCGCCAGGTCGGCGGCTTCGTCAGGCAACACTGGTATGACATGGGCTCGATCCTCGCGGGTTGCCCGGCGACGCTCTTTGCGTGCGCGTGTGACCCGCATTTGACGAAGGCGAAGACGGTAACCAGCCTCAAGCTTGGCATCGAATTCGGCAAGACCGTTAGGCAGATAGCCGGAGGCGAACACGTCAACGCCCTTGCGCAGGTCAGCTTCGAGCATTCTGACAGCGCCTTTGACGCGCCGCGTCCAATAGTCCGCAGCGATCTCGGAAAGACCCCGCTCCTTAATGGCAGCGTCGGTGCCATCGTGGACACGCTGGTAGAGTTCACGGCGGTCGGCGTTAGGAAAGGCGGGTAAGCCATTGAGTATAATTTGCACGATCGTGCGGATATCCCGATTTGGCTCGCCGACTAGAGCGCGGATTTGGGTGAAGGCGGCCGAAAGGGCGTTTGCCTGCGGGTCGGTCGGCATAAGGCCGGCCTGACGCTTTTTCCGCCATCCCTCGATCCGATCTTGGTTCGTCATTCGAACCCCGCGGCGGGACATGCTGAGCAAGCCTGTGCACGTCGGGCGACGATGAGGTCAGAATCGGCCGGGCGCCCCACGGGGTCCCGCGTGGTGGTCGTCCAGTCCACGCGCCGATCGCAGTTGTTGGAGCTCATGGAAGGACTACCTGCTCGGAGCAGGCCCAATCGAAGAGTTCGCACCCGTCCAGCGGATCGACATCGAAAGGCTCGCTCGACCGTATTCCGCTGCGCGCGCCGTGGTGGCTCCCTACGCCCCCTCCGCCGGTTGTTCGCGCCGCGATTAACAGGAGCTTCCGGAATCCTAGGGATGGCGCGCTGAGATCCACATCGAGCTCACAATCCTGATCTCTCGCCAGACGGACGGCCTCCACTGTTGGGGACCAAGGGGTTCCGTCATGAAAGTCAATTCCCAGGCCCGCACCAAGGTCCGAAATGTTCACTCGGCTGTTGTCTTGTTCCAAGGCGATGGCGCGATTGTAGCGAAGGCGAATGGTCCGCTGGCCAATCCAATAGGCTTCCTCTACTCGCAGCGGCTCTCGCTGATGGCCCCAAAGGTCGTCGAGCAGAAATCGGCCGAACAATTGGCCGATGCGCCGGTAGCCCGAGGCTTTGAGATGCATTGACGCGCGCTCCGGCCGCGCCTCCGGCGGCGCAAAATACACGGGACCTACGCAGTGAACATATTGGTTGTCGAACCTGGCGTTGAGCTGGGCCATGGCTAGCTCAGGCGTTTTGAAGCGGGCGGAGCCCCGGTTGGTTTGCGTCAGATAGAGACGAACCGGATCGGGTTGCCCGGTTAGTGCGCGAATGTCAGCGTCATATTGAACCTGGAGCAAAGACAGCCCACGGCGGTAAGCAGAACCTGAACTATTGCGAGCGGCTTCGTATTCCCCATGCAACAAGCAGATAGCCGCCACCTCAAGCCGGCGCTTCTGGGCACCAGCGATCTCCCTCGCCCGGTGGACTAGACGCAGCACTTCGCGGTGCTGGGCCGAGCCGCGGAGGAGACCGTCTTCGTCCGTCTGACCAGCACCGGATATGCCCGTTCCTCCTTTGGAGACCGAGAAGAAAAGCATCGGCGGCGCGTCTTGGAAACGGGCCGACGCATTTCGGATCAGCTGGTCGGCTATTCCCGCGCAAGGCGTCTCCTTGGCACCGCCCCCGCCGCGCTCGCGCAGATCGACGAAACTAGCCACGTCTCGTCCACGTGATCGCAGGCCGACGTCGAACATCAAGGCCTTGCCTGGATGTTCCGGAACATGGGAGACGGTGATATCATCGGGGTCGCCATTGAAGCCATTGGCCCAGGCGCCGCCTAGAACGATAACCGCAAAAATGCTCGATGCATGATCGGGAAGATAGCTTCCTGTCCTAGCATCAAACGCGTATGCGCGCGGCGTTGCTACGGTTGCCGGCGCAACAACCGCCTTCCCAACCGTCTCCTTGGGCGTGTTTATCTTTGGTGCGCTGCCCGTTTTGGATGCTGGTTTCGAAGCCTTGTCGGGATGCTTTACTGTCTCCGCTGCCGGCGCATCGGCCCTCGCCCTTTCGAGGCGAGAACTCCCAGCTTTCGGCACTTTCCTCTTGGGCGACCGGTCGACGATCCCGGTGCAGAAGTCAAACAGGATTTCACCGAGTGGCAAGTAGTACGGCGCATTCCAGTGGCGTCGATCGTCCATCAACACCTTGTCGACCCCCTCCTGCGCCACAAACGGGGCAAAGTCGAAAGCCGGGATGTCCAGTCTGCGCGCGACTTCGATGCAATCTCCTTTGAAACCCGCTGGCCATTGAACAGGACGGCCGTCCGGCATGAACATGAAATTGTAGAGGATCATTCCCATCGGCATGTCGAGCCGGTCGCGCAGGTCAGCCACGGATTTTGTCATTTCGTCGACATTAAGCGACCGGGACAACGTATGCCTGACGACGTCCGGAACGTGCTCCCGAACATTCCCATATTTGAATATAGCGTTGTAAAGCTCTTCTGAGAGATCTTTTCGAGCGCCTTCATTCGATTCCAGGAGAGCCTTTCTCCAGCTGCTCACCAATTTTTTTTCGGCGGAAAGCGCTGACAACTCTTCTTTGATAAACTCATCAACCTTGTTTACGTTGAGCAACGCTTTATCGAATATCAGCTCCGTAGGCGTTGACATTCCAACCAGCGCAAGGTCACTCCCAAAGATGAGTTCCGCTTTCTCAGGGCTCGGCGGGTCGACAAATTCGCCGTAAACAATGTTCTTCAGCCAATCAGGGAAGTTCAGCTTCCCAGTTACAAAATCGATAAGTTGATGATTTGTATTTGCGGATAGGGAGAATGGAGTACCCCGCAGTCCCATTTCAGTGAAGATGCTGGCCTGCTGTTCTTTTCTCAAAACGGCATTGATCGGGTTATGAAGAAAGCAGCCGCCGAACGGCAGCGTCCTGATTGAAGCCGTTCCGCCATGGATTTCTCTCGGCGCATCGATGGCGGGACCTCCCGGCGCATCGGCAAGTATTGTTTTGTTCCGGGTCAACATCATGAGCCTCCAAATCCAAGGCTGACCTGATAGCCCTGAGCAGTATGGGACCGACCAGACGCCTCGCCTGCAAAAGCAAGCCCCGACTGAGCAATGTTCGCCTTCTGGAAAGATCCGAGGGACCGAGCCGTCATTAGGCGGGCCATGACGCTCAGACGAATGTCATTTCTCCCCGTTGCCGCTTCGTCTCGATCTCTCACCGTCGCCGCAGCACAGGACGAGCGGAGTCGCGGCACTCTTGCCAAAGATGGATCCTTATCCGACTTGAGAAGATCCCTCGTATTCAACCGTAGGCCTTTCATTCGAGGTAGCTCTGAACGGTCAGCTCGAGCATTCGGCGAACGGAGAAGCGCGCATTTGCCCATTCCTTCAGTGACTCGGCCAATTCAGCTCTTTGGCTCGTATCGCGGCGCCAGGCGAGCACGGCGTCTGCCACGGCCGCTGGTTCAACATCGATCGACGGCAGAACGGTACCCGTGACACCTGGCTCGAGCGCCTCTGCAGACCCGCCCGCAGGCGTTGTGACGACTGGTACGCCGCACATCTGCGCCTCGATCAACACATTGGGCAAACCCTCGTATCTGGAGAGCAGCAGCAGCACGTCCATCTGCGAGTACCAGAATCCGACATCGGGTTTTGTACCGGTAAAGATAATGCGATCACCGATCCCAAGGCCGCGCGCGCGCTCAATCGCACTTTCCAGAAGCGGCCCTTTGCCAAGAACGATGAAGCAAGCCTCCGGGCATCTCGCCAGTATGGCGGCGGCACAATCAACCCAAAGCAAAGGGCGCTTGACCTCGGCCATGCGCATTACCGCGCCCACCACAAATCGCTTGCCAGATGCCGGCAGCAGCGCCGCTTGCGCAGGGCTCTCCGGGGCGGGCGTGGTGTCAGGCGGTGCGACACCATTGGGTATGACGCGGACCTTGTCGTGGCCCACGCCTAGCCAGTCGGCATAGCGGCCGACGACCAGGCGGGAGTTCGAAACCATTGTCACGCCCGGTCGCCTCAGCAAATGAGAAAAGATCGGATGGTATTCTGGTTTGGCCCTATCGTGGCGATCGGTGGGCGGCATGGTACGCACGCCAAGGACAATGCGAGGAATCCCGGCCAGGACTGCCGCAGCCCCAGTCGCCAGAATCGAACCGTCCTGCCAGATGTGGACCACCTCTGGCGATAAAAAACGCAGCGCATCGGCGAGGTGAACGATGCCTTCCCGCATACGGCCGGGCAAATGGGGAAGAAAGGGGGCGACGAATCTCGATAGCGACCGCCGCGGCCGTCCTCCAAAGGGTTGAAACATTGAGTATTCGTGCACCTGCAGGTGGGCGTCACGAAGACGGGGCAGGTAGAAATCATCACCTGCTCGAGAGGTGAGCGAACGCAAGATGAGGGTCAGAGGCCCCTGGAATTCGATCCCATCGATCGGCACCCCAGCCGTGGCGGCGTCGTGGAGGCCAAGTGCTGTTACCGCGAACTGGCGCTCAGCCCCGCCCGCAGCAAGCGAGCCGCCAATCATCACGACAGGACCCAGTGAGCTAAGCGACCGGTTGTCAGGGACCAGTGAGGGGATTGGCAGGTCATCGCCCAGGACCTTGTGGATCGTCCGAACCAGCATAGCCGAGCGGTGATCGTCTGGCGTGCCTGTCACGCCGACCATCCGTTGGGCATGATTGACCTCGTGCAGTACCGCATTGTGCTCCTGCGTATTGCCGAAGCGGGAAATCAAGACTTCTGCAGCTGTCTCGGCTTCGGAGAACAGGCCCTGCTTAAGTAGGAGTTGGGCAACCTTGATGAGCAGGGAAGCGGTTGCACCGGGCTCCTCGATGAGGTCTCCCAGCAAATCCTCGCCTGCGTCCGCCTTTCCCGCCTCGATCAGCGCCCTGGCAAGCACGAACCGTCGTATCGGTTTTTCCGGAACTTCCGGGAATTTCCTTTCGATGTAGGCTTCGGCTGCTTCAAGCCCCTTGGCTCTGTATATGTCACGTACAACGCGGACAGGCGCCGTGTCAGATTCAGGAAAACGGCGGTCAATCCCGCGCCAGACTAGGGCCGCGCGGGGATCCTGTACCCGCGCCAGAGCTGTGGCCACCAGACGCTGAAGACGCTCATCGTTTGGCTGTTTCCTTATCAGCGGAAACAGTTCACCCAGCATCGGCGTCAGGTCTGCCGTCTTGCGCATGGCTTCCACGCGCGCCTTTAGCTGCGCGTGTTCACTGGACGTCAGCCGAATACCAGTTGCAGCCGTTACTCTGTCGAGTTCGTCGTCTACTATGTCCCGGACCGCGCCTTCTGCAGCGGTTGCGATAGGTACGCTCGTCATTGCCTGTCCATCATAGAGACTCGACTGCTGCTACGAGCGATTTTCCGCTCGGATGGGCCGCATCCCAGGCGCGCGCTTGCGACTCCTGTAGGGTGCGTCGCTCAACGTCGACAGCCAACGCTCTCAAGGAATCAATGGCTGATTGTGTATCCTCTGCCCACACCACGGCCGGGCCGAACACGTCCCGGTAACTCTCGCCGCCAACGACAATCACGCATTTACCGTGTCGCAGGGCCGCCACAATCTGGTAGGGCGACTTGACTGCCTCCTCCTCGGGCGCGAATGGGACAACAATAGCCTCAATCCCTTGGTAGGCGAGGCCAGCACGCCGGCCCGGAGGGGACTTCAAGACTACACTGACCCGCTGGCCTAGGCCGGCAAGCTCAAGTTGGTCCCGCACGGCCTGGATGCGCGCCCCGACCGAGTGAATGACAAGTCTGGCATCGAGCTCGGCCGCGACCAGGCCTTTCACGATGGTGATAAGGCTTTCCAAGTCGACATCGCCGCTATTGTCCCCCACATATCCGAAGACAAACTCGGCATTTTCAGGCGACTTCGATACAGGTTCGGAGGAACTGCGCCCAGGGACGCCATCTATATCCAAAAACACTTTCGGACCGCGTGCTGCGAGGCTTAGCCGGGCAGCGATGGCGGGCGTGCGCGCCACGGCGGCTTGCGCGTAGTGAAGCAAAGAGTCTTCGGTCCGTGACATAATCCGCCCACGCTCGGTGTGGCACTGGCTCTCCTCCGGGGTGGCGCTCCAGCAGTCCAGCAACAGTGGCACACCCAATCTCTGTGATGCCACTACGGCTGGGTAGCTATGCATCAACTCCAGGGGGGCGATGAGAACTGTCGTTTTCAGGCGCCGCATGCATGACATCAAGGCAAGCGAAGTCTGTTGGACGTATTCGTTGGTGACGCCTGGCCGCGCCTTGACAGGCGGAAGAAGGTGGTAGTCGATGCCATCCACATTGCGTGAAGGTGGTCGTTTCGCCTGATCCACGTTGCTGTTGCCGATATCGGGATAGCCGGGGGCGGTAACCACGTCGACTAGTATATCCGACTGTACGAGGCTCTCCGCGACGGCGTGGGTCCGCATCGAAAGTGAGGACCAGTGATATGGGAAGGCTTGCGGAGCAAGAATGAGCACTCGTCGGTTCGCTGACCCCACCGCCGGTGCCCATTTCCGCTTAGAAACGAAGACGAGGCCCGTCGACGCCAGATCGGCCATCGCCAGCATTTCCTGCCCACGGGCCTCCTCTGCTGCATTGAACCTCGCGCCCCGTCCGATCGCCGAACGCAAAAGTTGGGCGGCATTCGTAACCGATCCGGATTCAGCCATCAGAAAAGCAAGACGCTTGACACGGTTCTCGTGCGGATCCACTTCCAGGGCAGCTTCCGCCAAACGAACGGCCTCACTCGGATCATTCCTTCGTGCAAAGGACGCGAGTTCGGAAAGCGCCCTTGCGGCCACAGAATCCCGCAAATGCTGATCGGCGATCCAGCGTTTGGCTTCTTGTAGGCCCTGTTTCCCAGCAATCTCTAACGCTCTTTCTGTTGCTGCGGTGTATTCCGTCACCGAACCGTCAGGGACCAGCAGTCCTTCAGCGTTTTCCTGCTGCTGTCGGTTCTCGCGCAACCATCGCGATATAGCGCTCGGCAGTCCGCCTATCGAACGCCAATCTCGCCACGTCTCGATAAGCAAAGTGCCCAAGCGAAAGGCCGGAGAGGCCTTTACTGCGTCGGCCGAGGCAGTGGACTGTTCCAGCGCTTGCCGCAGGTCAATGTTGGCGAAGTCGGCCGTCTCCCGCGCTTCGCGATAGGTGGTGATGTCTCGCTCTAACCTTTCAATCCGTGACCTCAGCACGCGGTGATTATTGAAGAGTTCGGTTTCAGCAAGGCGCTCTTCGAGCTCCGCAACGCGGGATGCGAGAGCGACCTCAGGCTCTTCTGCAGCCGCCCTACCCGCGGCTAGCTTCATGATCTTGGCCGTCACTGCATAACTCCTGGTCCGGACCTGACGAATAGAGCGGCTTGAGCTAGCGGGAGGCACACGGCCTCCCGGTGAGGATTTTGGGCGAAAGGCCGAAGGAGGTTTGATCCGCCGCTATGCGGGAGGTCGTTCGGCCGGAAAGCGACCCATATTCATCTTGGTCAACACGCCAGCTTGGCGCTCGCCCGGTCCAGCAGCTTTTGCACAGCTACATATTCCGGGCCGGGCTTGATAAAGGGCTGGCATAGAGTCACCAGTTCCTCACAACGATCATGGCGCAACAGATCCCTGGCTACTATCTTCAGCGCAATCGGGTGATCCGGTTCGATATCCAGGACTTGTCGAGCTAAGGGAACAGCTAAGGCCGGGTTGCCAGCCTTCTCAGCCTCCCAAGCGCTTGAGACCGCCCTCTTTAAAACAGCCGGCTTTAGCGCCGTGATCGAGGAATTTTGCCCGTCGATGCGCTGTAGGGTGCGGAAACTACCCATGGCTGCATCAAGGTCCGATGCCCGGAGGGCGTGCTTGCAGGTGTTGAATACCCGCTTGCGAAGGATTTGAACCTGGTCCTTCGGCACGTTCGCCAGCCCGTGGTCGGCCAGCCATTCTAACGCGCGCTGCTCTCGACCCGCACGCTGCGCAGTTTTGATGAGCCGCCCTCGAAGGACGGTGTCATCCGGGGTGATCTCAAGAAGGGTGATCAGTCCCTCCAAAAGCTCCGAGTAGTCTCCCAACTGCCTCGCAACTTGTACGATTTTCTTGGCGGCGCCGAGATTCATCGGATCGAGGACCAGCACATCTTTCCATGCGCCCAAATAGCTCCGAGGTTCCGCATCGCGATCCAAACCACGAGCGCGAGCCAATGCCTCGCGCAGCCGCACCTTGAGGATACTGTCTTGACTCTCACGGGCCTTGGCGTCCCGGCTTTCGGACAGTTCTTTGACCAGTGCCTCGATAGCCTCGTTCTGATCCAATTGAACAAGCCCTCGGACCGCACGATCTTCAAGGTCGTGGCGCAATGCCAGGTAGCGAAGCCGATCAAGGGCTTTTTCGTGCGTCGGTGCGATTGCAAGAACCTTGAGCCACGCGTCGATGGCATCTTTGTGGTCAAGGCGCTCGTGTGCCCAGGCCAGCTTGGCCGCCGCGAGCACGTCTGACGGAGAAAGCCAAAGCACTTCGCGCCAGGCATCGGCATAGGCCACAACGTCCTTGTTTCGGTCCTGGCCTTTGGCTGTCTTTATCGCTTGTAGCACAAGCTGCCGCACACGGCGGGCCAGCACTTCATTCCGCGGAGCGATCCGCAGGCCCGCTACCCAAAGCACCTTGGCAAGGCCGTGATTCCCATCCTTGTCGGCTATCTGCCCCGCCTTGAGAAGCGAAACACCTTCCTTCCAGGCCAGATCCGCAACGGCGGCGTCGAACCAGTCTTCATGAATTTCCAGTTTGGCGTAGATCTGCGCAGCTTGAAGGGTTTGGCCTGCACGGTTGAGCTTGCGCCCGGCGTTGAAAGCGTCACGCGGGCTATGTGGGACTATCGCTGCCCCGGCTTCAGCTACGTCTTTCCACTCTCCGGTGTACGCGGCGGCGCGTGCCAAGTAGAGCAGGCCGAATATGTTGCCCGGCTCCCATCCTAACAGTCTGCGGCTCAAAGTCGCCGTGCCGGGATAGTCCTTATCCTTCCATGCCTGCTTGATCCGGCGGACGGCTTCACCAACTTCCTTCATGTCAACAGGAGGTACTGGCTCGGCTGTCGGCGTTGCAGCCTTTGGAGGCTGCTTCCGTCTTTTCGGCTTCGCCGAAGACTCAAGGGTAGACGATGCTCTGCTTGCTGCACCGGATGCATTTGCATTCTCAACTAATTCTCGGGAACCTACGATCTTCACGTCCGTCTCTCCGATGTCCGCTCTTGCTTCGAGAACCTTTCCGTGAGGTTCGTAGCACTCGTGGCTTGCTCAATACTTCTCGTGACTGCGACGACTACATGTAGCTTTGCAAATGTGCCGCTCAGCTTTCCGTCAATTCAAGTGCCGCGTTACTTCCGTGGCTGTCTTGATCACGCAGCGCTCGAGAAAGGTGGCTAGGCCCCTTATCGCCCCGATGGCGTGCAACCAGGGTGAGCGCCGCAGCATGATCCGGAACGAGTTCCAGCGCCTGCTCGGCCTGGGCGACTGCCCCAGCCCGATCACCCTCAATTTCCGATCTCCTGGCACTTGCGGCCAACGCGTTGGCCAAAGCAAACCGCAGACCGTCCGCCCCGGCATGGTCGACCAGTGTCAGCGTTTGATAACAAGCCAGGGTGAAGTCAAACTCCGAATCCCGCAAAGCGACCTTGCCCGCTTGGAGAACACGTTTGCAAAGTGCATTGAGCCTTGCTTTGGGCAATTCGCCGGTAAGTCGGTTGCGCGCGAGACACTCGAGCGCGCGCTGTTCATCACCGGCGCGCAGGGCTGCCGCAGCCAAGCGGTCGGCCCCGGCCGCCTCTGGTGTGATCTCCAGGTAAGCCGCCCAGCCGTCCACTAAAGCTGCGTAGTCACGCAAGTGGCCGGCTCCGCCAATCACCTTCCGAGCGGCGCGCAGGTTATCGGGTTCGAGGGCTAAAACATCTTTCCAGGCAGCCAAGTAGGCTTTGGGGTTTGCCTCGCGTTTCAACTTTGCGGCCCGCTGGGTTGCCAAACGGATGTCTTTGTCGAGGGCCTTCCTGGCTCTTGCATCTCGCCCAGCGGCCAACACCTTGATGATTGGGTCGAACGTTTCGCCGCGCCCGAGAGCGAGCAGACCCGATATTGCGTGGTCTTCCAGTTGGCCCTTACCGGCGAGGTTGCCAAGCCGCGCCGCCGCTGCCTCGTTATCGGGCGCCAACGAAAGCACCTTCAGCCACGCATCGACAGCGGTGGTCTCGCCTGATCGCTCGCTCGCTCGCGCAAACCTTACGGCCGCCGCAAGGTTGCTGGGGTTAACCCACGCCAAGTCACGGCAAACGTCGGCATAGTCGTCCGGATCCTTATCGGGATCCAGATTGGCAAGGGCCATCTTCAGACCCCGTGTTAGACGTCGCACCTTGCCAGCGAGAATCTGGCTCCGCGGCGCAATTTGGACGCCGGCGACCCATATGACGTTCGCTGCCTCGCTGTCTTCCTTCGTCACGGCGGCTTCGCCTGCGGCGATCAGTAGATCGGCATCCTTGCGAGCCAGATTGGCTGCCTCTGCATCGAACCAGTCTTCCTGCACGTTTAATTGGGCGAAAATCTTGGCCGCCTCCAACGCGCGTCCGGCACGGTTTAGCTTGCCAGCGGCCACGAAAGCATCTTTCGGGCTACTCCGAACCAGTGCTCCGCCCGCTTCAGCAACGTCATCCCAGTCGCCGATGAGCGCGGCCGCGCGGGCGAGATGGACCAAACCCTGAATGGCGCCGGGGTCGGACTGCAAAAGCTGCCGGCTCAAAATAGCCGCACCCGCATAGTCCTCCGCCTCCCAAGCGTCCTCGATTTCTTGTAAGGCAATTGCAATCCTCGTGCCTCTTACCTTCACGGCGAGCTTGGGAGTATTGGGGGTTCCGGGCATATCTTGTTCCTTGTTTTCAAATCGTGTCACGAAATCACCCAACCGAAATGCGCCACTCGTCACGCTGACCCGACAGCACGCGCACGGTGTGCTCGATCATCGACCGAGCCGAGTAACGGGCAGAGATGTGGCGGCGGGCGTAATGGGGAACGGCATCCCCCAAGCGAGCGTGGGTCGCTATCTGGTCAACCTTTGCGGCTATGTCCTCGACATCGATGGCAACTGAGGTCGCCAGTCCCGTAACCCCGTCAACAAAGGTGTCGGTCGCGTTCGCTACCGGCGTGCAGACGACGGGAACCCCGGCTAATTGAGCCTCAATCAGTACGTTCGGGGTGCCTTCATACCGAGAGAGCAGGAGGAACACGTCCATCTTCTTGAGCCAGTAGGTTCCGGCCTTCGTCTGCTGGACCAACAGTAGCCGGCGGGTGAGCCCAAGGGTGCGTACGAGATCACGGACCGTTTCAAAAAACACCCCCGAGCCTATCAACACAAACCGCGCCTTTGGATGCGAATTTAGGTAATACCGGGCGAACTGCACCCATTCCAACGGCCGTTTGTTGGGGTGCATCCGGAAGATGCCACCGATCGTTATGGTGGCATCCCGTGTCCGGGCGTCGAACTCCGACCAGGTTTTCAGTTCGCGCGCAGTGGGGTGGGCAGAATGGAGGTCGGATCCGTTGGAGATCACGTGGAAGGCATCACGCGAACACCCAATCCAGTCCGAATAGGCTGATGCCGCCTTGCTGCTATTGCAGACGAAGGTGACACCCGGCATTGCGGCGAGCGCCGTGTAAAGCTTTTCGAATTCCGGGAGATGTTCTTTCCAGCGCAGAACCGGCGGCATACCCCGGAAATTGAGCACCAGGCGGGGCACTCCTGCAAGCAACGCCGCCACCGCGAAATGCAGAATGGCGTTGTCCTGCCATATGTAGGCGACCTGAATCTTCTGCTGCTGGAACCAGGAGACGAGACGCAGGCCTTTCCGAATGTTCGGGTAGAGCAGCGGCAAGAGAGCCCTGGTCGTCTCGTCGCTTATGAGGCTGTCTTCAAGGCCGGCAGGGGGCAAGTCCTCCAAAGCCCAAACAGGAATGTTCTTGCGTGCGAGAACCGGGCCGAAAAAGTTGAGCGGACGGTTGGTGTTCGGCGTCAGCGAATTGACAACCACATGGAATGGACGCGAGAGCTTCACGCCCGCTATTTTCTGCTGGCTACCCGCCGCCCCGGCAAGCATCTCTGCGGTCCGCGCCATCTGGAGCTCAGCTCCCCCGGCGCCCAGGTGGCCTGTCATGAGTGCCACTCCCGTCAAACGCTTGGTGGGCGGCGGCGGGACCCGGCGGGCCGACTGGGCATCAAGAATGCAGTCGAGCGCGGCCAATGAAGTGCTTTCGCCATGCGCAGGGCGACGGTGGGCTTCCAAAACTTGGAGTGCGCGCACCAAATCGCCACGGAGCCGGCGCAATTCCGGAGACTGGAGGGCACCCTCCTGGCGATCTAGATACGCCAGGGCTTCGTAAGCCCGCCCAGCCTCGACCAACTCGAAAATGGAGGATGCGACTTCGGGTTGCAGGTTTTCGGCGACGGCAAGAACCTTTGCTGGGTCCCCGCCCGTTACGTGGGCAATGCCATTGGCACTGGCTGCGGCCATCGAGAGCGGCACTTCGGACATTTCCATCGTTTCAGCCCGACTTCCTGTTCTCATTCACCCCGCGCCCTTACCCGTCGATCAGCAACCGCCGTCGCAAGCGTGGGCCAGTAGAAAGTGCCTCCGTTGCGCTGACTATGAGTCTTCGCAGGCGGCACGCTATCCACGAACCGTTCATCCGGCCCTCTTTAGTCCGGTGTATCCGGCTTTAACCTGCCGCTATAAAGTGACCCAAAAGACATATCTGCGATTAGATATCGAATATTATCGCGCGTCTCGCCCATACATTGCCATGCATCAAAGCCTTCCAAAACATTGGCAGGTTTCCGCCAGTCATATTGTTGCTTCGACGTAGCGTCTTCACCTAGATTTCAACGACACCCTTGATACACGCTGACACTCGCCCCCACTTGCTAGAAAACACGGTCTCTAGCATTTGGCTGAGTTTCTTTAACACATGATACACCGCCGCCATTTTCTAATATAACGGCCAGATGAGCAAATTTATTCCTGCACTATCCTTGCTCGCTTGGGAAAGATGCTTCTCTTTTCGTTTGCATCGGGGTTATGCCAACGCGAATTTGCTAAGTCAAGCTTGTTTCTAACAACAGAATGTGAGAGTTGTGCGCCGCCTAAATTGTCGACGGGGTGTTATTGTCTCGCTAAAAGAATGCTGAGAAAGAAGCCAGTATTACAGTTGCGTTTCGCAACAGGTTTACTCGGTTTTTTTCGCTTTTGTTCGGGCTGGCAAAAGGGGTTATTGGCGGTGGTTGAATCGATTGAAACGACTCTGAGAATTTGGGCAGCGACGCTGCACGATGTGAAGTCCCGGATCAGGAGGCTGTTCCCTCAGGAGCGTGTGGCGATTTCAGCTGGTCTATTCCTCGAAGGCCTGCTCCGGGATGAGCACCGCAAGACCGGCTGGATGCGCGCTGAGGCTGCGGGCGACCCCGGGCCGTGGCGCCAGCAGGCCATTCTTGGAAGAGCCAAGTGGGACGCAGACCTCCTGCGCGACATCGTACGCAAATTCGCACTCGAAACTCTGGCTGACAACGATGCGGTCTTAGCGATAGACGAGACGGGCTTTATCAAACAGGGCAAGACATCCTGTGGGGTGGCGCGGCAGGTCAATGGCTCAACGGGCAAGATGGCCAACTGCCAGATCGGCCTGTTTGGAGCCTACGTATCCAAGCACGGATATGCATTCATTGATCGCGCCCTTTACCTGCCCAAGGCTTGGACGGACGACCCTTCCCGCTTGGCGCGGACCCACGTGCCTGCGGGCATCCCTTTTGCTACAAAGTCCCATCTGGCGCTGGAAATGATCGGCCGCGCCCAGGCTGCGGACGTTCCCTTCAACTGGGTGGCCGCCGACCGCATCTTAGGTGGCGCCGATGTTGAGATGACCCTGCGCCGCTGGTGTAAGGGGTACGTGCTTGGGGTTAGCCCCAACCATCACTTCGGTTGCCAAACCGCCACAGGCGGCACGGCCGAGGAAATCGCACGGAACATCGATCCTTGCCTGTGGCGCAGCTTGCCCTTGGAAGAAGGAGGTGAAAGCTCTGAAGCATGGGCCTACTGCCCCTTCCCTGAACTGGATGTGGCAGAACACGACAAAACCCGGTCTGGGCTGTGGACTCCAGCCCTCTTGGTACACCGCGAGGCAAACCGCGTCCTACGTTACTTTTCTACCTGGTCTCCGGCCGGGACCCCGATCGATACGTTGATTGCGGTGCAGCAATGTTGCGGGATTGCCCAGGAAGGCCTTCGTGCTGCGAAGACCGAACTCGGCCTCGACCATAATGAAACCCGCTCTTGGCATGGATGGCACCGCCACGTATCGCTGGTGATGCTGGCATGCGCAATGATGGCGACTGTCCGTCACAAATCGCGCCAAGAGCCCGTAGGGGCCATCGGAAGGTTCATGGTACCCAGCCGCCGAGCGGATCGATTGCCAAGGACTTCCGCGAAGCCAGCATCGGCCTCGCAGGCGGCGCGGACCACCGTGTCGCGGCAGGATCAGCCCTGCGAATGCCACCGCAACCCCGTCCCAGCCGACCGGTCGGCCAAAAAGTAATAGTAACGCAGGGGTACAACCGTGGATTTAGCGTTCGAAAAGGAGGTCCCATGCTATCTCCCGGATGGCGACGGAGAGCCTGCCATGGTCTGAAAGGGGACAAAAAATGGTCGTGCGACAAAATGCCGTATGGGGTCGCAGCCGGTCGGAATCGGGAGATCCGACAGTTCTCGGGTCGGATTTGGTTGGAGGTATCTTCCAAGAGGAAACGAAGAGACGGCCGATTCCGGTGGAACCGCCGGAAAGTTGGAGAACCTACGTGAAATTAATCGGATGGCGCAGGCTGACCGTGGCATCTGGAGATGATGGCAGGGCACATGCCAAGCGCGGCAAGCAAAGCGCTTATATCCTGACAGACATCCCGGCCAATGCGGAAGCGACAACCTACGGCTATTTTTGGCGAGCACCAACGTGGCGGTGCAGTTAACGCCCTCGCACAAGATGGTGCTGCCAGTGTCTCGAATACGAGGGCCAGCGAAAGGCGAAGAGCATGTCTATGGATGATGACAAAACTGAACCCGTAACAGTGGACGTGGTGGCTGTGACGGCCACCATCGTCGCGGCGTTTGTCAGGAGCAACGCGATCCCCGCCGCCGCCGTTCCTGACTTAATCGCAAGTGTCAGTTCTGCGCTGAGGAGCATTTTGCAACCGCCTGCGCTCCGAGAACCTGAGCCTGTCCCGGCCGTCAATCGGAAGCGGTCCGTGTTCCCCGACTATATCGTCTGCTTGGAGGACGGGAAAAAGCTCAAGTCTCTTAAGCGGCACCTCAGAGCCCGTTTCAGCATGACGCCGGAGGAGTATCGGGCAAAGTGGGGACTCGACCCGGATTATCCTATGGTAGCACCCAACTATGCCGCCCAGCGGTCCCTCGTTGCCAAATCCGCTGGCTTCGGTCGCAAGCCAACCGCCAGGCCCCAGGGTGAATCGCCCCCCTCGCTCGAAAGCTGAGCTTTCGGGTTTGACGTAGGAATACAATTTGGGGGGATGACAGCAGCCTCCAACCTCTGTCAGCCGGTTCTCTCGCTGCCCTTTGTTGCGGCGCGACAATAACCGGCCGCCCAAGTGCGCCCCGGCGTGGCCGTTATCCACCAGGTCGCAACGACGCCATTGGCGCTCCTGCCGAACCGAAATCCGCCGCGGCGGTTTTGCCGTCGGGCAGCGCAACCCTCTGGTTCAGTGCACAAATCACACACAGCGCTGTCAGAAATTTCTCCTTTGCCTGTCAGAACATCTGGAGCGGGGTACCATAGGTCTCAAGACCAACAATCAGCAAAGGACCCCCTGAGAATGCAACTTACTTTCAATCGCCTATTCAACCGTCTTACCTCCAACAAGGGCTATACGATCGACCAAACCATTCTGATCGTCGCCATCATCGCTATTCTTATCACCCTCGTGATCATCACGGTCGGTTGGCAATTGCTCAACCGCTCGAGCGGTACCAAGGCCGGTGCCCAACTCAAGCAGGTTGAAGACGCCAACGGCCAGTTCTACTCCGGCCAACGCCTGTGGCCGCAAAACGCGCTGTCCAGCGCCGGCACGCCGACCACCAACATGGCGGTGCTGGTTAACCAGACCATCCCCGCCGCCAGCTGGGCCAGCACCATCGACCAGTCCAACCTGCGCAACATCCTCCCCGGCTTCCGCACCAGCGGTGCTGGCACCTCCGCCGTGGTCTACCACAACTTCGGCAGCGGCTCGTCCACCACCAGCACCATTACGCAACAGGTCAACACCATGGCTACCGCCGGTCCCGACCAGCGCCTGGTCGTCCAGTTTGCCGATATGCCACTGGCCGATGCCAAGGAAGCCGACAAAGCCATTGATGGAAGCGTTGATGCCACCAAGGGCCGTGTGATCTACGGCACCACCGCCTGCTTGAACAGCACCAGCGGCGGCGCAACCACCATCCCGTCTGCCCAGCCTACGGCCAACTCCGTAATCCTCTGCTACGCTGCCAACACCATCAACTAACGTTGGTTCTGCCAAATGCCGCCTCAAGGGGCGGCATTTACGTGCGCCGATTGCATATTAGCTTTTACTTACGCACGAGAACACAGCGCGAAAAGCGGGCGGTTAGCCTTGCCCCCTGTTAGCCCTATTATCTTCGCAGGTAACGCACGCGAAAGCCCCATTTCGCCAGCCGTGAACGTCGCCGGACGGACCGCGCAATCAGACGCCGGTGATCTTCCCGATCAGCTCGCTGTACTTCTCGGGCTCTCTGCCGATGAGCTGGTCTGGCACAGCTACCAGCGCCCAACAGGTCCGAACTGTTGGATGCAATTTGGCTGCCGCCATCGTCAGTTTGCCTGCTCGCAAGATTCTGGACGAGGGCTTTCAGTTCCATTCCCGCGAGTAGTCCATTTCGTGTCCTCCGGAAGAATTGGAATGACCTAATCGCGAATGGTCCAAAAACGAAGCGGCAGCGCATTTCCAATTCCTACTAAATTAGTAGATTGATGAGATCGCAAACGGAGACCACAATGACTCGATCTCTCAAGACATGGCTACTTGCCCCTTTACTGGCAGGGGCCGTCCAGCTCGGCACGCTCGGATTCGCGTTTGCCGACACCACCATTTTGAACGTGTCCTACGACCCGACACGTGAGCTCTACAAGGCCTATGACGAGGCCTTCGCCGCGCACTGGAAGGCAGAAACCGGCGAAACCGTCACCATCCAGCAATCGCATGGCGGATCGGGCGCCCAGGCCCGGGCGGTGATCGACGGCCTCAATGCCGACGTGGTGACCCTGGCGCTCGAAGGCGACATCAACGCCATCGTCTCGAAGTCGAAGAAGATCAACCCCGACTGGCGCAAGAAATTCGAAAACAATTCGGCGCCTTACACCTCGACCATCATCTTCCTGGTGCGCAAGGGCAACCCCAAGGGCATCCACGACTGGAGCGATCTGGTGAAGGACGGCGTCCAGGTGATCACGCCGAATCCGAAAACTTCCGGCGGCGCGCGCTGGAACTATCTCGCGGCCTGGGCCTATGCCAACGCGCATGATGGCAATGACGAGGCCAAGACCAAGGAATTCATCGGCAAACTGTATGCCAATGCCCCGGTGCTCGACAGCGGCGCCCGCGGTTCGACCGTCACCTTTGCGCAGAAGGGCCTGGGCGACGTGCTGATCGCCTGGGAGAACGACGCCTATCTGGCGCTCGACGAATTCGGCGCCGACAATTTCGACATCGTCTACCCGCCGACCTCGATCCTGGCCGAGCCGCCGGTCGCCGTCGTCGACGCCAATGTCGACGCCAAAGGCACGCGCAAGGTGGCCGAGGCCTATCTTTCCTGGCTCTATTCGAAGGAAGGCCAGACCATCATCGCCAAGAACCACTATCGTCCGGCCAAGCCCGACCTGGTTCCGGCCGAGGACCTTGCAAAGCTGCCCCCAATCAAGCTGGTCACCATCGACGACCCGCAATTCGGCGGCTGGAAGAAGGCGCAGCCTTACCATTTCGGCGACGGTGGTATATTCGACCAGATCTACAAGCCGGGCCAGTGAGGACGGACGGCCGGTAAGCCTCATGGGCATACCGACCGAATGCGACGACGATCCAGAACAGCATGACCACAGCACCCGCAAAGCGGGGTGCCGGTTCAGACAGCCGAGCGTCATTTCCGGGTTTCGGACTGGCGCTCGGCTTCTCGCTTGCCTACCTCACGCTCATCATCCTTAATCACAGCAGTGGCGAACCCGCAACGACGGTTGCCCCATTTGGCGTCAACAGCGACGCCAACCGGTTAAGGTTGCGGTACAGTGACTTATGCGCCTCCTTTTCCGCCTCTTGATCCCCGCCGTGCTGGTGGCAGGGCCGGCGTGGGGGCAGGACTGGGGCGCAGTCGTTAACGTCTCCACCACCATGGGCATCACCGGCAACCGGCTTTGCTATGGAGAAGCCTCACGAGGCGACATTGGCTGTCCATCCAACGCGCCGATTGTTAGCGGCTCGACCATTACGGGCACGTTCGTGGGGGACGGGTCCGGCCTCACCGGCCTCACAGTTACAACCGATCGCATCGTAAGCGGCACAAGCTCGGCGGTTATCGATCCGACCGGTGCTCTGACCGTGGCCGGGAGGCTTGAAATCGTCACCGGCACCAATGTGGTCGCGCTCGGCAACAATGCGGGGTTAACCAATTCTGGCACCAATGTTGTCGCCGTTGGCACCAACGCCGGCATGACCAATATCGGCAGCGCCGTTACATTGGTGGGAAAGTCGGCGGGGTACGGCAATGCTGGCTCCAACGTTGTGGGAGTTGGCGATTTCGCCGGGCAGTATAATAGCGGCACCGCACTCACAGCGGTTGGCCATGCCGCCGCACAGACCAATACCGGCAACAACGTCACCGTCGTCGGGGGCTGGGCCGGCACCTCCAACACCGCAGACAACCTAACGGCACTGGGGAGCTCGGCTGGTATGATCAATACCGGCAGCGCTGCCACTTTCGTGGGGAAGTCGGCTGGGTACGGCAATGCTGGCCCCAACGTCGTGGGAGTTGGCGATTTCGCCGCGCAGTATAATAGCGGCACCGCACTCACAGCGGTTGGCCATGCCGCCGCTCAGACCAATACCGGCAACAACGTCACCGCCGTCGGGGGCTGGGCTGGCACGTCCAACACCTACAGCAACGTCACCCTGTTGGGCTATGCCGTTTATACGGCCGACAAGTCCAACCAGGTGGTTTTGGGAAACGCCAACGTTGTCGAAGTGAGCACAGCCGGCGTTTACGTCGGCAAAGGCGTCAGCACCACCGGTGGCATCTCCGGCACCAGCGGGTACTTCAGCACCAATGTCGGCATCGGCACGGCAACCCCCAGCACGTCGCTCAACATTATGGGTTCATCCCCCATTATCCGTCTGAGCGACATAACCGGCCTCTACTCCAGCCTTAACGGCTCCAGCGGAAACCTTTACTACAGCAGTTACAACAGTGCTCGTAACCATTACTTCATGGCTGGCGGCACCGAGCTAATGCGCATCCTCGGCACTGGGCAAGTCGGTGTCGGCACCGCGACCCCCACCACCGCTCTTGAAGTCTCCGGTACCGTCTCCGCCACCAACTTCGTCGGCAACGGGTCCGGCCTCACCGGCGTCAGCACGGTCACCGACCGCCTTACCTCCGGCACCTCTGTCGCCACCCTCAGCCCCAACGGCAACCTCTCCATCCGTGGCCTGCTCGATATCGTCACCGGCACCAACGTCGTGGTCGTGGGCAGCGGTGCCGGCCTCAGCAGCTCCGGCACCGGCGTCACGGCTTTTGGCGCCTCGGCAGCACGCCTTAACAACGCTGGCAACGTAACGGCACTCGGCTATGGCGCGGGCTACCAGAATACCGGCAGCACGGCCTCGCTGGTAGGAACCTACGCCGGCTATAGCAATGCTGGCGCCAACACTGCAGCTACGGGTGCTTACGCCGCCCAGAACAATAGCGGCACCAATGTCACCGCAATGGGTACCTATGCCGCCCAGAACAATACAGGCAACAGCATAACGGCGGCTGGGTACTTGGCAGGCCAGACCAACACCGGCCTCTATCTCTCCGCCTTGGGCTATGCCGCAGGGCAGATTAACAGCGGGGACTATTCCACCTTGGTCGGTGGCTTTGCCGGGCAGAACAACACCCAGACCCACCTTACGGGCGTCGGCTATTTCGCCGGGAAGGACAATACGTCCGCCTACGTGACGGCGGTGGGTGAAGAAGCCGGGCAGTTGAACTCCGGCTACGCCCTGGTCGCAATGGGGGTGGCGACCGGGAAGTATAATACAGGCTCTAATTCCACCGTAATCGGATCCTACGCGGGCCAATACAATACCGGCCTCAATGCCGCCGCCTTGGGGTATCTTGCAGCGCGGAACAACATCGGCAGCAACGTCACCGCCCTTGGCGCCTATGCCGTCTTCACAGGCGGCGTATCCAATACTTACAGCAACGTCACCGGCGTCGGCTTCAACGCCCAGCCCAACAAATCCAATCAAGTCGTCCTCGGTGATGGCAACGTGGTGGAGGTCTCCACCGCCGGGGTCTACGTCGGTAAGGGGGTCAGCACCACCGGCCCCATTTCCGGCACCAACGGCTACTTCTCCGGCAACGTCGGAATCGGTACAACCAGCCCCAGCGGTACTCTGCACCTCTATGGCGCCTCCAGCAGCACGATCTTTATCAGCCGCGCCGGCTTGCCCTCTTCGGTGGGTATCATCGACTACTCCGCAGGCAACATGGTAATGGGCACAAATAGCGCCGACGGCGTGATTCTGCGCACCAGCGGGCTGACCCGCCTCATTATCGATAACAGCGGTATCGCCACCACCCAAGGCTCCATGGGTGTGGCCATGCCCGGTAAAACACCGTCCACCACACTCGATATCTCCGGTACCCTTAAGTTCTCCAACAGCGGCGAAACCTGCGACACCAACCGCTCCGGCGCCCTCCGCTATAACGGTTCCACCTTCCAGGTCTGCTACGGCTCCGGCGGCTGGGCCAACCTTGCCGACACCTCCTCTACCGTCGCCACCGCCGACCGTATCGTCTCCGGCACCGCTCAGGTTGTCGCCAACGGCAACACCAACAGCATTTCCATTACCGAATCCGGGGTCACCACCGGCTACTACTACAACGGCGTCTGGGTCGCGAGCGGCATCTCCACGACAGGTACTGTAAGCGGCAGCAGAGCCTATTTCGCTACCAACGTCGGCGTCGGCGTCACCAATCCCGCCGCCAGCCTCGACGTCTCCGGCACCGTCTCCGCCACAATCCTGCAACTGGCCGACGGCCCTCCGGCCACTTGCGGTCCCGGCGCCTATGGCACCATGAAAATGGTCAATGGTCGACCGTACTACTGCCGCCCGTAGGAATGGCGCAAGTGTCCTTTCCTCAATAACAGGCCTTGCTTACCGCGCTGCGGTAAAGTAAATGAACGGACGAAGCAAGCTTTCCCTTACTGACTCATGGGCGTTCTAATGAACAACGCTGAAGATACCCGAAAACTTGGCCGGAGGCGTGTTCTAAAAGGAGCATCAATTCTGACAGGTATTTCAAATTCTGAAGTCAAATGCACCGTTCGAAATATGCATTCCCAAGGGGCTGAGCTACAGGTACCAGCGGACTCCCGTGTTCCGAATGACTTCGTTCTTTACATCCCAACTGATGGCGTAGGTTATAAGGCAGTGGTCCAGTGGCGCCGAGCGGACAAGCTTGGGGTTATGTTTTTGGGTACAGAACCAAAACCACATTGGCACTATGGTTAAACGTTTCGGACTTGCTTGATCTCCGTTCCACGCGAGTAGTTCAACTTTGCCCCCCCGCAGCTCGCGATCTGGCGGGAAGATGGGACGCAGAGCCTCAAACACCCTTCAGCAGTCCGGCCTGCTCGGCCTCGCGGCGCAGGCTCTGCCGGGGCCGCGGGCCGATCTGCTGGATCACCATACCGGCAGCCAGCGAGCCCAGGTTACCGCACTCCTTCAGGTCGCGTCCCGTCGTGTAGCCGTGGAGGAAACCGGCGGCATAGAGATCGCCGGCGCCGGTCGTGTCGACCAGTTCCTTGATCTTCGTCGCCTCGATGGTGACGGTCTCGTCGCCGCGCACGATGACCGAGCCTTTCTCGGAACGGGTGACTGCGGCTATTCTGCAATCCTTGCGGATGGCGGCGAGCGCTTCCTCGAAGGAAGCGGTCTGGTAAAGCGATTTGATCTCGTGGCTGTTGGCAAAGACGATGTCGACGGTGCCCGAACGCATCAGCTCGAGGAATTCGTCGCGGTAGCGGTCGACGCAAAAGGAATCCGACAGCGTCATCGACACTTCGCGGCCTGCCGCGTGCGCCAGCTTGGCCGTCTGGCGGATCGCTTCCTTGGCGCGCGGCGGATCCCACAGATAACCCTCGAAATAGGTCACCTTGGCGCCGGCTGCCTTGTCGGCCTCGACATCCTCCGGGCCGAATTCGACGCAGGCGCCGAGATAGGTGTTCATCGAGCGCTCGCCGTCCGGCGTGACGAAGATCATCGAACGCGCCGTTGGCGGCTCACCCTTGAGCGGCTTGGTGTCGAAGGCCACGCCCTGGGCGTGGATGTCGTGGGTGTAGATGTCGCCGAGCGCATCGTTCGAAACCTTGCCGAAGAAGGCGGCGCGGCCGCCGAAGCTCGCCACGCCCGCCGCCGTGTTGCCGGCACTGCCGCCCGAAGCCTCGATCGCCGGCCCCATGCGGCTGTAGAGCAGTTCGGCGCGCTTGGTGTCGATGAGGTTCATCGCGCCCTTGATAATGCCGTTGGTCTCGAGAAAGGCATCGTCGCACTGCGCGATGATGTCGACAATGGCATTGCCGATGCAAAGTACGTTATATTCCGGCATCAGTGTCTCCGCCAACGACCCGCCCGCCTTCTGCCATGTCGCCCGGGCGCAGGTCTAGTGTTTCGTGGTAGGTTTCCCTAACTAAAAATTCACCGATGTTCGGACGATGCTGCTCATGGCAAATGCATTATGTTGGGATTTTGATATCGGGCTTGTTCTAGAACGCTGCTCTGTCAATTTCAAAAGTCTGAGGAACCGGTGGCGCGACGATGGGATGTATCATGTCTCAGTTGCAAAAAACTATGTTTTACAAAGCACTTCCAAGCGCAGGCTAATCGAATCAGGTTCAACGACGTCGTGTCGAGGCACGCTGATTAAGCGATAGTTGCGGTTGGGTTTATTTGATTTGGAGGAGATGGAGAGTGAAATTTGTTCGATGACGGCCAAAACGGAGACCAGGCATGTTTATTCTGGATAATCGTAACAGTCCTGGCGATTGGGATCGCCATTTGGTGCACTGTGTAGGGATTCCAAGGAATTTTGGATCATACAAACAGAGTCACGCGAAGCCAAACTTTTTTTATAGAAAAATTCGCAATTGTAATAATTGGCTGATTTTTTGTTGTCCGCAAAGATGTTCCAGTAGACTCAACCATATCCTTACTGTAGAGAGATTGGCTGGAAATCGGCCTTCATCGTCGGGTCCGACCGCTCACCGAAGCGCCCGCCAAATGAAGATGTCGATGGCAAGCCGGGTTATTGGGGCAAACAAATGTATTTCCCGCGGTTTCTGGTGGGTGCGACTGCCGTTTTAGTGATTTTTCTGATGACGATATATATTATGACCGGCTCGATCCGGTATTCGTTGATTTGGGCCGCCGTTGCCGCCTTGGTGCTGCAGGCAGGGTACTTCCTAAATGTCATTTATCTCGTTATCCGGGGCGACGCAGTCCAGCGTGACAAAATGCCCATCGCCAATGAAGAGCGTCCGAATTTACTCGACCTCTTTGGGTTTTTTTCTTCTGATATGACTATCTGAAGCATATCTGCGTCGCACGTTGTCGCCGTATAAAATAATATCCTCCGCATATACCTAACATCGGCGGTGCTCCTGGGGTATGTTAGCTATTTGCATTTCGTATTTTGTCACAAAACTGATGTGAATATAGATTACCGACCGGTTCCGACGTCAGTAGTGCTTGACGGAGGCCGCCCGCCACCGCTAACACGTGGCGCGCCAAATCGGCAGCCCGCCGATGTTTTCAGAGGGGACACCCGTGACGCTGCAGAATTATCTCTTCACCTCGGAATCCGTCTCCGAGGGTCATCCCGACAAAGTTTGTGACCGCATCTCCGACGAAATCGTCGATCTGGTCTATCGCGAAGCCAAGAAGACAGGCATGGATCCGTGGAAGGTTCGCGTCGCCTGCGAAACGCTGGCCACGACCAACCGCGTCGTCATCGCCGGCGAGGTCCGCGTCCCCGACACACTCTTGAAGAAGGACAAGGCAGGCAACATCCTGACGGATGCCTCCGGCCATCCGGTCGTCAATCCGACCAAGTTCAAGTCGGTCGCCCGCAAGGCGATCCGCGAGATCGGCTACGAGCAGTCCGGTTTCCACTGGAAGACCGCCAAGATCGACGTGCTGCTGCACGGCCAGTCGCCCGACATCGGCCAAGGTGTCGACAATGCCGCCGACCGCCAGGGCGAGGAAGGTGCCGGCGACCAGGGCATCATGTTCGGCTACGCCTGCCGCGAGACGCCCGACCTGATGCCGGCGCCGATCTACTATAGCCACAAGATCCTCGAGCTCTTGGCTGCCGCGCGCCATGAAGGCAATGGCGAGGCCGGCAGGCTCGGCCCGGACGCCAAGAGCCAGGTCACCGTGCGTTACGCCGACGGCAAGGCGGCGGAAGTCACGCAGATCGTGCTCTCCACCCAGCACCTCGATTCCAACTGGGATTCCAAGAAGGTCCGCAAGGTCGTCGAGCCTTATATCCGCGAGGCGCTTGGCGATCTGAAGATCGCCGAGGACTGCAACTGGTACATCAATCCGACCGGCAAGTTCGTCATCGGCGGGCCTGACGGCGATGCCGGCCTCACCGGGCGCAAGATCATCGTCGACACCTATGGCGGCGCGGCACCCCATGGCGGCGGCGCCTTTTCCGGCAAGGACACCACCAAGGTCGACCGTTCGGCTGCCTATGCGGCGCGCTATCTCGCCAAGAACGTAGTGGCGGCCAAGCTCGCCGACCGCTGCACCATCCAACTCTCCTACGCCATCGGCGTCGCTCAGCCGCTGTCGATCTACGTCGACCTGCACGGCACCGGCAAGGTGGACGAGGCCAAGCTCGAGGAGGCGCTGCGCGAGGTGATGGACCTGTCGCCGTCGGGCATCCGCCGTCATCTCGACCTCAACAAGCCCATCTACGCGAAAACCTCGTCCTACGGCCATTTCGGCCGCAAGGCAGGCCAGGACGGGTCCTTCTCCTGGGAGAAGACTGACCTTGCAGATCGCCTAACGGCGGCTACGGGCTTCTCGATAAGCCCTCAGGACGAACTGACGGCAAGTTGTTGAGGTGGAAATTCGGAATACTGAAGAGCCGGCACACAAAGGTGCATCCGAACTGTCGGAAGTATTCGTCAGGAGGTGTGTCGGCTCTACTCTGGTCTTGGTGATGGTGGCACTGATATATCTTGCCCTGCGATAGCCTATTGAAATAGCCAAGGTGTCAGGCGTTGGATTGCTTCGACAAGCTCGAATCTTTAATCGATGCCGGGGGCGCCAATGCCGTTGCGGAAGCTCGGACTTTGCTCCGCCAGTTCGAAGGCTGCTCTCAGTTGACCTCGACGGCGATCGACGATCTTCTGATCGAGTTGATGACGCTGGTATTCCTCGTTGAAGGCGGCAGAGAGGCATCCCAGAATTCAGCGCGACGACTGGCCCGTATAAGATTGTCCAAGGTGAAGCTGCTCTTGGCGAAACCCTGACGCGGTCGGAACACGCCGTGCACGGTCCGTAGAGGTGTATACTGCTTCTCAGTCCCAGCAGAGTCCCTTGTGGCCGGTCGTCACGAGCCACTGCACTCGCGCGAGGTGGCTTTTCACCGCTTTGCGGGCATCGAGGTCCTCGAACAGGACATGGTGTGCGACGTGGTGGCGGCCGCGCGCCGATTTTCTTCGACCTGACTCTTTCCATAAGGTTATTCCACGGCGGTGGCAACTTCCGGCGGGCGTGGTAGCCAACATAGTTTCATGGCCGAAAAATCAGAACCATGCCTCAGTTACAATTGCTTTTTGGATTATCGTCTTGATAGCACATCTAAATCGGTTCAAAGTCATATTGCTAAAATGTACTCCACATTTCACTCGTTCATTTGTCTAATGTGTGCCATTTTTGTATACATGTCGTGATATTTTAGCAACAACAATGCTTGGAACAGTAGAGAATCACCATCACCGACAAAATCTCTGTTGAATGGCTTCGCCGTTTAGGCCACGTTGGAGGGGCAATGGCGGCGCGGTTCCCTTCTTTTTGAGCTCCCAACCCAGCCTGCACCTAGCTAAATTAAGAAAACAAATCGGCGGCAGTTTGGTCCTTGCCCCCCTGACCGAAACGTGCCAGCCGACGCGAAGGGCGCCTTGAACAGGCGCCCTTCGCAGCCCTACCAATCTAGGAGGGCACTCGGCCCCGCGCCGTCGTAACGTGTCGAGCATCGAGTTCTATGCCGAGCCAGGTGCGGTCGCACTCCTGCGCGGCAACGAGCGCAGAGCCCGACCCGCAAAACGGGTCCAGGACTACGCCGCCTGCAGGGCAGAAGGCATCCACAAGCTTACGCAGGGGGTCCACCGGCTTTTCTGTAGGATGAAGCCGGTTGCCAGTGTAGCGCCACGGCAAAACGTCGGGAAGCGCTTCTGAAGGCATCGGTGGGTGTCCCTTTGCAAGGATGTAGGCACATTCATGCTGTGCCGCGACGTATCGCGTCGACGAGGCGTAGGTCTTGCTGAAAACCAGATGCCCAACGATGCGGAATCCCGCCGAGCGCCACGCGTCAAGGAATTGGTCGGCCGCATTCCAACCGTAGAAGCTGACGCAAAGACTGTCCGGCCTCAGAACGCGATAGGCTTGGGCAAATGCGGGTTTCAGCCAGCGCGAGTCATTGTCGTTGGCAATCGTACGCCCGCTCCGATCGCGGTAGCGGCAAAGGTACGGCGGGTCGGTAAGGATAAAATCGACGCATTCCGCCGGTAGCCCGGCCATGATCTCGATGCAGTCACCGTGCAGCACGGTATTCTTGGGACATGTGACGGCAGCGACTGCCGGGACAGGTCCCAGCCGCTGGGTTGGAATAAACCGGCATCGGGTAGGCACGGCAGCCCTGCCCGCGAGCGTGTGGCCGGCGACACTCACCGCGCCGCCAAAGCGGTGGGGGCTCATGCCCCCACGCTTTCCTTGGCCTTGGTATTGGCGCGGCGTTCGCGGATCACCAGGCGTCCGCTGAGCGGCATGGCCTTCAGGTTGAGGTTGAAGCCCTTGCGGTCATCGTGGCTCCACAGCGCGCCGATTTCGGTCCAGGTGGTCTTATCGCCCTCGCCCTCGACAACGAATACGGTGTGGGTCGGCCGTTTGGTGGTGGTTTCTGACATCGTCTTTCTCCTTTGATATTCCGGCCACGTCATTGCGGCCGGTCGGGTGCTCAAGGCGCAGTACGACTGAGCCGGCCTGCAACGGAGGGTCCGACCGAGGGTCCCGCAGGGAGACGGTTGGATGCCTTGCAGACCGGCGTGGACGGCGCACACACGACCCATTGCTGGCCGTTTTGACCGTGGCTGGCACAAAGGAGCGAAAGACGCAGAAACGCCGCCAGGCGGCTGACTCGTTCTCCAATCGAGGGGCGCGGCGATTCACCGCTGAAAACACGCGAACAGTGGCCACGATAGCCTGGCTTCGGCCTGGACGATGCCAACCGCTCGCGCGCCGAGTCATTCGGGTGCTGGGCCAGCGGCGCTGGCCTGGCGCGCGGAGGAATGAGCCGGCTTGGTTGGACATAGGATGTCCGACAAAGCGAGCGGCCGGCGGTCTGTCACTCGCCAATCCATTGGGGAGTGACAGACCGCCCTCAAAGCCTCGGTGGACGATGGGTTTGCGCAAACGTTGCCGCATGACCTGCAAATGACGCTGCGCCTCGGTTGCGCACCCGGCAATCATTTCCGGCGCGATGTGCTGGCCATTGGCGGGCAACCCCATTCACTATCCGGGCGGGTCAAGAAAACCCGATCCATCTCACCGACCATTTCCCCAGCAAAAGGAGAGCACACATGCCTGCTCAATCGATTCGTGCGCCGCCGCGGCGGGCACATCTCCGGTCTCGACCTCTCGGTGACCGGACGCCCAACAGGGCAAACCACTTCGGCCAGCCCTCCGGCTGGCTCGGGAGGCTCATACCGTAAGGAAGACTACGCATTCCGGCCATGCCGCGAATGACCTTCGCGGGGTGTCACGATCTACGGACGTGCATCGGCCATCAACACTCAGCCAAAAATAAGAAGCGAGCAAGATGGACGATCTAACCATGGACCTGGTGCGGCTGTGCCAACGCAACCGGGACGGCTCTTACGGCACTCAGAACAACCGCCGGCGCGGCCTGACCGCAATGGCCAATGACCTGGCGGACCTCGGCTACAAATTGCCGGCCGCGAGCTCCCTTAAACCCAAGCACGTCGAGGCGCTTGTCGAGCGCTGGCTGGACGGCGACACCACCGACGCCAGTGTCCGCAACCGCCTCACCTGGTTGCGGTGGTGGGCGGAGAAGATCAATAAGCCCAACGTCGTCAACCGTGACAATGCCGCGTACGGCGTCGCCGAACGCGGCGAGGTCACCCGCAACCGCGCACAGGTTCTCGACCCCGCCAAGCACGGCGACATCGAGTGCCCCTATATTCAGACCTCCCTACTGCTCCAGTCCGCGTTCGGCCTGCGGCGCGAGGAAGCCATGAAGTTCCAGCCGGAGGAAGCCATCCGTGGCGACCATATCGCCCTGAAGCCCAGTTGGACCAAGGGCGGTCGCGCGCGCACCATTCCGATCACCACGCTGGAACAGCAGCAAGTGCTCCAGGAAGCCAAGCGGCTTGTTCCCGGCCGGGGATCGTTGATCCCGGCGCAAATGACCTATGTCGAACACCTCAAGCGGTTCGAGTACCAGACATTGAAGGCGGGACTGCGCAACACCCATGGGCTGCGGCACGCCTATGCCCAGCAGCGCTACCGTACTTTGACCGGGCGGGCCTGCCCGCTGGCAGACGGCAAGCGCTGGGCCGAGATGAGCAGCAACGAACGTGCCGCCGACCGCGCGGCGCGGCATAAGATCTCGGCCGAGCTAGGCCATGGCCGCCTGAAAATCACCGATACTTACCTGGGGAGTGCCTTCTGATGAAGCGCGCGGAAGGCAATTTCCTCATGGCCTTCAAAACGAGGAAGTTCTACGCAAGCCAACTCTTCAAGCCCGCAACAATCGCCAAAGCGATCGACGAGGCCGCTACGCAGGGTCATCGCCTTTATCGCGTTGTGCAGGAACTGCCATTCGACCTGTCCGAAACGGCGGCCGCCCAAGAACTGGAGATCTGGCTCGATTCCGAGCAATTCCACTACATCTGGCGCCCGACCCTCATTGAGCAGGATCCGCTGCGTATCGCGACGGTGACGGAATATCCGGAGCTGGAGATTTCCTGGTAATTCGGTCAGTGCAACCAAAAAAGCAGGGCGTTCGCCCTTGGCAGCAGAGAAGGGGATGTTCATCCCTTTTTTTGTTTTTTGCCTCCGCTTCCGGAGGTGATGGGGCCAGCAGTTCTGCTGGTCCGGCGCAAGTGGCCCTTTAGGCCCGGCTAATAGTGCGAAAGCTGATGTTTGCCACTCAAGGTTAGCTTAACGAATTTTGCGGGTTGCGGTTGTATTCGGCTTGGCTGTTGTTACTCTCTGCAGTGGGGCTGGGGTGTGGCTATGGGCGACTTTAAGTTCGATCCCTTGGGGGATTTGTCCAAAAATATTTCGAACGGAGTCAAGTGGAGCCAATACGGGCTCAAACTCGGCCGCCATATTCGGGCCAGAAGTGCCCGAAAACAGGTCGAACAGCTCTACGGGCCCGAAGTTGCTGACCAGGTCGAAGCCGCCATTCGCTCCGGCCGCGATCCCGGCCCAATCATCGAGCGCGCCCAGCGCGATCTCGAGGCCCGCGAAGAGCGCGAGAGGCAACTCGCCAACCCACCGCCACTGTATGGGTCCGGTCGCTGGGCCAGCCCCCAGGAGTTGAGGACCATTCCGAACGGCAAGTTGTACCTTGCCGGCCGGCCCGCTTTTGATAACCCCTCATCCATCCTGCTCGGAGGCTATTCAGACGACGAGGGAAGCCCCGAGGCGCAATTCGTCCATTGGGACGATGACGGCCATCTGCTGACCATCGCTCCCACCCGTTCCGGCAAGGCGGTGACGTCCATCGTGCCGAACCTGTTGCGGTATCGGGGAAGCTGCGTGGTGCTTGACCCCAAGGGCGAGCATTTCGAGAAGACCTCGCGATGGCGCAGGTCCATTGGCCACGAAATCTACCGCATCGCCCCCTTCGATCGGACGTCGGGCTGGATGAGGCATCGCTACAACCCCTTGGCGCGGGTGCGGAGCCAATCGGACGCTCGTTCGCTCGCGGAACAGATGTTTCCCCGGGACCCTCAGGCGTCGTCGTTCTTCCAAGAAGATGCTGCCGGGTTTCTGACCGCGGCGATGATGTATGTGAACGGTAACGCGCCGTCCCATAGGCGTACGCTCGCGACGGTTTGCCAACTGGCCTCCCGAAAAGGGCGGGACCTGCTTGACGTCGCGAAGAAGTTTACGGAATTCCCGTCTACGGCAGATGTCGGCAAGGCGGTGCTCGAAAAAACGCGGGATCGCGGACTGCAAACCCTGGAAGCGACGCTGGAAAGCAAGCTCGCCCTTTGGCGCGACAGCGATATCCAGCAAAGTCTGAGCGGATCCGACTTCTCATTTGAAGACCTGAAGGACCGCCCGATCACGGTCTATATCGACATCCCCTTCGGGAAAATGGAACCCTATGCGCCCTGGTTGCGGATTCTCCTCAAGGGCGCGCTCGACGCCATGGAGAGCAATCGCCGCCTGCCGGACATTCCAGTCCTCTTCATTCTCGACGAATTTCTCAACCTCGGGCCTTTTCCGGAATTCCGTGCGGCGATCCGCACCCATGCAAGCACTGGCGTGCGCCTGTGGTTTTTCCTTCAGGACGTTATGTCACTGCAGGAACAATACCCCGGCAATAGCTGGCAGCCGTTCCTGAACTGCTCGGTCAAGCAGTTTTTCGGCGTCGACGACCCGATAACGGGCGAGCTCATCGGCAAATACCTCGGCCATGAAACACTCGCCTATCTCAGCTCGTCTAGCGGCCATAGCGGGTCCTCTCAGCTGGGAGGGTGGTACGCGGACGCATCAGTCAACACGGGGACGTCCGGCAACGAAACCGTCCAGTTCCTCGGACGGCCGCTGATGACACCGGACGAGATTATGGAGTTGCTTTCCGGTTGGCAACGGAACGGCTGGCGTTGGGCGATCAATTATGCCCGTGGCGCCCGGCCCTTCAAGACAAGGCTGGTGTCTTACTCGGAAAGCGAGACCTGCAAATCGCGCATCGGCATGGCCGAAGGAGTATCGCCATGACGCTCGCAAGCAGGATATTCGGGCGCGAGACTCATCTTCAGCCGCTCATCAAATCATTGGTCCTCGTGACGGCCTTGCGCGCTGGATGGCTCGCCATCAACGCCTATCCTCCGGACGCTCTGTTCTGGGCCCGTGCGTTGCTTCCCTGGCCGCAGCATGCGTTTTCTTGGGTCGTCCTGTCGGTGGACCTCGTGCTGTTGTTCTACCAATTCCGAGCAGCGATCCGGCTCACCCGATTGCTGCTCTTGCGGTTCGCGCCGGACTTTGCAGCCTTTCTGGGCTTTTCGGCATCTCTGCCTGACACTGAACAACACCTGACACCGCGCAATCGATCTTGGTGGCCCACAGCGCTGCTGCTCTGCGCGATTCTGATGCTCTCGTGCTGCGCCGTCACCTGGCTTGTGCTGATGCTCTCCTACGGGCAGTGGGCGCCCTTCGATCTGTTCATGCGGACGTATTTCGCCGATCGGGCGTTGCTGGTCGGCCTGGTCCTATCGGTGTTGGGCCTCCTGTTCGGCGGACGCTACATCGGGCGAGCCGCCCGCGACGTCACGACCAGTTTCGGGGTTGTGACCGTCGATGAGAGTCACTGGCTGACAGAGCGCGTCCACGGCCTTGCTGACAGACTGAACTTGCCAAGGCCCGCCGTCGGCGTCACCAGCATTCTCAATGCCTTTGCCATGGGGTCGAACCAGAAATCGTCCATGGTCGTCATCGGCAAACCCCTGTTTGACTACGAAAAGGATGAGCTGGACGCCATCATCGGACACGAGCTCGGGCACATCCTGCACAACGACGTGGCGCGGATGTACTTCGCTGAAGGATTCCAGCGCGTGCTGGTCAACGCGGTCAACGTCCTCACGGTGATTGGCGCCTTTGCGGCCGCTGCCAATTCCAAAAGGCGATCAGACGCCCGCCGCAACGTCCAGCTTGCCCTGGGAAGCGGCCGGATCGTCCGCAAAACCGTGTTCGTCGCCTCTGAACTGGTCGCCAAGGGCATTTCGCGTAACCGCGAATTCCACGCCGACGCGGTCGGCGCTCATTTGACTTCGCCCGACGCCATGGCACGTGCGCTCAAGCGCGTTCATGGCGTTGCAGATAAACCCACGGCCCAGGAGCGGCACTACGGCTACCTGATGTTCCGCGGTTCGGCCTTCGGCAACCTCTTCGCCACTCATCCGCCACTCAAGGCACGCCTGAAGGCGCTGGACGCCCGTACGGCGTCATCAGAGGTTGCCGCAGCGGCCGAGCCACAAACCCACGGTGCAACGCCTGAGGCGCTTGCTGGCGTTGGCCCGGTCGCCCTCTCTGTACGCCTGAGTCCAATTGCCGATGGCATCGTACGCAACACCCGGAACGCCTTCATTGCCGTCCGCGGTAGTGTCAACGCGAAGCGGCTCGGGACCCTCGGCGCAGTTTGTCTGCTTCTAGCGCTGGTAGCCCCGGCTATCGTCAGCTTCTACGGGCTCGAGCGGCGGTTCGATGACGCCAGGGCGTCAGCGGGCCAAGCCGTCTCGTCGTCCTGGAACTTGGTGGCCGAAACAAAGGAAGCGTGGTTCGGCGTTTCCGAATACACCACGCGTCTCCGGCAGCTAGACACCAGGGAGCAGGCCGTGAAGAGCGCGGAAGCCCGCCTCGCAGCCGACCGCAGTGCCCTCGCCCAGCAGACATCCGCCGGCAACAGCAACCTCGCTGGCACGCTCGCTGAACGTGACCAGGCCCGTCGGCAAGTTCAGGATTTGCTCCTGAAACTCGACGCGGCCAACGCCGACCGCTCGTTGCTGACGGCACGGCTTGCCCAGCAGAAGACCCCGGAAACCGGGGCTGACCAGGCCGACCTGCAACGCCAGGTCGCCTCGGTGACCCAGCAATTGTCTTCGATGACCGCCGATCGCGATGAGATGGTCCGGAGGAACGATGAGCTCCGGCAAATGAACCTGGAGCTGAAGGGGCAGATTGCCGACCGGGACATGGCTCGGGTTGACCTCGACAAGCAAATCCAGGCCTTCCAGGACCGGATTGCCGGCCTCACCAATGGACTGAATGTCAGCCAGGAACCGCCTGCCCTGCCGGCAGTTCGCCCGGCGCCGTCAGCGCCGCAAGGCGGCTACGGTGCCTTCGCCGCCGCTGCCAATGGCACTCTCATCCTGACAGATCGGAGTTTTGCGACGGAGCAAGCGGCCACCGATGCGGTGCTGGCCGATTGCAGCCAATACAGCGGCGGGAGCCAATGCGTGGTGAAACAGGTTTTCCACAACACCTGCGCGGCCGTGGCGCGTGTCATCCCAGTGACCAGAAAATCGCACTACGCGCTTCAGTTGGAACCGACGATCCGGGACGCCGAGGAGATGGCGCTGTCCGAATGCTTCCAGCGCAATCACCGGCCGTGTGAGGTGACGCGGCAGGTTTGCGTGGAATAAGATTAACAGCCTTTGGATGTGCGATGTGTGGGCCGTCGCCTCAACGAACAATGTATCTTTTGCGCAACGGCCAGAATTTCTTGCCTATTCCATAGGCAGCAACGGCCATGAAAGGCTACACATTCATAACTTTGATGCATTATTGGATTTGACGATAAACCATCGCCCGCAAGGGCCGTTGGCCCTCATCGGCCAACAGAGGAACACCAATGCCTGAAATCACTTTTGACCCCGCCGGCGGCACCATCGAAGATTATTTCAAGAACGCCGAAGTACCGAAGACTGCCAAGTTAACGGCAAGGCTTCGCAAATTGGACAACAAGGTTCCGCGTAACGCTGTGACTACGGCAGACATCGATCAACTTATCGAGAGAACGAACGCTCACTACGCCAAACGCCCCCGTTAAGGGGGCGTCTTTGTACACCGACAATCAGTACGTCTTCACCAGTCCTGCGGACGCCGTTGAGACCGCGGGATTTCTAATAGTGTGCAATAAGGCGGTATCCTTTGTCGCTGGCCACTATGCATGCTCCGCCAAGCTCAACCTGGAGCAAGTCGAACGCGCCCGAAGGCAATGGGCTGACCTTGCAGCCCCCCTGCCGCTCGAACGATACCGACCCGAGAAGCGCGAGCTTCTCGCGATCGCAACGCTCATCGAGGCCCTGGTCGATATTCCTTTCGTCCATTATGCGAGCGCAGCCGATGACGCCACGAGTTTGCTCTTCGAATTCCCTGCGAAAGTGACCGCTTTGGTGATGGGTATCATCATCTACGATATCACGCTCCGCACCCGCATGAATCGGACGACCGAGATCAGATACATCGATCTTGAGAGGATAACCGGAGCAGAAATGCAAAAGGCTATCAAGGCCTTGCATGAGCGCCGGTCACGTAAATACAAATTCCGCCTCCTGCTCTCGATCCTACGGAAGTTTTCGACACCGATCGTCTTTCACTGATTATGTTTAGCCCTACCGCCGCTCTGAGAACCAGTCCAGATGGTCATCGCGGGTAGGCTCGCGCTCCATGTCCTGAACCATACGCTGCTCAGCCTGTTCAAGCTCGTGCATCTGCGGCGGGTTTTCGGCCAACGACTGTTTGAACCAGTCGAGGTGGTCCTGTTGGGGCGCCGGATGGCTCTCCTGCCACTTCTCCGCAAGGCGCTGCTCTTGGGGTTGCTCCCGTTGCTCGCTGACCAGGTTTTCCAGATCCTCGATTTGCCGCTCGACCTTGCCTAAGTCATACATGTAGCCGAGTTGGACGTTATGACGCTCCCGCAGATAGTCGATAAGCCGTGCTGAGCCTTCGTGGCCGATGGTAGCATTGATTTCGCGGTCGATGTTCTCGATGGATTGTTCCAGCGATTGCGCATGTTCGCGAAGTCGCGCCAACTGGTCCTCTGCACTCATGGTGACCTCCGAAGGGCTTAGTGCTCGTAGTGGTAGGCGGGAAGATGCTCCGGCTGCTCTTGCAATTCGGTGATGAGATGGGCGCGCAGCCTCTCCCCGGAATCGACCAGTTGTTGAGCGCGGGCGTGGAAATAGAACGCACCTTCACGCAGATCCTCGTCAATCCCCGGGATCGTTTCGGCCTGGTGCTTACGCATCGCCCAATAGGCGAGGCGCTTGCGCCGCCGGACCAGGTCCGTTTCGAGCCATTCCAGCACTTTTCGGGTCTTCTCGCGCTGTTCGGCCGTGAGCTCCGGGATTCCGAATACCGATCCTTGATGTAACCTGGCCATATCTTGATGATGGGGCGGTATTGTGAATCCCGCAAGTGTTACCTGCGTCGAGGAGCAGGGGACTGTTAGGTTTATAGGCGTCGGAAGTACCTGAAAACTCACCGAAAGCGCCCGCGGCCCGGTAGCCAGGCTAACAAATCGTCAGGGGAAGGTTCGAGCTGCCCTGGCTGCTCGCCGACGTCAGGCTCGTCGGGCGATGGCGGGTTCTCAGCCAGATCCTTCCTGAACCAGTCCAGATGATCCTGGGGCGGCCCATCTTCCGCTGGCTCGACCAATTCAAGCCATCCCAAAGGGTTCTCGTGGTCGATACTATCGCGACCTACACCACGCGCATCGTGTTCGCGCATGTTGCGCTCCAAGGCCTGGATTTCCTTTGCTGTCGTGCCCAGTTCGTAGATCAGCTCCCGTTGCGCGCTGTAACGGTCTTTGAGGAACGATATGATCCGCTTGGCGTTGGCCTCCGCCTCTAGGCGAGGCAGCCAGGTTGTGATTGTGGTTTCGATATCACTGATGGCCTGTTTCAGTGACCGAGCTTGATCGTACAGTTGCGCGAGCGCCTCCTGATTGTCCACGGCTAGTCCTCCGTCTGTTTCTGGAAAAGGTACCCTCGCCCAACCTTTGGTGGCAACGACATCAGGGCGGAAATGACGCCCACACTACCGTTCTTCCCGCTCCGGCTCGGAACGCGGTTCAGGAGATCGGGCTGGGTGTTGGTCGCTGGGATCGAGCCAATCCAGGTGGTTTTCCCATCGCTCCAGCGTGCTGACGTCTTCTGGTCGGATCTTGTCTTCTAACCAATCCAGCAACTTGTCGGGCGAGAGGCGGTATGCCGCCGCATCGTCCTCGGTCATCTGTAGTGTATTCTCCCGATCGACGGCCGCCTGGGCGGCCTCAGCGCCGCCTTGAGCGTGTGCCGCGTTTAGTTCGGGCGCTGGGGCATGCATGTCGGCCAGCATTCGGTCCTCAGCGACCTCCAGCTCGCTTGGATGAATAGGCGAACCGTCCGGATCCGGCACGGGTAAGTCTTCATCAGGCTCCCTTGGTGACATCTGATCCCTCTCTCGTTGGGCGAGAACCCTGCGGGCGCGCCGTTCCTGGCGATTTGGGCCACGGTGGAGCCCCGGCTGCCGCTCTTGCCTGCGTTTCGCATAACTCCGTCCATCAATCGCAACGGCGAGCCCCGCCTTGCTCAACGCCTCATTGGCAACCCGCTCCCACAGCGCCCTCGCCTCGGTAACAAACTGCTTTCCATCCGCACTGCGGATCTTCAGCCCGAACCCATTCTCTCCTACCACGCGGGTGGTCATGAGCATATGGATGTGCGGGTTATGGCGGGTCCCGTCGTCATGAATAGCCAGGTCGACCACAAAGCCCTGCGCCGTGTAAGCGTCGGCCATCGTTCGGGCCACAGTGAGCCACGCAGAGCGTGGCAATTCGATTGGTAACGCGAACTCAACCTCCTTCGCCAATCGCGCGTCCTTGCGCTTCTCGGCGGCCTCCACGGCGTTCCAGAGGGCGGCCCGCTGCCCCATCCACTCTGGCGCGCCTTCCGGCAGACGGATCTCGGTCGCCACCACGTCGCGGCGCCCGCCGAAATCCGACAGGCGCTCTTCCGCCTCATTTGGCAGGACCTCGCCCGCGCGATACGCGGCTGCCGCCACAACGGAACGCCTCTCGCTCCGGCTGATGTTCTTCACGTTCAGGTGAAAGATAGCCACGAACCTCTCCACGGCACGGACGGGGGACGGGGGGTGTCCCCCAGCGCACCTGCCGGGTTTCTCCGGTTTGCGTCTCGCAACCGGTCAGAAAACCGAGCATGCATCGCCCCCCTTTTCCCCAATGCGTACACGTTGGGGCGATGCGTAGGTGCGCTGTACGCATTGGCGCAAACTCGCGCCAACCACGCAAGTCGGCACCCAGCTTTAATTCTCGAACAGGTCGAGCGTCTCGGCCTTCGGCTTTTTGGGCGGCCTGGCCTTCCGAACGTTGATCGCCGCCGCGTCGAGCCGGTTCTTGAGATGCACGGCGTAGTGCTTCTCAATCATCTCGACGCTCGTCCGGCAGTTTTTGGCGACCTGGTAGATGTCGGCGCCCTCCAGCAGCCGGAAGCTGATGTAGCTGTGGCGCAGTGAGTACAGCGTGCGCCGGTTGCCCTCGCGGTCGAGCTTGAGGCCGATCTTGTCAAGGATGCCATTGAACTGCTTTTTGTGATCGACTGGGAACAGTTTGTCGGTCGGCTTTGGCTTGTTCCGGGCCACCATCCGCTCAAAGGGAAAAACCGCGCCCGACGTGCTCTTGCAATACCCTACCCCGCGCTTGCCGCGCACCTGGATTTCAAGGATCTTCTGGCCCGTTGCCTTGTCCTTCACGATCTCCACGTCGCGATATTCAAGCCAGTTGGCTTCGTCCGGCCGTAAACCGGTGTTGGCCAGGAACAGGATCTTGTCGTGAAGCTGCTCGGACAGCCAGACGCGATGGGCCTTCTCGCCCTCCTGGGCCTTCTTGCTGGCATCCCGCGCCTTTTGCGCATGTGCCCGCGTCGCCTGGTACAGCTGTTTGTATTCCTCTGGCGTAAACCAGGCGCGGTGAACGACCTTCGCGGATTTCTTGTAGGGCTGCGAAATATCCGGCAGATGCGCAAGCCACCGGTGTCGCACGGCGGTCTTCAGGACAAGCCGCAAGGTCACCGTCTCGTGGTGCAAGGTGCTGCGGGAGGGGAGCTTCTTGCCCTCCTCCGGCGTCATCCTTGAGATACGGTATTCCTGGACTGTGCCGGCGTTGATCGTGGATAGGCCCATCTTGCCGAAGTACGGCACCAGATAGCTGCGAACGCGCCGGTAGTGGTCCTTGACCCAGCGGGCATTGCGCTCGCCCTCGGTCAGGACCTCATACTCCGTAATGAACTGGTCGGCTGCGTCCTTGAACGTCTTCTCCGACAGGAGCTCGCCGCGCCGGCCTTTGTCCTTGAGGCCGAAATACCAATCCTCGGCCCAGTCCTTGGCCTTGGAGAGGCTTTCTTCCTTGGTGCTGACCCGCCAGTTTTTGCCTTTGAGGTACGTCGAACAATGCCAAATCGGGCTGTCGTTGCGCCGATAGACGTGAACTTTGCCTTCCAGAATCGTGTGTTTTTCCGCCACCGCCAGACACTCCCTGCGTGCGTGCAAGTTTGTGCAAGAGATGTGTAAGGCTACTTTCGGCGTCCTCGCCTAGCAAGGCGATTTCTAAGTGCCTGATTTTCCTTGGAAAATGGCACGGGCAGCAGGGCTCGAACCTACGACCTGCGGTTTTGGAGACCGCCGCTCTACCAACTGAGCTATGCCCGTACACGCGCGCTGCTATTTCATAAAGCGGATGAGAACTCAAGTGCCCTTTTGAGGCGCGGCGATCCGCGCCGCCGATCGCGCAGAGACAAGCCACAACGCCCAGGCGCAGATGAGAAGTTCGAGCCCGAAAGTCCAGTGCAGGACGAAACTCACGACCCAATTGCCATAGGTGGCGGGAACCGCCACGAATTCGAAGGCGTGCCGATCAAATGGCATCAGCCACGATATGGGCGACGCCACCGTGTCCAGGACCATATGCAGCATGGCACCCGCGAAGAAGATGCCGATCGGCGCCGGACGGGGCCAGCCGAGCAGTCTGGCAGCGCACAGGCTCAATATGCCGGTTGCGGCCCAAAACAATGGCCAATGCGTGATGTAGGCGTGGTGGTGGATGTGTCCGCCGTCGATGAAGTGGAAGTACAGCATGTCAACGTCGGGAATCACATTGCCGATCATCGCAGCCGTCACGACGCCGGACATTTCGCGCCATTGTCTGCGCGCGAAGCTCCCCAGAATGTAACCCGATGGCAGATGAGCTATGAGCATTACGTGGCAAGCCCGTTTCGGATGCTCCAATGTGCACGCCCATCGTGGCGCCATTTTTGCAGAGATTTGCAGATATTCCGCATCTTGCAGAGCGCGTCGCAACGGCCGGATCAGATCCTTTGCCAGAAATCCGGATAGGTGGTCACCAGCCCCTCCTGATCGACCTCGATTTCCCGCCGGAAGCCACTCTTCAGCGACTCGTAGAGATAGCGTCTGCCTTCGTCGAGGCACGTGTAGCGCTGCGGGCTTTTGACGATGGTCAGTTCCGGGAGTTCGATGAAGGCTGCGGCAATCTCGGCGCTTTCGCCAGGCTTCAGCCGCAGCCGGCGGATCGGCAGCGTGTTGGTGAAGGGCGTGACAGTGAGATCGGGGTCGAGCGCCCCGGTCAGGTCCCGGATCGCAACACCGTCCTTCGACCAGTTGCCGATGCCGTCGGTCTCGAGCCGGAAGCACCCGCCACCGACAATGCCGACCTCGACCTCCCTGGCGCGCCAGTCAGGGTCGCATGAAATGCGGTAGTGAACGGCGAACGGCGCATGGTCGGCCGAGATCGCCACGGACTCGGCCGATATCCCGCCGGAATCCTGCCTCAGGACAAGGTGTTCGATGCCAGGGCCCTGCCATTGCCGCCATCGAACGAGCGTGCTTCGCGGCTCCACCGCTACGATTTCCCCGCCGGCGGCTTGTAAGGCCCACCGGGCACGCCCCAGCCCCAGGCGGGCATCGGCTCCGTTTCCGGATCGCACGTCTCGCCGAGATTGGAATTCATCTTCGCCAGCCGCGATCCCCATTCGACATAGCCCATGAAGGCGGAGCGGAATTCGGGGTCGTCGGGCAGGCCAACCTCGTCGGCGGCGTCGGCGAGAAGGTTGATCCAGCACCGCCGCTGTTCCTCGCTGAGGTGCTTGCCGAGATGGTGCATCACCATCTCGCGGTGGCCGCCATGCTTTTCGCTGTAGGTCTTCGGTCCGCCGAACACCTCGCCTATGAAGGCCGCGACATGGGCGGGATGGCCCGGCGACATGTGCCTGAACACCGGGCCGACGATCGGATCGCGCGCCACCTTGTCGTAGAAAGTTTGCGTCAGGCGGCTGAGCACCTCGGCGCCGCCGGCCCATTCGAACAGTGTCGGAATATCCTCGTTCATCATCGATCCTCGCCTGTCGCTTGCCGCGGACGATAGCGGAAAGATCGAAGACGGCTCAAGCTGCCTCGATGGCCAGTTCACGCCTATAATTTGGCGGGCGCCTCGGCCTGGGCGTTTGGCGATGGCGCCACGCGGCAGTTGTCGGGCTTCGGTATGACGCCGCAGATGGTGGCGCCGGTCAGCGCGTCGACCGATTGCGGTCCAGTCGTCAGCCCGACCTTCAGCATCATGTCCGGCTCAAGTTGGCGATGGCTCGAATAGAGCACGGACTGCATCGCAGCGAACAGGCCGCTTCCGATCGCCATGTCTTCGAGGTAGGTCTTGACCTCTTTCTCCATCCCCAGCGAATGCACGCTGAGCCGTGCCCGCGGACCGACAAGCCGGCGGACACCGCCGGCAAGCAGGATCGCGCAGGCTGAATCGCACACGCCGTCGGCATCGACGGTCAATCCGGCGCGAGCCTCGCTGTCGGCCGCGCAATCCAGCGCCGCCAAATCGCAGCCCACGAAATCGGTCCGGGCAATGGCGACGTCGAGCTTGTGCTCGCGGATCAGCCGGCCAGCCGCGAGCGCCCCAAGCACGTCGCCGCCCGGCGAGCTGATCACCAGGGGCAGCCTGCGCCCGCCAATGCTATCCAGCATGTCACGCAGCCGCTCCGGCGTGTAGGCGGTGATCGTGCCTTCGGCCGAGATCCATTCCGGGCAATCGGGATTGCAGAGCGGATTGCTGCCGCGAACGACGACGAAGCGCATGTCCTCGTCGCGCTTGACGATCTCCGGCCTGGCTGCTGCCGCAGGTGCGGGCTCGGCCTTGGCAGCCAAGGCAGCGGCCGGCGTCGCATACTTGTTCGACGGTATCTCCCGGCAATTCGCCGGCGCCGGCCATGCCTTGCAGATCGTGGCAGCGGTGAACAGATCGACCGAATCCATGCTGGTGACGAGATTAATCCGCAGCATGTTTTCCAGGACCAGCTGATGGATATCACTGGCCGGCGTGTTCTTCATCGTTGCGAGCACGCCCTCGCCGACGCCCATTTCCCGGAAATAGGCGGCCAGCCTTTTCTCCACCGCCTTGCTCATCTCGTAGGTCTTGTAGCTGCCGGCATTCTTGCGGCTGACGACCTTCGTGTTGATGACCTTCTTCTTGCCGTTCACCACCTTGTATGTGGTCCGGTAGAGCAGTTTCGTCTTGATGTAGGTCGTGGTGATCTGATGGACGCCGAGATACGCCCATTCGCCGACCACGCGGCGTACGCCGCCGGCAAACATCAGCGGACAGGCCGAATTGCAGATGGCGCCGCTGGCATAGGGTTCGCCAAAATAGTCGGCGTCCCTGCCCTTGTTGGCCGTGCAATCCTTGTCGTCCGGCATGCAGCCGTCGAACCAGGTCTTGCCGACGGCGATATCCAGCCCGCTCTTGCGGATCAGCCGGCCGAGCGTCAGCGCCGCGTCGACATTGCCGCCTGGCGAATCCACCACGATCGGCAGCTTTCGCCCGCCAAGCCGCTTGAGCATGCGCTTGAGCAGCGCCGGCGTGCCGGCCTCGATCGTGCCTTCCGCCGAAATCCACTCCGGGCAGTTGGGCTCACACCCCGCGGCGTTGCTGCGCACCACAACAAAACGCATCGTCGGGCCGGAATCGGCCGTCGCCGCGGCGAGGCTGGCATTGCCCATGGCAAGCAGCGCCAGGCAGACCAGCCCCAGTGACCACCATGCCCGACTGTTGAAACGGCGCCCTGAAACCACGTCCTGCAAGCCCCTTGATGCAACCTATACTAGTTGCAGCGCCGAGGCTTGCAACAGGCTTGAAGCAATAGAACGAACAATGGACGCTTTTGCGATTGGAAAAGAAAAAAGGGCGGCCCGAGGGCCGCCCTTTCCTTGTCGATCCGGCGGATGCCGGCTTCGATTATTCTTTGATGGTGACGACGATGCCGGCACCGACGGTGCGGCCGCCTTCACGGATGGCGAAGCGCAGCTTCTCTTCCATGGCGATCGGCACGATCAGCTCGACGTCGACCGTGATGTTGTCGCC
>NZ_JARAKC010000024.1:0-64275 GCF_049887195.1 Mesorhizobium abyssinicae
TTGTTCACCCGCGTCCCAGGCCACGTCTCCACCGATAGGCGCTCCGTCACTGAGAACCGACCGAGGAAATCGGTGTCGGGTGGATTATTGCGCAGATCGCACCTTGCAAAAGGACATCAGAGCGGTGGACGTGGTCACGCCAAGCAAGCGGTGCCCCGGGTTCTCTTCTGTAGCGGGCAATGAGCTCAACCAGCCCGGGCCCCTCGCCAAGCCAGTCGCGCGTCTGGTCGTCCTGTGCCACAGAGCCGAAGAAGTGCGACAGGCCTGGTGCCTCAAGGTCGAAGTCAATACAGAGAACCCGGAAGCCCCACCGGGACAGCAGCACGCCGACATTAGCGAGGGCGAAAGATCTGCCGACGCCGCCTTTATATGAGTAGAACGTTACGACGCTACCAGCCAACGTCAAAGCTCCAGTAACGCAACGGGGAGTGGTGCCTCAACCGCGGGCTCCACGATTGGCCAATCCGCCTGCCAAGGCGGGACCGTCTGGAGATGCGTCTCGATATCCGCCGCAATGGCCATCATCGCGTCGTGAAAAGCGAGGTAGGCGGCCGAGTCTCTAAAGCCGGGATAGGGGTAGGTGAACGCTGTCAGGTCGCGCCTGAACTGGGTCTGCTTTGCCTTCTGCGCGAAGTGATTCCCGTCGGAGTAGACCACGGGGTAGACAAGTCCGCGCGGTGGCCGCCCGCCGGCTAGAAAGGCCTCGCGCGCAAGCATGCTTTCCCATTCGGACATGCACCAGTGTGAGCGGAAAAACGGCGGGGTCCAGACGGCAACCAGCAGACGGCTGCGGAGCAAGGCCTGCTTTAGCACGTCGGACCAGATGACGCCGGTCTCAATTCCGTTGTCGATGAACAACCGTGGTTGCTGAGGGAGCACCGAGTCTAAGCACTCCCGCAGTACAGGAGCGAAGTGATTGCTAACCCATGTTCCGACCTGACCGTGGCGGGGATAGCTGATGAAGACGTCCCATTCGTAAGCCAAGTCAGCGCGCTCCCTATACAGCACCTTCGGGCGACTCAACTTATCAGCCGTCTGAAGCCATGAGCAAGCAGACAACTCGTCGAACAGACTTTGAACATCCGCGCGTGTTAGCCATCCAAGGGCAACGGACTTCGCTCCAGGGACTTGCCAATTGACTTGTGATCCGGTCCGTCAGGCATGGCTACCTGCCTGTCGGGAATTGCCTATCAGGGCGTGAAGGCAGACCTTTGATCAGCCGTAGCGCGCGCCGGAGCCATCGCAACGTGCAATAACAATCATCGGTTAAAATGCTCCGGGCGAAATAATTTCGGTTGTCGTAACGGCAGATTTCTGGTGAGCTTACTCTTTGATTTGCAAGGGTGAATTCATGGCAAGGAAATGCTTCTACAGTTTCTACTACGACGAAGACAATTGGCGGGTTAGCACCGTCAAGAACATCGGCGCAATCGAGGGTCAGGCGCTGGTGTCTGCCAATGAGTTTGAGGAAATCAAGCGCAAGGGAGACAAGGCCGTCGCGGATTGGATAGCCGGGAACATGGTCGGTCGGAGCACCGTCATTGTCCTCATCGGCGCCAACACAGCGTCGCGGAAGTGGGTAAGGCACGAAATTAAGTATGCCTTCGATAATGGCAAGGCGCTGGTGGGCATCCACGTTCATCGTCTGCTGGATAGAAATGGCAATGCAAGTGCAAAAGGCGCCAATCCATTCAGCACATTTACCGTTGGTGCCGACGAAAAGCCCTTGACCAATTGGGCCAAAACCTACGATCCTGGCGGGATAGACAGTAAGGGTGTGTACGACACGATCAAAAACAACATTGAATCCTGGGTAGAAGAAGCTATTCGTCTAAGGGCTTAGGTAGCAGGCTGCGACGGAAAAGGCTGGCGAACGAGATTTCGTTCGCCAAATGCGGCGGGTGGTCGCTCTCAATGTAATCGATCGCTGCAGCTGCTCCGGTTGCTGGCACGGGCAACACCTGGGGGTTTGGGTTATGGCGTCTTTGCCACCCATTAATATGATCTGGTACGAATTTGTTGGCAGTTGAGGCTCTCTGCATCTCTCAGGCGCATGGGCATTCTTTCACAAATCAATACGCTTTCAACGGTCTTAGTAGCCGTTGGCCCTGGTCAGCTCATCAAGCTCGCGCCCAGTTTGGGCTTAGCCAGCTAGCTGGAAGAAGATCGCTCTGGCACTGTCCAAGCGGAAGGCGTATTGCACGATGCCCAGTTCTGCCAGGGCTTGGTTTCCACGTGGCGCACACCATGTGCGAGTGCGTTCAAGAAGCGGTTTCTCATTTGAAGCTTGGTTGCCCGAGCGAGCACAAGCGAAGAGTTTATTGGGACACATGCAGAATGAACGGCAGCGTGTCACGCCTGCTCACCACGAGTGGCCGCAAGGACTTCGGACTTGGGAGCCAAACGGCCGGCTAAAATGGGTCGGCTGCAGAACGGCAGCTATCTGCGTGACTGCCGCCAAGAACCGACAGCCCGGTTTCGGCCCCAGGGCTGCCAGGCAGCAATGGCCCGATCCCGGAGCTTTAACAGTCGGCTAGCTTATCTCGAAGCATAGGTTCGCGGCTTGGAATTAGGGCCCTTCCGTAACAGGCTTTTGAACTGCTCTCAGCCAAGCCGATTTTTGATCGATCGTCCTATTCGATGCAAATTGCAATAGAGTCATTGTGTCATATCCCAGAAAGAAGCGCAGAGATATTTATCCAAAAAATTGGCATGAATTCAAACCTGATTCTGTATTAAATAACACCGTGCTCTAACTATTTGGCTTGATTCACTTTTGGGGTCACAGAGGACAATTTCGCTTTAAGATCGAGGCAGGGAGCTCGCCTGAGGCTTCCGAATCAGGCAAGAATCCTTGCTCGAGCGAGGGGAATTACATGGCCATTTACCAAAGCGACATTCGTGGCTCGGCGAGCTACTCGACGGTAAGGAAATCAGCAACCGAAGGGCGGGCGCAGAACAAACGTACGGCGTTTTTGTGTCACAGCCACCTTGACGCCGAACTCGCCAAGGGATTGCAAGGTTACCTCCACAGAAATGGATGGGAGGTCTACATCGATTGGGAAGACGGGTCGATGCCGGAACAGCCGGATCGCCGAACGGCGGAAAAGATCCAGGCGAAAATCCGCGACCTTGAGATGTTCTTCTTTCTCGCAACTCAGAATTCGATGGGCAGCCGTTGGTGTCCCTGGGAGATCGGGTATGCAGACGGAGTCAAAAGTCTTAATCGGATCCTTGTCATTCCTACACGCGACGGCCGCGGCGTCACGCACGGAAGCGAATATCTGGAGCTCTACAGACATCTCGATGAGGCCCCAACTGGGGGAATTGGGAGCTTCGACGCGGCGGGCAGGGGAACCCGCCTCTCCGGCAATCAGACGCTCTGACTAGGAACGGCCAGTGGCGCGTAGAACGTTCTTCTCCTTCCATTATTCATCCGACGTCTGGCGTGCGTGGAATGTTCGCAACTCATGGGTGGCGAAGCCTGACCATGTCGACATCGGATTTTTCGACAGAAGCGTATTCGAAGCTTCCAAACGCAAAAATGACGACACGCTGAAGGCATTTCTCCGAAAGGGGCTGGAGAACACATCGGTGACTTGCGTGCTCGCTGGAACAAACACCTGGCGGAGGCGCTGGGTGCGCTACGAGATCGCCCGCAGCATCATCAAGGGCAACGGCTTGCTGACGGTCTACATCCATGGTGTAAGGGACAGGAACGGATATACTTCCGCCAAGGGATACGATCCACTCGCGCAGATGGGTATCTACCGGAGCTATGGCTCGATCTATCTCGCCGAGTGGACGGGCTCAAAGTGGGTCTCCTATTCCGACTACACGCGCGCCATCCCAGAGAGTGAATTGTGGTTCGTTGGTCCGAAAACTGACGCCGTCCTCCAGATATCCAGTCACTGCATGGCATACGACTACACGCAGCAGCACGGACACAAGAACATAGGCGGATGGATTGAAACCGCCGCGGGGCTCGCCGGTCGATGAGTTTTTACGAACTAGCGATACTTGGATCGCCGACTGAGAAAGAGCGCATAGCGCTTGCGGCGACGATCGGAGAAATGATCGCCGATTTTGGCTTATCGGTCGGGACGGAAGTTCTGCTTCATGACGGCCAGTCCGTTCGGAAACGAGATCCGCGAAACGCTTTTGCGGCCGTGTATTTCGGCGGTGACAAGGAACTCGATGTCGATGTCGCAAACGAACTCAAAGACGCAAGCTTGCCAATCATCCCTACGGTCGAGCACTTGGTCAATTTTGCAGCCGCGATCCCGCCCTCGCTGCAGTTCGCGAACGGGCTGAGGCGCCGGTCCGACGATCCGGCTTTGATGGAGCTTTCAGGAGCTGCTTTGGAATGCGTCGGCCTTCTACGGGCGCAGCGCCGAGTCTTTGTCAGCTACCGACGAACGGAGTCCCGAGCGGCGGCGTTGCAGCTTCATGACCTCCTCAACTCTCGAGGGTTCGACGTCTTCCTCGACACGCATGACATACGTCCCGGCGAACCTTTCCAGGACGTGCTGTGGCATCGGCTGGTGGACTCCGACGTTGTCGTTATGCTTGATACTCCCAGCTACTTCGCGAGCCGATGGACGCGACAAGAGATTGGTCGTGCTCGGGCCAAGGAGATCCAAGTCATTCGTGTCATCTGGCCGGAGCATACGCCGAGTCGTCTGATGGATATGGCTGAGACTGTATATCTCGATCCTGAAGAACTCCTCGGTTCTGACGGCCCGATCGTCGATACAACGGCAGATTCGATCGTGCTCCGTGTCGAGCGACTCCGGAGCATGAGCATCGCCGCGCGGTACATGTCGATCACAGGCAAGCTCAGGGCGGACGTCGAAAAAATCGGCGCCGCAGTCGAAGCTGTAGGCGCCCACCGGGCAATTGCCGTACGCCTGCTAAACGAGCGCCTTATCTGGGCTTATCCCATCGTTGGTATCCCATCGGCCGAGACCTTGAACGACGTCGCTACGAAGGCAAAGAAGGCCGAACAGGACGGTGTGCCCGTACTTGTTTACGATCACATCGGAATTCGCGATAGTTGGATCGCGCATCTCGCGTGGCTGGACGACCAGATTAAGGCAGTGAAGACGATCCGGGTGTCCGAGGCAGGATGGGCCTTGGCAGGTATGGACGACTAATGGCTGATGCGATCTTCTTATCGGCGGGGGTTCCCGATCCGCAGCGTGGCCCGGAATTCGCGGCAACGGCAAATACCGTTGCCATAACCGCCGCGGTGTCCGCGCTCGTATACGTGGCGCTGGGGCGCAGGCGCCTTATCTGGGGCGGGCATCCGGCGATCACTCCAATGATCTTCGTCATGTCCGAGGGCATGAGCATCAACTACGCGGAATGGGTGACGCTTTATCAGTCCGAGTTCTTCAAAGACGAGTTCCCCGAAGACAACAGGCGCTTCCGCAATGTCGTTTTCACAGAAGGGCTCAACAATGATCGTGAGGCGAGCTTGAGGCTCATGCGGCAACGCATGTTCAAGGAGCATGAGTTCAGAGCGGCGGTCTTCATCGGCGGCATGGGCGGAATCGTCGCGGAATACGAGATGTTCAGGCAACTTCAGCCGCATGCGAAAGTCATCCCGGTGACCTCTACCGGAGGAGCGTCCCTCAATGTAGCCGCCAAGCTAGGCAAGGTGCCGTCCGACTTTCAGGACCAACGCGATTACGTCGCACTGTTCCACGAGCACCTCGACATTTCTGTGAGGGAGGAGCGCTTCAGGGTCCCCGGAGACCAACCCGTGGTCGTCGAGGAGCGGTTCTGGCGACCTACGAACTAGATGGTGAATGGCCGCTTATCGCCAGCAATGATCGAAAAGCTCCCAGACCGCTAACGGCCCCGTTACCGCCGTTGAACAAGTCCAAGCAGCGCAATATCTCGTCTAGACAAACTTTGCCTGGTACCGTTCCTGCGGTGCCAGCCAGCTTTCGATGAAATCCAACGGGTCGACGCTTTCCATCATTGCTCTCGCGAGAGCCAGACGTTCCTCCAGGCGCTTGCGGCGATCTTCGTCGTCCGTAATGTTCAACCGTTTTTCGGCATCCACGAAAAAGCGCTCTACTGTCATCGCCTTGCCCCACCTTTCAATAATTTCCGCAAGCTGCTGCTGGCTATCGGCCAGTGCCTGAGCCACCTTGCGGGCATCCTCCTGCTTTAGATAGCGCTCCCACTCCTCCTCTCTTTCTTTCTTCCTCTTCGCCGCCGCCACATCCTCGGCGTCCATTAGGCGCTGAAGAGTGCCCTTGGCAGCCTTCAATGTTTCCACGATTTTCGGGACCAGAGCACCAAGCGCTTCCTGCTCGGTCTCTTGCCAACACACGGACCAGTCGACGCCCTTTTTCGGCGAGCAAGCAATGACGCGAAAGCGCCCGCAGGGCATGTCCTGCTCGTTTGTCCAGGAATGCGTTAGCTGCCAAGGCTTGGCTGATCGGATGAGCCTGCTGTCCTCGCGATGGTATTCGCCATTGAAGTATCGCACCGTCACTCTTTCGGTCATTTCGGTGATGGCGAGCCCGATCGGCACAGTGTCGACATAGAGGACGGTAGGTCGATCCGGGGCCCAGATGCTGCCGGAGTGATATCGCCCGTATTTGCGATCCTTGCGCTCCACCTCCTGTTCATTGATGCGGATGCGATCAAGATCGTCCGCACCCGGCGCGATTTGCACGCGGTATCCCTGTCCGTCCAGCGCGAGATAGAGATCGTTGGCGATCGAGAGTGCGCGGAGCAACTGAGCCTCTGACGAAATCAGATCCGGCAGGATTCTCTTGTAGGGCCTGAGGAACTCGCCCTCTTTTACGTCACGTGTTTTTCGCATGTGCCCTTCAACGCCGAGGACCAGTGGATGGCGCGACGGACGATGCGGTTTCATGGCAGGCCTTGGCTGGCGAACAGAGCCTTCCTTCACGGTTCTTTTTCGTCGAGGTTTTGGGGTCGACGACGTTAGCTCGATCAGTTCGTCCGATGCCTCCGGCAGTGGCGGCAAGTCTACCGGGAGCCCGAGCAATTTACGCGTCCAATATCCCGACCCGGGATAGGGAACCTGATACCGCTTACATATCGATGCCAGCACCGTGCCGGAAATTCCGAGCTCTGGAGCGATTTTGCTGAGAGGTCTCTCGCAGACTCGATTGTAAAGCTCAAGGCGTGTCAGTTGCACGGCGAAATAGGTCTCAATCTGATCGTGGCCGATATCGCACCGCCAGCAGCGGCTGATGATGCACATCGCTCGTCATCCGCCTATCAGCGGTTTGGATAATTTTTAAGACAGCGTGAGAACCGTCGTATCCATTCATAGCAATCGGTCGTGCGTTCGCACTTTGGGCGATCGACGTCCCAGACTGCCTGTCAAAGATGACTTGTCGACGAAATCGCCAATTGAGAAGCACATTTTAAGTTATTGAGCCAATACCGATGCTTAGCATCGGCGTGCACATTGCGGCAAAGGCTCACAATGTGCCTAGGGCGCCAATAATCCGAACAAAAACAACCAACCGACCGTAGCACAATGTGCGGGCTTTTATCTAGCCGTCTTAATCGGTCGTACTTTCTGTGACTTTCTAACCATCGTCGCTCCTCCTCCAATTTACGATAATACACTATTCTATGCTCTATGCCGCGATTCCGCATTCTGGTGTCGAGTCCCGATTCGCCGTGCAGTCTTCCGCGCTCTGCGACGGCGTAGGAGCGCTGCTTATTTGCAGCACGGGAATCGTCGTGGCGCACTTTTCCATCTGAGTGACGGAGCATCGTCACAGGCAATCCGGCGCAGCCTGGCCGTCTCGCGATCAGCGGTGTCGCAGCAAGATGACGTGCGTTCCGCCGTTCCTGGTCTGCATCGGTCCTCATCCGCCGAAGTGGATTCATTGTGTCAATTGGCATCAGTCAGCGTGCCGGCGCGAAGCGTTTCATTTGTAACCCAGCCGCTCATCGATACGCTCCCAGACACCTGAGATCACTGCGATGAGCGCGCTGGGCGGGTACCGCATCGGTTGGCTCCGGAATCGCCTACATAGAACATTCCATCGCTCCTCATGGCGTGCACAATCGCCTCCAGCTTGGGTGCCACAGCAACGCAGGCGTTGCAGTAGCACGAGCGTTCGGCGGTCGCTTGGCCCGAATCCGCCTCATAACGCGAGCGGCGCAAATAACGATGGCCGTACTTCGATCTGCGACCCTGAACGTCGATCGACGTGCCGGACTGCCAGCGCAGATATGTCAGCCCGGAAGTAGGCCGCAGCTTCGCATGAACCGCGGAACTGCGACGGATCATCGATCGCCGTAATGAACGAAAGGTAAGCGCCCACGGGACCCCGTGTTTCCTTGAGTGGTGCAGACGGCGACACTCTCGCGATGATTCTGAGCGAGAGCTCTGATTGCAGTCTGCACCCAAGTCCAGGGCTTGAAACATTTGCACGAAAGCGCGGATCTTGTGTCACCAGGCGCGAACGTCTCGGCGGTGGCGGGGGCGCATCACGTGAGCCCGCTGCAGGTGTTCGCTTGCAGGCGCAAGGCGATCCGATCTGGCGAGATTGTTGTTCTGACGCGCGGGTCGGAGGCAGCGGCGCAGAGCTTCGCACCGGTGGAAGTGGCGCGTGAGAATGGCGCTCGTGCAGACGGCTTGGAAATCGTCATTGGCGAGATAACGCTGCCGACATTGTCGCCGGGCTCCGGCAAGACTAAATCGGCCTGGCTATGGACCTTCGCGCGGGACGATCGAACGTTTGGCGGCACGGCGCCGCCCATGGTCGACTATTGCTGATCTTCCTTCGGCGAGGTTTTGTCCAACGTTCGCAACATCACCCTGCAGGACGAACAGCGGTATGAGAGGGATGAATCAGTTTGCCAAGCGAGCCAATCGGTCATCCCGTTATGGTGCCGTCAGGATTTCTCGCCACTATTCGTTACGTCGTTCTCCTCGCTCTCGCGCAGTTCCGCGACTTCACGGCCAATGAGCGGCTGATCGCCAAGCCGTTTGACCGCCTCCCTGTGCTCCGCAGCAGCGGTTTCGCACCTCGCGGGCAAATCGCCTGCCGGATATCCACGCGCCATGGCTGTCCACCATGCGTTCATCAGCATCACAAAATTCAGTCCTTTCTCCGCCGCCTCCTGAGTCCGATACAGCCACTCGGAAGGACCGAGTATGAGTCCCGTCTCCCCTTTCTGGGCGCATGAAACGAGGTATCCGCGAGGGGTAAGGGTGATGCGGTAACGGTGGTCTGTGTCGCTTTCGCTTCGAAGCAGTTCGGCCATTTAAATCGCTCTTGAACAGGAGAATCAGGACCACCCTGCTGAGACGACTGCATTTTCGATAACGAAGGAAGTTCCCGAAAACGCTTTCAGGTCCGGCAAGTTTGCATGTATGGTCACCATCAATAAAGACAACAAAGCCCACTAAACGGTAGAGAAAAATTCAATCCAACCCGTGTGAAGCATAAGTTTCGGCGGTGGCAATGTTTTGCGGTCACACGACGCGGAGCAGGGACGCCGAGATGCAGGTGGTTGGTCGGGGAGCCTAGACGAGAACATGACCGAATCCCAAACAGCTACCGGGGCGCATGGATGGGCAGCAAACCCCGGCCAAGTTGAAATATATTTCGGGGAACCTGTCACGCAGCTTTCGGAGAGGCGCTTTCTCAGTCGCCTCGTGTCCGATTTGGAAAAAGCCAGCAGGTCGGCAATCATTCTCGCCAACGTCGTTTTGAAGACTGGCGGCGCATCGCGGCAGATCGATTTCATCGTGGCGACCGAGCTCGCTGCTGCCGTAGTTGAAGTCAAGGGTTTTGCAAGGCCGGTCCGGGGCGGCGAAAACGGAGCGTGGGAGGAAAGGGGTGACGGTCCCGAAGACTGGGCGTCACTGCGCGGCGAGAACCCGTACCGGCAGGCCGTCAATTCCCGATTTGCTGTGAGCGATGCACTTAAGGAAGCAGGGCTCGCCCCCGCAAACGGGGGCCAGCCGTACCTGGCGCTGCATGGTCTGCTCTGCGGCTACCCGGAATTTCCAGCCGGTTCGGCTGTCCCGTCAGGCGACCAAAAGGTGGCAATTGGCGGATACGATCTTGCTTTAGCGAAGCTGAGTTCGCCGACACCGGCAGCCCCTTATCCACTTGATGCGTGGCGTGACCTCGCAGCCAGACTAGGCCTCCAGTCCAAGGCCGATGTCATTGCCCCCGAGGAACAAGCTGAGATTGCCGCGTACATAAAGCGCGCGCGCGAACTCGCACGGCGTGACCTTGGTCCCTATGTAGAACTTCCACTCCAGTCGGCCCACGGTGCTATGACGCTTGCCGACCTTGCAGGCTCTTTCCACTCTGGCCGAAACCTGTTCATTTCAGGCCCATCGGGCAGCGGCAAGTCCTACCTTCTTGCTCACCTCAGCCTGCTTTTGGACGAATCCACCTACGTGCCCATTGCACTTCGCGCCGCTGACTTTCAAGGCAAGCTCGGTTCGCTGCTCGCCGAGACGACGGCGGCCTCGACGTTGCTGAGCCCGGTGAAACTTCTGGGCGCTTGCGCGAAGACGGGCAAAGTCCCGGTCGTGATTGTGGATGCCATCAATGAATGCCGGGCCGATCTTCGAGACAAGCTGATCCGGTCGCTGCAGGCATTGCGACTGCGCCATCTTTGTCCAGTCATCGTGTCGAGCCAGCAATCTCTGCCACTTCCTCCGCTTCTCGCAGGTAGCGAGGTGCAAATGCCGCCGCTGACCGCGAAGCTGAAAGACGCGCTTGTCACGGCGCACTCTGCCCAGTCTAGCGTTAAGCTCGCCTTTCCCGCGGCGGGTATCGTCTCAACGGCTCACGACGCGATGGTCCTTGCCAACGTACTCGGCGATGATGAGGCAACTTCGAGCCGCTTAGCGCTCTATCAGTCGTACTCTAGGGCAAAGCTCGGTTCCGAGCGGGACAGTGCGGTTGCATTTCGCGCGCTGCGCCAGCTAGCTGTTTTGATGCGCGAAAGATTTGCGTACAGCGTATCAGCGGCCGACTTTCGCCGCGTGGTGGCAGGTGCGTCCGGGGATCTTGCTCACGAGGGGAAGGTTCATGAGATAGCCGTGCGCTCCGGCTTGCTCGAAGTCAAAGGTACGCGGCTCTCTTTCAGGCATGAAATGCTGCAACTGTTCTTTGCCGCCGAGCATCTGCTTCTTCATGCGGAGAACTCGGAATCTATCGGAAAATTGCTAGCCGACCCCATCAACGAGGAGCTTGCCGAATATGTGCTGGGCTCACTTTCGGCGACGCGGGAGATTGATGTCGCGCTCGCGTCTGTGAAATCCCTTGAGCTTCTAGCGGATGCGCTGATGGGGCGCTGCGGAAGCCCGGTTCGCCGCACTGTCCTCGACCGGACGAAGGCCGCACTTACGGTGCTGGGTCGCCGATACGGGGAAATGGATGTCCGTTATGACGAGCAGGAAGAGGAGCGTGGCAGATATTCGCCGGTGACGCTACATGCAGGTGGCTCCACCACGCTTTCCCGGGATGATCAATCCTATCTTCGATTTGCGGTCTTTGCAGCACAGGACGGCGAATTGTTCGAGGCCATGCTTTCAATGCTCGCTGTGGTGGATGGCACGATTGAGCGCTCTGTTGCCGATTTGAGAAGAAGGCATCCGGACAAACGGATTGGCTGGCGAAGCGCGATCTTCGCATCCGTCTATGTGACGCCATACAATTCAGAGCTGAGCGAACTCTCGAACCTTCTTCAGAACTGCCGGATGGCACAGATAAAAAGCGCGCACGATCTTTCTTACAAACAGGTCGCGGCGGCGTTGTTGGGCTTCTCGCAACTTAGCTATGGGCAACTCTATTTCCTGATGGAAAATTGCCACCCTTGGGGGCAGCAAGGCGAACCGCCTTACGATGTCAGGTCTCTCACCATCCATGCCTGGAGAAGTGGCATCTATCACCTCAGGCTAGCCACAGAAATATTCGTTCACACCCACGCGGGAAATATGAGCGACGAGGAGCGCACTGCATTAGCCCAGGAAGCCGAGACGTGGCTGACAGACCGCGACGTTATCCTCAACAGCATGGTCATCGAGATCATGAAAGCACTGGACGCGTTGGGGGATGGGCTCACGATCGACGATGTTCGCCGCGAACGTGATCTCATTGTTTTCGGCGAAACACACGAGCATACGAACGATCTCGCGTATGCCTTCTATGGCTGCATCTATGACCATCCATACGATGTTTTGTACGCGCAAGCCTTCAACGAAATGAACCCAGCCGACCGGGACAAGTTGTTGCTGTTCGCTCTCCATACATCGAACAGCGAGTCGATGTTCTTCTCGTTCCTGATCGCGGAGATAGCGCAGCACCCGTTCGCGGAGGCAGCCCCCCGGCTCCGGGAGCTAGCCAGGCTGCCGCGTGTACCGACGCATTCCGTTCAGGATTCTGTCGCTTGTTTCACCGTCGCCGTAAAGGCACTGGCGGCGCTCCGCTCGTCTGTGATTTCGGCTTCAGAGCCAAAGAGCGCCGTGGAAGATGCCTGGCATCTTGCCGCATCCATTCTGCGCGCATTCTATGAACCCAACATATCGATGGAAGACTATCTTCAGCGAACATTAGGCGATTGGAAAAATCTGATCGGTCTGCACCCAGCTTCGCTTGATGTCGTCATACGGATCAGCAGGGACCGCTGGAACAGCCACGACGCCGATGAAACGCGGCTTCTGGAATGGTCAGCCGGTCCCATCCTGAATATTTGCAGGCTGGCGCTGGACAGCGACGATGATCCGGTCTGCCTGTTTCCGGACAGTCCTTTCGGTGTGGGGACACGACCTGAGCAGATTGGTTTTTGTCTTCGGGTTGTCGGTGCCTATGGCGACCGTTCGGACCTGCCGAGGATTATGCCGCTTCTAAATGACTCGGTCCACGGCAGCGCCGCGCTGAACGCAGCGCGGCGGATTGAGTCGCGAGTTCCGGATGTCGCGGCGCCAACCGAACGACGTGCTCACAAACAATGACTGGGGAGCCTCAGAAGTGAACTTTAACGGACAGTGGCGGTTTGACTCACCAGGCAAGATTCCAGACGGGGTGTGTCGTGAGTTCAATACGCTCATTGGCAAGATCGCGAGCCAGGGTAGCAGCCGTCAGGCCATTCTTGAGCACTTCAAGCGCTATTTTGCAGGCGCAATCGGTGCGACCTCGTCAACAAGCTCCAACGAGAGCTGGGCAGAGACCGACCTCGACAGATACATGTCCTACGCTGCCGAAAATGCCCCGCTCTTTATCGAAGCTTTTGTTGATGGCTGCGAAGTGCTAGCGCGTTCCGGTTTCGTCGCGCCTGATATCGCACGGATGAACCGCATTCTCGCAGAGAATAACGCGGGATATGAAATCCGGCCACCAGACCTTGTGGCAATAGGTATTCATCAGCCGATTCCAGTTCCCGAGCGATATCAGTCATTGGATGAGAGGGCACAGGAGATCATCCGCGAATCGTTCAAGAACTCCGAACAGCTTCTCGCAGAAGGCAGGCCGAGGCAGGCTGTACAGGAAGTCCTTTGGCTAATGGAGTCGGTGGCGACCGCGTTCCGTGGTCTGAGCGCCGGAGACACGACGATCGAAGGGAAATATTTCAACAAGATCGCTGACGCACTGAAAAAGCACCACAAGGGTACGACCTTGGAGCAGGTCTTGAATTGGCTCACCACACTGCATGGATACCTGTCCTCCCCCGCAGGCGGAGGCATTCGCCACGGTCGGGACTTGAAGGAAGGCATGGAGATTGGGCCATCTGAGGGGCGGCTCTACTGCAACCTAATCCGGACATACGTGACTTTCCTGATCGCCGAGCATGAGCGATTGACCACGGGCGGGACCTCCGCCTGACGGCGAATTTCAATCCTGAAACTTTACCCACGACTTGTCCCAGACGCTCACCGACTTTCTCGACCGTGATCGTTCGAGCGGTGTGAAGCGGCGCTGATACTTTTGACCCTGGTACTCCACGATCTCCTTGCTGCGCGCGTTCGGAAACAACCGGTCAAGTGTGCTTTCCAGTTGTTCGTGCTCGCTCTTTGGAAGCACTCCGTCTGCCTTCAGCGCGAATTCAATCTCGCGAACCCTTGCGCGCGCGGACTTTATATCAGCCTGATATTTGTCCGGATTGTTGCCACTGTAGTCGTCAAAGCGCTTGTTCAAGGCCGCAAGTTCGGCCTTCGCCTGTTCCAAGTCCGCGAGCGTGTAATTCGTCATGCGATGGCCTCTCCTTGTGAAGACGTCGTTTTGTCGTCGGCGTTCGTCTTCGCTAACAGGTTTTGCAGCTTTTCACCGACCTCCGGAATCAGCACCATGAGCAGCGGAAGGGTTGCGGCATCGGGTATGAATTTCGGCTCGCGCCTTTCCAAGGAACGTCGGATTGCGGCTTTACGCGCCTTCCACTTTCCAGTGCCATCCTGGCTATCCAGCAGAGCCTCCCTGCCGAAATGCCGGATCGCGTGGCCGAAGGCCACAACGTGCTGCGGATAGCCGTCAACGATACGATGCGTCACTTGGATCAGGTGCTTGAAATCCCATCCGATCGGACGGCCTTCCTTCGCGCTCGCAAGCCCGTTCATCAATGCAATCAAACTACTGTCGTCCTCGGGAGATGGCGGCAGCGCAACTCCATGATGCGCCGCACTGGCTCGGCGCAGCACGGACCATGCCAGCATCGAGTCGCGGTCGGGACGGCTGTTTGGCGACCGCGCTACCCAAAACGAGAACAGTCCATCGCGCAGGGCTTGGTTCGCCGCTTTGTCGCGCTGGAGGCGGTCTCTTTCGATCTCTGCGCGGACCACCTCTGCCAGTCCGTCATAATCGAAGTACCAACAGCGCTGCGCTGTTGGTTCGCAAGTCAATTCGTCATACCGGATCAGGGTCGACTCCCAGCTGTCGACGAGCTGATTGCCGTTCCGGGCAGGCCGCCGAAAGTGACAGCGCACATGAAACGTGCCCGAGCTTTCGGAGAGTTCCGTCGTCTCGTCATCGATTATTAGAAAATTTGAATTGTTCGAAAAGAAGAGATCGTCAGCCGCCGGTAGTCAGGATCAAAGCCGCCCATGATCCAAACAAGGAGAGCGCCCTCCTGCCGATAGAAATTGCGGCGCGCGGCGACGACATCGAGAAACGTGGTTGAGAGCTGCACTTCGAATGCCATGCGGCCCATCGGTCCCACTGCCTGGACATCTGGCTGCCTTCGGCTGCCTGGATCGTGAGAAGATCGCCACTGGCGTTCGCTCAGAACATTCGTGAATGCAGAGTCCGCCAGGAGGCTTCGAACAATCAAAGCCTTGATGCGCCGATGTGGCGCGCTCTCGCGCACGCCGTCATATTTTCGTGCAAGGATTTCCTCGCGGGAGAGAGGGCTGCGGGTTTCAGCCGGGCACGATCCGTCTTCCATCGCATGGCGGAAGAAGAAACGCTTGAACTGGTTCGAGACCAGATAGACGGGAACGGAACATAGAGGGCATCGGAAGCGAGACTGCTCCAGTTGCCTCTCTTTGATATCCAGGCGTTCGCGGATCAGTTGCTCATAGCGCCAGCTGCCTATCCAGCTTTTTGCGTCAACAAATTCGCCGCTGTCGCAGTCGAGCAATTCAGCGATTGCCGGATCGTCCACCGCCGATGCCACGGACAACGGATCGACGGTGACATTCCCGCGTGTGAACCGACCGTTTTGATTCATCCCGCTGCCCATGTCCCAGCGTCCGAGGAAACGCACAGACTAGTAAGATTCGGCTCTGGAACGAAAGGAAATCGATATCGTGCCCGGCCTCGACGGCTGTGAATATATATATTGACAAATTGGCGTAAAACGTATAAAAATATATTGACACTAAATCATGTCCTGTCAACATATCAGCTTACAATGAGCGTCAAACAGACAGTCCGCCAGCAATACCAGGCCATAGTCGACCTGGCTCATGGCAGCAACATCCATACGCCCACCGAGGGCTGGATTCGAACGGTGCGCAAGGCCCTTGGCATGTCAGGCGCGCAGCTTGCCAAACGAATGGGCGTCACGCGTGCCCGCATCGCGCAGGCGGAGAAAGCCGAACTCGACGGCGGGGTAACCCTGAAATCAATGCAGGCTGCCGCCGAAGCGATGGGCTGCCGCTTCGTCTACGCATTCGAGCCACCCGATACAATCGAGAATGTAATTATCAGCCAGGCCCGAAAAAAGGCTCAGGCAATTGTCGCAATTGCAGGTAAGCACATGGCGCTTGAGGATCAAGCTGTATCCGACAGCCGGACGCGGCAGGAAGTCGCCCGTATCATGAACGAACTCATCTACGAAATGCCTCCTGACTTTTGGGAGGATAAGTGACGATCAAGCTCGAATATCCCGAAGGCGCAACGCCTCTTGATCCGAATGAGCTCGGCGGGCTAAAGCACAAGCACATCACAACGCAAGGCGAGCTGGACGAGCTTGAGCAGGCCAACATCGCTTCCGGGTTGCGCTGGCTTGCCCGCACGCGTCGCAAAGACATCCTTACTGATGATTTTGCGATCGAGCTTCATCAGCGACTCTTCGGCGACGTGTGGGACTGGGCTGGGGCGTTTCGCAAGACGGGTAAGAACATCGGCGTCGATCCGGTCCAGATCGGGATTCAGCTGCGCAGCCTGATGGACGACGCGCGCTATTGGGCGGAGCACAAAACCTATCCGCCCCAAGAGGCTGCCGTCAGGTTTCACCACCGGCTCGTTTTTATTCATCCGTTCTCAAACGGAAACGGACGTCACGCACGCATTATGGCCGACACCGTGCTGGACAAAGTCTACGGGGCGGAGCCTATCGACTGGACAGCGGGTTCCGATCTGCAAAAACTGAGTGAACGGCGGACCGCCTACATCGCCGCCCTGAAGGCAGCCGATGCTCACGACATGGGGCCGCTTCTGGCCTTCGTCGATCAAGCCAGGGACGAAGCACGGTAACATGGCGACGAGTGGCATGCGAACTGAATTGCCCCCTGAATTAGAGGCGGTACGAAACGCGGCCAGACGCGCGCTTGGCCCGGTGACACCTGCTACGGACAATACCAAGGCGGACAAAGATTTCTTGTTCAAGGCAAAGAGAACGGATGCTGGACGAAAGTTACCCGAACAGCACCTAGTTCGTTTCGTCCTGGTCGATCTCCTTGGGTTCAAAGACCTTGGAAAATTCGAGAAGGTTGCTTGGTCTGTGCCCGTCGATCTTAACGGATGCGCCTTCCTGATTGAGCACAGGAAATTTGGGGTCGGAGTGTTCGCGCACGATCCAGCGACCGAGGAAGCCGACGCCGAGAAAATTGTCAATCACATCCACAAGGCCGTGAAGGCGGCCCGGCCGTTCTTCGACTGGCTCGCAGGAAAAGCGGTTGAGGAGTCTTCGGTCAATGTCAACAACAACAGCACCGCCTTGTTCGATCGCTTCGAGTACTTTCTTGAATCACACCGCAATAAGGCGAAGGAGGCTGATGACCGCAAGGGCGAGCGCGTCGTCAAGAAAGGTGGAACAGAAGAGCACGGTTGGCAGAGCATCACCTATCCCGCAACGCGCTTGCGCGCCGAAGCCCGGTGGCTTGGCCTTGCTGCAATTGAGGCATTCTTCAGTTGGACTGAGCACGTCCTCATCCATATCGGCATTCTTTCCGGCGGCGTGCGAACCGCGGGTGATGTTGCCATACTGGCGGAAGCGGATTGGGCGGCCAAATACAAGAGCGCTCTCGATCTCGCAGACCCTGCATCAAAAGACTTCTATGACAGGCTTCTAGTTGTCCGGAAGGAACTTCGCAATTTCCTAGCGCACGGCTCATTCGGGAAGCAGGGCGAGGCTTTCAGCTTCCATTCCTCCGCGGGGGCCGTACCCGTCTTGCTCCCTGATCCTATCGGCAGCCGAAAGTTCTCGTTTGGCCAGCACCTCTCGTTCGATGTCGCAGGTCCGATCCGGACCATCGAAGAATTCATTGGGCATTTGTGGAGTGGCCCCCGAGCCCCTGCCGAAATTTACATTCAAAGGTACCAGTTGCCTCTGATTCTGACGATGGTCGCGGATGGCAGCTATACCAAGGCGATGACGTCTCCAGAGGAAATGGAACAGTTCGCGAATTATCTCGCAGGTCGATTCGACCGGGCCGCAGACATGGATTGGTAGGAGATGAAAAGCCGGTATTTTGAGAGCAACACCGAGGAAGAACGCATCCTGATTTTTCAGGAGTATTTCGACCGCGACTTGGAGTCGTTTTTCTCCTCCACTATCGCCTGCTGCGACGAATGCCATGACGATTTCAACGCACGCTGGCCCGGTACGGTCTCGCATGACATCGAGCTTCAGCGCGGCTACACGACTGTCGATGAATTCCTGCGGACCAGCCGCATCCAGGATACCTTCTATCCTGAAGAAATCGAACGATTCTCGAAATTTCTCAGATGCCCCAACTGCGACGCCGTCCTAGATGGCGAGTTCTGGATTTACGAGCACCCTTTCAGCGTTCGCGAATTTTCGACTGCTCTGAACGAGATCGCGGCTCTTGCCTCACGTGCGCCTTTCCTGCTGCTAACCCACCCGTTCGCCCATGAAGTCCTTGATGTCATAGTCGGGCTTGGGAAAGTTGCGCTTCCCCAACACGTCACAGGCTCACAGTTTCGCGCCCGACGCGCTAACGGTTTGCCGAATCCCGCACTTGCTGATTTTGGTGCGCCTCCGGCGCATGCCGTCAGCGAGGGGCGTTACAATCACGCCGGTCACCCAATGATCTATCTTGCAGCTGCAGAAAGAACCGCATTTGTGGAGATCGCCGCGCCGGGTGTTTCCTTCCATGTCGCCGAAATGATTTGGAACGGGCCGATGAAAATTCTCGATCTGCAGCTAAAGCCGGAAGCAGAAACGCGCGCCGAAGAGTTGATCCAATGTCTAGCTCGCTCCTCGCTCTGCTCCGCCCCGCGTGCCGGCGAGGGGTGGGTGAAGCGCGAGTATGTGTTCACGCGCTTTGTGGCAGATTGCGCCCTGCATGCCGGATTTGACGCGATCAGTTACAGTTCCACCAAGGATCGCGACGGATCAAACCTCGTCGTCCTGGCTCCTACGGATGATATCGCGACCGTCGCCTCCCTCGTCGGCATTCGGACGCTGCCCTAAATTTCGTCGGGATTACAAACACATACGAGTTTCCAGTTTCATCCTCTCCGGCGCGCCAATGAAGCGGCATCTGCCCCAGCTTCCGCTGGCTCATCGTTCGCTCAGGCTCTGGGGCGGGGCCGAGAAGATGCTCGGGCGCGATGTCCGGTTTCGAGCCAGCGGTCGACGAAGACAGCCTTGCCGATATGCGAGATTATGCCGAGGCAGCGCGGCCCTTGGGGCTCGCGCTGGAGGAACTCAGCCAGGCCTCGGTCCCGACGCAATCGCGGCGTCGTTCTCGCCGCATGACGGCAGCGGCAATCCACGGCTGATCGGCCCGGCCTTTGCCGACGCCGCCCGCAAGCTGGGCGCGGGATTCGTCGAGAACGCCGAAGTCGAGACGATCAAGCAGACCGGCTCCGGCTTCCTTGTTACCACCTCGAAAGGCTCGTTCGGCGCTGAGAGCATGCTCAACACTGCCGGCGCCTGGGGCGGGCGCATCGCCGCGCAATTCGGCGAAACGGTGCCGCTCGACGCCCGCGGCCCGCAAATGGGCGTGACCGAGCCGCTGCCGCACCGGATCCTGCCCGTGGTCGGCATCTGGACACGCGACAAGGGCTACGGCACCTATCTGCGGCGGGTCGAGCGCGGCAACATCGTCGAGGTTACGTCTAAAGGCGCGCTACATCGCGCCTAGGCTCGCTAGGTTGCCCGCGCTCCGTCTAGCGTCACCCCTCGGCGCGGCGATGCGCCCTCTGGTTCGCCGCGGCGATTGCGTGCTATCCACAAAAAACCGCCCCGGTCAGACCGGGACGGTTATTGATTTATGATAAAATTGGTTGCGGGGACAGGATTTGAACCTGTGGCCTTCAGGTGATGAGACTGTCGCTCCCCGCGAATGAGGCGCAATTGACCTTGGCCCGGGTCTAATCTGCCTCCACCAGCCGATTGCGCGTTGAGGACGTCGAGGATCGATGCCTCGCAACCAGGTGGCCGAAAACACTCCTGACGATCAGTCACGGTGGTCCGATAGATGCCATGCCACTTTCTCGAAGGCTTGCGGCGACGCATCGCGCTCGAACGCGAGCGTGCCTGTCCCGGGCCAGGCAAGCGAGGCAGGGCGGCCGCTCAGGTCTCGTTAATGGGGCGGTTGCGCCCCGGCCGCCGCCCACCACAACGCTGTTCCAGCTGGCTCATGTTGTCGACCGTGACACGGCGGTTGTTCTCGATCCGGATCACGCCGTCCATTCTCAGTCTGGTCAACTGACGGCTCACCGTCTCGTTCGTAATTCCAAGGAAATCAGAGATGTCGGCACGCGTCAGCGGCAGATCGAAGCACGCCGACCTGGCCGCCGGACCAACACTGGAGCCGATGTTGCGGGCGATCAAGAGAAGAAAGCTCGCCACCTTCTCAGGCGCGGTCTTGCAGCCCAGAGTCACCATCCATTCGCGTGCTTCGTCGAGTTCGTTCAGCGTCTGCTTGAGCAGGCGGTGCTCGAGCTCCGGTGATTGCTTCATCATCTGTTCGATTGCCGCTTTCGGAAACGAGCACAGCGAGACTGTCGTTGCCGCTTCGGCGTGGATCGCGCTTTTCGCCTTGAACGGCTGCCCCAGAAAATCCGGCGCGAACTGGAGACCGACGATTTGCTGGCGGCCGTCCGAAAGGCTCTTCGTCAGCTTCACCACGCCCGATAGCACGTTCGAATAGCTGTTGAGGGCCTCGGCATCGCCAATCAGTTCGACGCCTGGTTCGACCCTGTGCCGCGACGATGTCTTGGCGAGCTTGGCCAAACGATCTGGATCGAGCGCGCTGCAGAGGCCGCGGTGCCGTGCCTGGCAACACAGGCAATAGGCGGGGATGCCGGAACTGTAAATGTCGTGCCGTACTGTCATTGATCGCTCTCCCGATCTGATCGCCCTCCCGGCCCAAGCGCCGACACGATAACAATCGACGTTAGAAAAATCCTTGCGGCAGTTTGTCGTGCTGGAGGCTGACCGAAATCAGGGCTGTGGCTCATCTTCGAGTCCACAGTCCCGACGACGCAACCAGGTGGACCACTACATGCGACCGGAACTAGCTGCCAGACTTTGCGAGAACGTCCCGCGCTATACCAGTTACCCGAGCGCGCCGCATTTCCATCCGGGTATCGATGCTGTCGTTTACCGCGGCTGGCTGGAGGCGCTCGAAGGCGGCGGCGAAATATCGATCTACCTGCACATTCCCTATTGCGACAGGCTCTGCTGGTTCTGCGCGTGCCATACCAAACAGACGCGCCACTATGAGCCGGTAGCCGCTTATCTGCGCTCGTTGTATGCGGAGATCGCGACGGTTGGCGGCCTTGTTAGTGGCAAGGGCCGAATTCGCGCAGTTCATTTTGGGGGCGGTTCGCCGACCATGCTGAAGCCGCAGCATATGGTGACATTGCGGACGGCGCTGCGAGACAATTTTGATTTTCTCGACGATGCCAAGATTAGCGTCGAGATCGATCCTAACGAAATGGACGAAGCCCGCCTCGACGCGCTCGCCGAAATCGGTATGACGCGGGCTAGCCTCGGCGTGCAGGACTTCGATCCGAAAGTGCAAAAGGCGATCAACCGCGAGCAAAGTTTTTTGCAGACAAAGGCAGTCGTCGATGGCGTTCGTTCCCGGGGAGTAGATTCCGTCAACCTTGATCTGCTCTACGGCCTGCCGCATCAAACCAGCGAGAGCGTCCGTTCCACCGTGGCGCAGGCGCTCACCCTGGAACCGGACAGGATGGCGCTGTTCGGCTACGCTCACGTGCCTTGGTTCAAGAAACATCAGACGATGATCGACGAGGCATGGCTCCCCGGCCCCACGGAGCGATTCGCTCAATCGCGACTTGCTGCGCGAGCGATCGAGGACAAGGGGTACGAATCAATCGGGCTCGACCATTTCGCAAAGCTAGGCGATGCGTTGGCGGTAGCGGCACGCGCGGGGGCGTTGCATCGCAATTTTCAAGGCTACACCGAGGATCGCTGCGAGACGTTGATTGGACTTGGCCCTTCGTCCATCGGCCGGTTTCGCCAGGGCTACGTTCAGAACATGCCTTCGACTGGCGAATATCGGCGCAGGGTGGAAGGCGGGGAGCTGGCCGCCGTCCGCGGCATAGCATTTTCCGACGACGATCGCGTCAGGGGCTGGATCATCGAGCGACTGATGTGCGATTTCGCCTTCTCGGCGATCGACCTGGTGGAGAGCTTCGGGAAAGCCGGCCAGAAGCTCCTTCGTCAGGCGAGCTCCATCGCCCTGAAGGATCCTGCTCGACTGCTTGAACTCCAAGGCGACAGTTTCGTCGTGCCGGCGGAAAACCGTCCCTTCGTGAGGAGCATTGCGGTCAAGTTCGACAAGTATTTCGAGCGTGGAACGGCCAGGCACTCAGCCGCAGTCTGAGCCATCGCGTTTGATCCGATTGCTTTGCAGTTCCCGCATCACAGGTGTTATGGGGCTGATGGTGATTTGATGCAGGTACCAGTTGGCGGTTCTCCTCAATGACGGGTTTCGCCTTGCCAGTCCCTGAGCGGCGTTCACGCGAGCTAGAAAGCTGCGACCGCCGTTCGTCACGCGGGACGACTTGATCCGCAAAGCACTGGAGGGCCGCTCGCGAGGACTTTGCCAATGAAGCTTCATTCGGCTCGTCCTTCGCGCGGGCGCCAAAACCGCGGCGACGCGAGAAACGCGCAGGACCTCTCCCGCCTTGCTTATTCGGACTTCTGAGTCATTCCTGGCACGTGCCCTTCACCGAAAGATGGGCCGACTGTCGGGATCGGAGTGTCGCTCCGGGGCTACGCGCTGGCTGGCTGCGGCTGGAAGGCCGTCGACGCACGTTCTTTAGGAAGCTGCGACGGCATCTTGATAGTCGACGTCTTGGCATGCCTATGCCCAAAGCCATTGCCCCAGCGGGCGCTGGCTAGACGCCTCTTCTGTTACCCCAGAGCATAACGTGCAGCTGTGGCAATACGCGGGCTTCGAACCATCTGTCGCGGGCCACACTATCAATCAGCCACTCCATACGTTTTATTATTCCGTCAAGGTCGACAGGCGCATTTTCATTTCCGGGACGCGGCGGCGTGTGATTGCCCGGTTGCAGATAGATTGGAAGTCGCGGAAATCTCGCGGCGGCGTCTTTCGCGTAGGCATAGTCACTTTCATCGAAAACAATGAGCTTGAGCACGATTTGCGGCTTGTCCTGGGCCGCCTGGAGGCACGCCTCGACAGCGGCCCAATCGGTCGTCATTTGGCTTGACGGCGGCTTTGGGCTGAGGATCAGCACGTCAAGGTCGGCAAACCAGTCCCTGATCACAGAACCTTGGGTTTCCAGCGCAAAACGATAGCCCTCGGCATGGCCTCGCTTGACGAGCGCACCGAAAGGCTGGATGGCCGGATTGCCCCCTGATAGCGACACCATCAAGGGACGGCCACCGGAAAGCGCGACTACGTTTTGCCACACCGCGCCGGTGGACATCATCTTCCATTCATCGCGGAATTGATTGTCCACCGCATGCGAGCTGTCGCACCAGGAACAGCGATAATCACACCCGCCGGTTCTGACGAAGACCGTCGGCAGACCGATGAGCACGCCTTCGCCCTGGATGGTCGGTCCGAAAATCTCACTAACGCGGATTGCGGGATGCGTATCAGTCATGGCCGGCATTCCGCCCATGTTTTCGGTGTTTCGCTCACCCGCACAGCCGAGGTTTCGGGCAGCCGTGCCTTGCACCACTCATAAAAATGTCTGGCCAGACATTCGGCCGTGACCTGCTCGTGTCCCAGCACGTCGTTGAGATGTCGGTGGTCAAAGTTCTCATCGATATAGCGCTTGAGCGGCGCCAAATCGTGATAGTCGCGCACAAAGCCGTGCCCGTTCAGTTCCTCCGCCGAAAGCTCCACTTCGACGATGTAGTTATGCCCGTGCAGGCGCGCGCACTGGTGATCAGGCGGCAAGAACGTGAGCTGATGGGAGGCCGAGAAGTGGAATTCCTTGGTGATGCGGAACATTACACGCTCCTCCTGCGCAATGCGTCGAGCCAGAAGTCGGCGTCCTCGTAGTCAGTGGGGTCCGGGTGCCCAGAAAGATGAAACGCCTCGCGCCGCTCGACACATGTCCCGCATCGTCCACAGTGACGCTCGCCGCCCTTGTAGCAGGACCAGGTCTCCGCAAATGGCGTGCCGTGTCGGGCCCCATCGTCAACTATGTCCGCCTTCGTGAGGTTCACATAAGGCGCATAAAGACGAATGTTCGCGTAGCCGTCGAGCGCGCGGTCTTGCATCATCTGGAAAGCCTCGGTGAAGGCTGGCCGGCAGTCCGGGTAGATGAAATGATCGCCACCATGCACGGCCGTCGCCACTGTGTCAGCGCGGCGCGCGGCGGCGAAGCCGAAGGCGATAGCCAAGAAGATGGCGTTCCGGTTCGGCACCACGGTGACCTTCATCGTGTCTTCGGCGTAATGGCCGTCGGGCACGTCGACATTGTCGGTCAGCGCGGAACCGGAGAGGCCGCTGCCGATTTCACGGATGTCGATGATTCGGTGCGGAACGCTTAGTCGCTCCGCGCAAAGGGCGGCGAAGCCCAATTCCTTGCTGTGCCGTTGGCCGTAATCGAAAGATAAGAGGCCGGCGAGTTTGTGCCCCGCTGCCACCTTGTAAGCAAGGGAAACGGAGTCCAATCCGCCGGAGCAGACGACGAGAGTCTTCATCGTTGGGGTTCCTGTTTTGACCGGGTAGGCTGCGACCGGAGATTTCTCTGCTCTCCCAGTACCCCAGGGAGTCTCGTTTGTGAACGGGGGACGAAGTTTGATGCGCTGACGCACCGCTGTGCTCAGGCGGGCTGAGCCTGCAAGAAAGACGAACCTAATGAACCGGCCCACTTCATTGCATGTCCAAGGCATACCAAAATTGGCTCTGAAGGAGGCCCAGAACTTCGGAAACAAGGTTCTCTATGCGATGACAGCGCCTAGTGGAACCGAGCTTTGAGGACTGAAGGAACGGAGTTTGTTAATGGCCGTCGATCGGAAGCCAACGCCATTAACATCCTGCGCCTTCCGCCGAAGATTGGTTCGAATCGGAGCACGCGCGCGTCAATGGCCGGCCGTCAACCCAAACCAATGATCGGTCGTGCGCCGACATCTGTGAACAAGCCGTGTGCGTCGATTGCAATCACCCCTGTGTTGCGCGCAATTACCCGCCATGGCTGCGGATGAACTGGATACGCTGGTTTTCCAGATGGCGGTCGAAAGCGTCCGCTTGCTCTCCTTGAGCTTCACTGAAAAAGCCGCGGCGATAGCCGCCAGGAGCCGTGGTATCCTGCTTTTCGACGTCCGGGTGGACGGTGACGCAGCGGTCCAGCGGATCGCAGCCGTCCGATATCCTAGCGGCCGGACCGGCGTGCTGGCTTTGGACAGACAAGGCATTGTTATCCGCCATTGCATGGTCGGTGGAATTTTCTTGAGCTTCATTGCGCCATTGGAGAATTGGACCAGCATGCCCCTGTCGATGCAAGCCAAGATCGATGTCGACCACCATGCCACTCTCTTCCTAGGCGCCCTGCGGGAGGCCGGACATATGCTGGTCAGCTAGCATTTGGCTGGATGCAGCTTGTCGATTTTGAAATCTGCGTTGGTGCCGACATCGCCGGCATGACTGTCACGCTCGAAAACGGCTCCGGCGATTTCGCAAAGCGTATATGCACCGCGTCTTGCCCTCACGCGAATGGAGCCTACCGCGCCGAATTGGAGGCGTGAGGATCGATCACGTTCGCCTCTTCTTGTCCGAAGTCGAATGTTCCGATTCGACGCCAAGGAACAACGGTGAAAAAATCGCGACAAAGAGGCACCAAGCCGCCCTGCCCCTTTTGCAATCAGGAGGAGCTTCCACAGCTCACTCGGCGAGTCGACACGAGATCGCAGATGGCCAAACACCAAAACTAGCGCACCGCTGGCAATCGGCGTTCCTCGGTGCAGGCCTCGCTCGCAGGCAGAGGCGCATGCGACGGCTACACCGGCTGCCTGCCCGAGGATCTGATCGAACGCATAATAGAACAGGGAGGCGTTTAGGCGCGGCCTGCCGCGACATTCCTAGAAGCGCGCCGGCAGCCTGGGCGGGGGGGTGGGGCGAGACTGCCGGCGCACGCCACTCACGAAGAGCGCCTCCTTTTTCGTGGTTCCGACACCCATAGTCAACCCAGCAGCGTCCCGGTGCCCGCCGTGCTGTTGTAACAGCGGTACGCGATACCGGCCATGTCGGCCGATTGTGGCTGGTATGTTGGGCTGCTCTCGCTGGCCCACGCGAGTTCCAGCCAAAATCGCCGAGCGCGCCGTCGGCAATCCTTTGTCGCGAGTTGATGCTATCATGCAAGTGTCGCTGCACTCCGCATGGCTATATCGTCTAAGACTGCATGAAGAAGCGTCACGACTTCCTGTTTGGCAAGGATGGGTGCAATTCCTGATTCGGACAGATGAACGAGAATTTGCTTGGCGGTGTTGCGCCAGAAGACATTCGCGTCCTCGCCATTTTTGGATTTCAGGACCCGGGCGATACCTTCGACCAATTTTCGCCGCCGATGCAGCGGAAACGCACTGATGTTTGAATCACACATGGATCACCTCGGCCGTTCAGTCTGCCAATATGCATTGGCGACCAAAAAAGCTGGTTAACAGCGGTTTCTTGGCGGCGGGCAGCAATGGAATAAAGCGTGCGCTGGGCTCGGGGACGGTGCGGCGAACAGCCACTGGACACAGCGGCAGGGAGAGTGAAAGCCATCAGCGATGATGGGCGGCTGGCCATAGGGCGTGAGTCGGGCACAGCCGACCAGGCCATCTTAGGGCAGTCAGGGACTTGATCAGAACCAAGTGAACGGCAATATCCCGATCTGGCTGCCAATTTCAGGTGGCCTTTTCCATGGACGAGGCCGACCGGGCCTATCCGACTGCCGTTTATTGAATTGCTGGAGCGCCAAGTCGGGGACAAGTCTACCGAATTATCAGGGCGCCCCTGGTCTCTTGGAGGTGTCTATGAAGAATTCGCGCATTCCCGAGCCGGTTTTGATGGCTATGTCAGAGGGGACGCACATCATTCGCGCTTTTCGTGAACACCTTGGATATTCGATCGAAGACCTGGCGGTGACGAGCGGACTATCCGCCGAGGAAATCCAAAACATCGAGTCGGGTCTGAGGTACAACAAGGGCTATCGGGACCGCATCGTGAGGTCGTTATCCCTACCTGTGGGAATTCTTGAGGAGGCAGACCTATTGGGCGCTGCGTGACCGCCTGGTTGCGCGCCTCCGATCTCGGTCTCTGGCAGCCCGATCTCGGGATCGCCGACGAGGAGGGCCAGACCGAATTGTTGCAGCTTGACGCAAGGTGCAAAGCACAAACTCAAGCAAGAGCCGATCTGTGGATAGAGGTTTTTGTCAGCTCGCCAGAAAGCGGAGGAAAAATCGGAGCTTCTAGCAGATGATTGAGCCCCGTGGCGCCGTTCCTCCTAGGCGCGTCGTCCGCGAGGTGGACTGCGTAGACAGATGAAAATAGTTGCAATGGCACCATGTGGCGGAAAACGTCGACCGTGGACGCCGATTGTTCCGGATGGTGCCATTGCTTATTTGCCTACGAGGCCGTGGTCTTCGGTCTGGGAAAAGCTGTTTCGGGACTTCTTGGAAAATCAGCGAATAACCGGCTCGCCGTGGAAGCGTCGCCGCGAGGGTGGCGAAATACCGAAGCCGACTTCCATCATCAGCCGCGGCGTGTGCGCCGGCACGGTGCCCATGTGGAAGCCGAACGGATCCTCGACGAAGCCAAGCCCCGCCTCTCCGATAAGCGTCACGGGGCTTTGCTCGCCATAGACGTCCAGGATCTCTTCCGCGGGGTGGCCGACGAGAAGCGTCAGCTGGTGCTTGAGCGCGCGGCGCCTGTGGCTGCCGCGGACATAGACATGCGGACCGGTGCCCTCGTCGACCGGCAGCAGGTAGAAGAAGAACTTCAACATTCGCCAGTCGTCGAGGTCGAAGTGGTATTTGCCGAGCGATGCCATGTTCTTGTCGGCGTCTGAAGCCTGGCCGGTGGGGAAGCTCCACCAAACACGCGTGGTGATCAGTTTCGCCTGGCCACCGAGATAGTGTGCAGCGATATCCATGAGCAGCGGATCGTTTTGGACGGCGAGTGCCGCCTTGCAGCCAAGAATGCGCTCGAAATAGTGGCCGCTGAGCAACGGACGGCCGAATCGAGCCTCAGCTTCCGCATGATCCGTCGGCATGAATTCGAGACGGCGATCGAAATTGCCAAAGCAAGGTGTGCAACGGACGAAAGCTGCGATTTCCTCATGGATAAATTTCGGCAAAACGAGTCCGGAAAAAAGTCCATCCGACTGCAGCGCGTCGACAACGTCCTGGCGATTGACGCCGATAAACATTGTGTCCTGGGCTTTCCGCGACGCTCGAATAGGCTGTGCACCACGCCAGTGCATTCTCCGTGCCGGCATGGTCCGGGCGAGCACGAACATCGGCAGCCACGCTGGGTTCTCGCGAATATCCGAAAGATAGGTCGGAATGCGTACGGCGATGCGACGTAGCATACTGCCATTTCGCGCGATTTCCTCGAGGCTTGCAGTGCCGGCTTTGTCGGTATTCGTAACGGTCATCAGGATCCTCAGGTATGAATGCACTATCAACGAAGCATCGGTTCTCAGTGCTTCGTCACGTATTACCCAAACCCGATTCCCGCGGCGGTAGAACGCTAGCCGCGCGTCAATTTTTGTGCAACGCACAATTTCCCTCGCCAGCAAACGCAGTTAGATCGCTGCGCGCTTTCGAATACGCCTTGCGAAGCTGTCCCCTTAATTACATCAGGAACTGTCTATAGCCGCCGCCCGTTAGGCGGCGGCTACGTTGGATAGGCGCGACGCACCCGATCGCGAAGATGGCCATCCGGGTGAGCCCAGTCTTTTTGGACGCGCCCTCGCCCGTACAGGGCAATGGCGATCTCTTGATGGGATGCTGCCGCAAGCGAGCCATCCAAAACCTGGAGCACGCAGACACCCTCCGCGCGGTTCCGGCGGAAAGCAAACGGCTGCCAGCCGGCCGCTATCCTTAATGTCATTGAGGAACTGAAGCCTATTCGGCAGCAACCACCACCTACTCCCGGTTAACCTGTGCTGATCCCCGGATCCGCCGTCGCGCGTCCCGTCAAGTGCCAACGCGCGCAGTCCGCAAGGGCCTGAGCGAAGCGTCCCTTGAGGACGAACTGCATTAGGGGTGGAGCGTCGTCTGCCGCTCCGGGGTGACTCCCGGCTGGCTGATCGCTAGTGGGTCCAGAGCGTACTTGGATTTCCGGCGCCCGGCGTTATCTATCAAACTCTAAAAGAGACTAGCGTTTTCCACTAGACTTTCCTATCTATTGGTAGACTTTGTTCTGGAGACCCCGATGGATCCGTTCGCTAATCCGTTTGCACCCGGCGCAGGTAGCCGCCCGCCCGAACTTGCCGGTCGCGACGCGATCCTTGAAGCCGCCAAGATCTCGTGCGGACGCGCAATCAATGGGCGGTCAGCCCGTTCGCTCATGCTTTTGGGCCTTCGCGGCACCGGCAAGACGGTTCTCCTGAGCGAGATCGGCCGGATCGCCGAGGCTGAAGGCCTTCTTGTTTCGAAGGTCGAGGCTCCCGAAGAAACCAATCTCGCGAACCTTCTCTATCCTGAAATGCGCAAGGTATCTCGTTCGCTTTCCGGCATCGAAGCGGCAAAGCATTTCGCCACGCGCGCCCTCGGCGGTTTGCGCAACTTCGCCTCCGTATTCAACATAGAGGTCGCCGGCGTGAATGTCGGCGTCGACCCGACGCCCGAGCCGGGCCTTGCCGAAAGCGGTGATATACAGCACGACCTTCCCGATCTATTCGGCCAGATCGGTCGTGCCGCCCAAGCTGCTAACAAGGGCTGGGTTCTTCTGATCGACGAAGTGCAATATCTTTCGCAAAAAGATCTATCCGGCCTGATCGTCGCTCTTCATCGCATGTCCCAGGATGGGTTGCCCATCGTCTTCGTTGGCGCAGGATTGCCCCAGGTGGCGCGTCTTGCCGGCGACGCGAAATCCTACGCAGAACGGCTCTTCAGCTATCCTGCCGTCGGCGCACTCGATAAGGAGGCTGCCTCGAAGGCGATCGAGAAGCCGATCAACGATCAAAAGGCGACCATCTCCCAAGAGGCGCTGACGACCGTCTTCGACATGACAAAGGGCTATCCGTTCTTTCTCCAGGAACTCGCCTCCTTCTCCTGGAACAACGCCCAGGGCCTGCAGATCAACGAGAACGATGTCCAAGCATCTTACACGGAAACGATCAAATCCCTGGACGACGGCTTCTTCCGCGTCCGTCTGGATCGTCTGACCAAGGCCGAGGTCCAGTTCGTCACGTCGATGGCGGCCCTCGGCGACGGCCCCTATCCCGTCTCTGACATCGCGAAGGCGATGGGCCGAACGCAGAAGTCCATTGGTCCGGCCCGCGCGAGCATCATCTTTAAGGGGATGATCTACAGCACCGATCACGGCTATCTCGACTTCACCGTTCCGCTTTTCGCCGATTTCATCAGGCGACATCGCCTTTCGGGTGAGTGATTTTCAGAGTTGTCGTATGGAGATCCGAGCCATGGCCGCGCGCTTATGCCAGAAGCGTGGCTTGGAATTGATCGCTGGGAGGAATCCCGATGTTTCGCGTTTAGCGACAACGGTTTGCGGTAAAGTTGGTGACGGCAGCTACCTAATGCCGAACTGAAGGGCAGCTACATGGAACTTCAAGTGCCGCGTTGGCATGCGCAATCAGCCATGCCGAACGGCCAAGAACCGATTGCCACACTACCGGTCGCGTCAGGCGCCCTCTGTAGTGGACGCACACAAGGGTCGATTGCGGAGCGCCGTGCAGCACCATGCCGACGCTGTCGCCGACAAGAACGATGTCGCAATGTCGGTCGACCAGTTTTGCAATCGACGTCGTTAGAGGCCGTCAGCCAGACGACGGGGACGCCACCCTTACGCGTCCGAATATCGGGCGGTGTCGCCTTCGAACCACCAGCAGTGCTCAAGATGCCTCCTTCCCCTGCGTCACCCCCCGCAGGTGTCGCGTTTGGCATGTCTTTGTGCAAGTGCGAAGGGCTAAAAAAAGTCGTGCGGCTGCGCGATGTTGACGTGCAGACAGCTGCGCGTAAATTAAATCGATTCAGACGCCGCAGATTCAGGCGCCGCAACTGACCACTTTCGCGAACATGGACGATCGAGAAACAGGAGCCAGCAAAGACCGAGCCGCCGTCACGGGCGACGAAGCCAAAGTGGACCTGATCGCCCTTGTCGTCGCCGTAAACGACGGTGAACCCTGTGTCCTCACCATCGGGCAGGCGGACACTCTGCCTTCCGGACCATTTGCGCTTGAGCACCGATCGCTGCAGTCCGGGTTGAGGGGCTGGGTTGAGCAGCAGACCGGCCATCCGCTGGGCTATATTGAGCAGCTCTACACCTTCGCTGATCGGGACCGCGTCGGCGCCGAGCGTCGGCAGCGCGCCATCTCCATCAGCTATCTCGCACTGACTCGCAAGGAACAGGCAACGGGCTCGCCCAAGTGCGGCTGGCGAAGCTGGTATGAATATTTTCCATGGGAGGATCACCGCTCCGGCACGCCGCCGGTGGTGCTGGACGTCCTGCGACCGCGCCTGATTGAATGGGCAAACAGCGTGGGCGACGCGGCCACGCGACGCGAACGTCGGCAACGGGCGGCGATGGCGTTCGGCTTCGACGACCGCAATTGGAACGAGGAACTCACGCTTCAACGCTATGAGTTGGTCTACGAAGCAGGCTTGGTCCAAGAGGCCGGGAGCGGGCGCGACCCGACGAGGGCCTCGCTGGTGCCCAGCAAGTCCATGGTCGCCGATCATCGGCGCATCGTGGCGACGGGCATTGCGAGACTGCGCTCCAAGATCAAATACCGGCCGGTCGTCTTTGAGCTGATGCCCCAGTCTTTCACGCTGCTACAGCTGCAACGAACCGTCGAAGCGCTCGCCGGCAGGCTAATCAACAAGCCGAACTTTCGTCGCCTCATAGAGCAGCAGGAGCTGGTCGAGGAGACTGGCGAGACTTCTGTCGACACGGGCGGGCGACCGGCAAGGCTCTATCGCTTCCGGCACGCGGTCCTCGACGAAACGGCGATAGTCGGCACAAAATTACCGGTCGCTCGGGGTTGACATGCTTATAGTCAACAAAGATATATAGCCCTTATAGTCAAACAGATTATAATCGGAGGCGCCGATGAGCGGGGCATTACCTTCGGCCGCGTCTCTGTATCGGCGCGTCTGGCGCGTCATCCCGCCGGGGGAATGGGCGGCTTTCAGCGATGACATCGAGGCCATTCTGACGCTCAAACGCGAGCGTAATGCCGTCATCTTGGCCCACAACTATCAAACACCGGAGATCTTCCACTGCATTGCCGACATCGTCGGCGACAGCTTAGCGCTGGCCCGCAAGGCTATGACGGTCGAGGCACAAGTCATCGTGCTGGCCGGCGTGCATTTCATGGCCGAAACGGCCAAGCTCCTTAATCCGGACAAGATCGTGCTCATTCCGGATCTCGGCGCCGGTTGCTCGCTGGCTGATTCGATCACGGCACAAGACGTGCGCTTGATGCGCCAGCGTTATCCCGGCGTGCCGATCGTCACCTATGTCAACACGTCGGCCGAAGTGAAAGCCGAATCGGACATCTGCTGTACATCGGGCAACGCCAAGGCGGTCGTCGAATCCCTTGGCGTCCCCCGGGTGATTATGTTGCCGGACGAATATCTGGCCCACAATGTCGCCGCACAGACCGACGTCGAGATCATCGCCTGGAAAGGCCATTGCGAGGTGCATGAGCGCTTTACGCCCGCCGATATCCGCGAGTTGCGCGAAAACCATCCCGGCGTGACGGTGCTGGCCCATCCCGAATGCCCGCCCGGCGTTGTGGCCGAAGCCGATTTTTCCGGCTCGACCGCAGCCATGTCCGACTATGTCGAACGGCAAAAGCCGCCAAGCGTCGTGCTGATGACGGAATGCTCGATGAGTGACAACGTCGCGTTAGCGCACCCAGATGTCGAGTTCATCCGGCCCTGCAATTTGTGCCCGCACATGAAGCGGATCACGCTTGCCAACATCCGCATGGCGCTCGAGCAGAACCATCATGTCGTGACCATCGAGCCGGGGATCGCCGGGCGTGCGCGGCTTGCAGTCGAACGGATGCTGGCGATTTGAGCGTCGATGTCCGCAGCTACTTCGGGCGGCCCATCATCATCGGCGGCGGAATCGCCGGCTTGATGACCGCGCTTCAATTGGCGCCGGAGCCGGTGCTTCTTTTGTCCAGAACCCTGTTGGGAGCCGACACTTCGAGTGCCTCGGCTCAGGGGGGGCTTGCTGCGAGTTTCGGCCAAGATGACCATCCGACACTGCACCTGGCTGATACACTCGCCGCCGGCGACGGGCTTTGCGACATGGATGTGGCGAGCCGCATCCTTCAGGCCGCGCCTAGCGCGATCGAGGGGCTTGCGCGCTTTGGGGTTTGCTTCGACCGTACGCTAAAAGGATCCCTGTGCCTCGGATTGGAGGCCGCACACAGCCGGCGTCGCATCGTTCATGCTCATGGCGACGGCAGCGGGCGTGAGATCATGCGCGCACTGATTTCGGCTGTGCGCTCCACTCCCTCGATCGTTGTCGTGGAGGGCGTGGAAGCGCGCCGACTGGCGGTCAGGCAGAATGCGATCCGAGGCGTCTGGGCGAGCTGTACGCTAGGACCTGTCTTCTTCGGCTCACAGCGGGTCGTCCTTGCCACCGGTGGGATCGGCGGGCTATTTCTCGACACCACCAATCCTTCGGGCAGTTGCGGACAGGGCCTGGCACTGGCGGCCCGCGCGGGAGCTGTCCTTGCCGACCTTGAGTTCATCCAGTTCCACCCGACCGCGCTTGAGGGCCCCGAACGCCCCATGGCACTGGTCAGCGAGGCTGTCCGCGGCGAAGGTGCCACCCTGATCGACGAGACAGGCTGTCGCTTCCTCGATGGCGTGCCGGGCGCCGAACTCGCGCCCCGTGACGTCCTGGCACGCGCGGTCTGGAGCCATCTGGCAGGTGGCCATCAGGTCTTCCTCGACGCGCGCCAACGGCCTGGCCCGGAATTTGTTCGACACTTCCCGACAATCGCATCTGCCTGTCGTGGATTCGGCATTGATCCCGTGCGCGATCTCATTCCCATTCGTCCCGCCCAGCACTATCACATGGGTGGCGTCGCTGTGGACGGCTCGGGCAGGACGTCGGTCAAGGGGTTGTGGGCCTGTGGCGAGGCCGCCTCGACCGGACTGCACGGCGCCAACAGGCTCGCCAGCAATTCCTTGACCGAGGCCGTTGTATGCGCGCGCTGGGTCGCTGAAAGCGTGGCGGGAACGCCTGCTCGCAGAACAAAGCCAGTGTTCGCGGAGGACCACCCATCGCTCAATCCGGTACCCGCGCGTCCTTTCGTGTCGCGCGCACTCGGTATCGTGCGCAATGGCGAAGGTTTGAAAGCAGCCGCACGGGCGTTGTTGCCGCTCGCTGAACGCAAGGACGCGGCATCGGATCCGGCGGCTGTCGGTCTGATGCTTGCAATTTCGGCCTTGCGGCGCCGAGAGAGCCGCGGCGCTCATTACCGCGAGGACTTTCCCCATCATGCGGCTGTTGCGCGTCGTTCCGAGATCACCCTCGAAGCCGCCCTCGCCGCGGCTCAGGAACTGGCGCACTCGCCAACTCTGGAAAGCGCCAGCTGATGAACCTGTCACCACTTCCCGCAATCATGCTCGAGCCGCTGGTTCGGTCAGCCCTTCTGGAAGACCTAGGCAGAGCCGGTGACCTCACCACCGAGGCGACCGTAGCAAAGTACCATCACGCCACGACCGTGCTGGCCGCACGCCAGCCCGGGGTCGTCGCCGGGCTCGATGTGGTGAGGCTCGCGTTCAGGTTGATCGACCAAAATATCAAGATAGACGTGAACCGAGCAGACGGCAGCAAAGTTGCGCAAGGGGAGATAATTGCATCAGTGACTGGCCCGACCTGGGCTATTCTCACTGCGGAAAGGACGGCGCTGAATTTCCTATGCCATTTGAGTGGCATTGCCACGGCAACCGCATCGATTGTCGCAGCGGTTTGCGAGCACCGCGCCAAGATCATCTGCACCCGCAAGACGACGCCCGGGTTGCGGGCTGTCGAAAAGTACGCCGTGCGCGCTGGCGGCGGCGCCAATCACCGCTTCGGCCTCGACGACGCCGTCCTGATCAAGGACAATCACATCGCGGCTGCCGGCGGCATCCGCTCCGCCATCAAACGTGCGCGAGAGAGCGTCGGCCACCTCGTCAAAATCGAAGTCGAGGTCGACACGCTAGTCCAGTTGGAAGAAGCCCTCTCGCTTGTCCCAGACGCTGTCCTGCTCGACAACATGTCGCTCGATGAGCTTCGCCATGCGGTAACCATGGTTGCCGGCCGGGCGATCACGGAAGCGTCAGGGCGGATCACAGCCACGACGGCGCCAGCCATCGCGGCCACTGGCATCGATCTTCTCTCCGTCGGCTGGTTGACCCACAGCGCGCCAATTCTCGACATCGGACTGGACTGTTACGCGCCGTGATCCGCCAACGAAACGGTCGGGGATCGACAGTCATTCGAAGCGCCAGGACAACGCGAAGAGCTAGGAAACAGGACGGCTATGCACGACACCAATCCGACTAAGGCGATGCCACGGACGCAATGCGCTGATGGCGCGATGTGGACCCTGGAGAAGGCTCGGGGACTTCACGACGCACCTTTTAACAATCTGCTCTTCCTAGCGCATACCGTTCACCGCCAGAATTTCGATCCCAACAAGGTCCAGCTCAGCCGGTTGCTCAGCATCAAGACAGGCGGCTGCCCGGAGGATTGCGGCTATTGCAGCCAGTCGGCGCATCACGAAACGGGCCTGAAGGCCTCGAAGCTGATGGAGGTCGAGCGAGTCATCACTGAGGCGACCAAGGCGCGCGACGCCGGCGCCACCCGCTATTGCATGGGTGCTGCCTGGCGCAACCCCAAGCCGCGCGACATGGATGCGGTGGTCGCCATGGTCGAAGGTGTCAAGGCGCTTGGCATGGAGACCTGCATGACTCTCGGCATGCTCGATCTCGAACAAGCCGCTCGATTGAAGCAGGCGGGGCTGGACTACTACAACCACAACATCGACACGTCGGAGCGCTACTACGGCGAGGTCATCAGCACCCGCAGCTTTGCCGATCGACTCGATACGCTCGAGAACGTTCGCCAATCCGGCATCAAGGTCTGCTGCGGCGGGATTGTCGGAATGGGCGAAGAGCCGGTGGACCGGATCGACATGCTGGTGACGCTCGCCAATCTGCCGGAGCATCCAGAAAGCGTTCCGATCAACATGCTCATCCCGATCGCTGGCACCCCACTTGCCGACGCCAGCCCCATCGAGCCGATCGAGTTGGTGCGCATGATCGCGCTGGCGCGCATCATGATGCCGAAATCGCATGTCCGCCTTTCGGCCGGCCGCACCGCCATGACCGACGAGATGCAGGCGCTGTGCTTTTTTGCCGGCGCCAACTCGATCTTTGTCGGCGACACGCTCCTGACGGCAGGCAATCCCGGCCAGGACAAGGATACGCTGCTCTTCCGGCGTCTCGGCATCGAGCCGATGGAACTCGAGGCACAATGAGCGGGGCACCGCTTGCCCGCTATGACGCGACCTTGCAGGGGTTGGCGCGCAAGGACCGGTTGCGGACACTGTCGCCGCGCGCCGGGCTCGATTTCTCGTCCAACGACTATCTCGGGCTCGCCGCCTCGAAAAGGCTAGGCGACGCGGTTGCGGCGGCGATCGCGCAAGGCACGCCGGTCGGCGCGACCGGGTCACGGCTGTTGCGCGGCAATGCGCCGGAACACGAGGCCCTGGAGGCGGAGACGGCCGCGTTCTTCGGAGCCGACCGCGCACTGTTATTCGGCAGCGGCTACATCGCCAACTTTTCCCTGCTGACCGCCCTGCCCCAGAAGGGCGACCTTTTGGTCCTCGACGAACTCGCTCATGCCAGCATGCATGAGGGCGCGCGGGCGGGACGCGCCGAGTTCAAGCTCGCCGCGCATAACGACGTCGATGCTGTCCAGGATGCGATCACGCGCTGGCGCGCCGAAGGCGGCATGGGACGCGTCTGGATCGCGGTCGAAAGCCTCTACAGCATGGGTGGGGACTGCGCGCCTTTGGAGAGCCTTGTCGCGCTTGCCGATCGGCACGAGGCCTTCATCGTCGTCGACGAGGCGCATGCCACCGGCGTCTGGGGCCCGGACGGCCGCGGCCTTGCCGCCGCTTTCGAGGGCCGCGACAACATCGTCGCGCTCCACACATGCGGCAAGGGGCTCGGCGCGTCCGGCGCGCTCGTCACCGGACCGGGACTGCTGTGCGACTATCTCGTCAACCGCTGCCGGCCCTTCATCTACTCCACCGCGCCATCGCCGCTGATGGCGGTGGCGGCGCGCGAGGCGATTGCCATGCTGTCCGATGAGCCCCAACGCCGTGTCCAGTTGCAGGAGCGCGTTGCCTTGGCGGGCCGCCAATTGGCCGAGCGCTGCGGCGTGGCATCCAGCGGCTCGCAGATCCAGCCTTTCGTCATCGGCGACAACAGGCGCACCATGGCAGTGGCGGCGGCACTGCAGGCCCGCGGCTTCGACATACGCGGCATTCGTCCGCCGACCGTGCCCGAGGGCACATCGCGACTGCGCATTTCGCTGACGCTCAACGTCGACGAAGCCGACATTTCCGCCATGGTCGAGGCGCTCGTCGAGGTGTTGGCCGCGGCATGACCAAGCGCATCGTGATCACCGGAACGGATACCGGAATCGGCAAGACGGTGTTTGCGGCTGGGCTCGCCGGGCTGCTCGACGGTTTCTACTGGAAGCCGGTTCAATCGGGTCTTGACGGCGACACCGACAGCGAGGTGGTTGCGCGGCTTGCCGGTCTGCCGCCAGGGCGCGTGCTGCCGGAAGCCTACCGCTTGAAGAGCCCGCTTTCGCCGCATCGTTCGTCCGAGATTGACGGCGTCGCGATCAAGGCTGCCGATCTTACTTTTCCCGTCCTGCCGACGCCGCTAGTCATCGAGGGCGCGGGAGGGCTGATGGTGCCGCTCAACCGGCGCATAAGGTTCATCGACATCTTCGCTGAATGGCAGCTGCCCGTCATTTTGTGCGCCCGCACAACGCTCGGCACGATCAATCACACCCTGCTGTCGATCGAGGCGCTGCGCGCCCGCTCCATCCCGCTGGCCGGCATCGCTTTCATCGGCGATGAGATGGCCGATACACAACGGACAATTGCTGAAATGGGCGGTGTACCGCAGCTCGGCAGGCTGCCGTATCTCGACCCGCTGACGGACAAAACGCTGCGAGACGCAATGATTGCCGGCTTCGCCTTCGCCTCGTGTACAGGAGATGACTGATGTCGCAGTCCCATATCTGGCATCCCTTTACCCAGCACGCGCTCGAGCCGGCGATCCCCGAAATTGTCCGGACGGAAGGCGCCTACCTCCACAAGGCCGACGGCACGCGCATCCTGGATGCCATTTCGTCCTGGTGGGTCGTCACCCATGGCCATCGCCATCCGCGCATCGTCAAGGCGATCGCGACAACCGCGTCGAAACTCGACCAGATCATCTTTGCCGGCTTCACGCACGAGCCGGCCGAACGGCTGGCCGAGGCGCTTGTCGGTCTCGCTCCGTCGGGCCTCGACTGGGTGTTCTATTCCGATAGCGGCTCGACCTCCGTCGAAGTCGCGCTGAAGATGGCGCTCGGCTATTTCCGCAACATCGGCGCGCCGCGCTCGCGCATCGTCGTCATGGAACACAGCTATCATGGCGACACCATCGGCACGATGAGCGTCGGCGCCCGCGGCGTGTTCAACGCCGCCTACGAGCCTTTGCTGTTCGAGGTTGACACCATTCCCTTTCCGGCCGCAGGACGCGAGCAGGAGACGTTGGATCGGCTCGAGGTCGTCTCTCGCGACCGGCGCGCAGCTGCGCTGATCGTCGAGCCGCTGGTGCTTGGCGCCGGCGGCATGCTGATGTATCCGGCCTGGGTTTTGGCTGAATTGAAGAGGATCGCCGAGGCTTCGGGCACACTCGTTATCGCCGATGAGGTGATGACCGGCTGGGGACGCACCGGAACCATGTTCGCCTGCGAGCAGGCGTCGATCTCTCCTGATATCCTGTGCACCTCGAAGGGCCTGACCGGCGGCGTGATCCCGCTTGCGGCCACGCTCGCCACCGATGCCATCTTCCAGGCCCATTTTTCCGAGGATCGGCAGAAGACCTTCTTCCACTCTAGCTCCTACACCGCCAACCCGATTGCCTGCGCGGCCGCACTCGCCAATGTCGAGATCTGGCGTGACGAGCCTGTTATCGAGCGGATCGCGGCCCTGGCCGCGCTGCAGGCCGCTGGCCTCCGGCGCTTTCTCGACAATCCTTGCTTCACCGACTGCCGGATTACCGGCACGATCGCTGCCCTCAATTTGGGTACCGCATCCCCCGGTTATCTGGCCGAGATCGGTCCAAAGCTGCGGGCGTTCTTCCTCGATCAGGGATTGCTGGTGCGCCCGCTCGGCAACGTCCTCTATCTGCTCCCACCCTATTGCGTAACCGGCGCCGAGCTCCATCGGCTTTATGACGCCATCGAGGAAGCCGGCGAACGCTTCGGATCGAAACCATGAGCAGGTCGTCACGCATCCTCGGCCTTGGCCACCAAGTGCCTGGGCGCAAGGTTGAGAACGCCGAGATCGAGAGCAATCTCGGCCTCGAGCCAGGCTGGATCGAACGGCGCACCGGAATTCGCTCGCGCTTCTGGGCGAGTGATGAAGACACGCTGTCGGGCCTTGCCGCGCAAGCCGGCGACATGGCGCTGACGAACGCCGGCATCGAGCGCGGCGACATCGGCCTGTTGCTGCTTGCCACCTCAACTCCCGACCATCTCCTGCCGCCGAGCGCGCCGCTAGTCGCGCACCGGCTCGGCCTCTGCCGCTCCGGCGCCATCGACCTGACCGGCGCCTGCGCCGGTTTCATCTACGCGCTGATGTTCGCCGACGGGTTCACCCGCCTGCACGGTCGACCCGCCCTTGTCATTGCCGCCAACATTCTGAGCCGCCGCATCAACCCGGCCGAGCGCGCCAGCGCCGTGCTGTTCGCCGACGCCGCCGGCGCGGTCGTGATCGGTTCCAGCGAGGATGCCGAACGCGGCATTCTCGGCGCTTCGGTGAATTCAGACGGTTCGCGCTACGGATTGATCCAGATCCCCGCCGGAGGAAGCAACACGCCTTTTCACAACGACCTCGATCTCGCGCAGACCCGGATGACGATCGCCGACGGCCGTGAAGTGTTCGCCAAGGCCGTGGAGATGATGACGGCATGTTCAAGGGACGCGCTCGCCATAGCTCGAATGCGGCCGCAAGACATCGACCGGTTCGTCCCGCATCAAGCCAACGCCCGCATTTTCGATGCCGTCGGCCGAAACCTCGGCATTGCGGACCAGGCAATCGTCAAGAGGATCGCCGAATACGGTAACTCTTCGGCCGCAACGATCCCGCTCTCGTTGTCGCTCGCCAATCGGACGCAGCCACTCCGGCCGGGCGAGAAAATCCTTCTGGCGGCAGCGGGTGCCGGTCTTAACGGCGGGGGGCTTGTGGTTGGAATTTAGCCGCGCGGCGGCCCCGACAAGACATGAAGACTGTTCATGCGAGACGAAAAGGACAACAGACCGATGCGAAAAATAATCGCCGGCAAGCTCCACGGCATCCACGTCACCGAAGCAAACCTCAACTACCATGGTTCGATAACGCTCGACCCTGACCACTGCGAGGCAGCCGGGATCCTGCCCATGGAATTCGTGGAGATATGGAACAAGAATTCCGGCGCGCGGATTTCGACCTATGTCATCCTCGGCGAGCGCGGGTCACGATGCTGTATCCTCAATGGTGCTGCCGCCCGCACCTGTCAGCCTGGCGACCCGATCATCGTGTGCAACTCCATCTACCTGAACGAAGCGCATATCACAGCGCTGAAACCGCGGATCGTCACGTTCGACCCGGACAACCACATACGCGACCGCCTGAGCTACTCGGTCGATCTCGACGCATATGGCCGTTACAGTTTCTCGATTCATGATGAGGCCAATGAGGCTTTGGCGATTCCTGCGCTTGTTTCCCGGGCGTGACTTGTCCCTGACGCACGCATGAGCCGATGCGCTGTTTGCCGTCCCCGTCCACGAACGTGGTGTCTTGATCCGCCGTGAGGAGGGTATGACGAACCTCGAGGCCATCCTGATCGGCGAGCGCTGAGGGTGCAGCGCCTCGGGATAGCTGTAGAGCCGCATGACAAGCAGCAAGAAGGATCGCAACCAGATGATATGGAGCAAATCATGATCTTCCGTCAGTTGTTCGATTCCGTTTCGAGCACCTATTCCTATCTGCTTGCCAGCCGCCAAGGCGGCGAGGCCCTGATCATCGATCCGGTCTTGGACAAGGTCGACCGCTATCTCCAGCTCATGCGCGAGCTCGATCTCAGGCTGGTCAAGGCGGTCGACACTCATCTTCACGCCGACCATATCACCGGCCTTGGCGCGTTGCGCGATAAGACGCGGTGTATCACGGTGATGGGCGAGCAGACCAAGGCCGACGTGGTATCGATCCGGCTTACCGACGGCGACAGGCTGACTATCGAGGGGCTGGCGCTCGCCGTCGTCCACACGCCTGGTCATACCGACGATTCCTACAGTTTCGTCCTGCCTGACCGGGTGTTCACTGGTGACACGCTGCTCATCCGCGGCACTGGCCGCACCGACTTCCAGAACGGCGATGCGCGACACCAGTATGAGTCGATCTTCGGCCGCCTGCTCAAGCTGCCGGATGCGACGCTGGTCTATCCGGCGCACGACTACAAGGGCGATACCGTCTCGACCATAGGCGAGGAGAAGGCCTTCAACCCGCGCCTGCAGGTGAAGTCAGTGGACGAATATGTCGAGATCATGAATAATCTGAAGCTCGCCAATCCGAAAATGATGGATGTCGCCGTGCCCGCCAATATGAAGGTCGGGCTGCAGCAGGACGAGATCGCGCGGCGCGGCTGGGCGGCCAATGCCAACGAAGCGTTGGCGCTGGCCGGCAAGCCGGATGTCGTGCTGATCGACCTGCGCGAACGCTCCGAGCGCGAACGCCAGGGCATTATTCCGGGGGCGCTGCATGTGCCTTACCCGAGGCTGCAAGAAAACATCGCTCCCGGCGGCGTGTTGCACGAACTCGCCCGTTCGACCGGCAAGCGGCTTGTGCTTTACTGCGCCTTCGGCGAGCTTTCGGCCATGGCGGTGCAGGCCGCCCAGGATGAGGGCCTCACATCAGCCTGCCACATCGAGGGCGGAATCGACGCCTGGAAGAGGGTGAATGGACCATTGGCAGGATAGCTTCACCCTCTGCCACGACAAGAAGTAGGTGAGCCTCGTCAGAAATCCATGCCGCCGCCCGGCATCGCCGGTGCGGGAATTTCCTTCTTCGGCTTCTCGGCCACCATCGCCTCGGTGGTGACGAGCAGGCCGGCTATGGAAGCGGCGTCCTGCAGCGCCGTGCGCACGACCTTGGCGGGGTCGATCACGCCTTGGCCGAAGAGATCGCCAAATTCGTTGGTCTGGGCGTTCCAGCCATAGCCGAAGTCAAGCTTCTCGCGAACCCTGGCCACGATAATGGAGCCTTCCGCCCCACTGTTTTCGGCGATCTGGCGAGCGGGAGCCTCGATGGCACGCCGCACGATCTCGACACCGGTCCTCTGGTCGGGGTTGTCGAGAACGACATTGTCGAGCGCCCTTGCTGCCCTGAGTAGTGCAACACCGCCGCCCGGCAAGACACCTTCCTCGACCGCCGCGCGAGTGGCGTGCAGCGCGTCGTCGACGCGGTCCTTACGCTCCTTGACCTCGACTTCGGTCGAGCCTCCGACGCGGATCACCGCGACGCCGCCGGCGAGCTTGGCCAGGCGCTCCTGCAGCTTCTCGCGGTCATAGTCGGAAGTGGTTTCCTCGATCTGGGCCCTAATTTGAGCAACGCGGCCTTTGATTTGGTCCGTCTTGCCGGCGCCGTCGACGACGGTGGTGTTCTCCTTCTCGACCACCACCTTCTTGGCGCGGCCGAGCATCTCCAGCGTGACGTTCTCAAGCTTGATGCCGAGATCCTCGCTGATTGCGGTGCCGCCGGTGAGGATGGCGATGTCTTCCAGCATGGCCTTGCGGCGGTCGCCGAAGCCCGGAGCCTTGACGGCCGCAACCTTCAGGCCGCCGCGCAGCTTGTTGACCACCAACGTCGCGAGCGCCTCGCCCTCGACATCCTCTGCGATGATCAGCAGGGGCTTCGCCGACTGAACCACCGCCTCCAGAACCGGCAGCAGCGCCTGCAGGTTGGAAAGCTTCTTCTCGTGGATCAGCACATAGGGCTCTTCGAGCTCGACGCGCATCTTGTCCTGGTTGGTGACGAAGTATGGCGAGAGATAGCCGCGGTCGAACTGCATGCCTTCCACGACTTCCAGCTCGGTGTCGGCGGTCTTGGCTTCCTCGACGGTGATGACGCCTTCGTTGCCGACCCTCTGCATGGCTTCAGCCAGGAAGCGGCCGATCTCGGCGTCGCCATTGGCCGAAATCGTGCCGACCTGGGCGATCTCGTCGTTCTTCGTCACCTTGCGGGCATTGGCCTTCAAATCGGCGACGATCGTTTCCACCGCCTTGTCAATGCCGCGCTTCAAATCCATCGGGTTCATGCCGGCCGCGACTGCCTTGGTGCCCTCGGTCACGATCGACTGCGCCAGCACCGTGGCGGTGGTGGTGCCGTCGCCGGCGATGTCGCTGGTCTTGGACGCGACCTCGCGCACCATCTGCGCGCCCATGTTCTCGAATTTGTCCTCGAGCTCGATCTCCTTGGCGACGGTGACGCCGTCCTTGGTGATACGCGGGGCGCCGAAGCTCTTGTCGATCACCACATTACGGCCCTTCGGACCGAGCGTCACCTTCACCGCATTGGCGAGAATATCGACGCCGCGCAGCATGCGCTCGCGGGCATCAGAATGAAATTTCACTTCCTTGGCAGCCATTGGTTCACTCCTGCGAATAGGCAGTTCTTGTTGATGTCACGCGGTTTCGGTCACGTGGCTTGCCTGGCCGAGGCCGAAACCTCGATCACACCCAAGATGTCGCTTTCCTTCATGATGAGCAGGTCTTCGCCGTTGAGTTTGATTTCGGTACCGGACCACTTGCCGAACAGGATGCGGTCGTCGACCTTCACGTCGAGGGGGGTGAGCTTGCCGCTCTCGTCGCGAGCGCCCGGGCCGACGGCGATGACTTCGCCTTCCTGCGGCTTTTCCTTGGCAGTGTCGGGGATGATGACGCCGCCGGCCGTCTTCTCCTCGGCCTCGATGCGCCGAACGAGTACGCGATCATGCAATGGACGGAACTTCATATCGTTCTCCTTTAGGACAAACAGATTGCGAGAGCCTCCCGATCCGGGCCGTCAGGGCCAGAAGGGGTTCGCGCGACTTTTGCGGCATCGCGCGCATGCCGAACTGGTTTTGCTCCTTTCACGTTTCAAGATTGACTGACTCAGGAGAATTTCCGAACATCATGGCCCCTGCGATTTCCCAATGGGACGCTTGAGGTTTGTCGCGTAAGCGCGAGACCAAGGTTCGGGCCGGCACCATACTAAGCACCGCGAAATAGGATAATTGACGCGTGTTACGTCTGGCAGGCATAGTTGTCAGATGCGCTTCACATCAGGCAGGCTGGATTGAACTTGCGGCAAGTAATTGACGGAGACGCATCCGCTTTCCCATTTAACAGAGGGGAGTGTCTTCTGGCGTCTGCAAGGATACGTCTTGGCATCCCTGCGAGCAGCAATACTTAGCACATCGTTTTCGTTTACATCAAATGGGAACGCTAACGTCGAAACCATAAGCACAGCTGCTGTCGCTAACATACTTTTCATTTGTCTTGCTCCATTCCTGAAGGAGAATGTTTCTTTTCGTGACTTTCGATAAATCGAATCGAGCACGCATTAGATTTTTTGTAACGTCTTCATATTTTGCATATCGTCTTCACATGTTAAACGGGCAGAGAGCAAACGTCATGCCAGATGCAGCGGCGGCTTAAATTTCAATTAGTTACCAATTTTTCGCGCCTTGTGGGCAAAGCGGCGTCGCTATTTTGTCGAATTCCTTGCAGGAATTTGGAGGGAACCGGTCGATAGTTCTTTCATAAATTAGCTGTCGGGACGTCTGGGCGAGATGCCTCGTTGCACGTCCGCGAGCGGGATAGCCACGGTTGGCGACCCGAGTGGCAACAGCCATGCTCAAGCATGGGATCCGACGTGGACTGATGTGGATCAAGACAAAGCCAACGGGCGATCCCGCCGCGCTCGAATAATCGGAACCAGAACCTGACCCGGCCGACACCCCACCAGTCAGACCCGACAATGAGCCGGCGCCGCTGGTCGCGCCCAGCGACGTTTCACAGCGGGGACGCCCGGATCACGCGAGGGGCTTCCCGCGCCGTGGCTCCGACCTTGGGAAATCTGCCGGCGTGGCATTCGCGAACCGGTCGAACTGGCGGACTTTGAAGGTCCAAGCTCCTCAGATTTTAAGAGCTTCATGCCGCAACCCTCTCACCGACAATTTGCGACAGGATGCTTTGACATTGTGCGAGGCGCGACGAATGTCGGACATGCGGCGATCGATTGGCATGCCTCTAATGAGTTCATTCTTTGGCACGCATGTTGCTGCGTGTGTCGCTAAACGCGTCTCGCGGAGAGTGTCGCAATGTTCGCACCATGCTGTCTGCTGGAATCAGGCCGTACCTTAGGACCTCGCGGATCAGAAGAAGCAAGCGGCCGCACTGTAAGCAATAGCCAGGCTAAAGGCTGCAAGGCACTTTGACAGGATGATCCTCTTGCCTTGAGACCAACTCTGCAGTCGGTCCAACCTCGCCAATTTTCTGGATGTCCGCGCCAGAACCCGAAAATCAACACAAAGGAGAATGTGCCGATGCGGCGAGTGCTTTTAACCTATGTCGCGCTTTGCGATCTGTCGGCGGGCGCCGCCGCTGCCGACATCCCGGTGGTCGCCGAGCCGGCGGCAGTCGCCAGCGCGGTGCCCCCGGTCTTTTCGCTCGAGGGCGGGCTACGCTACTGGTACAGTGGCGGCGAAGCATCGAAGGAACTTTACAACGCCAACGGCTCGGTGATGGTGTCGCGGCTCACATACAACGATCTCGGTGCCCTATCGGGCGAAGTCTTCTTCAACGCGACCCACAATCCGACTGGCATCTTCGTCAAGGGATTCATCAGTACGGCCGGGATCGCCCAAGGTGCTCTCACCGACGAGGACTTCCTGGACGAAGAACCCTATTCGAGGACGTTGTCCGATCAGCACAACGGTCGCATCACGTATTTCACCGCCGACCTCGGATATAATTTCTGGAACACGCCGCGTTACCGCATCGGTGCCTATGTCGGATATAATTTCTGGAATGAGAGCTACCACGCCGTCCGTTGCGCGCAACAGGCGACCAACCCGGGGATTTGCGTGCCAGCCATTACGACCAATACGCGCGTCATCAGCCAGGATAACGATTGGCATTCGCTGCAACTCGGCCTGGCCGGGCAGACGCAACTCACCGAACGACTGAGCCTTTCCGGTGACGTCGCGGTGCTGTTCACGCAGCTTGACGGCAAGGATCAGCACCATCTGCGCCCAGAGATCAATCCGATTCCCGAAGACGGCAACGGATATGGCGTCCAACTCGAGGCAATGTTGAATTACAAAGTCACGGATTTGTTCAACATCGGCGTCGGCGCCCGCTATTGGAGCGCGGGAGCTGCTGGCGCCGCTCATTTCGAGGAAACGCCGGGCGGTGGTACGCCGGAGATCCAGCATTGGGAGATTGAACGCTACGGCGTGTTCGGTCAGGCGAGCATCAAGTTCGACTGAGAAAGCACCGCCAGCGCCAAGTTGCCGTTGGCCAATCGCAGTCCTAAGACAAGCTGCATGATCGGACGCGGCAACTACACAACATGGCTGAGTCTCGCGAACGGGTACGACAGCCGTGAGGCTCGTGTGCAACGCGCACGCCCTTAACCCCCAATCACCGTAGCCGCACGAAGGATTATCTCAAGGGGCGCCCAAGCAGAATGCCATGCTCTGCGAGGTCAAAGGTGGTCGACACGTTGGCGGCGCCCGGTCCCGGGCGTTCGCAGTCGTGCTGGTTGCCCTCGCACTTACGCCTGGTTAAGGGGAGCTCCGTCGAGAAAGCATCGAATGCGACAGCAACCGCGCGAATCGCGAAGCGATGCTGCCGCCCCACGCGAACAAGACCGTTTTCGATGCCCACTATCCCGTCCTTGGCCAAAATCGCCAAGCGTTCAGTTGAGTCGAGGTAATGACGCTTACGGCGTGGGCCACGCCGCAAGGATCACATGCCCAGTCTCGCTCATGACCCTTATGTCAGCGTCATGCGGCACCCGCCTGACGTACCGAGCGGTGCCGCCGCATGACGTCTCAATATCGAGGCTCACAGCAAACAAAAGCTGTCGCCTTTGAACGAAACTGTCGCATATCGAACACACGAACCATATCCGAAACCTTGGCGTTTCGCGCTCGGCTTGATCTCAAGGCAAAAAGAGAAGGAAGCGCGAACCAAGGTCCGCCGGCAAACTTGAGTGTCAACTCGCAGCTGCGTCGCCAGGATGGCACGTCACTTGCGAATGCAACTTAGGAAGCCGTTGTGAGGGTCTGCTCACGACTAGCGGAGATGACTATGGCGATTCGCTCACAGTGCTGTATTGCAGCGGTTAAAATGCCCTGCTGTTTGAGACTATGATTTAGCTTCTTCGCCTCTGTTCTTGAACAATTGTCATGCGGGTTCGTCACGCTGCGAAAGGCGCAGCGCATTGATCCTCATTTTAGATGGTGGGGATAAGGGAAGGATCCGCTCTTTGACGTCCTTCCTCTTTTATATCTTTGAACGGAGATCCAGAATGAAGATCACGAGCCTTCTTCTCGGCTCAGTTGCGACCCTCATTGCAGTTTCCGACGCACGCGCCGTCGACGCCGAGCCAGTCGCGGACGAATACGTCAAGATCTGCGACGTCTATGGCGCAGGCTTCTTCTATATCCCAGGCGCCGAAACCTGCCTGCGCATCGGCGGCTATGTCCGCTATGACATCAGCTTGGGTGACGTCGGCTCGTTGGATGGCGCAAAGGCAACCGACCACGAGGACGGCAGCACCAATGCAACCTGGAAGAAGAATGCCCGCTTCACGGTGAAGACCTGGACGAACCGGGAAACCGAGTTCGGCACGTTGAAGACCTATACCGAAACCCAGATGAACTTTGGTAATCTCAACGATTATTCGGATCCGGACAGTACTCAAAACTATGCCTCCAATAGAGATCTCAGCCTGACTTTCGCCTGGATCCAGCTTGGCGACCTTCGAATTGGTAAGGACTGGTCAGCCTTCGACATGTTTATTGGCTATCCCGGCAACGTGCTCAATCAGATGCTCGTTCCCTACGGTGATTTCGAAACCAACGTCATCCAGTACTACTTTGACGCCGGTGACGGCTTTTCGGCCGTGGTCTCGCTTGAAGAAGGCGAAGGCGTGGGCGGCACCATCGATAGCTACGTACCGCACGTGGTCGGCGGCCTGAAATACACACAACAGTGGGGCGCGATTACCGGCGTTGCCGCTTATGATAGCAACTACGGATCGGTGGCCGGCAAAGTCCGCGTCGACGTCAGCGTCACCAACGAGCTGTCGCTATTCGGAATGTTCGGCTACGGCTCCAATGGCAAGCTCGATGATGATTCCACTAACGCAATCGACGCTCACGGCCGCGGCTTCTACAAAACTTGGGGCGGCAACTGGGCTTTCTGGGCTGGCGCCACTTACAAGTTCAACGAGACAACTTTGTTCAACCTTCAGGTCTCGGGTGATCAGCTCAAGAACTATGGTGTCGCTATGAACGTCGCCTATACGCTCATTCCAGATTTCACGGTTACAGCCGAAGTCGACTATGACCGCTGCGGCGACTTCGGTATTGGCATGGTGAACCCTTCCAACGTGAACTGGACTAACGCCGACAAAAACAACAGCGTCGGCGGCATCCTGCGTTTCCAACGCTCGTTCTAACGGACGAAGAGTTGCGTCGAGGTAATTGAGCGAGGATCAATCCCGCAACACCCCAAGAGATCATCGCATGGAAGCGAGGCGAGATTGGAAGCCTCCACCACAGGCCGGATGAGGTTCGAGATGCGGACATGGGCGATTGTGCAAGGCGACATTCATGCTCGGGCGCTCATAGCCGCGGCATGCATGAGCCTGTTTCGGTCCTGCAAGGAAGTCCAGGGGCGCCGTCGGCTCAGATACAATGTCGTAGCACGCGGGCGAGCAGCGGCTTCGTCACCGATCCGCCGCATGGCGGCGCTCGACCGTGGGGAGCCCCGACCCGTCCAGCATGACTGAAACCAAGTTGCCCTCCGAAGGCAGAGGTCATAGGTTCGAATCCTGTCGGGTGCGCCATTTTTATACTGTGGAAACAGGCGGTTAGCAAGGCATTTTTCCCGAGACGAGAGAAGAGGTCGGGAAATACGTTGCGGAACCACCACGGAAGCAGTCTGGTGTGTATTCGGGCTAGCCTTTGACCGATCACCGTCGAGTCAGATGCCCGTTCCCCGCCAACTTACCACTGGTCGCGGCCGGGTGCAGCTTGTGGCTCAGGTTTTCTGGGCCATCTTGTATCTCGGTGTTCTGGTCACAGTGGCGGGCCTGCTGCGTGGTTTTGTCTCCGTGCCCGTGTTGCCGCCGGCGTCTAGTATCTTTCAGCCCGCGTTCGGCATCGCCGCCACGTCTTTCTGTTCGGCGATCGGCTCGGCCTGATGTTCGTGCTGGACGGTTCGGGCGATAGTCTTTCGGCAGTCGCGCGCCCTGCTTCAGATTGAAGATAATTCGCGAAGCAATGTGCGGCGATAAGGCCCAATTTCTGGGACGGCCGGAGACCATCTAATGGGTGCCGGCTGAGGCATAGATGAGATTGCTATAGCTCACTTTTTTTGCTAGCATGAGTTATAGAAAGGCGCTCTATAGCTCATGGCATGGAATTGGGAGCAGGCCGACTGGCCGCATTTTACCTACGACAAGATGGCATTGGACCCGCTGGAAAGCGAGTTCCTATTGCGATCGGGCGAGTTCCTGGGCGTGTTTCGCCATGTTGGCCCCGATGACCGCGATCAGATCCGCATCGATCTAATCAGCGAAGAGGCCTTGAAGACATCCGAGATCGAGGGGGAGTATCTCAACCGGGAAAGCCTGCAATCATCCTTGCGGCAGCAGCTTGGGCTCGGAGGCGAGAATAGGCGCATCCCGCCCGCCGAGCGGGGCATCGCCGAAATGATGGCTGACGTGTATCTGCATTTTGCCAACCCGCTCTCGCATCGCACGCTCTATGCCTGGCACAAGATGGTGATGTCCGGCGAGCGGCGCATCGAGACGATCGGCAACTATCGCCAGCATGCCGATGCCATGCATATCGTCTCTAACCGGCTGGACAAACCCAAAGTGCATTTCGAGGCGCCGCCCTCATCGCGCGTGAAAGCCGAGATGGACGCCTTTGCCATCTGGTTCAACGATACCGCGCCCAAGGGCAAGACTCCTCTTCCCGCGCTGACGCGCGCCGGTATCGCGCACCTTTATTTCGAGAGCATCCATCCGTTCGAAGACGGCAACGGCCGCATAGGACGTGCCCTTTGCGAAAAAGCGCTGGCGCAAAATCTGGGCGAGCCGAGCCTCATCGCGCTGGCCTGCACGATCGAGCGTCGCCGCAAAGCCTATTACGATCATTTGGAGGCCAGCAACAAAAACAACGCGATCACCGATTGGCTGATCTACTTCGCCAGCACAATCCTAGAAGCGCAGCGCGTAACGCTCGCCCGCGTCGAATTCTCCGTTGCCAAGGCCAAGTTCTACGAGCACCACCGGGGGCAGTTCAACGAACGCCAGGAAAAAGTCGTCGCCCGAATGTTCCGGGAAGGTATCGACCGCTTCAAAGGCGGCCTCAGCGCGGAAAACTACATCGCCATCACCCAGACATCGCGCGCGTCGGCAACTAGGGACTTACAGGACTTAGTCGCCAAGGGTGCGCTAACAAAAACCGGTGAACTCCGACACACACGTTACACGCTGAATATTCGTGACGATCGCCCGTAAATCCCATCAGCGAAAGAAGAGGCAGGCTGTCAAAGAGCCTGCTTGCTTCAACATAGGTGAATGGCGGGCTGCTACCCGGCAGGAGGTGGTGGAATGGGTTACGCGCGACAGGAAACCTAAGAAGAAGAAGAAAGGCGGCGCCATTCTCGCGGTCAGGTCACGGCTTAGGCCGGTGGACATCTACTGTTATCTGAAAGCTCGTTTTGGCGAACCGAACGGTTTTCAAAACTTCCTGCGCAAGGATGACAGCGATAACTGGATACACTGGGACTACAGCCTCAAGGCCGGCGAGACCGACGTGTATATCTTGGGCATGTCGCGCGAGATTCATATCATGGTCGGCGAGGTGCTCACGCACCAGCAGTGGCGGGACCTAATTGTCGGTATCAGGACGGACTATGCGAGGATCGGTCCGCAGAAATCTGCCGTACTACAGAGCCTGGAAAAATTCGTTGTCTTCCAGAACAAGTTCGTCATTATCGCAGGCCTGTGCGCCGATTTGCACGCAGCCATTCTCGATGCTCCAGCAAAGACGGCTTTTCCGAAAAGATCGCCGGCTGCCAAATCGCGGCTGAAAACTTTAGAAAAAGCCATGCAAGGCGTATCCGCACGAGCAAACGATCTCTTCGGCAACTGTCAAGCTTCACCTTCTGATGCCGGTTATGGCCGAGGCCTTCATCAATATGGTGATCCTCATGTTAACGAGATGAAATCCGAAATGCCCCTGAGGCCTATCAGGCCTTCATCCGGGCCAAGATTCCCGACCGCCTAGCGCTGCTCAGCCAACATTGCGATGGCTTTGCACGCGATATCGACAAAAGCACCAACGCCTATGCGCATTTCATGCGCGTCATCGACAAGAGAAATTTCGCATTGCATGGTAATGTCGATCCTATCCGTGAGCAGATCGAGGTGGTCTATTTCGACGGCAGACGCCCGCTCTTCAATACGCCGGGAAACCATGTCGAACGGTTCTTCGAGCATCTCGAAGCGATTCATCGACCCGAAGAGGTCGCGTCCGATTACGAGGCCGTTCACGCATTTCTGTGGGAAATTACGGAATGTCTGAAGCCTCGCATGCAGGCGTTCTTCAAACAGGTCATTGGGGATGCATATCCCGGGTTCGAAGTCCATAAGAAACGGGCTACCCGCATCCTGCCCGACCATGTGATGATGGGTATGTTGCCAAGTATGCTCTACGACAACGACCTCGATGTTAAGTGGTGAGCGAGCAGAGTCGATTCTTTGGCCCAATAGCTCTAGCCCGACATAAGAATTAGCGCGACATGACAAACATGGATTTGGAACACCCAGGGCGACCAACCGCACGTTTTCTCGAAGAAATATTCCGCGACTTGCGTGCTCTTGCGCAGAGCGCCGGTGCCTTGCATGATATTTCTGCCATCATGTATCGGGATTGGATCCTTTCTATTGATTTGCGAGAAGGCAAGGTAGTCCCCGAGTCTGATGGTGTATCGTCAAACCTGAGTCGTCAGGATGAGGGCGCCCTATGGCAAGTGTTCTTCACGGCAGCGCTCGTACGACGCTGGTATTGGAGCCGACCGCAATCGCTGTCCTAAACGATACAAAAGTGGCGGCGATCCTTGAGGCTCGCAGAATATGAGCAAGGTGGCGGGCGCACTTGAGCTGCTTTGCTGGCAGCGAGTGTGCAAGCCCTACTGATTAGAGATGGCCACGCTCCAGGACTTTCAATCGACCCATATCCTGTGTGATGCCGCCTTTCTCCTCGGCTCAATCCCGCTGACCAGGATACGGTCTGACGGAGCTTCATGTCGTTCCCCTCGGCACCGCGGGCCAACAGCGGCCCGCTCGGAACTGGCACCCTTCGTCAGCATCGCGCGCCCATGCCGACTTAGTTTTGCTCATTTCCCGTATCAAAGAGGTGGACTCATTGATCAATCCCGATGACGCTACCAGCCCGAAGTCGGCAAACTCCAGCTTTCGAAGGAACCTAGGGATCAATTCGCATCTGTGCGACTACTGCGCAGACCTGCAGAGAGAGGCAATTGGACGAGCATAACCCCAAGGAAGAACCGATCGAGACCGTCTTCCGGAACGGCACGATCACCGTCGTCGGCATATTGCTGGCGTTTTCGCTGGGTTTCGTCACACATTGGGCGGCAAACCCGGTGCCGTGGCGATTTTACGACCTGTTCGCAGTGGTCCCAATCCTGGTCGGCATAGCATCGCAGATGCGGGCGTTGTCGCTGTTGCTCGACATGAGTTCGCTGCGACGCCACGTCTACGAACGCGCCAACCGCATTTTCATGGCCGGTCTCATCCTGACCGCTTGCGGCGTCGGTCTGGCAATTCTGCTCGACGTCTTCGAAGTGGCGTCGACGGTCACGCTGCCTGGAGCGTAACCAAGGGCACCACCATCAAGCGTTTTCACGCCCTATAAGTTCATCCCAGCGCTATTGCGACTGCAGCCTCGATCTTGTCGAGCACGTCTTCAAAGTTCAAATGCCGCAGGCCGCGTACCACGATCGGTGCGCTTCGACGCAAGGATGTTTTTTGGCATTCTTCGCATCCCTACTATGTTGCCCCATTGGTTTGAAACCATCCGGCTTGGCCCATCTTGACCGGCATCTCGGCAAGCAGACATTGCAACAGTTTCTTCAAAGAAATTCATAGACTCTTAGCAACCCAAAATCGCTGTGAATGGTAGGCTAATCTCAACGTCTCAGGTCAGCCAGAGGACTCAAAACTGCGGCCCTTCCTATTCTGCGTCCGCCGAACTGCACGCAATCTTGGATTAAAATAGCAAGAAAAGCTCCCGTAATGGTTGTTCCAACTCAATCACTGTCGGTTCGAAACAATTACATGCGTAGAAATAAGTACGTATCCACGGGACCGCCGAGTGCGCCTGGTTGGTGATAATAAGCAACGAGATAATTGGTTTGAAGGCTGCAACATCTGCGGAGAACGCCAAATGACAAGTTCAGTGCAAAGAGTGTCCATTCTTTCCATGTGGGTTTGATGCTGAACAATGATGACACTGGTCAGTCGTCTACGGGCGGCAGCGCATTTTGATCGCCTTCGAATCCTGGGCCTTTGCGCGCATGCGGACCTAACAGTCTGCGAGTTGGCAGACATTTTGGATCTGCGTCGCGATCGCGTTGTGCGACACGTCCGGCTACTCGCGAGAGCCGACTTTCTTTGCTGCAACGAACAGCCTCCGTGGCGCTCCTATCATCTCAAACCAGGAGACAAGGACGGCGGTCTGGTCCAATTGCTAGTCGATCTACTGCCCCACTGCGATGGCCATCATGAAAGAGACCTACAACGACTGGAAGCGATACGAGACGAGCAGCCGAAGGGGACGGCCTGCTTGATCGTGAAATAGATCGATCCAATTGGAGCGCGAGCCTATGATGGATAACTCTGCTGAGCGCACCATCGCGCAGCCCGACACTTACGGACGCTCTTCCTTAGCCGCGGTTGATAGCTGCGTTCACGAACTGCTTCTGAGACAAGAGCGACAGGAGCGCACGACGCTCAAACTGGTCGCTTCTGAAAACTTTGCCTCTTCGGCAGTGCTCGAAGCGACCGGGTCGATTTTCACAAACAAGTACGCCGAGGGTTACCCTGGTGCGCGCTACTATGCGGGAAACGAGATCGTCGATGAACTTGAGAACCTCGCCATCGAGCGTTTGAAGAAACTATTTGGAAGCGAACACGCCAACGTCCAGCCCTATTCCGGCTCGCCGGCCAATCAGGCTGTCTATCGCGCGCTTTTGAAGCCCTGCGACAAAGTCATGGGCTTGCCCATTCCGGAAGGGGGTCATCTGACCCATGGTTGGGCTATCAACTTTTCCGGAACCGACTACCAACGAGTCCCCTATGGGCTACACGAAAAGACCCAGCAAATTGACTATGACCTCTTGCGCGAGACAGCTAAGCGGGAACGGCCGCGGCTCATTTGGATCGGCGGAACTGCTTATCCGCGTGTCTTTGACTACGCGGCAATGGCAGAAATTGCTCTGGAGGCGAACGCCTATCTCGTGGCCGACATTGCGCACATCAGCGGCCTGATTGTGGCAGGAGCGCATCCGAATCCCGTGCGCCATTGCGACGTCGTCACCAGCACCTCTCATAAGTCGATCCGCGGCCCCCGCGGCGGCTTCATTTTGTCGAGGAATGAGGATCGTTATCAGGCGCTCTATCATCCGAAAAGCAAATACAATCTCGCCAAGCGGATTGATCGCGCGGTCTTCCCTCACCTGCAGGGCGGGCCACATATGAATGTTATCGCCGCGCTAGCAGTCGCCTTACAGGAAGCGGCGACCCCGGCATTCCGTATCTACGGGCAACAGACCGTCAAGAATGCCAAGGCTTTGGCCCAGGCGCTGCTTGAGCGAGGTTATGACCTGGTTACCGGGGGGACCGACAATCACATGCTCATCCTTGACCTGCGTGATCGACCACTGTCGGGCAAGGCCTACGCCGAGCGATTATCAAAGGCGGGCATCATTACGAACTTTAATATGGTCCCGGGGGATCCGCGCGATCCGGCGGTTACAAGCGGAATTCGCTTGGGGTCGCCAGCAGTGACGTCACTGGGCATGCGCGAGGGGGAAATGGTGCAAATCGCTGCCTTTATTGACCTGGTCTGTCGCCAGCCCAACAATCCGGATGTTCATGCCAGCGTGCGAAAAGACGTTGCCAACTTGTGCGCTGCGTTCGAGGTCCCGGGCATCACCGACAGGTAAAGCGGGCTAAGCAAAATGCCCCATGCAAACTCCAACACCCGAAGCGAGGCACTTCATGGCTAGGCAGTTCGTTTTCTCTTCCGAATCGGTTGGCGCTGGACACCCGGATAAGCTCGCCGACAACATCTCGGACGCAATCCTCGACGCAGTCTTGCGCTTCGATCCGAACGCGCGCGTCGCTTGTGAAGCCCTGGTGAAGACATGTGAAGCCTTGGTGAAGACAGGGACGGTCGTTCTGGCTGGCGAGATTACCAGCGATGCAAAGATCGACTACAGCCAAGTCGCACGCGATACGATTGTTGATATCGGATACGACGATGAGGCCGTTGGCTTTGACGGCCGGCGTTGCTCCGTCATTCATGCCCTCACCGAGCAGTCACCCGACATTAGCCAAGGGGTTGACGAAGGTCGGGGACAAGATCTCGAACAGGGAGCAGGAGATCAAGGCCTCATGTTCGGCTATGCATGCCGCGAGACCGATACTCTGATGCCTTTGCCGATCCAGCTCGCCCACCGTTTGACGAAAAGACAGGCGGATGTCCGCAAGGCAGGTCATCTTAGCTGGTTGCGCCCTGACGTGAAATCCCAAGTCTCCGTGCGTTATGAGGGCTTACGGCCCGTCGCCCTGGATACGATCGTCGTGTCGACGCAACACAATGAGCAGGTCTCGCAAGAGACAGTTCGCGAGGGGGTCATTGAGGAAATAATAAAGCCGGTCCTGCCGACCGACCTGGAAACGAAAGACATCAGAATTCTGGTCAACCCAACAGGGCGGTTCGTGGTCGGAGGGCCCCGCGGCGACTGCGGCCTCACCGGACGCAAGATCATCGTCGATTCCTATGGTGGAATGGGGCGTCACGGCGGCGGCGCCTTTTCAGGCAAGGACCCATCCAAGGTTGACCGCTCGGCTGCCTACGCCGCCCGATATGTTGCGAAGAATGTGGTGGCCAGCGGACTTGCGGATGTCTGCGAGGTGCAGCTTGCTTACGCGATCGGCGTGGCCAGTCCCGTTTCTGTCATGGTCAATACTTTCGGGACAGCAAGGGTTGAGGAAAGAAGTATCGAGCAGCTCATTCTTGAGTTGTTCGACCTCAAGCCGAAAGGCATTATCAAGATGCTTGATCTTTTACGCCCGATTTACCGCAAGACTGCGACCTATGGTCATTTCGGTCGCGAAGAGCCCGAGTTCACCTGGGAGAGGACTGACAGAGCCGACGATTTGCGGCGCGAGGCTGGACTCGCAGCCCCTCGAGGCCCCGCGTCAAATGGACCTGCGTGCGGAAGGCCCATTCCAACTAACCAGACCTTGCCCAGCCGGCATGGACAAAGCGGTAGCCCCGTTGGCGCAGACGTTGATGTTGAAATATGACGTGCTTTGCATCGTCAATGGCATTTTCGAGATCATCGCCCAGTGCGATGAGACGTTCCTCAAGGCCAACGGCATCATCAAGGGCGCGATGAACCTCATCGACACCGGTCGCGCCGAACTGATGGCTTTTACAAGGCTCTGCTGCCATGGCAGGTCGCCGCCTCAACGCACTGGGGCATAGTTTGTCGCCTCGGACAAGCCATCGCGTCCAACGGGCTCCTCCGACCATTTGGAAAACGGATGGGTCATATCCAAACAATCGATTTTGCCCATCCGCGAGAATCCCGCATAGTAGGTGCCGCGGAGCCCCGCTGTGCCGGTGAAATGACTACTGTTTGGAAGCGCCTGAAAAACAAATTTTGCATGACCTGGCTATATGCAAATTCGTACTTTCTGCGCGGATATAGATTCGGGTGCCGACCTCGAATTTATCGGGCCGCGCCGGAGATCGACTAACCATTGGATTCGCCCTGATGACGAAAATGACTGCCTCGATGTTCCGACCTGAAGCTGGCGCAGCTTGAACGATTCGCCGGAGCAAACAAATGCAAATTCTCGATTTTAATCAGATATCGCAGATCTTCGTGAAATCGCTCGAGCTGGTGGTGGTCTTTGCCACCATTTGCGCCGCGCTGGAGTTCACCGTTCCGGCCTATCGATACAGTCTTGCCTCATACGCTCGCGGCATGCGGAATTGGCTTATTAGGCTCGGATTGGGTGCGTTTGTTTGGCACTTCTTCGCTGTTGGTCTGGCCTGGCTAGGAGTAAAGCCGCTGGTAACGATCAATTTCGCAACGTTGCTCCACTCTGACAACGCAATCGTCAACAGTGGATTGGCGGTCCTTTCCGGGGTTTTAGTCGCGATTGCTGGCGATTTCTTTTACTATTGGATGCACCGCGCTCAGCATGCTGTTCCATTCCTCTGGCGGCTTCACGCTACGCACCACTCGATCCGCGAATTGACGGCATGGAATTGCAATCATCACATCTCCGAACCACTCGTTTACGCAGCGCTGGTAGCACTGCCACTCGCTCTGATCCATTTTGAATCTGGCGTGGTGCCCATCGTTGCCATGACGCTGATTACGTTCCAGGCCCATCTTTCGCACTCCAGTACCCGCATCAATCTTGGGCCGCTTCGATACATCATTGGCGACAACAAATTCCACCGCATCCACCACTCGATGGAACCGGGTCACCGGCACCGAAACTATGGGTTCTTTACAACCATCTGGGATACGATTTTTCTAACGGCATACTGGCCAAAAAAGAATGAGTGGCCGGAGGTTGGCATGCGAAACCAGCCCGAGCCGCTGACCGTGCGGGATTACATTATGTTCCCATTCGATCGACGTCGCTGGCGTAAACCCAAAGTCGGAAATGCTGTGGAGGCCAGGGATTAGACCAGTGGAGGCTTACGCCTCGTGTCTGACTGTCGAGGCCAGAAAGCCATCGATGAATGCATATCTGGAACATCCCACAGACGCCCGACAAGCCTCCACCTAACAAGGACTGTTGCGCCTGAGCGGCAGCAGAGTAGGGAATTTTCCTATCGCGCTGCCGCGTTGGCGAGATTGACCGGAGATGGTGGCGCCAGTCGCGTGACTTTGCCGGCGCTGCACCGTCAAGCCAGCAATCCCTCTCGGGCCTTCGCGCGCTCTGTCTAACGGGGCAAGGTGCGCACCTGTTATCTGCTTCACGACACGGTTAATCAACTGAGACCAGCCAGACGGCGGAGTGCAAACCGGTCAAATAGCCGTTTTGCACCGCCCCGCCGCGCGGCACCATCAGCCCGCTACCACCTCGGATCGTCTCCGGCATAGCGTTGCGTTTCGGTTGAGCATTGTAACTGATCCTTCCAGAAAATTCACAAAGGCTTTGCAACACCAAATCGCTAAAAATGGTAGGAATCCCAAAGGCTGTTTGAGGTCAGCGAGGTCAAGCCGGGTCCATTTATTTCCGGTCACAAAGCCGCGACCTATGAGCACTTCGGGTGCGAAGAGCCTGAGTCTACCTGGAGGGGCTGAAACTTACGGCGCGATGCAAGGCTCGCAGCGCCGCGAGACTCGTGTCGAATAGATTGGCATGCGGAAAGCCCATCCCAACTGATCGCGCCCGGCCGGCGTGGCAGAAAGCCGGCAGTCGTTGGAGATATCGATGCCGGAATATGACGTGCTTTGCATCGGCAATGCCATTGTCGACATCATCGCCCAGTGCGACGAGGCCTTCCTCGAGACCAACGGCATCATCAAGGGCGCGATGAACCTCATCGATACCAGGCGCGCCGAGCTGCTCTACAGCCGCATGGGACCGGCGATCGAGGCCTCGGGCGGCAGTGCCGGCAACACCGCCGCCGGCGTCGCCAGCCTCGGCGGACGGGCCGCTTTCTTCGGCAAGGTGTCGAACGACGCGTTGGGCGAAATCTACACGCACGATATCAAGGCCCAGGGCGTCGCCTTCGATACCGGGCCGCTTGAGGGTGAACCGCCGACGGCGCGCTCGATGATCTTCGTCACGCCCGACGGCGAGCGTTCGATGAACACCTATCTCGGCGCCTGCGTCGAGCTTGGCCCGGAGGATGTCGAGGCCGACAAGGCGGCCGGCGCCAAGGTGACCTATTTCGAAGGTTATCTGTGGGATCCGCCGCGTGCCAAGGAAGCGATCCGCCAGACCGCGAGGCTCGCGCATGCCGCCGGGCGCGAGGTATCGATGACGATGTCGGATTCGTTCTGCGTCGACCGCTACCGCGACGAGTTCCTCGAGCTGATGCGTTCGGGCACCGTCGATATCGTTTTCGCCAACAGCCACGAGATCAAATCGCTTTACCAGACCGCTTCGTTCGACGAGGCGCTCGCCGCCATCCGCAAGGATTGCAAGATCGCCGCCGTCACCCGCTCGGAAAAAGGCTCGGTGATCGTGCGCGGCGACGAAACCGTTACCATCCAGGCGACGGCGATCGAGGAATTGGTCGACACGACCGGCGCAGGTGACCTCTATGCCGCCGGCTTCCTCTACGGCTATACGAGTGGCCGCAGCCTTCAGGATTGCGGCGATCTCGGCTCGCTGGCGGCCGGGCTGGTGATTCAGCAGATCGGCCCGCGGCCGCGCCAGAACCTGCGCCGCGAGGCCGAACAGGCAGGGCTGCTGTAGGGCGTGCCAAGGACTGGCGCCCAAAGCACCGGAGCTCAATGGCGCTGGTCGTGAAGCCTGAAATAGGACTGCTTAGACCCGCCGGTGGTGATGACTTTGCCGCTTGAACAGGATGCTACGGCCGGCATTCCTTGTCGACATCCATCTTCCGGACAACAATCGTTTGGCGCCATGGCCGCTCGCGGCGATCTCCAGGCGCGCGGGCATCAAATACAGCGGCAATCCGACTTCACGGATGTTTTCGGTGATCGCGAACGCCTTTATTTTCGGTCTCATGCGCACTTGGCGCTGGCAAGTAACGCACGTGGCTGAATTGGGTGGGGTCGCCCACAATCGATAGAGCTTAAGATATCTCCACCCGGCCTCGGACCTGATCTGCATCTCGTCGACGTCCAGGTGCCGGTGACGATGCGCCTTGTCACCAGAAGACTGAGCTATGAGCGCATCGCAATCATTCGACGGTGACTGATTTTGCGAGGTTGCGCGGCTGGTCGACATCTGTGCCCATGAAGGCCGCTGTGTGATAGGCAAGAAGCTGTATGGGCAGCGAGAAGATCATCGGCGCGATAATCTCGTCGACAGCTGGCAGCACGATCGTGTGCATGGTGTCGAGCTTGGATGTGGTTGCTCCTTTTTCATCGGTGATGAGGATGATCCGCCCTCCACGGGCGGCGACTTCCTCCATATTGGAGACTGTCTTGTTGAAAAAGCGATCAAATGGCGCGATGACGATCACCGGCATGTTCTTGTCTATCAATGCGATCGGACCGTGCTTCAATTCACCCGCCGCATAGCCCTCGGCGTGGATATAGGAAATCTCCTTGAGCTTCAGCGCACCTTCCATCGCCAGCGGGAAACTGGTGCCACGGCCAAGATACAGGACGTCATGATACTTGGATAATTCGCGCGCCAGAAGCTCTATCTCAGGTTGGATGCTGTTCAGGACCTGGCCCATAATGCGCGGCATTTCGGCAAGGCTTCGGACCAGCGCCTGCGCCTCATTTTCGGTTACCGTTCCGCGGGTCCGGGCGGCGCTGATGGCAAGTGCGGCAAGAACGGCAAGCTGGCAGGTGAAGGCCTTGGTGGAGGCGACGCCGATCTCCGGGCCGGCAAGGATCGGGAAGACCGCGTCGGCCTCCCGAGCGATACTCGATTCGGCGGCATTGACGATCGCGCCAATTTTCAGTCCAAGCTTCTTGCAGTATCTCAGCGAGGCCAGCGTATCGGCGGTTTCGCCAGATTGCGAAATGAAAAGAGCAGCAGACTGGGGCGACAACGGGATCTCGCGGTAGCGAAATTCGGAAGCAACGTCGATTTCGACTGGCAGGCGAGCATAGCGCTCGAACCAGTATTTTCCGATCAGTCCGGCGAGGTAGGCGGTGCCGCAGGCAGAGATCGCCAGGCTCGGAATGCTGGCAAAATCGAAGCTAGGAACCGGATCGGCGCGATTCTCTGTCAAACTGACATAGCGGGCGAGCACATGGCCGATGGCCTCGGGCTGCTCGTAGATTTCCTTCTCCATGAAGTGGCGATGTTTGCCCTTGTTGGCCAGATAAGCCGCGGCCATGGAAGTCTGACGCGGACGCTCTACGGGGTAGCCGTCGAAATCGAAGATATCGGCACCCCCCTTGCCGATTACAGCCCAGTCACCGTCGATGAGATAGGTGACTTCATTCGTGAAGGGGGCAAGCGCGATCGCGTCGGATGCAAGAAACATCTCGCCGTCGCCGTGGCCGATCGCCAGCGGTGGTCCATTGCGCGCTGCGATGATGCTCGACGGATCATCCTCAAAAAGGATGGCGAGCGCGTAGGCGCCCTTGATGCGTTTCAGCATGGCATGCATCGCTTCGCCCCGCCCCATGCCCTCCTGGCGGTGCCTTGCCACAAGATGCGCGACGACCTCCGTGTCGGTGTCGGTCTGGAACTCGGCTCCCGCCGCCGCCAATTCCTCCTTCAGCTCGGCAAAATTCTCGATGATGCCGTTATGAACGACGGCCACACCGTCGGTAAAGTGCGGGTGCGCATTGCCTTCCGTCGGCGCTCCATGGGTGGCCCAGCGCGTGTGGGCGATGCCGATGGAGCCATTCAGCGGCTCTGCCTTCAGTCTCGTCTCCAGATTAACGAGCTTGCCCTCAGCGCGCCTGCGCTGCAAGGCACCCCCGGTGATCGTCGCAACGCCGGCGGAATCATAGCCGCGATATTCCAGACGCTTCAAGGCGTCGACCAACCGCTCCGACACGGGCTGTTGCCCAACGATACCAACAATCCCGCACATGCCCCGTCTCCGATTTCTTTCCGGCACCCCTCAGTCGACGCACCAATCACGACGAGGATACCCAACGCGCTGAAATTCAGGATCCTCTAATACGATTATATTAGGACAGTAAAATTGATTGTTGGAATAGCAATCATCCACCCGATAAATGGACCAAAGATGCGCGACGGCATTCCAACAGAGCCTTTCGATGCGGCATGTACCGATTGGCGTGGACATCAAGACGGCGCTCGACGCGGATGTGAAGTCGTGGCTCGCCTTCGCGGCGCAAAAGACCGACGAACTGGTCATGCTCGCCCTTGCCCTGGCCGAAGGCTGGGACGAGGTCGCCGCTGGTGTCTATGACATTCACTCGCCGCGGTTCCCAGAAATGGCCGAGATTTCCAACCCTATCATGCTTGTGCCATCGATTGTTGGATGGCCAACTGTGGGGTGAATCCCGACTGCGGTCTCAAAACGCGCAGATGGGAGGAGGTCCGCCCTGCCCTGATGAACATGGTGGCTGCGGCACGCGCAATTCGGGAAAAAGCGGAGACGGGATAGGGCTCGGTGACACTCGCCGGCGGTGAGCGGCAACGCCACACACCGGTGTAGCGCGACAAACCGGGAGAGAGGAGCGCGTCAATCCTGATTGACGCTGCTCTCCGCATTGCCTCGTCGAAAATGTTCCCGAATTTTCAGCCGTTGCCTCACATAAGTTGCTCCCTACCGAGGGGTATGAGCAGGGGCAACTATGGGACGGCTGAGCATGGCGACACGGAAAGAACTGACGGCTGCGGTTTCAGAGCGCTATCGTGCTTCGACGCGAGCGGAGAAGGCGAGAATTTTGGATGAATTCGTCGTCATCACGGGCTTTCACCGCAAGCATGCGATGCGGCTGCTAAGACGCCGTGAGGGGCCGTTTTCAGGCCGGCGAGCGCGGCCGCGGATTTATGATGAAGCGGAACGCAATGCGCTGATATTGCTGTGGGAGGCGTCAGACCGCGTCTGCGGCAAGCGGCTGAAGGCGTTGCTGCCGGTCCTTCTCGAGGCGATGGAACGGCACGGTCATTTTGACCTAGCGCCCGAAATCCGGGGCAAATTGCTGGCGATGAGCGCGGCCACGATCGACAGGACGCTGGGACCGATCCGAGCAGGCTTGGGACGTCCCCGACGACGGCCCGCGGCGCATGCCCTGCGACGGAGCATTCCCATTAGAACGTCGGCGGATTGGGACGATCCAGCACCAGGCTTCGTTGAGGCGGACCTCGTCGCCCATAGCGGCCCTTCGGCTCGCGGCAGCTTCATCCAAACCCTCGTGCTCAC
>NZ_JARAKC010000025.1:0-60891 GCF_049887195.1 Mesorhizobium abyssinicae
CGATCGACCATGCGGAAGAAGCTGAATTCGCGTGGAAGGTCTGGTATCTTGACTGGAAAGACCCATCAAAGGGCGAGCACACGGTCACCTCGCGCGCCACTGATACGTCAGGCAAGGTCCAGCCCGCTATGGACGATCCGGTTATCGCCAAGAAACACACCTACTGGGAAAGCAACGGCCAAGTCACGCGCCGCGTCAGCATTGCTTGAGAAGGTTACCGGTGGCGGCCCTACCAAACTGACGATGATCGAGGTGACCTCACTCCAAATATGAGGTCACCCCGTCATTGCTGTTGAGCAAGCCTATGTCGCGGGCGCATTCATTGATTCGGACTGTCCGCTGTATATTGCAATGCCGCTAGGAAGCTTTGGGGCCGAGAGAGGACTGGCAGCTTCAAGACTCGAATCGTCAGAAGCGGACATTCAGCTTCTTGGGGGCATCGACGTGATCTCCCCGAAGCCGACATCGCCCCTGGCTCTTCCCGCATTGCTCTCGATCGCGCAATTGCACTTTGCGCGCCTATCCCGATTGTCAGAATTGAAGCCAGTTGCTAGTCGGGCAATCCTGCCAAGCGCATGCCTTCGATGAGGTCGTCAGCCATCTTGGGGTCAACAAACATTGGATTCTTCCGCAGGGCACGCAGCGAGTAGCGCGGAATCAGGCGGAGCAGCTCGTCCACGTAATGCTTGGCTTCCTTGGGGCGACCTTGACAAGCATAGGAACACGCCAATGTCACTAGCGCGCCGAACAGAGCGGGATCTTGTTGAAGCCCCTTCTTCGAAACGTCGATCGCTTTTTCATAATCGCCGAGGAAGAAATAAGCGTGTCCCATCGCGTCATATAGCCAGGTTCCGCGAGAATCGCGTGGGTTGCCGCGTTCCGCTCTTTGGCAAGCAGCCAAGCCACCTTCCAAATCGCCACGAAACACCAGGGCATGCCCCAAGACCGCGTAGGCCTCGGCATAGTTCGAATTGAGCTCTATCGCCCGTTGGGCCACCCTGATGGCCTGCTCTGTCTCTCCGGTCACCGCCAGCATGAACGCTAGAGACTGATTGGCCTGCGGGTTTGTTGGCGCCAGGTGAACCGCCTTCTCCGCCCAGCGCCGGGCCTCTTCGAAGGCCAGGCGCGCCGGACGAATCCATCCGCGCAACCCGATGTGCACGTGGCATTGACCAAGCAGGGCGTGAGCATTGGCGAAATCGGGGTCGATCTCGATCGCTCTGCTGAGATCGGCAATCGCCGCTTCCACATCATGCTTCGTCATCCTGTGATAGGCGGCGATCGCCCGCAAATAGTGGTCCCATGCGCCGAGATCGTCCGGCCGTTTTCCTCGCGCCCGCTCGATCTCAGCCAACGTGATTTCGGGTCCGACTACCGACGCGATGCTGGCCACGATGTCGTCCTGCAACTCGAAGAGATCATCCATCTTGCGGTCGTATCGCTGTGCCCATACATGGCGATCTGACTCCGCATCGATCAGCTGAGCGTTGATTCGCACGCGGTCACCGGCCCGGCGCACACTGCCTTCGAGAATATACCGGACCCCGAGCTCCCGCCTAATCTTCTTCACGTCAACGGCCTTGCCCTTATAGGTAAAGGCGGAGTTGCGCGCGATAACAAACAACCATTCGAAACGCGAAAGGGCCGTTGTCAGATCTTCGGATATGCCATCCGAGAAATACTCTTGGGCATGATCATCGGACATGTTGTCGAACGGCAGGACGGCGATCGACGGTTTGGCCGGCAAGGGAATAGGGCCAGCCGGTTGGCTCGACACGCTCGCCGCAACCACTCGATACGTCCGTACAGGATCTGCGATATTTCTTACCTGGTGAGTTCCGAAGTCCTGGAACCCGGCGTCGAGTTTGCCTTTTACCTGATCGAAGGCCATGCCGGAGATACAGATGCCGCCTGGGTCAGCCAGCTTTTCAAGTCGCGCCGCGACGTTGACGCCATCGCCATAGATGTCTTCGCCATCGATGATGATATCGCCTACGTTCACACCAATCCGAAAGGAGATCGACGCGCTATCGGGCATTGCGAGATTTCGTTCGGCAACGCGGCGCTGAATGCAGACTGCACAGTCCACCGCATCGACCGCACTGGCGAACTCAATTAATGCTCCATCGCCCATGAGCTTCACCAGACGCCCTCGATACTCGGTGAGGATCGGGCTTATCAAGTTGCGGCGCAGTTCCTTGAGCGCACTCAATGTTCCTGTCTCGTCCGCTCCCATGAGGCGGCTGTAGCCCACGACGTCAGCCGACATTATAGCAGCCAGACGCCGCTGAACGCGTTGCTTCGTCATTCCCTTCCGCCTCTGGCTAACGCTGGTCGCAAGTGTATCGCCCACTGCCTTGGTGTGTCTACGAAGGTCCTCCCTTTCCCCAAATTCGACAGGCCACCGCGCGATGCGGCGACTGGCGCGGAACCGAAATCGGGCATGGTCGGCCGTGGAAGAAGGAGCGACAGATGATCGCTGAGGTCGCTCATCGGACCGGCGCCGTGTCTGGAACTGCTTGCCCAAACAGGTACATGCCGGGTGCCTCGACTACGCCGCCGTCGTGACGTGTCCGGCCTTTGCGACGACTTTAGAGAACGGCAGGTTTGACAAATGCCATGGCGCCTCTCGAATGTCCGAGAGGCGGCGCGATGCAGTCCGACTACTCTACGGCTCGCTTGGGCCGCTTGCCGGCCGGCAGCTTGTGGGCCGTTGGCGGACTTGCGGCTTAGAGGCTCGGAATGTCAGAAGCGACCTTCAGTCGGGCTGCGTGCATCGACGTGAACTGACCCATTCCGGTCATCGCCTCGTTCCACCTGAAGGTCGCGAAAAGGGTGCGAACCCGGGCTTCACACAAACGCCCATCGTCTCAGCGTTTAAAGGCTTGGCGATCTCTTCGAGACGTTCGCAGGGCGCGTTTCCCGATGCGGCCGGCTTTGCAATGCGCTACAGGGTGGCAACGTCTGCTATCGGGCAACAGCAAAGACGGCCGACAGGGCGCGTTGCTGCCCGGCAGCCTTGGGGCCGCAGGCAGATGGTCCGCTTGTGGTGCAGGGAAGAACGATAGCGGACGTTAGGATCCGATGTCCTGAGTTGACCCAATCGAGCCATTCTCGCAGGCAAGCTCGACTGTCTCGAATGTGGGAAATACGGCGTTGGTGGCACCTCGCGGTATGAGCCGTCGATGAAACACGCGGAAAGACGGGATTGCTGGCTAGTGGTGGTGGTGGGTAGTGGGTCAGTTTGAATAGTGGTGGGTCGGTTTCCTTTGAGAGCAGCCGATAGTATGATCCGCCCGGGGTCAGACCAACGATGGACCGCAAGCTTTCCGCGATTCTAGCCGCAGATGTAGTGGGCTATTCGTCTCTGATGGAGCGCGACGAGGCCGGTACATTCGAGCGCCTTCGTGCCGGACGCAAAGAACTGTTCGAACCCGAAATTGCACGCCACCACGGCCATATCTTCAAGCTGATGGGCGATGGGATGCTGGCTGAATTCGGCAGTGTCGTCGATGCCGTCGAATGTGCAGTGTCGCTACAGCGCGGCCTGTCTGAGCGCAACGCCTCGTTTCCCGAGGTGGAACAGATCCTGGTGCGGATCGGTATCAACCTCGGCGAGGTGATCGTTGACGGCAACGACCGGTATGGCGATGGGGTTAACATCGCGGCCAGACTTCAGCAGTTGGCGGAACCGGGCGGCATCTGCGTCTCGGGAAAAGTGGCCAAGGAGGTCGAGCGGAAGCTGGCGTTCGCCTTTGAGTCAATGGGCGAACAGAGGGTCAAGAACATCACCGAACCAGTTCGGGCGTATCGTGTACTGCTTGATTCAGCGGCAGCGGGCAAGCCCCTCCATGCTCGCGGCCAGCCGCGCGCCTGGCGTTTTCCTGTCGCGGCGGGTGTTCTCGTCCTGACTCTCGGCCTTGCAGCAGCATGGTGGCAGCCGTGGGAGAGGCCTGCACAGCCTGTCGTTCCGACCGCCAGCGAGACAGCCGACAGCCGGCCTTCGCTAGTCGTCCTGCCCTTCGACAATCTCAGCGACGACAAGGAACAAGAATACCTCGCCAACGGCTTTACCGAGGATCTGACGACCGCACTGGCGCGCGTGCCGGGTCTTTTCGTCTTCTCCCCCAACGCGGCCTCCGCCTACAAGGACAAGGACCCGAAGCCGGAGGATATTGCGGCGGCATTGGGCGTCCGGTACCTGCTGAAAGGCTCGATTCGCCGCGTCGGGGACGACATGCGGATCAATGCGCAGCTGATCGATGGCACGACATCCAGACATCTCTGGGCGGAGCGTTTCGACGGCCAATGGGCGGACGTATTTGGGCTGCAGGACAGGGTTGTCAGCAGCATTGCGGGCGCGCTCCAGCTCCGCCTGGTGAGCGGCGCGTCGGCCGCCCGGGCGGGAGGCACAAGTAATCCCGAGGCCTATGAGGCCTATCTCAAGGGGATGGACATCTACAATCGTATCAACACGCCAGAGGAGTTTGCGCAGGCTGTGAAGAATTTCCAGCAAGCGGTGCAACTCGACCCCGATTTCGGCGCGGCGTACGCCCAGCTCGCATGGGCCTATTGGGACGCGGATGTCGATCGGGCCGTAGTAATGGGCCTTACGAGGGACGAGGCCCGTGACAAGATCTATGAAACCCTGAAGGCGGCGGCCAGGTATCCTTCGCCGGGCTACTATCAGCTCGTCGCTGAGTTGATGGTCCGCGAGCACGACTCGGACGACGCAGTCACCGTTCTTCTGAAGTCGGTGGCGCTCGATCCAAGCGATACTTGGAATTATCTCTCGCTGGCCAATGCCCTGAATTTCAACGGCAGGCCGAAGGAAGTGCTGAGCTATCTCGATGCGGCTGCGCGCGTCGATCCAAACTCGTGGATGGACTACAGGCGATACCAAGCCGGACTGGCCGAGTTCGGCCAGGAGAAGTTTGAGGACGCGGTTCGCTCTATCGAGAAGATGGATCTTAAATCGCCCGATGCACGGGCGAATTTTTATGCCCTGCAGGTCCTTATTTCGGCTTATGGGCATCTTGGGCGCACAAACCAGGCCGCGGTCGCTTTGGAAACACTTAGGAAGGTTGTTATGCGGAGAATGGAATGGGAGCCGAGCCAGTTGATCACCCAGGATTACATGGTGTTCAAGAATACGGCCGATATCGAACGCCTTTTGGCCGGGCTGACCAAAGCAGGTGTACCCGAGCTGCCGGCATTGGCAAGGGCAGGCATGAATCCGAAGGACCGACTCACTGGGGCGGAAATAAGGTCTCTCATGTTCAGCCACGAAACGCGCGGAAAATTGGTAGTCCCCACGTTCCTGCCGATGCAGCGCACAATCTCGGTCGACGGCGCCGTCAGCGAAACCGTTGGTCAGAGGACACGCGCAGGAACCTCGTGGGTGCAAGGCAATTTCTTGTGCAACGCCTTTCCCAGAGAACTGACAAGCTGTGGGGCGATTTTTCGCAATTCATTTAGAACGCCTGGGCGTCAGGACGAATACAAGGCCGTATACCGTTGGGAACAGTTCGAATTCTCGGTCGTCGAGTGAGCTCTAAAAATGCCGCAAGGCTGAAAGTCGGCTTGCGCACTATGCATGCGACCTGGTTCGCCAGAACCGCAAACGACCGGAATTGGCGCAAAGCTGCATGGATCCGGTGCATTGGCGATGTCCGCTTTTGGTGAACCGACAGGACAGTAGGAATGACTGCCAAGAGGCGCAAAGCTGCCGTCGAAATCGGACCCGCGTACGCCGCGATCCATTGTCCGGCGGGTTGTCCAGACTAAACATTGTGGCTGATCAAACGGTTCGCCACGATCCCAGCTCGCTCGCATCCTCAGGAATCCTCACGCCGCTTCCGTCGCCCGACGAGACGCAAAACACTGTTGGCAAGGGCCAAGGCGATCTTGAAGGCCATCTCGATTCCTGCGAGCTTCTCAGTGTCAACGGAGGGCACGCCCATGGCGCATAAGTTCGAAATCTATACGGACAAAGCTGGCGAATATCGCGTTCGCTTCAAGTACAACAGCGAGGTGATATTCTCGACCGAGGGCTACTCAAGCAAATCCAGCGCTCAGAACGCCATCGATTCGATTAAGAAAAATGGCCCGAGTGCGCCGGTCGAAGACAATAGCTAATCGCTTTCGACTCCATACAGTGCTGCGGCAGTTCTGAAGCTGGAGCACATTGGCTTCGGAACGAGTCTCAGCTCGGCACTAGCACTTGTTGCCCTAGTGCAAGTGAAGCCCTGATCGCCTAAGGGAATCGTCAGCAAATAGACTTCACTAGACCTCTCCTACATTTAGGAGCATTCTCCCGTGGGGGGGAGATAGTGTGGATAGGTCTCGCTACGACAATCGTTCTGATCGCTGGCGCAAGCGCACTGGAGCAAAACACTCCCGTGCACTGCGGTGGGCAAGTGTGCCGCGACGGTTGATCTTCGTCACCGCTGCTGCAGTCGGTGCCTTCGCTGCTGAGACGGTCATGATGCATAATGGCAGCTGGCCCGACCTGACTCCTTCGAACTGGATCGGGCCGAAGCCCGCCCCCATGACCGGCGTCGCGTCCGTCATTGACGGTGACACAATCGAGATCCGCGGCCAGCGCATTCGGTTCAACGGGATCGACGCGCCAGAGAGCAAGCAATATTGCGACGACGCCAAGGGGTTCGAAAACCAGTGCGGCCTACGATCGGCCGAAGCGCTGGATAGTTTCCTGGCCGCTTCGCGGCCGGTGCAGTGTGCTTTCGTGACTTGGGATCGCTATCACCGCTACGTCGGCGACTGCCGGCGCGCCGACGGCGCCAGAGTAGCAGGGTGGATGGTCGAGCATGGCCAGGCGCTCGATTGGCCTCGCTACAGCAATGGCGCCTACGCGCCGCAGCAGGCAAAGGCCAAGGCGGCGAAGGTCGGTTTATGGGTCGGCAAATTCGACGCGCCTTGGGACTGGCGCGCCTCGCATGGCGACGGTGCTGCGCCGTCGAGCCAGCCGCTCGGCATCATCGGTCGCAAGCTGGTCGCGCAAAGCGGCGGCCTTTCGTGCGAGCCCCGGCGATACTGCTCGCAAATCAGCTCCTGCGAAGACGCCCAATGGTACCTGCACAACTGTGCGTGGGGCCGCAAGCTGGATAGGGATGGTGACGGGGCAGCGTGCGAGACGCTTTGCTAGGGAGGGGTTCATGGATGACAAGTTCTATAACCGCGTCGGCGGCGATCGTATTTCTTCGCGGCAGATCGATGAGTTGATTGGGTTAGCGCGCGGCCTCCCTGCAGACGGAAGTATCAACAAGGCGGAAGTCGAGTCCTTCAAAAGTGGCTGGCCGCCAATGTCGAGATTAGCGATCAGCCGATCGTCCGGACCTTGTACCGACGGGTCAATGAAATCCTCGCGGACGGCGTGCTCGATTTCGATGAACACACCGAACTTCTCGATACGTTGAACGGCTTCTCGAACCGAGATTTCGAACTCGGAGAAGTGTTGAAGCCCACCACCCTGCCCCTTTGCAATCCGCCTCCGCATTTGACCTTTGAAGGCCGGACGTACTGCTTCACCGGGACGTTCAATTATGGCCAGCGAAAATACTGCGAGCAGGCCATAGCGGATCGTGGCGGGCGCGCCGGCAGCTTGACGCAAAAGACCGATGTGCTCGTGATCGACGCCTATGTTACCGAGTCTTGGAAGCACTCATCGTTTGGCGACAAGATTTTCAAAGCGACCGCCTGGCGCGACGAGGGGTTGACAATCTCGATTGTCGCCGAGAGCCATTGGGTCGGTTTTCTCTGAGGACGGACCCGTTGGTCCGGTAAGTTCCAGTGCCCTGTTCGACCGAGGTGGAACGATGAGAAACAATGCGTTCAGCGATCTGATCCAGCTGTTTTTTGCGTTTCGCTTCGTCATGCGCATCGTCGCGCTCGCAACTGCAACGGCAGCTGGGTGTAGCTCCATAGACTACAAGAAGCTCACCACCGGTGAGATATCAGGCAGCTTGTTCGTCATGTGGGTCGGTGAAGGCAACAGTTCCGGCGACGGGAATTTCCTGTTTGTGCCCGACCCTCATGATCCCTTGATCTTCCATCGGGCGGATCCGGCGACTCCTGGAAGCACGATCAGGCCGGGTCTCATGTACACGGATGGCGGCTCGATCCCGAAAATCGCGCAAGTCTTCAAGGGTCTCTCCCCATGGGGCTACGCTCCGGCCTACATGATCCACGACTGGATCTTCATCGCGCATCACTGCATCGTCGACGGCAGCACCGAAAAGAGGTTCGACCAAGTCCGTGGGGTCGACTTCGACGACTCCGCAGCGATCCTCGGCGAGGCAATCAAGGCGTTGATCGCGACGCGCGAGGTCGCGCCGAACGATATTGCCCCCAGCGCCATCACTGCAGCCGTGGGAAGCGCGATCGCCAAGAACCTTTGGGACGAGAAGGGAGCCTGTAAGTCGCTACAGGTCAGCGCGAAAGATATTGCTTCCGCAGAGGCGGCGATACCGGGCTCGACATCCAAAGCTCAGAACCTGAGGACCTTCCAAATACCAGAAACCGTCGCGCCGGCGGTCCGAGCAGTGAGGCCCGCGAAGATCATAGCACGCCTGTCCTTCTGACCTGAGCGTCGAGCCAACCCATGGCGGGCCGCCGTGCGGCGACCGACCGTATCGGTTAGAGTCCTAAGTTGGCACGGCAGACGAAGTGTCTGTTTTCCAGACGCTTCCGAAGCGACTAATTGGCCGAATGAAGGAGCAAAACGCACGGTCGGCTTAGTCGAACCGTGCCCAAACCGGCGGTCGAACCATCTTGCGTTTAGCCGGCACCAGTTCGCCGTCCGTCTGCCCGATCTCATTGCATTGAGGGACGGTCAATTCTTCCCCGATTGCGGCGATAAGGGCAGACACGCGGGCACGCACTCGCGGAGGAAGTCGAACAAGGCGCTCGATCAGGCGTCGACCTTCTGCGCTGGCAATGAAGCCAATGCGCTCATCGGTTCGTAGACGTGAAGCCTCATGGCCGCTCTCAGCATTCTCCGGGAGGCCTTCGAAAAAACGGCTGACGGGGACGCCTAGCGACCTGCTAATCTCGTAGATCTTGGACGCGCTCACCCGGTTCCTTGCGTTCTCGTATTTTTGGAGCTGTTGAAAGGTGATGCCTATCGATCGGGCGAGCTGAGCCTGTGATACGTCCGACTGCACGCGAACCATTGCGATCTGTCTGCCGACATGCACATCGGCCGGGTGAGGGTCACGCCCGGCCTTTGGCTTTTGCGCCGCCAGGGACGCGCTAGAGCGTTTCTGCTTCAACAACAACTTTCGATACTCCAACAGGTCATTGGATAAAAAATCCGTCGCGGTCGGATCCTCGTCCTTTGTGTAGGGCGTCAGCCGAATTTGCGCACAAGCGGCGCGACTATCCTGCCTGAGCATCCAGATATTTCGATCCCGGTACCGAAGGCACGCGAGCGGCTTGCGAAACCTTCAAGAATATCTCGCGCCACGTGTCCGGCGGCGGGGACGGGAACCAATTTTCCCGTTTCGGATCCCGTGCGTTCATTTACCTCGCCGATCACGACCGGCAGAAGGTCTATGCCTTCGAGCGTTCCATTCGCATCATAGCGGCAAGCCGCGACAATGCTCTGCCAGACCTCCGGAGGATCCCATTCGCCCTCGTCCGGATGGACGTGAAACAGGAAATTTCCGAGACCGTAGAAGATGGGCGAGCCGTTGTAGATTTCCACCGCCTGAAGAACCGGGGCGCCGTGGCTGACGAAGAGGCCTGCGCCAGCGTCGATGCATGTGCGGGCAAAGGTTTGCACCCAGCGCGGCACGTCCTGCCAACCCGGTTCCCAATGGTGGTGGTGCAGATACGCGATCACAAAATCGCCTTGCGCAGCCGCCTGCCGGATCGCCGAGAAATGAATATTCGCGCTCTGCTGATCGATCTCGATCAAGCGGCTGAAATCGGCAGCCTGCGTGAACACGGTCCCGTAGAAATTCAGCTCTTTCCCACTCGTTAGCTCCGGCGGATCTTCCGGTTGCGCATAGTTGGTGAGTTCAAGGTGCGAGCTCTGCAACTGATCGCCAAGCCTTGCTAGTCTTCGGAAGTGCCCGTCGGGCACCCCAATCTTCCGAACGGTTTTCAGCCGGTTGACACCAGGCCGAGCCGGACGGGAAGCAGTGCTGTTCTCGGCATACATGTTGGCCGGGCCTGGCCCTGCGTCTATCGCAAGAAGAGAAAACTGGCGGGCGCCCAGATGGCGATGGCCGAGTTTCGCGGCATGGGTCTCGTCGATGCCGACCCCAGCATGCAGGAAGCCGCGCGCTTCGACCTCCTCCAGTGTCGCGAGAACGCCGGAAGCGCCGAGATCGAATGCGTGGTTGTTTGCCAAGGCAAGCGCGTTGAAACCTATATCCTGCAATGCATCCAGCACTTCGGCCCTGGAATAGCCGAAGTACCTGCCTTTGGTCGGCCAACCACCATGCTTGCCGAGGATCGTCGATTCGAAATTGGTGAAGACGACATCACCTTGCTGCAAGAAGCGTACAACCGCCGCGAACCGTTCGTCTTGAACAGGACGGATGTCATGCGTGATCAATGATTGGCCGGTTACGACCGCGCAAAATGGGTCTTTCATGGAACTCGCCTCATGGTCGTGAAGGGTCGGGCGCCGACGTTCGGTCAGCACCACATTGGAGTCGCCGCCGATCGCCGGGCTATTTTGGCAGGGCCGGAGAAATGTCCGTCTTGAACCACTTCAGACTCAACGCCTTGATGGTGCCATCCTTAGTGGCAGCTTCGAGCGCCGCATTGAACTTGGTGAGCAGTTCGGTGTCGTCTTTGCGCATGCCAGCGCCAACACCCGGACCCCAGAGACCACCATTCAGCTCCGGTCCGAAAAACACCGCAACCGACCCACCGGGCGCCTCCAGGAAATCGCGCCATGTGAAATAGTCGGCGAGGCCGCCATCGACGCGCCCCGCGGTAAGGTCGAGCTTCAAATTGTCGAGACTGTCATAGCTGCGAATGGTCACGACATCGCCGAGGAGTTGTTTCACAACAGCCTCGGAGTTCGACGAACGAAGGACACCAATGGCTTTGCCGTTGAGGGTGGACCTGAGCCGCTCGATGGTTGCATTCTCCTTGTCCCCGACAGTCGAAAGGTTGACTTTCTCTTTGGTGTCGCCGACATCGAGTCCAAGCTCTTTGCGCACGACGAACTGATTGTAGCCGCTGGCATATGGGCTGGAGAATGTGATCTGCTGCTTGCGCTTCTCCGTGATCGCCATTCCGGACATGATGACGTCGTATTTCCCGACCAGCAACGCGGGAATGATCCCGTCCCAATCCTGCGCCACGAAGGTGCATTTGATTTTGATGCGATTGCACAACTCGAGACCGACATCGACATCGTAGCCGTAAAGCTTGCCATCCGCGTCTGTCCCGTCCCAGGGCGGCGACGCCCCTTCGGTGGCGATCGATATCGTTCGCTCGCTTTCGGCACGTGTCGGCAAGGCGGCGAGCAAGGAAGCAACAGAAATGGCAATAGCCAAGGGCATGCGCATAGGGCACCTCTTTCTTTTGGTTTGGGTGGGAAAGCAGCCGTAGGGCTGCCGCGTCACGGCGCGAGTGTCGTGATCTCGTGGTCAGGCAAGGTCGGACGGAGCCGCGCCTTGCGTCTTTGCTTTAGGGTGCCGACGGTCGAAAGCCGCCGTTCCAGGAACTGGGTGGCTTTTACGGCGAGTGTCGTGAGCGCGAGATAGATCGCTCCTGCGACGATGAAGATCTCGTAGGGCGCGAAGGTGGCCGACACCATCTGTCTCGCCATGCCGGTTATCTCAAGCAGCGTTACCGTGCTTGCCAGCGACGAGCCCTTGATCATCCCCACGACCTCGTTTCCGTAGGCGGGAAGCGAAATCCTGAAAGCGATTGGAAAGGTGACAAGGCGAGCGATCTGCAAGCGTTTGAGGCCAAGCGCCTTGGCGGCCTCAATGACACCCATCGGCACCGACTGGAGACCGCGGCACAGGATTTCTGTCGTGTGCGCCGCACTATTCAGCGAAAAAGTGAACAGGGCGCACCAGAGAGGATCTTTAAGGATCACCCAGAAGACGCTGGCGCGCACAGCCTCGATCTGGCTCAAACCATAATAGAGCAGGAAGAGCTGAACCAGCATCGGCGTACCGCGGATTACATAGGTGTAGGCCAGCACCGCGAATGAGAGGCTTGGGCGTCCAAACGCGCGGGCGAACGCCAGTGGCACCGACAGAAGAAATCCAGCAGTCAGCGACAGGCCTGTCAGGGTCAAGGTGAGACCGATGCCTGAGGGCAATACCAGCAAGGCGTCGAACATCAGGCCGAGGTTCATGTCGACACCTCCCTATCGACTGAACGCGGGATAGCGCCGCTCCGCCAACCGGATCGACAGCAAGGTGATCGTCGTCAAGGAGAGATAGAACGAGGATGCTGCAAGGTAGAAGGTCAACGGCGCGCGCAAGGATCCGGCGCCGACATAGGCAACGCGCATTATGTCGGTCAGGCCCACGACAGAGACCAGCGCCGTGTCCTTAAAGAGCGATATCCAAAGATTGCCATAGGCGGGCAGCGCCAGCCTCAGCATTTGTGGACCCACGATGAACAACCACCGCTGCCAGGAATTCAGGCCAAGCGACTTCGCTGCTTCGGTCTGCCCCGCTGGCACCGCCGCAATCGCACCGCGGAAGACTTCGGTCGCATAGCCACTGAAGACAACAGTCAGCGCGATGACCCCAGCGGTGAAAGCGTTCACCTCGACATACCTGCCAGCGACCTTGCTGGCGAAGGTGGTTCCACCGAAATAGATGAGGAGGATTATGAGGAGCTCTGGAACACCCCGAACCACGGTCGTGTAAGCGGTCACAACACTTTTGAAACGGGCTGCGGGCGTGCCTTTCGAGATGGCCAACAGTAGGCCGAATACGGTGCCGAGGAACCCACTAACAAGAGCAAGGCCGATGGTAACCATGAAGGCGGCAGCGAATTGAGCAGCAAAACCGCCCATGAGACTCATCCATCGGTTCGCAATCTCGCAATATATGCCGCGTCTTGCCACGGCACATCTACGGTTTTTGACCTGATATTGCGAAATCTGCTAAGGATAACCCTGCAATCAATTTTCAGGATTTCCTCTAAATTACCGACATTGCGTGTTCATTCAATCTATAACTTTCAGAATTTTTGCTATAACGGCAGATTATATACGCTGCCCTCCAAACAATTTGAAATCGAGAGACTGCTACTCGTCTGGCCAAGCCAAGACCGTGCAGGTTGAGAGATTAAATTCCAGACACGTCTGGCGATGCCCACAGTCGGCGCCGCGCCAGCACATTTTCAAGAGCTGCATTGGTGCCGCAGGGCAAGAATCCTCACGATGGCATGAGAGCTCAGGTCGCTAGCCGAGTCCGCGTTCGACTACTTTGCCTTGGGGGGCTCGCAAAATAGCGTGGCCGGATCGCTCTCAAGCACCTTTGCGATCTTTTCCGCCACGTTGAGGGAAGGGTTCTTTTGCCCTCGCTCTATGCCGCCCATGTAGCTGTACGCAAGGCCAGCCTCGGTTGCCAGGGTTTCAAGGGTCATGCCGCGCGCCTTCCGGACTCTACGAACGTTTGCTCCAAAAATCTCCGTAAGGCGCATGCGCGCATAGGCACAAGCAAACCCTCCTCTTTACCAGTCACTATAGTGACTATATGGTGATGGATTCGGAGCTTGCTTGGCGACTTGAGTTTTAAGGAGCTCGGCCCCGATCCAATTCTCAGCTCGGTCCGCCAAGTCAATTGACAGTGGCTCGGGTGTTCTCGAGAAAAAGGGCCCAAAATGGAGTTGCTGCAAAGCGGCTTGAAGCTCCGACAATTGCAGGTCTTTCGTCAGGTGTTGCGGACCGGATCGACGAGACAGGCAGCTGCTGCGCTCGGGATAAGCCAACCTGCGGTCAGCCAGCACGTGAAGCAGCTCGAGGCCGCCCTCGGCATCGCTCTCTTTGAAAGATCGACCAACCGCATCATTCCGTCGAGGAAAGCCTGGGAGCTCCTGCGCAACGTAGAATTGGCTCTGACTTCCATGGACCGCTTGGAAGCGTCGATCTTCGCGATCAAGAACGACGAGAAGCAGCGGATCGCAATTGCCGCACCCGCCGTTTTCGGTTTCGTGACGTTGCCGAAGGTCGTAGCGACTATCCGATCGAAGACGGCTTCAAGTGTCCGGTCAATTTCGGGAAACTACGAGCAGGTGGGTGAACATATCCTGTCGGGGCGGGCAGATCTTGGAATCTCGAGGTTGCCCTTGGATCCCCGGCTGTTTGAATGGGCACCGATCGGGTCGGCACGCAACGTGTGCATCTTCCACCCCAAGCACCGTTTCTCAGCAAAATCATGTGTCGAAGCGCACGACCTGGAAGGGGAAAAGATCGTCGACATCGACCCTCAGTTTGCGTCGCATCAAATGAACTTCAACGCGCTGCGCTTCGCCGGGATCGAGCCGGACATACTGGTGGAATACGATTGCAATGGTTACGAGGTCGGCTTCGTCTCGGCCGGTCTCGGCGTTTCCATCACCAACGAAATCATCGCCCGCGAATATGCAGCGTTCGAGCTGGAGGCAAAGCCGGTGGAGCCCTCGGCCCTCTATCACTACGTTGCGGTCTGGCAGAAAGGCAGGGTCTTTTCCAACGTGTTGGAAGTCTCTCTCGAGGCAATCCTGTCCGCCTTTCAACCGGCGGCGGAAAGCGGACCTACCGTTCTCCCGATACACGCCACTGCCCGCGCTGCTGACCGTTCCTCCTAACGGCTCCGGACTAACCCTTCCGCTCATGCTTTGCCTTCGCGAAACCGCGATCCGTCGCGATGAAACGCTCGAGCATGGGCACGATCAAGCGCAGGGGATCGGTGGAGGATTGCCCCGCTTCGCGTCCGAGAATTTCGGCATATCGGGTTAGGTCGCGATGCAGCGGCGCCGGAAGCTCGATCGTGACTTTGACAGGTTTGTCCTCGGCGATGGGGCCGAGTTTCAGCTTGGCCATTTCAGCCCCCGTATGGTTGGAGCACGAGATCGCGGGTGACGATAACGCGCACGGGAAAACCCGGGCGAATGTCGAGCGTCGGCGCTATCTGGAGCTGGCGCTGGACGATCTGCTGGCCAACCTGGCTGACGCTGTCGGAAGCGCCGCTGCGCAAGGCGCGCACGATATCGCTCTCCTGGCCAGACGAGCCACCCTCCGCCCCGACGCTGAGGATGGTGGAAAGTGCTGCCGCCTTGAACAACTCGCCCCAGTGATAGTCGACGCCATCCTCGAGGCCTGCATAGCCCTGTCCGTCCGCGCCAGGCTGGCGCTCCAGAACAATCGAACGTCCGTCCGGGAAAATCAGCCTGTTCCAGACAAGCAGCACACGTTTTTGCCCGAACCCCACGCCGCTGTCGTATTGGCCGATCACTCTGCTGCCCTGCGGGATCAGAAGCGAGCGCCCTGTCGGGCTGTCGTAAACGTTCTGCGTCACCTGGGCGGTGATCTGACCGGGCAGGTCCGAACGGATACCGGTTACGAGGGCAGCCGGGATGACGGCTCCTGCCTGAAGCACAAAAGGTGAAGCCGGTGGCACGACGCGTTCGGGCGCGACGGTGTTGCGGTCGGCGGCTGCATTCAGGAAGGCAAGCTGGCGGTCCTGCTGCGTTTGTCCGGCAGGAGCCAGACCGGCGAGATCCTGCGTGGCGACATTTGTCAGATGTTCCGTCGTAGTGTCGGCGGCAACTCCGGTCTGGAAGAAGACCTGCGATGTTCGAGCCGCCTCCTCTTCCGCTCGCCGGCGTTGTTCGGCCTCGTCGACAGTGGGCGTCGAAATAGTCGGCGTGACAACGGGCTGCCCCTTGTTCTGGGCGTCGAGGATCGGGCGACCGAGATCTCCGGGAAGCGGCGGCCCAAGTATCGGGCCGGTATAGTCGCGTGGCAGGTTGGCCAGCCCATCCGCCGGTTGCCGGTTGGAAGTCGAAAAGAGTTCTTCGCCGTGGGGGTCTGTCTCGCGCGTCTGCAGGGCGTATATCAGCGCGCCGCCAATGCCGAGCGAAGCGATGAAGGCGACGCCGGCGAGCACCTTGCGCGACAGGCGGGTCACTCGCGGCGGCTCGGCGCGAAGCCGCATGGGAGCGGCCGCCGTTTCGTTCTCGTTCATGGCTGCTCCCCTCCCCTTTGCCTCGTTGGATTGGTGACTTTCGACGCTGAATTCGAGGTAGGGATCCAAGGCAATCGATCGTTCTTGATCCCGTCGCTTCGGACGATCTTCACGGTCTGTTGTCGTTTGCCGCTGCCGAGGCGCAGTTCGGCCGCGCCGAAGAGACGGTCGACAATCAGAATGTTCTGGAAAACCCGGCTGTTGACGATCTGGGCTTCGCCGTCCGGGCCGACGACGAAGATCGGCGGCATCTCGCCCTGTACGATCCCGCGCGGGAACTCGACGTAGACGCGCCTGCCGTCGTCATAGACGGTGACGGGCTTCCACGGCGGCGTGTCACCTGTCAGACCATAGCGGTAGTTGCGCTGGACGGTGTCCGGGATCATCGGCGTGGCAGGAACAACGTGCCGCCGATCGGTTGGCTGCGCCGGGTAGGCCCATGCGACGGCCGGCATGTAAGGCTTTTCGCCTGCGCGCAGTTCGATCATGTAGCTTCGCCGGTCGGTGGTGACCACGAGATTGGTGGTGATGTCGGCGCGCGAGGGCTTCACCAGCACATGGACGCGCCGGGTTAGGCCCGACCCGCTTTCGGTATCGCCGATGATCCAGCGCGCGGTGTCTCCCGCCGCAATCGGGCCGCTGCCAGTCAGGTTCTCGCCGGGCTCGAGAGCGATGTCTGTTATCTGTCCGGGTGCGGCATAGACCTGGTAGAGCGCTCCTTCGCTCCAGGGATAGATCTGAATGGCGTTGTAGTATCCCTCGCGCCGCGGCTGGACGCGCGCGGCCGCGTTGGCGTTCTCGACGCGCGCAGTCGGTGTATCGCCGGCCGCCCCTCCCAGCGTTGGCGTCCAGCCCGGCGGAATGTGTGGCGGTTTGGGTTTCTGTTCGCCGGGTCCTGCCGGGGCGGGCGGCAGCGGCGGCACGTAGGAATCATAGGCAATCTGTGGCGGTTTCTGGAGCTTGGCACAGCTGGTGAGTACCAACCCCGAGAGGAGCGCCGAGGCGAGTACGGATCCACGAAAAGCTGGAAATGCGACGGCAGGCAGTGCGAGGCTCATTGGCTCATCTCCCGCGACCAGTTGATGGCGTTGACGTAGATGCCGAGCGGGTTCACGCGAAGCCGTTCGGTGTCATGCGGCGGCTGGACCACGATTGTGAGGATCGCGGTCCAGTGCTCCGTGGTGGAGAGCTGACCGCTTTCGTAACGACGCTCGGTCCAGGCGACGCGGAAGGAGTACGCGGAGGCACGGATGACCGAAGAGACCTCGACCGCCACCTGCTGCTTGCCGACTTTGGAAAAGGGATCGTTTGCGCGGGCATAATCATTGAGAGCCGCCGCACCCTGGTCGGTCGTCCACTCGTAGGCGCGCAGCCAATCCTGGCGCACGATGATCGGATCGGCCGGGATCGATCGGACCTGCTCGACGAAGCGGGCGAGGTGCCAGGCGATTTGCGGGTCGGTCGGCTTGTAGTCGGCAGTCGCCGGCGCGACCGTCTGCGCCTGTCCGAGCGCATCGACCTGGACCACCCACGGCACCACCGATCCCCGCGCTGCCATCCACACGACCGAGCAGGCGAGGCCAGCCGAGAGGATCAGCGACCCGAAGGCCATGTACCGCCAGTTCCTGGCTTGCACGCGGGCGGAACCGATGCGCTCGTCCCAGATCTGCGACGCCTTCTGATAAGGCGTCTCCGGTTGAGCTGATTTGCCGTAGTGGACGGCGGGTCGTCGAAAGATGTTCATTGGTCATTTGCCTTCGGAGAGAGAAATCGATGTGCCGCTGCCGTGGGCTTCGCCGGCACGCACGGCGTGCGCTGTGACCTGGACGCCATGCGACAGGCGCTGCGATCGCTGCATGCGTTTGGCCCAGTCCGGCGGGCTCCTGGCCACGCTGCTCGTCTGGCCGTCGCGGCCGAATGACGGATCGTTGGCTGCACCGGCCCCGCCTCCGACAGTCCCCAGAGTCGATGAACCACCGGTGGCCTCGACGGCCGAATTGACCCCGGAAGCGAAGCTCGACTTCATGGATTGGCTGGCGCGCGCGGCGGCGCGCTTGAGAGGCGAGGCAGCAGCGGACACAGCAGCGCCTGCAACGCCGCCCATCCCGGAGGCGATGCCCGCGGCGCCAGTCTGGCCGGCGGAACCAAGAGTATAGGCGGCAGACGCACCGCCTGCGAGAGATGAGCCGCGCCGTGCCGCCAATGGCGCTGCAGACAAAGCCGCGCTTCCGCCTCGCATCGCGACACCAGCAGTGCCGCCGGCGACGAGCGCCATGCCGCCTGCCGCGAGACCTGTTCCAACGGCCGCTCCCGCCCCAAGCTGCGGTCCGCCGGAGACAAGACCGTTAGCAATGCCGGGACCGAAGATACCGAGCCCAAGCAGTGACAGCGCCGCCAGCACGATCGCCATCGCCTGGTCGATTGTCGGGTTCTCGCCGCCGAAGCCCTGGGTGAACTCGCCAAACAGCGTCGAGCCGATGCCGATGACGACGGCAAGCACAAGCACCTTGATGCCCGATGAGATGACGTTGCCAAGCACGCGTTCGGCCATGAAGGCCGTCTTGCCGAAGAGGCCGAAGGGGATGAGAACGAAGCCTGCCAGCGTCGACAGCTTGAACTCGATCAGGGTGACGAAGAGCTGCACGGCCAGGATGAAGAAGGCGAGCAGGACGAGCGCCCAGGCGAAGAGCAGGCAGGCGATCTGGATGAAGTTCTCGAAGAAGGACACGTAGCCCATCAACCCCGAGATCGCCTCAAGCAGGGGTCGTCCCGCATCGAGGCCGGTTTGCGCGACCTTGCCTGGACGAAGCAGATCCTGGACTGAAAAGCCCGTGCCGCTCGCCTTTAGCCCGAGCCCGGAAAAGCTTTCGAAGACGATTTGGGCAAGGCTGTTCCAGTTGGAAATCAGGTAGGCGAAGACGCCAACGAACAGCGTCTTCTTGACGAGCCGCGCGAGAATGTCGTCATCGGCGCCCCAGCTCCAGAAGAGGGCGGCAAGCGTCACGTCAATGACGATCAGCGTGGTGGCGACAAAGGCGACTTCGCCGCCGAGCAGGCCAAAGCCGCTGTCTATGTAGCGAGTGAAGGTGGCGAGGAATTGGTCGATGACGCCGGTGTTGCCCATGCCTATCGCGTCCCCGGCGAGGTCGCATCTTTCGGCGGCGCGCCGACCGGCCCGGAAGCGGAGGTCGCAAATGGCGCTTTAAGCCCGAGGAACCGATCGCGCTGTTCGGCCCACAAGCGCAAGCAACCGCTGTCACGCAAAGCGACCTCACCCAATGTCTGGCAGCGGCGCAGACCCTCATGGAGCGGGTTCGGCGCCAAAGCGGCAGGCAATTGAGTAGCGGCATCGTGCGGCCGGTCCTCCGTCCGGGTCATCTCGAGCGCGGTCGCCGTAATGGCGACCGCGACCAAGATGACGGCGACGACGCGGGCGAGTGACTTGCCATCCACGTTCGGAACCCTCAGCGATTGAACATTGCAGCATTGCCGGCCTGGTAGCCGGAGCCGGGGGTGAGGAAGCGACGGCGCTGCTCGCGGCCCTGGTCGGCGGCGGCGGCACGTTCGGCTTCGCTCAGCGCCTGGGCGCGGCCGTTGGCGGCGACAACGGCGGTGAGGTCCGCAAGCTGTTGGCCCTGCAGCGCAAGAAGCTGGTTGCCGGCTTGCGTCGCTTGCAGCGCTCCGGTCGCCGATTGGCTGGCGCCGACCAGCGCCGACATCTGCGCGCGACTGGTGTCGATGTTTCCGACGACGCCCGCCTGGACGCGCATAGCGTCCTGAAGACCGCCGACCGTGTTTTGCCAGCGCGAGCGCGCATCCGTGACCAACTGCTGGTCGGAAGCGGAGAGCGAGGCACTGCCATATTGATGCTGAAACGCTTGGTCGACCTGCCGCACGTCGAAGGCGATGTTCCGCGCCTGGCCGAGAAGCTGTTGCGTGCGCTGCACGGATTGCTGCAGTTGCTGCAGCGAGGACAAGGGCAAGCTCGCAAGGTTGCGGGCCTGATTGATCAGCATCTGGGCCTGGTTCTGCAGCGAGGTGATCTGATTGGTGATCTGCTGCAACGATCGCGCGGCCGTAAGCACATTCTGGGAATAGTTCGATGGATCAAACACGATAAAGGCATGCGCCGGCGCCGTTGCCAGCGGCGAAATCGAGACCGGCGCGGCGAGCATTGCCGCGACCAGAAGAAGGTCACGCGAGTGGATCTTGCGGATAGTCATGATTGAGGCTCCTTTTCAGCTTGCAGTGGGGACGTGGAGATCGGGAATGAGGTCAGCGGCCCAGCCGACGTTTCGGGCGCGCAGCCAGGATGCAAGGAAGCCGTCACGCCCGTGTTCGGCGGCGATGCTGGCGATCAAGGCCTGATCGGTTTTTGAGGATGCGGCGCAGAGCGCCAGCCCAACTTCGGACAGGCCAAGTTCGAAGAGCCGGTTGCCACGCCGGGACTGGCAGTAGTAGTCGCGTTTCGGCGTTGCGCGCGCCAGGATCTCTATCTGGCGGTCGTTGAGACCAAAGCGGCGATAGATCGCCGTGATCTGCGGCTCGATCGCGCGTTCGTTCGGCAAGAGCAGCCGGGTCGGGCAACTCTCGATGATAGCGGGCGCGATGTTCGAATTGTCGATGTCAGATAGCGACTGCGTGGCGAAGATGACGCTGGCGTTCTTCTTGCGCAGCGTCTTCAGCCATTCGCGCAACTGGCCGGCGAAACCTTGGTCGTCAAGGGCGAGCCAGCCCTCGTCGATTATCAGCAATGTCGGCCGCCCGTCGAGCCGGTCACCGATGCGATGGAAGAGGTAGGAGAGAACCGCCGGCGCGGCTCCGATGCCAACGAGACCCTCGATTTCGAACGCCTGGACTGACGCCGCGCCAAGATGTTCCGCCTCGGCATCGAGCAGCCGGCCGTATGGACCGCCGATGCAGTAGGAGCGAAGGGCTTGCTTCAGGTCGTTCACCTGCAAAAGCACGCTGAGGCCGGTGATGGTGCGTTCCTCGACTGGCGCCGAGGCCAGCGACGTCAATGCGGCCCAGATGTGTTCCTTGGCATCCGGGGTAATAGCGATGCCTTCGCGCGCCAGGATCGCCACCACCCAGTCGGCGGCCCAGGCACGCTCGTAGGTCTCGTGTATGCGGGCTAGTGGCTGGAGGGAGACCGACGGTTTCGTGCCTTCGGTGAGTTCGCCCCCGAAATCGTGCCAGTCGCCCGCCATGGCAAGTGTCGCGGCGCGGATCGAACCGCCGAAGTCGAAGGCGAAGACCTGGGCCCGCGCATAGCGGCGAAACTGCAAGGCCATCAGCGCCAGCAGCACCGACTTGCCGGCGCCGGTGGGGCCCACGACAAGCGTGTGCCCCACGTCGCCGACATGCAGGGACAACCGGAACGGGGTCGAGCCCTCGGTCTTGCCGTAGAGCAAGGGGGGCGCACCGAAGTGCTCGTCCCGTTCCGGCCCCGCCCACACGGCAGAGAGGGGAATCATGTGGGCGAGATTGAGTGTCGAGATGGGCGGCTGGCGGACATTGGCGTAGGCGTGTCCGGGCAATGAGCCGAGCCAGGCGTCCACGGCATTGATGGTTTCGACCATGGCGGTGAAGTCGCGGCCCTGGATGACCTTCTCGACGAGACGAAGTTTCTCCTGCGACACTCGCGGATCGGCGTCCCAGACCGTGACGGTCGCAGTGACGTAGGCCATGCCCGCCACGTCTGCCCCGAGTTCCTGCAAGGCCATGTCTGCGTCGGCGGACTTGTTGGCGGCGTCGGTGTCCACGAGCACGGAGGCCTCGTTGGTCATGACCTCCTTCAGGATCGCCGCAATCGACTTGCGCTTGGCAAACCATTGCCGCCGTATCGCCGTCAGCAGCTTGGCGGCATCGGTCTTGTCGAGCAGGATCGCGCGCGTCGACCAGCGATAGGGAAAGGCAAGCCGGTTGAGGTCATCGAGCAGACCCGGCGTGGTCGCGGTCGGGAAGCCGACGATGGTGAGCACGCGCAGATGCTGGTCGCCAAGGCGCGGTTCGAGCCCACCGGTCATCGGCTGGTCGGCCAGCAACGCGTCGAGATAGATGGGTGTCTCAGGGACGCGCACGCGCTGGCGCTTCGTCGAGACCGTCGAATGCAAATAGGTCAGCGTCTCGCTGTCATCGAGCCAGCGGCATTCCGGCATGAAGCCTTCGAGCAGGGAGAGCACGCGCTCGGTGCGATCGGCAAAGGCGCGCAGGATTTCGTTGGCATCTATCCCGGACTGATCGCGCCCCTCGTAGAGCCACGTCTCGGCGCGGGCTGCTTCCTCGGCCGGCGGCAAATAAAGGAAGGTGAGGAAGTAGCTCGATACGAAATGAACTTCTCCTTCTTCGAACTCGGCCTTGCGCTCGGCGTCGACCAGGCGAGAGGCGGGATCGGGAAACTGGCTCTCGGGATAGGTCGCGGCGGCGTGCCGCTGCGCCTCGACAAAGAGGCTCCAACCCGAACCGAGGCGACGGACGGCATTGTTGATGCGCGAGGCCACCGCGACCAGTTCGGCCGCGACGGCGGATTCTAGGTCCGGCCCCCTGAACGTAGCGGTTCGCTGAAAGCTGCCATCCTTGTTCACCACCACGCCAGGCGCAACGAGCGCGACCCATGGCAGGTAGTCGGCAAGGCGGCTGGCGCTCCGGCGATATTCGGCAAGGTTCATCATGATCGCGCCCTCAAACAGACATGTGAGCGGGGAGGCGCAGATGCCGGCGGCCGACTTCCACGAACAACGGATCGCGCTTTGCAGCCCAGACCGCTATGAAATGCCCAAACACCCAGATGATGAGACCGACCAGCCAGAGGCGCAGGCCAAGGCCAACCGCGCCTGCCAGTGTGCCGTTCAGGATCGCGATGGAGCGGGGTGCACCGCCAAGCAGGATGTGCTCGGTCAGCGCCCTATGAACGGCGACCGTGAAACCGGGCACCGCGTCAAGCTGTTCGAAAGCGGTTGCCATCAGATCAACGCTCCGCCGCCAAACGAGAAGAAGGACAAAAAGAAGCTCGACGCCGCGAAGGCGATCGACAGGCCAAAGACGATCTGGATCAGCCGCCTGAAGCCGCCGGACGTATCGCCAAAGGCAAGCGTCAGGCCGGTGACGATGATGATGATGACGGCAATGATCTTGGAGACCGGCCCTTCGATCGACTGAAGGATCTTTTCGAGTGGCTGTTCCCACGGCATCGACGAGCCGGCGGCATTGGCGGCCGGGGCCACCATGAGAGAGATAACGAGAGTGGCGACCGCCGAAGCCAGGTGCTCGCGGGAAAGCTTGCGGATCATGATTTGTCTCCTGTGTCGTGCGGGGTGGCTTGAGAGGTGCGATAGTCGCCGTCGGGTCCAAGCCCATCGATGCGTGCGAGTTCGGTCAGTCGCCGCGCGGGACCGCGTCCCGACAGGACGGCGACAAGGTCAATGGTTTCGGCGATCAGCGCGCGCGGTACCGTGACGACGGCTTCCTGGATGAGTTGCTCGAGACGGCGCAGCGCCCCGATCGCGGATCCGGCATGGATGGTGCCGATGCCGCCGGGGTGCCCGGTGCCCCATGCCTTCAGCAGGTCGAGGGCCTCGGCGCCTCGCACCTCGCCGATCGGGATGCGGTCGGGTCGCAGGCGCATTGAGGATCGGACGAGGTCGGAGAGCGTGGCGACACCATCTTTTGTGCGCATGGCGACAAGGTTGGGCGCGGCGCACTGGAGTTCGCGCGTGTCCTCGATGATGACGACGCGATCGGCCCCCTTTGCCACTTCGGCGAGCAAGGCATTGGTGAGCGTCGTCTTGCCCGTGGACGTGCCGCCGGCGACCAGGATGTTCGCGCGGGCAGCGACGGCAGCGCGCAACGTCGCCGCCTGACCGTCTGTCATGACACCAGCCGCCACGTAGTCTTGGAGTGTGAAGATCGCGACAGCTGGCTTGCGGATGGCGAAGGCCGGCGCGGCGACGACCGGCGGCAGCAGTCCTTCGAACCGTTCTCCGGTTTCGGGCAATTCGGCAGAGACCCGTGGAGAGCGCGGATGCACTTCCGCGCCGACGTGATGAGCCACCAGGCGCACGATGCGCTCGCCATCGGCGGCAGACAGCACCTTCCCCGTTTCGGCCAGACCTTCGGTGAGGCGGTCAACCCAAATCCGGCCGTCGGGATTCAGCATGACTTCGACGACGGCGGGATCGTCCAGCAGCCGTGCTATTTCGGCTCCAAGCGCTGTGCGCAGCATGCGCGAGCTGCGGGCGCGTCCTTCGCTATTGTTTTGCGAAACCGTCATCTCGTCCCCGTCTTTCCGTTGGGGACAACTCGGATGGTCCCCGCTCGGGGATGACTAAGAGAACCGGATATCGGTTCGCTTCAACAAGTATATCGAGGCGTAGTAGCGTGGCGTGTAATTACAGGAGAACGGCGGTGCGGCTGCCTTTTCTCGTTGATCGGAGAGCGATCGGGGTCGGATCGGTGAACCGGGCTCCCCACAACTCACGTCGCCGCGAGCCGCGCCTGTTATTGCCGATCTTAAGGAGAGGAGACCGACGCGGGGATTGCGCATCCGTCGCTAGATTCATCAGCGATAGCGCATAACCGCCATTTATACGCAATCGCGTTATAGCCGATCTATACGCGAGTGCGTATAGTGCGCGTGCAGATGACAGAAGAACGGCTGCAATGATGAGCCTCGGTGTTGAACCGAACCGCGGCCCTCCGACCTCGAGGATGGCCCTGGTTGCCGTCGCTAGGGAATGCGTCGAGCGGCAAATCTTGCTCGAGTTCAACTGGAACCGAGGCCGAGCACGCGCTCCAGATTGTCATACGCCGCACGCTGCCTCGCTCGCGGCATGCGTTCCAGATTGTGCAGCTTCCAGCGGACCGCGGGAAGCCTGTCGGCGCCCACGACATCGAGCAGGCTCCAATCCGGTCGACTGGCTTTGAACGATAGAAGAAATTTGCGCTGATTGTCGGTCAAAGCCCTGTTGAGGTCGCTGACCAGTCGTTCGCGAACGGTGAGGAGTTCGTCGAGGCTGACTTCGACCTGGGACATACGGACGAATTCCCCTTCGTAGATGCCGGCTATGTTCTTGCGGGTGGGTTGCAACAGTTCTGCCATCGTCCGGTTGTGGCTGATGAGGTAAACCAGAAAGGTCCTGACCAGATCCTCGGTGAGGCCCTCGCTTTCAAGGAGCAGCTTCACGTCAAAAAGATCCCGCGGATGCTGCCGGTCGAGTGCGGCACAGATTTTTCCGGCATACAGGTCCGGAAAAGACAGCAGTTGCATTTCGACATAGCCGAACTGCTCTTCGACCGCCGGCGATACTTCGCGCAATTCCTCTGGAAGCACGGACCCGCGTAGCACCGGGGAGAGCTCGATCTTGATTCGGTCGGCGCCCTGCGAAATGAAGAGGCGCAACGCATCGGCCTGATGCTCGAAGGAGCGAATGATTTCGGTTCCGGGCATCGCGGCGCTGATGGCGTCCGCGATGCGGGCAAGCGCCTCCGCCACGTTTTTCAATGCCGTGTCGCGATCATCCATCGGCAGATAGACAAGGTCGATGTCGACGGAGAGGCGCGGCAGGTCGCGGACAAAGAGATTGATGGCGGTGCCGCCTTTCAGCGCAAACGATTTCTCGACTGCCACCAGTGGCAGGATGCGGGTCAGGAGGCGGACTTGTCCGTAGTAAGGGCTGGTGCTGTCCACATCTCCTCCGGGATGGTTATGCGATATTTTGAATCGAGTCTGCCGTCCTTGGCCAGAACCCTGTTGCCGCTACCAAGGCCGAGCGCATCGAGCGCTTTGGGAGCGGGCAGCTTCTTGAACCATGCATAATTATTGCGCTCGGCCATCCAGTAGAACAGGCGGCGAACCTTGACGCTGGTGCACTTGCGCAAAAGCTGCTCCATGCGCCGTGGCGAAAGCGTCGTCATCCCCTGAAGCAGTTGATTGGCGTGCTCGAACGAGACCGTCTCCGGAACATCCATCAGCACCTCCAGATAGGCCCTTTCGGGCGATGATAAGGTGACAGACCAAAAATCCTGCTGCCGGCCCGGAGCTTGCACATCTACAAGCGTGCGCTCGACCGGATCATATTCGCGGTGGACGAGCCCGAATCCCAAAAGCGAGGGAAGGCCGTTGTGGCGTATGAATTTTACGGTCGGTATCGCATGGTTCAGCCAGGCCGGCAAAGCGGCCTTACTGTAAAGATGCACTGTCCTTTGGCGCGACAGCGGCAGGTAATGCGCAAATCCCTGCAGCTCGAGCGCGGTCAGCCCGCCGACACTAAGATCCCTGCCGAATATGCTCTCCAAGGCGGCCACCACGCCTTGCCAGGTCAAATGAGTGCCGGGCCGCACATAGACGCCCGGCGCCAGCGATCTGAGCTGGTTGCTTTTGAGCAGATTATCCACTGCATGACGATCAAATTGCGGGCTTTGCTTCTTTAGCCATTGCTTCGTTACCGGAAGCCCCTCGGGTAGCAGGGTTTGAAGCAGCGCTCGGCGATCAGCATTCGTTGGCATGGGTTTGTAGATTTCCGCATACGCGGCGATGATCGCCGCAATGTTCCATTTTTATAAACTATCATGATCGCCATTGGTTTACAACAATTGGAATTTGCGGCGATTATCGCCGCATTATGGAAAAAATGTAAACACATCTGTCATTAGCTGGACACCCGCCGACAACGCAAAGTGATGCGCCTAAACCCCGCCGGATTCTTTCGGATCGACATCCTCCGAAATCTCCTGCCGCAGCTTCGGCCCCTTCGCCAGCCGCCGGCCCAGGGCAGTGACAAAGGCCTCGTAGCGTTCCGCTGCCTTGGATCGCGCAGCCTGTGCTGCTGGCTCCGGCAAGGCGGGCGTGGTCGCCAACCAAAAGCGGACGAACACGGCCAAGGTCTCGACCGCGATGCCGCTATCGCGTTCCTGCCTGGCCAGGCGGCGGTCGACCTGGTCGAGGCGCTTGGTGATCGCGGCCTCGCGACGCTCATCCGCATCGGGCGACAGGAACGAAGCGATCGCGGCTTCGGCTATCATGGACTGGGATTGATCGCGTCGCGCCGCATAGTCCTGAAGCATCGTCATGAGGGGCGGATCGAGATAGACGGAGATCTGCACTTTCTTCTGGCGAGCGGTCATGGCGGCTACAACTCCATGCCATCATCGGGGTCCAGGGAAACCTGCCGTGCCACGCCCTCTACGAGGCGGGCCAGGCGTCGATTGCTGACGGCATCATCGTCGCCATCGTCGACCGGGTCGATCTCGAACTCGTTCTCGATCGCGGCCGTCTTCTCGACTGGCGGCGCGCGATTGAGTTCGGGCTGTTGGCGCTGCTCGGATCCCGTCGGATCTTCATCGTCCTGTCGCGGCGAACCTTGGGGAGTGTCAACAACGCCGCCGGCCAGGACCGGCAGGTGGCTCCAATCATCGGGATGCCTCCCTTCCGGACGGAACAGTTCAGGTGGCGGCAGCACGCGCTCCTGGAAGCGGGCATCCTCGTAGTAGCGGGCCTTCTTCGCTCGGATCGGCGGCACCCCCGCCACCATCACGATCTCGTCGGTCGGTGGAAGCTGCATGACCTCTCCAGGGGTCAGCAACTGGCGGGCGGTCTCTTGCCTCGACACCATGAGATGCCCGAGCCAGGGCGACAGCCGGTGACCGGCATAGTTCTTCATTGCCCGCATCTCCGTCGCTGTGCCCAGCGCGTCGGAGACACGCTTGGCGGTTCTTTCGTCGTTGGTCGCGAAGCTGACGCGCACATGACAGTTGTCGAGGATGGAGTTATTCGGGCCGTAAGCCTTTTCGATCTGATTCAGCGACTGAGCAATCAGGAAGCTCTTCAGCCCGTAGCCTGCCATGAAGGCCAGCGCGCTCTCGAAGAAGTCGAGGCGGCCGAGCGCTGGAAACTCATCCAGCATCAGCAGCAACCGGTGGCGGCTGGTCTTTGTGTGCAGGTCCTCGGTCAGGCGACGCCCGATCTGGTTCAGGATGAGGCGTATGAGCGGCTTGGTCCGACTGATGTCGGACGGCGGCACGACCAGGTAGAGCGTCGCCGGTTGCTTGCCGCCGACGATGTCGGCGATCCGCCAGTCGCAGCGCCTTGTCACCTCGGCGACGACGGGATCGCGATAGAGGCCGAGGAAGGACATGGCAGTGGACAGCACGCCGGAGCGCTCGTTGTCGGATTTGTTGAGCAGCTCGCGCGCAGCACTGGCGATGACCGGATGCGGGCCGGGTTCACCGAGATGCGCGGTTCGCATCATCGCCGCCAGCGTCGACTCGATCGGACGCTTCGGATCGGAGAGGAAGGCGGCAACGCCGGCGAGCGTCTTGTCATTCTCGGCATAAAGGACGTGAAGGATCGCGCCGACCAGCAACGCGTGACTGGTCTTTTCCCAATGGTTGCGCTTCTCGAGGCTGCCTTCCGGGTCAACGAGAATGTCGGCGATGTTCTGGACATCGCGAACCTCCCATTCACCGCGGCGGACTTCGAGGAGTGGATTGTAGGCCGACGATTTCGAATTGGTCGGATCGAAGAGCAGCACGCGACCGTGCAGTGCGCGGAAGCCGGCGGTGAGCTGCCAGTTCTCACCCTTGATGTCGTGGACGATCGCGGAACCCGGCCAGGCAAACAGCGAAGGCACCACCAGGCCGACGCCCTTCCCCGATCGGGTCGGAGCAAAGCACAGAACATGCTCGGGTCCGTCGTGGCGCAGGTAGTGGAGATCGTAGCGCCCAAGCACGACGCCGTCGGCGCCAAGCAGGCCAGCCGCCTCCACTTCCCTCCTGCCGGCCCATCGAGCCGAACCGTAGGTGAAGACATTTTTGACTTCACGCGCCCGCCAAACCGACATGCCGATCGCAACAATGATCGAGAGGAAGCCTCCGGACACGGCGATCAGTCCGCCTTCCACGAAAACATTCGGAGCGTAGGCGTCGTAAAAGTACCACCACCAGAACAAGGAAGGCGGATAGTAGATGGGCAGGCCGGCCAGATCGAACCAGGGCGGCCCGAGTTGCGCCTGGTAGCCCAGCCTCCACGCGGTCCATTGCGTCGCTGTCCAGATCGTCACCAGAACGATCAGGAAGACCGTGAGTATCTGGCCCCAGAGGATTTTGGTGGCGGACATGGCATCATCCCTTCTTGTGTCCTTAGAGGCCAAGCCCCCGCCTGCGGCCAAAGCTCCAGTCGACACCTCCGCCATCACGTAAGACACCGGAGACATGCTGGCCGAGATGTTTTTCGAGGGAGGGCGTCCAGGGCACGAGTTGAAAGCCAAGGCCGTCGTCGACCATGGCAAAGCGGCCTGACGCAAGCGACAAGCGCTGGCGATAGATGCCGCCGACATAGGCTCCACTGGCAGGACGGTTGAACGGCTGTCCGGACTCGGCCGCGATCTTTGCACCGACCAGTTCGAGTTCTCGGCGGCGCAATGTCTCGATCAGGTTGCTGTTGAAAACAACGCGCGCACCCAAACGCTTCGCAAGGCCTTCGCTGATGAGGTGATCGGCCCGCTGATCCAAAGCCTCGTGAACCTCGGCGCCGAAGCCACCTGCGCTCAACGCGGCTGGCTCGCGGGCGATGGCTTGCCGGTCAAGCCAGGTCGCGCCCTCTGCCGTGATCTGCTCATGCAGGCCGAGGTCAGAGCGGACGGCGAGTGCAACCCTGCGCCGGCCGCTCGCATCATCGAACTTACGCAGTTCGACGATCGACCCTGGCGGGCCGTCCCCAGTTGCCTCCAGATCGCCAAGTCTGATGTGGTGCGTGCGTCCGTCGACACCGTCGACGAGGGCGTAGGCTGTGCCGCTCAGCTCGTCGTCGAGACCGCGATCGAGCAGCCGCCCGACAATGGGTGTATCGAGGCTTTCGGCCGCCAAGACATAACCGCCCGACCCGCGCTCGATCCCGCGCTCGGTCAAGGCGCGGTGCATTCGTTTGATGATGTCGCTACGCTCGCCGAGCGCGCGCAGGGTCGTCTCGGCCCTGTCGTCAATCACCCATTGACCTTGGGCAACTTGATCGGCAAGACCAAGGGCTTCGAGCTTGCGCAGGCGGCCGACCTTTTGCACGTGATGCTCGTCGGTCGGCCTATAGGCACTTGGGGCAAGATCGATGGTGCCGGTGCGCGACATGTCGCGGCGCAGTTGACGATCAAGCTGGGTCCAGCGTTCGGCTTCGATCTGCCGCTGCAGATTGCGGCGGATGTCGAGATCCGACCGAGGACCGAGTTCCTGGGTAACGAGATCGGCGGCTCGGGCGCGCATCCCTTCCTTGATGTAGTCGCGTGAGATGACGAGATCTTGCCCGTCACCTGTGCGTCCACGCAGGATGACGTGGATATGGGGATTGTCGGTGTTCCAATGGTCCGCCGCGACCCAATCGAGCTTCGTGCCGAGATCCTTCTCCATATGCCGCATAAGGTCGCGGGTGAAGGACCTGAGGTCGGACATCTCCGGCGCATCCTCTGGCGAGACGATGAAGCGGAAATGGTGTCGGTCGCCATCACAGCGCTCGGCAAACACCTTGACGCTGGTATCATCGGTCTCGGGGCCGAACATGCGGGCCTTTTCCCCGTCACGGGTCACGCCCTCGCGTTGCAGGTAGGAAAGGTGTGCGGTGAGCGGCACGCCACGCGCCGAGTGACGAACGACGCGGGTCTTGATGACCGTGACGCGCGAGCGACCGGTCAGCAGGCGGTTGGCCTGGATGTTGGCGATCCGGCCCCGGCCGAAGCGCGAACGGTTGCTATGACTGATGTGACCGGTGCGGGAGATGCTTCCACCGGCTTTCTTCGCCGCCGCCAGCGCCTGTGCGATAAACGGCCGCGCAGCCTGATCGTGGTTGCAGCGAATGCGCCCAGGTCGAATCCGAAGGTCGCGCTCATCGGCCATGCCGCTGTCCTGCAACGTGGAAAAGAGGATGCCGATACAAAGCCTTGGGTATTCGACGCACATTGCGCCGAATGACCGCAATGTGCGCAGGGCACCTGAAAATCCCCAAAAACCAACCGACCGGCCAGCACACAATGTGCGGGCTTTTATCTAGCCATCCCTCGGTTGTGTTGCCTGCCTCTCCCCTCTCCGCACGCCTTGCTGCGCCGGAGCACGAGATGATGCGAAAAGCGCTCACGCGGCTCATTGCGCGGACCTTTCACTCGCTCTGGGCACGAACACGCCAGTTGAGCGAGGTTCGGCGTCAGCCAGCCCGTCCTTTGGCACAGACTCTGAACCGCTATCGCGGGAACGCCGCGGTTGCAGCGAACGGTCGGTGAGCCGGTCGCCCGGCTGCGCAACGAAAAGCGGTGCCCGCTCCCAATTGTGCTGTGTCGGGACTGCCGGACCAATAGTTTCCCCTGCGCCGTCATTGCCGATGGCGGATGTAACGACGGTGACATAGGCGCGCGTTTCGCGAGGCAGCCGCCTGCCTTGCAGTGAGGCCTCGTAGCGTCCGGGACCGGCGTTGTAGGCGGCGATCCAGCCGGGCGATCCGTAGCGGTCGAGCAGTTCGCGGATATAGGCCGAGCCTGCGATGATGTTGTCGTGCGGATCGTAGGGATCGCGGCCCAGCCGGTACCTGTCGCGCAGATCGAACCAGGTTTCAGGCACAATCTGCATCAGACCCATGGCGCCCTGGCGCGATATGGCGCGTTGGTCGCCGGCGCTTTCGGCGATGAGAACGGCGCGGATCCACGCGGGCGGAAGGCGAAAGCGCCTCGCCGCTTCCGCGATGTGGACGTCATAGAGTTTGCGCGCCGACGGCAAGTCGACTGTCGGGCTCTGCGCCAGGGCATGCGCGGAAACCAGGCATAGGATGCTGAGCCCGCCAAGCACGCCAAGAGTTCTGCGCCGGCACGTGCGAGGCGATGCGGGCGCTCCCGGTTGGGTCGTCGGCCGACGGCGCGCGGACATCACCTGTCCTTCTCAGCGCGCTCACTCGGGCGCGACCATTGCAAGGACCAGGAGTTGTTGTCGTCGCCGTTCTGGAACAGATAGGCGCGGATCGGCTGCGCGAAAGTCGGGTCATCTAACTGCAGCGTTACGAACTCGCCGGCCTTTTCGCTCGAGTGTTTCCAACCGGCGCCGATCGCGGTGCCGTCTTCTGCGCCAGCGTGCACACGATAGTCGGGCGCATTGTCCGCATCGCACGCTTCCGCCACGACGATCGCAACCTCGAGGTTGAGGCTGAGCGTGCGGATTTGTCCTGAATACCCGGTCTGATGGCGGATGAACTCTCCGATCTGTGGCATGTCTTGTCTCCTGTCCTTGATGGTTGCGGTGACGAACGGACGGCGTTGAAGGCGCCGCCGGTGGCGCGCTCACCGCGCTTGCGCGCGCCATTGGAAGCGGCCGTCGCCCTGCTCGTCCGTCCACAGCGGAACCGCGTGGCCGACGATGTGATCTATGGGGAGGAGGCCGAAGTAGCGTCCGTCGAAGCTGTCGCGGACTTGGTTGTTCATCAGGAAAACGGCGCCGAGGGGAATGGGCCGGCAACCCTGCCAATCTGGCAGATCGCGACCGGCGCGATCGCGTTTGAGCGCCGTGCCGACTTCGGTGCCATCGACGGAAAGGGTGAGAACTTTCCGACACACGGTCTGGCCAGAAACTGCAACGACGTGCTTGAGCAACAGCACGCCCTTCGGCAGATAGCCGCGGTCGGCAAGCAATGTTGCGAGCGGTTCGGGTGCCTCTATGGCAACGAGATCGGTTGCCGAGAACGGTACGCCGCCGTCGATCAGGTACAGGCCGATTGGCGTGCTGGCTGAAGCATTCCAGATTAACCTTGGCGACATCGCGGTGGACGCGGGAAAGAGCATGGCCGTGGTCGCCAACGCGGTCGCAAGGAAAATTACGGGCCGCGTCATGGCTGAACCCGCCGGCGGAGCAAATGGGCGCGGTGAAGATCCAGCGTATAGGCGCGTGGCTCCTGTGCGGCCGTCAATCGGTTGTGGACATGCCGCCAGTGATCGGCTGAGACCGCTTGCGGATCGATGCCGAGTTGCTCGATGCCATCGATCGTTTGCAACACCCGCTCCACCTTGGGCCAGCCCTCGGACCTGAGCAGGATGTCGCCGCCGGGTCGCACGAAAGGCAGCGTCTGGTGGGCTTCGCCCTCGCCAACGACGCGCACGATATCGACACGGGAAATAATCGTGCCGAAGTCGTTCGCGGCCCAGCGAACGAAGGCAAAGACGGCGCCAGGACGAAACGAGACGAGGCGCCGGTGGCGGTCGAGGATCTTTTCCTGAGCGACCGAACCGAAGCGGATCCAGGACTCGATCTTCTTCTCAACCCATGTCAGTTCGACGTGGGTCAAGGCGTCATCGTCCATCGCGCCGAGCCCCGATCGGCCTGAACGAAAGTCAACGACAGTGCCCATCGGCTGTCTCCTGATTTCACGGGGAAGCGAGCCGTGAGATGTAGTTGCCGAAGTGATGCCAGCGTGGTGAATCCACCGCGCCTGGGCGCGCGGCACAAGTCAGCGCCCATACCGACCGGTCGGCGCAAAAGCTGCCGGCGGATGCCGCTTGGCGGGAAGCACGGAACCGCGTGGGTCCGAAGTCGAGGTCACTGCGCCGCGCTCAGCCCATGCCTGGAGCTCGTCGACGGCGTAAACGACACGACCGCCAAGTTTGCGATAGCCAGGGCCAGTGCCGTAGGTGCGGTGTTTCTCCAGCGTGCGGGACGACAGGCTGAGGAACTCGGCAGCTTCCTTGGTGCGCAGAAAGCGCGGCGGCAAAACGGCTAGATCTGGTCGCATGTAACGAGCCTCCGTGGAGTTTTGAGAACCGCTGGTGCTCAGCGGCGGACAGCGACCACCGTGGCGGAAAGGCGACTTCGCAGAGGATGGGGAAGATTGGGGGGCGCAATATTCCCACCCGGGAGCGCTAGGAGCGCTTGCGATGGCGCAGCAGTTGCAGATAGCCGCCGGCGATCATGGCTCTTCCACCCTTGACGAGACCGATCACGGTGTCGCGCAGGGATGAGGTTTTCCACGGCGCGGCGAGAACTCGCCCCGTCCCGTAGAAAGCGGTCGCGATTTCACGGTAGCTGGCGCCATGGGCGCGGCCATCTGAGGCCCGCATCATCAGGCGCAGGCGGCGCCTCTGTTGAATTGTCATTCGCGTATCGGGGGGAACAGGCCGCCTGTTGTAGGCACGCCAGAAACGAACGAGAGCCTCCACCCGTCCGAGTGTCTGAGAATCCAGCGGTATCAAAGCTGTAAGGGAACGGTTCTCGTCACCGCCGGGAAGGAGGAGAAGTTGTGTTGCTATGCCGCTGTCATGGACGACATGCGAACCTTGCGGACTGTCGCGACCAGGGCCGACCCCGGCAAGCGCCCTGGAAGGGTCGGACGACAGGAAGTCCGGCGACGGGGCGAGGGCCAGCACGGCAGGATCGGCAAGAGGTGACCACAAAACGACTTGCGTCAATGCGGACAGGTCGGGACGGGCCGCGAAATCGCAACCCCCAACGTCTCTGCACTTCTGCTGGAAACGGTTTCGTCTCAGTTCCCGAACGAACAAGCGCCAGGTAGAGCCGCTGATATGAATCTGAGCGGCGCAGGCATTCCCAGGCGAGTCCTTCGATTGGCAAGTTGTCGAAGAAGTCGTAGCTGTTATCGTCCCCCCAACGCGACGTGTTCGGCTTCATCGTGTGGGTCCTCGTCAAACTGCAAGTCGTGCCTGCATCGATTCCGGGCGATTGGGATTGGCGGAAGACCCTGGATGGACATCGCGTGATGCTTTTTCGGCATCACCGAGGCGGCAATATTGGCTAGGTGTCGGTCTTTCGCAGAAGTTGCCGGTAGCCTGTGCGTGTCATCCAGCGCGCCCGCGCCAGATGGCTGTCATGAACCTGTCGGGCACGCTGTGGCTCCTCTTTCGGATCAATCCCAAAGAGGATTCTGACCACCTCGTGCCAATCGGCGCCGTCGGCGTCGGCGTCAAACAAGCGCATGTAGAGCTTGATGTGGCTGCGGTCGTATTCGGTAAGTACTTCCCCCGTGGGCGCGGCGTCGTCGAACGGCTCGATCATCGTTTTCACTCCCCAACCCGCGAGATGGAAATCACAGTTCTTACAGAGGTCGCGGCAGCTGCGGAGGCCGCTTTGCGAGCATCACACGATGCTAAGTCGACATCGCCGCCCACTGCGCGCCATGTCGCTTCCCGGTTTGACGGCAAGAGGCCCCGCCCGGATGAACCGGGCGGGACTGCGTGTACCTCCTTATTCTGCGCCGCGGCGGCTCGGGCGGGACCAGATCAGGCTGTAGGCCTCACCGTCCTCGTCATTGAAGAGGTTGGCGAAGATCGGGGCGGTGAAGCTCGGATCGTCCAGCTTGAGGCCCAGATAGTCCCGGCCCTCGTTGGACTGCTTGGACCAGGCGGCGCCGAGTTTTCACTCCCCAACCCGCGAGATGGAAATCACAGTTCTTACAGAGGTCGCGGCAGCTGCGGAGGCCGCTTTGCGAGCATCACACGATGCTAAGTCGACATCGCCGCCCACTGCGCGCCATGTCGCTTCCCGGTTTGACGGCAAGAGGCCCCGCCCGGATGAACCGGGCGGGACTGCGTGTACCTCCTTATTCTGCGCCGCGGCGGCTCGGGCGGGACCAGATCAGGCTGTAGGCCTCACCGTCCTCGTCATTGAAGAGGTTGGCGAAGATCGGGGCGGTGAAGCTCGGATCGTCCAGCTTGAGGCCCAGATAGTCCCGGCCCTCGTTGGACTGCTTGGACCAGGCGGCGCCGATCTCTGCGCGGCCGACGAAGACCCGGTGGCTGGGGGCGTTCTCGCCATTGGCGCGGGTTTCAGGAACGATGCGCACGCCGCGGGCCTGGACGCTGAGAGTGACGATTTCGCCAGTGAACTCGTTGTTGCCGGACTTTTTGAAGGTGCCGATGGTGGCCATGATAATTCTCCTTGATCTATCTGTCTCGAGCTCCGCACCATTGCGGCTCGATGGTGGTCGAAAGGTCGAAGGCGATCGCTTGCGCACCGGAGGGCCGAAGCGCAGCAGAGGACGGCGCTGGAGCGACTTTGTTGCTTCGCGAGGAATGACGGCGCAGCCGGCAGGGGAAGAAAGTCGTGACGCACCGTTGCGCAACAGGCGATTGAGGCGAAGCCGTCCTTCAGACCAGAAACACCAATCGAAGAGACCGCATCGGTGTTGGCCACGACAGCCTAGGTGCCAGGAGAAGAGGTGACCTGCGCCGATCTGACCCCGGCAACAGAGGCTCCGCGCAAACGGTAGTCGCTTCGCAACTGGGCCGCGCGTCTGCATTGACTAATCTGCCCATAGGGTGGTCTCCGGCACCCGGCTCTTCGGCGTTGCACATAGAGGTCTCCCGAGTTCGCAGGCTACAGCGATGCCTGCGGTGCAAAATTCGATCGCCGTTTCCGCATCCACGTGCCGGCTTGTCGGCAAGGGATGAGGGCGTCGGTCATCGTTGTCGTGTCTCTGACGCCCCAGAAAGCTCCGGCAGGCTTTGGCCATGCACGGGTCGTTCGGATTCCGTACGTGTGGGATTCTGACGGACAGTTGCCTTGGTCCTAAAAACTTGGGAGCATGGGTTTGTGGGGGACTTATCACGCCAAATCGAACGATAAGTTGGCGCCTGTCAGCGGGCTGCTCGCCGTCCTAGCGGTTGCGCTTGGCCCTTCCGTTGCCGAAACGGTGGATGTGAAATATCGAGTCCGGTGGATCTCGCTTTGAAGGCACAGGTGAGCTGGATAGCAGCGTGGTTGGTGAGGCTGCGAAAGGGTCGATAGACAGCCGGGCAGCCCTAACGTCCATTTGAATTGCCTTTGAGGCCAAGGTTGTTATCAGCAGCCAAGAATGGATAGGTGGTCCCGGAAGATCGCGCTTTTCATCATGGCCATGGCGATTGTCATCATCGTCACGTCCGTGTGGCTATTCGAGCCGCCTGGCTGGGGCAGGTTCTGAAAGCACCCGGCAGACCTATTCTATACCCCGCTATATCGGCCTACAATTGCGGTTGCCGACAAACGTCCCCCCTATGAGTGCCGGTAGGCCCGGCGGCCGAACCCCAAAGACCCACACCCCCGAACGCTGGGCCGTCCGCGTAGACGGTCGATTAGCCGCCTTCGGCCTTGCGGTAGGCATCCGGCTTTGTGTCGGGCGTGTAGATCACTCCTACGGCCGTCCCGCCGCATCTGTTGCATTTCAGCTTGGAAATGAGGTCATCGGCCATTGCCGGCGCGTCAGGGCCATAGCGGTCCCGGAGCTGGGCGAGATCGAGCTTCTGGCTATGGTTGCAGGGCGACCAGTGGCAAAACGCCGTCACGGTCATCTTCGCGTCGATCATGCATTGAAACGTCCAGCCCTTCGCCATCGGGTCGATATAGCGCGCCACAGGGAAGCCCGCCAGCGCAGATGTCTGCTGGTCGCCGCTGTCCTAACCACCGCCGAAGCGTCCGGCACGTTCCTGCAGCTTGCTGTGCGCTCCCCACTTGGGAACCGACACTCGATGCCGCCGTTCTCCTGAGCGATCTGGAGGTCTGAATGTTCAATCCGTGGTTCGATCTTTGTTTGTCGGCGCTGGAAGCGCACCAGGTAATCTGGCTTCGAACGCTGCGGATTGCCCAGGGAGGTAAGTTGGCAGAGCGAGAAGCGAAGCAAATGATCATTGAGAAAGTCGAGGCGGCCGCGCTCGCCGGCACACTCTTCGCTACCGGCTCGGTGGGCAAAGTCGCAGCCGTCTATCGGAGGAAAATCAGAGCCAACAAAAAACGGCTCTCCATCTAGTTCTGAAGTGTCCTACGCCGCCCTCACCTCGATCACCCTCTGTCGGGCCTCCCTGGCAAGCTTAGTGGGATCGCTTGAGGCCATTTCGTCGACTGCTATGTCTTGCAGAGCCTTGAGTGCCTCTCGTCGCATTTCGCTCAGGCTATCGAGATCGACCCAGGCATCGCCAACAGCGTGCCCATTTCTCACGACCTCGAAGAGGTACTTCGACATTCGGCCACTGTGAGACAAAGCAATTGTGGCGGCATTCAAATTTGAGGGCCGGCAATGAGCACGGCGTCCAGCCCTCCGCCTAGCCGGCGGTCAATGCTTTGTGGGGCCTGACGCCGTGGGCGAGAATGCTGATTTCGGCTTCGGTCAACGTGATCTGATAGCGCTGTGTGGAATTCTGCGAGTAGATGTCGTCAGCAATAATCGAGACGGTCACATCGCCATTCTCGTCGATCTGCACATCCTCGATCTGCAGCGGCGCTGAGTATATGCACTTCGGTGATCCTGGCCTTCGCGCAGGTTGAGCAGACAGTCGCAATGTGAAAAATCCCTTGCTGTAAAATCGTCTGACGCAAAATTGATGCCAGCATTCGGTCCCGAGATGAAACACTGAAACGTTGGGCTACTCCCACGTTCGTCCTTTTGGATACGTGCCTGCTATTTGGGCGAGAGCGTAGTGTTTCGCCAGCCGGCGCCGTGTTCGCCCCCGACACCCAGCGCCGGTTAGGCCCGGCGTTTGCTGGCCTACCCACGCCAGCCTGCCGGGCCGCTCCGTTTCATGGACTCCAGCCTTTGCGCTGTCCGGTGTGGCCGGGTGGTTGGTGAATTGTAGGTTCCGGTCGTCTCGGCCGGCGCCGCGGCACTCGTGGCAGAAGATCACCTTGACCAGATCCCAGTGCATCGCGCCATGATCCGGGCCTAAGCGCTTGACCAGCTCGGCCACGTTCAGGACCGCATTCCGGCGGCATGTGAGACAGTCGACCGACATGCCTGTGCCCGCCTCCAGCTTCTTGCCGAGTGTGTCTTCAACGAAGGGGAATTTCATTGACATGGCGATCCTCGCGAAATGGGGTCGCCGCACCTGGACGGAATATATTCCTCTGTCAGGCCGAAATCGACAAGGAGGCAGAAAAAAACCCGCTTGGGTCACAAAGGGAACGCCTCGGCCTCGCGACCGTTGGCGTTGATGGCACTGGCTGACGACAGCGAAAAGGTGTGATGGCACATCCAACTAGGCGAGCAGCACCTCATCCAGCAACGGCATCGTATCGCGGGATTCAAGCGTCTTCACCTGCCTCTCGGACAAGCGCGCGATTTTCTGAATTTGCTCGAAGATATGCAGCATCTGCACCAACAGCACTTAGAGCGGTTGCTGGAAAAGGCAGGGCGTGAGAACGTTCTAGAACCTGGCGCGAATGTTCAATAGTGCGCCGGCTTGAATCGACCGTCCATTTGATCTCCCTAATCTCCCGGTACGTCCGGTCAATGATACGACGGGCGTTGTCGATGATTTCCTGATCGGTGTGCCACGCAAGCATGGACACATATTAGCACCCGTGAACGCACCGTTCAAAGGACCATACTGGCCGGGATCATTCAGGCCGACATCTCTTTGATGACCGCATCGAGCGAGGCGATATCTTCCAGCGCGGCTATTTCGAGCGGATCAGCGGCCTGTGCTGGCGTGCGCATCTCAGGAACGCCATCAGGTCCTATTGGCGCGTGGCTCATCACAAGAATGTCGCGATACTGCCTGAGCAGGAAGAGCGCTCTATCAATGGTCCTCTGGTCCATAGGTGAGATTTTAGCATATGGATTGGCCGAGGCCAGCGGGCTACATCGAGGCATGCCGAAGTATGTGCTCGCCTCGAAGGAACCTCACTCGGCCGGTGATTGCCTTACGCGATCACGTCACAGCCGTTGAGGTAGATTGGCCGACTTTGCATGCATCCCATCGCTCAATCCGCCACGCCGGCCTCGCGATGAACGGTCGCGTCAAGGATCACCTCATAGACGCTCCCAATTTCTTCCTCGATCTCAGTGCTGCCGATCCCGAGTGCCTTGGCGTCAGCAAAAAGCTGTTGGGCCAATTCAGCCACGGAGATGATGTCGGCGCCGACCGTCTCCGGGATGTTGTTGGAAATCCATTTGTGGAGAAAGTTGATGCCGCGCGTACTCATCTCGCGACAAGCGCCGGCCGGGCATTAGGTTCCTTCCGTCGGAGACGTTAGGTCGACATCTCTTTGATGACCGCATCGAGCGAGGCGATATCTTCCAGCGCGGCTATTTCGAGCGGATCAGCCGCCTGTGCTGGCGTGCGTATCTCAGGAACGCCAACAGGCCCTATTGGCGCGTAGCTCATTACGAGCGTGTCGCGATACTGCCTGAGCAGGACGAGCGCTCTATCAATGGTTCGTTGGTCCATCGGTGAGATTCTAGCATATAGGTCTAACTGCGCACTACGCTAATTCTTCCCCAAATCCTGCATCGAGGCATCCGTGGTCCTGGGCCCGTTTCGGCGTCAGAGGTCACCTTGTCGATGAAGCGTCCTAATTGGCATCTCCCTGTCCGTTTCTGCTACCGACGATGCCAAAATCCTGAGATTTGATATTTCCATCCGCCAAGAGAAAGCCCTCAGCAGCTAGGCCCCGCCTCAACAACTCACGCACCGCTGCCGCTCGGCTTGGCATTCGTCTTTCAAAGCGCCAGTTCTCCAGCGCATCAATTTCCCTTTGCGACAACATTATTTGAAGACGTACAGGTCTCTCGATTTGTGGCATTTTGCGACCTCACCCATAAAGCGTCCAATGAGTAGTTAGCGTATAATGAGCATAACACTCCAAAGGTTGCATGACCATCGTCTTGGGTCTGTACGCTCGATGAGGTGAATGCATTAAGGGCTGCTTCTACCGTAAGTGCTAACTTGTTGAAAATATTAGGTTATTTAATGCTTTGTGACTTGCGCTTCCCTTCGCGAGCGCGCATGGTGAAGGTGAGGGTAACCCGGTCCCGGAGGACAAGAGGTCACCATGCGCTACCATTATTCACAAACCCTACTGGACGACGTCACGGCGAGTGTCACTGAGGCCTTCCAGAGGTTTCGCATTGTCAACGTTCCGCTCGTGGCGGAACAAGTCAGGCGTCGTAATCTCTCGGAGAATATCGCCCTTGAGGACATTGAGGAGATGGTCCTGGACGTGGCTCAAATGTTTCATATCCCGATGGAATTCGATGGTACGAGCGGCATTCTTGCTGCGCACGAAGCGGAAACTAGGCTGGCCGGGCGATTTGCGATCTCCCTCCACGGCCAACCACCACTTCTTTTGGCGAGCGAGAACTAGCGCTTGGCCAGCGCGGGATCGAGCGCAAATCAGAGCAGATTGTGAACTTGTCGATGGCCCCGAAATATCTAGATCATCGATTGGAATGCCCATACTGCCTCACCATCAGGCTCAGGATTCCCGATGACGCTCGTCCCGAGACGCCGATTTTTTGCGATGATTGCGGAATGATTGCCGGGCACATGGTTCCTCCAATAAGAAGGAACCGCTGAAGCTAGCTTTTGTTTCGAGCGCCCGGCTTGCTTAATCTACAAGGGGGGCACCGCGCACTCTGGCTAGCTCCCCTACCGGGTGGCCCATGACCAGTCGTGTAGCCCGATCCATGCTGTTGCCACGATCAACGTGGCGAGGATGGCGTACTCTACTAGGGTTTGACGTGAAGGCATCTCTGCTTAGTACGGTCCAAGCATGAGTTTTCGCTTAATTCAGTTGGCCGATCAATTTGTGCCGGCGACAAGCAGCCCGGCCTGCTTCTACAAAGGCCACAGGTAGCAGGCCTGGCCGCTCCACCAACGGACCCAGAAGCGGATAGCAGCTATGGGCGTCCACCCCGTCTATATTCACCGGGATCGGTAAAGCTCCCGGCCCACAGGTTACGTTTGGCAATGCGGGCTTCGCGCTCTTCAGCAAGGTAACGAGTGTCGGCGACCGCCAATCCGTGCTTCACCAAGTCGCGCCCAAGATCGATGCTCCCCACGAAGCAGGCGCCGACATCGTTGTCATAACGATCCTTGCCTTCGATGATGCAGGATACATGCCCTGAGGCAATAAGGTGTTGAATGTGGTCACGCGCATACTTGCCGCAGGGCCAGATTTTATCAGCGGCATCAAAACATGCCTGCGAAAGTTCAGGGGCATCAAACCCGAGCAATTGAATTCGCTTTTTATCATGCCACAGCGTGTCACCGTCCTGAGCAACCCAATGCTCCGCTGCGGACAAAGGGCCACAGGTGAGCACGAAGGTAAGGGCGAGGATCAACCTAAACATGGCCGAGCAAAAACCTACGCTCTGGCTGCCTACGGGCCGGCAAGCCCTATCGGCGGGAGTTTCTAGGCTCCGCTTGGCACGATGCTTCTGTTCGCTGAAATCGTCAAGCACTCCCCTTGTGGGGAACGGCTCTGCGTCGCATGTTCCCAGCTCTTGGGAGGGCAAACCCGTGGCGGCGAACGAAGACGCGAAAGAGAAGCGCACGATTGATAGGAAGCGCGAATCTGCCTTTTCAATGGAGGTTGGCCACGCAGGGGATGGGGCTGTAACCGGCATGGTTTCCACCGCCGAAGCAATGTTTCTGATCAAGGACAAGTCTGTCTATGCAATCAAAATGGCAGACCAGATCGATCCCGATCGCACCAACATTGACATCCCCAACACGCAACAATTGGTGGCGGATTCTGGTTCAGAATCCGAGATAGTTGGTCGAACCCTAATGACGGCAAATCAACTTTTCACAAAGAACCACTTCCCCGAGCGAAAGATGCGCGACCTGTGCATCACGACTTCGCTCGAAATAATGAGCCAGCTTTTGGCCGCAGAGAAGATACGGGACGCGATAGAGGCTGATGAAGGCCGCGAGATCGAGGCAGCAAAGGAGTTCAACCGATCAAGAATACCTGCAGTCACTGAGGTTGTTGCGCGCGCGAACACGTATGTCCAGAAGATCGAGCATGCTCTCCAAGCCGTCTACCGTCTACCTGAGTTTTTCTACGGGTCGGCCCGGATAAAGGTTTTAGGGGGATGGCCCGATAGCCTGGAGAAGTTTTTTGTCGAAGAGTATGGGGCCAATGACTCCTTGACCTTGTTCGCAAGAGAATTGTCGCCGTTTGCGCATCAAATTCGAAACGCACGGCACTGCGTCGAACATCCAAGTGAGATCCAGCGTTTAATAGTGAAGGATTTTGAGCTGGGAGCCGACGGGGTCATTCGGCGTCCGAGCATTGCTGTGCTCCATGCCAAAACCCCGATCGGCCAAACAGATTTAGTGGTCTTTCTATCGGCATGGATCGAGGGGCTGACCAATGCCGCCGAAAGTATGATGATTCATCTTGCCGATCGGAAGCACGAGAAGATTGGCCAATTCCCGATAGCGGTTACCATCTATCCTGAAGATCGTCGACGACACAAAAACGTCAGGGCCGGATACGTGATAAACATATCGGGAGAATGGCACCCTTTGGGCTAAATTGCAGTTCAGCATATCTCTACATCGCCGCCATCACGGCCTCGATGCTTGCCGGCGCGCTCTGGCGCTACCGGCAGCGCGACATGGTCGGCATGTCCGCCTGCCTGCTGATGGCCGGTATGGGTGCCTACATGCTGTTGCACTAACGCGAAACCCGCTGCCGAGGGGACAGCAGCGGGCTTGGCTCAACAAGGCTGGCCGGAAGAGGGGATTGGGACACAAGGGCATCCGGCCAGCCCCTTCAACGAGGGTGGTGATCGTTTGTTCCCATGCCGTTCGCATATATTAGCATCTGCTTTAGACGATGCCGCCGGCCGCCTGCCAGGACGCTCCCCCCAGAAGTCCTGTGTCTCATTTCGGGACCAAAATGCCGGCATCCGTTTTGCACTGAAGAGATTGCCGGTGTCCTCCCACCGGTCCCGATCAAAGGGGGTATCGGGTTGTTGATCTCGCCGGGCCGTGGGCTTGGGGTTTCATGCCCGGCGAGTCTTTGAGTGCAGCACCAGCGCACAGACCAAGGCCAGCGAGGCGAGGAAGGCGAGGACGGGCAGCATCAGGCTTTGCCCTCAGGCTTGCCGTAGGCGTTGGGGCTGGTGTCAGGGGTGTAGATCACCCCTACGGCCGTCCCGCCGCACCGGTTGCATTTCAGCCGGGGAATGAGGTCATCGGCCATAGCCGGCGCGTCAGGGCCGTAGCGGTCCCGGAGCTGGGCGAGATCGAGCTTCTGGCTATGGTTGCAGGGCGACCAGTGGCAAAACGCCGTCACGGTCATCTTCGCGTCGATCAGGGATTGAAACGTCCAGCCCTTGCTCATCCGGCCGATATAGCGCGCCATAGGGAGGCCCGCCAGCGCGCGTTTCTGCGCCGCCGCCGCTTGGCGGCGCGCAGCCCGTCCGGCACGCTCTGGCGCTTGCCGGTGCGGGCAATGATGGCAAGCATGCGCGTCAGCGCCCCCCAGGGATGTTCCCCGCTTAGTGGGACTGCTGCGAAACCGGAAACGACTGAGAGACGATGGTAGCAGAATAGACCAGTCGCCCGGCTTCGTCATGGACGGAGACGGTCATGAATTCATCCAAATCGCTTGAGGCCATTTCGTCGACCGCTATGTCTTGCAGAGCCTTGAGCGCCTCTCGTCGCATTTCGCTCAGGCCATCGAGATCGACCCAGGCATCGCCAAGAGCGTGCCCATTTCTCACAACCTCGAAGAGGTACTTCGACATTCGGCCACTGTGAGATAAAGGAACCGTGGCGGCATTCAAATTTGAGGGCCGGCTATGGGCACGGCGTCCCGAACCCAACGCCGGTTAGGCCCGGCGTTTGCTGGCCTACCCCGTCAGCCTGCCGGGCCGCCCTCGAGCCGTAAGTGCGACGGAAGCGCTGTCCCGTCGACGCGGAACTGTTCCGGCCTATAAGCGTTTCCCCCGATGGCACTTGCAGATGACATCCGCATGGTGCGAGGGCACATCCAACTAGGTAAGCAGCATCTCACCCAGCAACGGGCTCGTGTCGCGGAATTGAAGCGTCTTCACCTGCCTCTCGGACGAGCGCGGGATTTTCTGAATTTGCTCGAAGACACGCAGCATCTGCACCACCGACACTTAGAGCGGTTGCTGGAAAAGTCAGGGCGTGAGAACGTTCTAGAACCTGGCGCGAATGTTCAATAGTGCGCCGGGTTTCAAAGACCGTCCATTTGATCTCCCTAATCTCCCGGTACGTCCGGTCAATGATACGACGGGCGTTGTCGATGATTTCCTGATCGGTGTCCCACGGGAGCATGGGCACCATATTAGCACCGGAGAAACGACCGCTCAAAGGCCCACCGCAACGCTTAACAAGATTGCCCGGCCTGCGGGGCTTCGGGGGGCTTTGGGCGGGCATCCGCTGGAACGGACAAGGGCCGGTGAACTAGGTCAGCTCGGTCAAATGCCTGGTGAGGTCATCGGGCATAACGGGTTTCACAAGACGCTGAACGCCCGAAAATTCGCTTGGGATAATGGTCTGGTCATACCCCGTGACGAATATGAACGGGATGCCGTGCGCCTTCAATTCGGCCGCGACGGCGAAAGTCGCGGCAGCACCCAGCTTTATGTCAACCGTGGCGCATTCGACGTCCTCGCTGGCGATTTTCTTCGATGCATCTTCAGGATTAGCCACCGGGCCGATTACCCTGCCGCCAGCTTCCCTGATCGCTTCTTCGAGTTCGGCTGCGATCAGATACTCGTCCTCTACGACAAGGACTCGGCGTCCCTGCAGTGCCGGCTTGAACTGGCCTGAATTAATGGGAACGACAGAACACAACATCGACGCCCCCCTTTGGGTTGTCGGGTCATCAAGGAAAATTATACATATCGGCGAGATAGCGAGTCAAATCGAAATCCGTCCGCAGGCCCGCATAGCCGGCTTAACTCGCCACTAGGCGGGGCTCTCCGCACCTTAATGCTGCGTCTTGCCGCGTGATTGATCCGCCTGCGCCATGACCTTGTTGAAGGCACGTGCCTCATCGGCCGTCTTGAACTGCCGAGAGGTTATCGTGCCGTCCGGTTTCAGAACTACCGCGAGAAACGGAAGCCCGAACACGGGCGGGTGATAGACGGCATAGATCGTGCTGCTGCGCTTCATCGCGGTATTTTAAAGGGATTTATGGCCCGGAACCAGATGAGCGTAGGTTTGGGTCGGCGGTCTTGGGATGGTGATGGAAACCTATTCTATATCCCGCTATGTCGGCCTATAATTCGGCCGCCGACAAACGTCCCCCTTTATCAGTTTGCCGGTAGGCCCGGCGGCCGACCCCCCCAGCCCCACACCCCGACCGCTGGGCCGCAGATGTCATCAGCAATAATCGAGACGCTGACCGCTTGACAGTTTTGTTCTCATTTCGTTCACTGTTGCTCATGAGCGACGAAATCCGACTGCCCAAGCCTGAATATGGCACCCCGCCCGGTGTCCAGCATCATGTCTGCGAGCACGACGGCTGCAGCAAAGATGCCGGCTGGGGCTTCGCTAAGCCGAAGCAGGCACCGCACTGGTTCTGCTTTGAGCATCGGGCCGAGGGCGAGGACTATCTGTAGGTAGGAGGTCGCAGGGCGTCAGGTTCCAGTAACTTCGCCAACACGTCCAGGAGGCGGCGCTCTGGGGTGGGTTTCCCAACGTTGGGCGCACCCGCTAGAACGGCCCCGCCGACAAGCTCCGGCCGGTCATAAGCACTCGCCAAGGCGAATGGTACATTGAGGCTGCTCAGCTTTTCCGCTACTGGCGTGACCAGCTCATTGCCGAGATTTACGTCGAGCAAGGCGACGGACGGCAGTTCGCTCTCCAGTATGCGAGATGCTGCCGCCACAGTCGCAACCGGCCCCAGCACACGCCATCCCCGCCGTTCGAGCATGGATTTGAGGTCCATCGCGATCAGAAATTCATCTTCCACGATAAGGACCGTCTTTTGCACCTGCGTTCAATCTTGTTGGCTCGCCCTCGTGAGCGGAATGACCATCTGCACCTTTAAACCGGTAGCCGCATAGGTAGGTTCCACTTTGCCCCCCGGATCGTATGCTATTGCGAACTGGATCAACTTCGTTCCAAAGCCCGTAGAAGCTGGCGGGATCACTTTGGGGCCACCGCTTTCGGTCCAAGTCAGCCGGAGCAGTCGGGTCTCCGCTTCCTCAACCTCCCAGCGCACATGAACCTGTCCGCCTGCTTTCGACAGAGCCCCGTATTTGAGAGCGTTCGTCGCCAGCTCATGGAGCGCAAGCGCGAGAGACATCAAACTCTTGCTATCCAGTTTTACAGGCGGCCCGTTGTCGATCTTTACGGCGTTGGGGCTTGCTGCGAACGGTTCCAGCGCATGTGCTACCAGCGCGGCAAGGTCGCCATCGCGGCCGCCCACAACGCCTTGGTCATTCGCGTCCACGACGGCCGCCAGCCGGCCAAGGAACGCGTCTCGATATGCCTCCCCCGAGACGCCTTCAGCCTTGGTCTGGTTAGCGAGTGCCCGTACCAGTGCCAGCAGGTTCTTCATCCGATGCCGAAGCTCGCCGACGAGAACCTCAAATTCGGCCTCGGTGCGGGTTCTGTCCGTGGCATCGGCGAGCGACAGCAACATAGTGGTGCCGACGTCGTCGTGGATGATGGTGCGCGCCGTAACCAGCATGGTGCGCTTACCGACGCCGGGGAAATCGTGCTCCACCTTATAGTCGATAACGGCAGTGCTCTTCGGGATCACGTCCGTGAGCAGGAGACGCAGTTCGGGAATATCCCACTGACCGTCTCCGAGGTCGTAGATATGTTTTCCAATGGTGTCGTCGCGCTGGACTTTGAATGTTCGGAAGAATGCGCGGTTGGCGCTCTGGATGCAGAGGGCCCCGTCTAGCACCAGCAAAGGGGTAGGGACGGTATCCACGACGCCCTGCGCTTGCACATGGCCGGTCCGCAGTATCCGGTAGAGGTCTTCCAAGTTCACCATGGGTATGTCCCCGACAAGATCGGCCTACGGTATTAGTCAACGGGTCAAGCCACAACCCTTGAGGCTGGCAAAGCGACGGCCTTCCGACCGCCCCTGTGGCGCGGCGCTGCCTTTAGGGCTCATCCCAGAAATCCTGCAGCGAAGCGTGCCGCAAATCCTCCTCGCCGCGCAGGTGCTTCACACGGCCGATCAGCCCCGGCTTGACCCACTGCGTCGCCGGCCGCTTCATACCCTTCGGCGGGCTTCCTGGAGCCTCCTGGACGCGCTGCCAGAGCTGTTCACGCATTTCCCGGTTCAAGGTGATGAACGCGCTGCCCACATAGCGCCCGGTGCCGCGCTCTGCCATCAGTGCGAAGGCCGGCTTGCCAGCCTCGCGCTCGACGCCAAGCAGATCGTATTCGTCGGTGGTGAAGCATTTCGCCTTTAACCAGCTGGTCGACGGCCCAGAACGATACTTGCTATCCTTTCGCTTCGAAACCATGCCTTCGAGTCCAGCCCGATCCACAAGATGAAAGACCGCGTCGCCGGTGCCCGGCAGCGCCTCGCTGAACTGGATGTGTTGACCCGCGGGAATCATTGCCTGGAGGATTTCCCGGCGATCGATCAAAGGCATGTCGCGCAGGTCGTGACCGTTGAGATACAGGAGATCAAAGGCGACGAAATAGAGGTCGTGCTGGCGCCCGGTGATAGCTTTGCGCAGTTCCCCGAAATCGGAGACGCCCGCGTCGTTCAGGACGATGATTTCTCCATCTATGATCGCGCTCCGGACGTTCAGTCCTTTGGCGGCTTCGGCCAAGTCCCGATATTTGGCTGTCCAATCGAGGCCGCGTCGGGTGAGGATGCGAACTTCGGCGTCATCAATGATGATTTGCGACCGGTAGCCGTCGAACTTCACCTCATGGATCCAGGCATCGCCCTCGGGCGGCCTCTCGACCAGAGTCGGCATCAAAGGCTCAATGAACTTCAAACGCATCAACGAAACTCGACAGGACGGCGATTCAAGGCACAGACCCCGATCCGGTTCCGGAACATTTTAGCTAACTTGAATGTTTAATTAACTACCCGGCTCAAAGCGGTGGAGACGATGGCGCGAGGTCCGCGAGCTGGTGATGAGATCACTTTGACAGCCACCATCCTGAAGGTGATGGAGGATGGTGTTTCGAGCGTGAGCATCCCGACTTACAACTTTCCCCTAGCGATCGACACGCCGAAGAAGGCCAGGGCCGGTGAAAAAGTCCCAATCAGCGGCGCGACGCGCGTCGATAGCACTGATGGCAAGATAACTGTTCGGATTGACGGCGGTGGCTTGGTCACAGTCGACTTCGATTCCATCGCAGACTGCTCGCCGACTTCGCGCGTTGCCGTGAGGGAATAGGAGGAACGAGTGGGCAAATATCAGGCCAGCAGCGACCCAGTCTCCGACAACTGCCCGTACGACCTCGATTTGTTCATGGAAAAGCACGGCCTCTCCAGGCGCGCCGCGCAAGTGATCCTGCACACAAATGGTCCATCGCGTATCCAATGCGATGCCGCAGCAGAAGCCTTTGTTCGCTTCAAGCAGTGGCGGGAGGATGCGAGAATGAAGCCGCCTTCTCCAAGCATTAAGTCGAGCATTGGAGCGCCGAGCCCTTTACGGCAAAAGGCCAGCCGAGCAAAAAGCCCGCCGACCTAAACAGCGGGCAAGGAGATGGCCACGATGACGCTCGCCGGAACTTTGAGAAGCAAGGCGGGGGCGACGGTGTTTCCGTCTAGAAGAAGTATCCAGCGACTGGTTTGAATGGAGAACCCGCGCCCTCTCGGCAAGGACGCGGGCCGGTGTTTCCACCCAGTCTGCGAAAGTTTTGAGGGGAACAATCGCAGACACCTTTTCAACCGCGCTTCGTCGGATTTGTTCCAAGAGCGGTGCGCCAGGGCATCCCTTTCGCTTTCACGGGTTTCGCATTATGTTCCGCGCCATGTCGCGAACCACCGTCCTTCAGCTAATCGCAGCGGTGATCACCATTGCCGTCCTGGCCGTGATCCATCAGGGCGCCGACTGGATGTTCAATTTGCTCGGTGTGAAATTTGCTGTTGGCTTCATGGTCGGCGCCGCCGCCGTGCTGCTTTATGGATTTACGAAGACCGCCAAGCGTGTTCAAGGGCGGTTGACGGCAGTCGGTCCGCTGAGCAGCAGAGCGCGCGCCACACGATCGATCTCTGACTGCTGAAGCGGTGAGCCCTGGCCTGCCCTCATAAGTGACTGCTGAAGCGGTGAGCCCTGGCCTGCCCTCATAAGCGCATTGTGGGCCGCCGGTCAGGCTACGAGCCATATCGTCAATTGCTTTGTCGTTGCCGCCATTTCGCAAAGCGTCGATGACGCTCTCCACGGCTCGCGTTCCTGCCGCGCGTGCTGCGCCGCGCGCGCCGCCGGCAATAAAGCCCTCGCGCACGCCGAAACCGCTGCTGCCACCGCCGTCGATGGCATCCCTGGCCGCGATGCGCGCCGCCGTCTCGGAATTGCGCGTGACGATGTTCGACGTGTCGTTAAACAGCCGTTCCCGGTCGAGTAGATCGATGATGGTCTTGGCCTTGTCGGAGCCGAACAAGGTCGAGAGGCGAGCACGATTCCAGTCCCCTTCCCCCTTGATCAGGCGCTGAAGCGCGACGCGGTCATTCGCGTTGGTGCCTACAATGCGCTCAATCTCGGCGCGGGCGCCCTCACGCAAGCGCAGCGGCACGGCTGACGGGCCGACGTGCAAACCCTGTGGTAGCGCGCCTTGCCTGAACTCGTCGGCGAGCTCCTCGGGCCGGGGCGCCTCCCGACCGCTGGACAGCACCGTCTGGCCCCGCTGAACGGCATCCTTCTGGCGAGCCAGTTCGGCGAACTTCGCATCTACTTCCTTGATACCGGGCACTGTGGCACGAAGCTCGTCATCGATCGCTTGACGGGCGGTTTGTAGAGCGTTCAGCGCGTTGCTGCCCTGCGTGGTTTCCAGCAAATCATCGACGGCGTGCCGCGTGTTCAGCAGCGTCTGGCGTCGCTGATCAGCCCAAGCTCAGGTAGAGCCTGGCCACCTGGCGCGAGCGCGGGAGCTTTCGTCGGGCGTCGGCGTGTAGTTGAGCATGTTCCGAACCCGCTGAACGCCCTTCTGCGCCTCGCCGCGCAGCGTCTGGGCCTCGGCGTCGAGATAGCCGGCGATCGGCGCGGAATCGACTGGTGAAGCCTCCCGCAAGGCTTCCCGATATTCTGGCTGCAGGTATTGCTGGTTTCGGGTCGCCCGGTCGATGATGCGCGATGGCGTAGGAGCCTCGCCAAGCGTCTCGTTGAGGCTGGACCGGATGCGCCAGTTGGCATTGGCATCGCGTGCACCAATCGCACCGCGCACGATTCCTTGCCTTCACCAGGCGTCGCGGCGATGGCGCCCGCCGTGTGACGGAGGTTCGGGCCGAGAATCCATCAACATAGCGTCGTTGCCGAGCTGCGAGAGCGTGCCCGGTTCAACCGCGTCCTGCCGGACAGCACTCGCCAGCACCTTGGCGGCGCCCTTGTCGAGGCCGAGCGCCTTGGCAATGGCGCTCAGTTGCACCTTGTCGGCGACAGCCTTGACGCCTTTGCCAATTAGCGGGGCGACAAACGGGGCTGCCAGGCCCGTGGCAAAACCAACACCAGCTCCAATCCCGGACTTCTGCAAATCTCCGCCCGACCGCACGGCTGCATCCGACGAGGCTGAAAGGGTCAACGTTGCCTACTTGCGTACTCTCAGCGACAAGCCGAGCCCGCTGCCCTGAAACTGACGACCCTCACGCTTCCCAAAAGTCCCTTCAGCGACGCGTGGCGGAGCTTCTCCTCACCCTTCAGGAATTTTGTTCCAACTTGCTAAATTGACTTAGGACCCTGCCAACGGGTGCTCCAACGGGGGCGGCCACCCCGGGCGGGTTTTGCCGGCAGGCGGGTCTTTCTTATCGGCTGACGGGTTCGTCTCAGCGGAGATGAGCTTGTCTTGACAGCAGGCACGCTCATTTCTCGTGCCCTCTCCAGGTCCAACTGACTGGCATACTCAGCCTCAAAGGCCTCCGAGTGCCTTCGATCCTCGCTCCGCAGATGGAAGTATGGCAGCGCAAATCCGAAAAGGATGATGACGCCGATTGCCCCCGTCATGTGGTCGATAACAGCAAGCCGGTGGAAGACCGCCATCGCGCTTGCGGTCACAACCGCCCCGTTCATTCCTGCACGGAAAGGGTCAAATTTGGGCGGCGGCGCAAGCGAATCGGCCCGTCGCTTCGCCTCTAGGTAAACGGCTGCCTCATCCATCAAATAGCTCCGATAAGGAAACTTTAGCACTTTCTAATGAGATGGCTAAGCCGGCATTCGGCTTAGTCGAGCTTGCGACCGAAGTCCCGATCGGTAAGCGCAAGTGGCAACTTCGGGGAGGGCCGTTTGGATCCGATAACGAGAAAGGCCCTGGCCCCGGAACGCTTTTACGCATCGGGACCCACGCGACATCGAATTGATTCAATATCGCATGGCCGTTTCAGTTCCGTTAGCAAACCCTGAAATGCTCCGGAACCTTCCTTTCAGTCCGCTATTGGTCAACAGGAGGTCCGTGAAGTGCGAAACCTGACTGCAGAGCAGTTGCTAGCAGCAAGAACGCTATTGAAGTGGTCGCGCGTGCGGCTTGGCGCCAAGTGCAATCTTAGCGAAGCGACGATCAGCGAATTTGAGAATGGGCTAAGGAAACCGCATCCCCGCAAGGTCGCCGCTATGCTCCTGGCTTTCGAAGGGTCGGGAATTGTCTTTTCCGCCGAAGGGAGCCCATCACTAGCGCGCCCTGAGGTTCAGACTGGTGGTCGCCACACCGGCAACAGATCGTGGCGCCGTCGGCAGACAAATCGCGCGGCGGAATAGAAGAAACTCCTCGCATAAGGAGATCCTGGCGGAAGGAGTCACGAGATGGCAAAGGACAAAAGCAGAGCCGACCTCCGCGCCGCAGGCCAAATCTCACTCGACGATGAGTATGAGGTGAATTTATTCGCCCTGCAGAACAACATCACACCGGCTCAAGTTCGAGAACTCATCCGCAAGCACGGCAATGATCGCGCGACCCTGACTAAGGCTGCCAAGGCATTGCCAGGACGATGACGAGAAATTCCCAGACGTGAGACCACCAATGAGGCCAGCCGCCTTGGCCTGAGCACCGGGCCGACCACCAGACCTTGTCTACATCGGCCCCGTCATGACGCGACAAGCGCCTCAAACCCTGCCGTACGCGAGCATCGACGTGGCGCGATACCTGCAGGAAACGCGAAGCCCGCCGTCTCGGGGAGAGAACGACGGGCTCTTGCTTGGGGAGCGGCGGAGGGGACTGGCCGCTCGCGATAGAAATCCGCCAGACCTGAAACTGTTCCCTGAAATTTTCGACTGAGACGCTATCCACCGCCGACAGACCCGCTGATTTTTCTTCGCGCCAGCCCTGCAGTGTGAGATAATTCCGACCAGGGTTTTAGGGCGGCAACGATGTCATTGTCGCGCAACAGTGGGGTGTACGAACCCGCTGATCTGGACTTGCTGCAGCGGGTCTTTGACCGACTGTGCAAAGCACGCCGGCTGGCGCTCAAGGACAGGACCAGAGGGAACATCTTGCCTCTCAAATCTTCGAAGTTTTCGACAACGGATATGCCGACGAGACCGAGTTGTGGCGATCGCTTTCAAAACTTCGTACCTCCAAGGAGGCACGAGAGAGCCCGTCGCCTGGAGGACATGGCGACGGGCTCTCTGGCCACCCAGGAGCGGCAGATGACCGCTCCAGATAGAACCGCGACCGCGAAGGTCTGTTCCATGTCCGGACACAAATATTAGCATCCGCTTGACGAGGCAGCCGACGGCCCCAGACTCCATAATGTGGAACGGATCCAGCGCCAATCAGAGCACAGTGAACGGTCTATGGCCCCGAAATATCTCGATCATCGATTGGAATGCCCATACTGCCTCACCATCAGGCTCAGGATTCCCGATGACGCTCGTCCGGATACCCCCATTTTTTGCGATGATTGCGGAAAGTACCTTGGCACCTGGGATGAGATACAAACCGACTTTGAGAAGCAAGGCGGCCAGAACGGGGTGTTTCGACTCGACAAAGGCCGCATCCAGCGGATCCGCTAGTGCCGGCCGGCAACCCTCTAGGGTCGACCTTTCAGGAATTTAGCCTCGCGAAGCAGCGAATTCCAATCAGTTCCAATCAACTCGACCAGTCGCTTCGCCTCTTCCTGCCCGATGCCAGTCTCCCTCATCAGTCGCTCCGCCAACAGCTTTAGATGGGCGATGCGCTCATCTTCATTGTCGATTGCCGGGCACATAACGGTTCCTCCAATGACAGGAACCGCTGAAGTTGGCTTTTGTTTCGAGTGGGTCGCGACTCTGGGCTCATCCGATTTGCGGATAGAGGAACCCGACACCCACCGCTTTTTTGCCAAATAGCAGAAGATGGAAGAGCCTATAACGTCGCCAGCCGGTAGCCTTGCCGGCTAGGCCCGGCGGTCAACAAGCATCCCCGACCGTCGGGCTGCTGTTTGCCAAGCCCGGCTCGCTGGTCGAGGTGACACAGGACTTGCGAGCCGGGCTAGCCGCCGACATCTTCCAATCCGGGGAGGAGTGGTTTCAACAGTCGGCGAGGAGCAAAACGTATCCGATCAGGCCTCATCATGCGATGTGGACCGAGGTCCGAATGAGCCTCCTGCAATGGTCTATTTTAGCAACTGCTTGACTATGCCGCCCTGCGCCCCAGAGTCTCCTTCATGGCGAAGGGCAGCATCAAAGTCGGCGACGAGGTCGCGATCACCGCGACCGTGCGCAAGCGCGTGACTGAGGATCGGGTCGCCGTGTTGATCCCTTCCTACCACCAGCCGCATTCGATCGTAGACCGGTCGCCAAACGTGAGCAGCGGGCAGAAGGTCGAGTTGGTGGGCGACGTCACGCATGTCTACGAGGACAGAGTGACGGTGAACCTTGGCGTTCCAGTAACGGTCAGGCTCAACACGGTGCGGCTTGTCACCAGCTACGTGGCGCCGAAACGGAAGACGCCGCTGGTCGATAAGGCGACGTAACAAAAAGCCCGCCGGCCGAAGCCAGCGGGCAAGAGGTGGTCACGACCCTAGAGCCCGCGAGGGTCGAGCCGCAAATATGCTCGCACGGCAGGCAGGTATTCCGCGCTAACAAATGTTAGGCGATAGCCCCCCGCCTTCGCCGGGCACCCTCAAAGCGGCGCGAACGCCGGCACGGGTGTTCGAGAGGCAGCCGCGCCACGCGGGCCGTCGGCAAAGTCGCGACGATTCATGAGGCGTGGGGGTCTATCTCACCGACGATCTCGGAGGGGTCGCCGTCGTATTCGTCTGCCGGTGAGACAGCGAGCGTGCCGTCGCCAGCGCGAAAGATGACGATGCTGACCATGAGGCTGGTGGCGAGGCTGAAGGCGAAGGCGTTGGCTTCCATGAGGGACATCTTTCCGGCTCCTGCTTTGGAAGCGGGGAGCGATCCCCGCGCGACAGGCGCCCGATGTGTCCGGCCGAGGGCCGCAATCACCGTGAAGGCAAGCCGGAACGGCGGCACGCTTGGCGTAGTCCGACCCTTTATGGGTTGATGGCATCAGGCCTTCGGACCGGGTCAAGGAATTGCGTCGACAAACGCGGGGATCGGTTCCCTGTTCTCATTCAAGGACGAGAAGGGATGAGAACCTCATGGTTCGCCGCCTTGCTTTCATCGACGCCACATCGGCAGAAACGGTCGTCGGATCAATGCGCCGGCAGCGACGGAAATCGGGGCGAATGACTTGCGGCGAGTGAAAAGGTGGCCTCTTCACGTGGCGCCGAACTTCATCACCGGAATGCCGAGCCTGCGGGCCTTGTCGGCAAGGTTGTCCTGAATGCCGGAGCCGGGGAAATGAATGACGCCAATCGGCAGAATGTCGAGCATGGCGTCGTTGCGCTTGAAGGGCGCGGCCTTGGCATGCCTGGTCCAGTCCGGCCTGAAGGCGATCTGTGGCACCTTGCGACTGTGAGCCCATTTGGCCGCGATCAACTCGGCACCTTTTGGTGATCCGCCATGCAGCAGGACCATATCCGGATGCTTGCCATGGACCTTGTCCAGCTTGGCCCAGATCAGCCGATGGTCGTTGAAATCGAGCCCGCCGGTGAAAGCGACTTTCGGTCCGGGTGGCAACAGCACCTGGCTGTCCGCATGCTTTCTCGCGGCAACGAAGTCCCTGCTGTCGATCATTGCCGCGGTCAGGTGGCGATGGTTGACGACAGAACCGGAACGCGGGCGCCAGATCGAGTGGGTGTTACGCTCGTAGTGCTCGGCGGCCTGGTCGCGCATCAATTCGAAGGCGCTGCGGCGTTCAAGCAGAGTCTGACCTTGGGCGATCTGCCGCTCGAGCTCGACCGACTTGACCTCGGATCCGTCCTGTTCGCGCTGCAGCCGCAGCTGGCTAAGCTCGTTTTCATCGAGTTCCCCCTCGATCCGCCTGGTCGCGCGATGGAACAGGTTAACCGTTCCCCACAGGAGTTCCTCGAGATCGGGTTCAAGGCGTGTGTCGGCCATTGCCACCACGAGAGCGTCGAAGATATCGGCGATGCTGGCTGCGACCACCTTGCCTTCGGGAAGCGGGCGCGGGTCGGGTTCGTCTTCAAAGGGACGGAAGCCGTAAACCTGAAGCTCCTGAAGGACATGATCGGTTGGTGATAATGCGGGTTGCGGCTCGAAGCCGGTGTCGTGCTCGGTGTTCATGGCGGCTTGCCTTCGCGGGATCGGCCGCGCCCATCGCGGCCTTCATGGCGACGAAGGCGATGGACGGTCCGGATCTGCACCCGAAACGGCAGCGCAGGGCCGGAACGCAAGTGGAGGATTGCGGAGCCCGGCTATTTTGTCTCGCGATGGAAAGGCCCGCAGACGGGGTCTCGCGCGGCCCGCCGCGCGGGGTGGCAAGGGCCGCCGGAAAATTAGCCGGGCGTAGCCATTGCCTGTCCGGACCGGCCGGCGCCCGATCGCCTTCTGGAAGGCCGTGGGCCGGCCCTCGCCCGGCGAAGGTACATCCGCCCAGCCAAGCCACACATCGCTGGCACGCCTCCCTTCTTCCCCTTCCGGTCAGGCCGCCAGCGCCATGAAGCGCGAGACATCCTGCGGCGCGATCTGCACCCGCAGGATCGCCCTCAAGGCGTCGGCACCGAGAAGGCGCAGGTCCTCATTGAAGTCGCCGAGCTGCGGTACCAGGACCATCGCCTCGATACCGGCCGCATTGGTGCGTTCAATGAGAGTTGCCACTGCTCCGGCACCGGCTGGATCATTGTCACGGGCGATATAGAGCCGCCGCAATGTTTCAGGAAACAGGATTGCGGACAGATGCGCCGCCGACAGTGCCGCGAGTGCCGGCATGGCGGGCAGGACAGTGCGTTGCGATAACATGGTCTCGATGCCTTCGCCGGCAGCCATGACATCGCAACAGCAGCCGAAGCGGACGGCGTGTCCGAGCAGTTGGCCCATGGCGCGTCTCGGCGTCTCAATCGGAGCGCGGCCAAGGTGAGCCTCGCTAAATCCGCCCGGATCGAGCCAGGTGCGGTGGGCGCCGGTGAGTTTGCCTTTGAGGTCGGTGACGGTTGCGATCATTGCCGGCCATGTTTCGGTCGGGCCGCGTTCCGGACGGTAATAGCAGCGCGGATGAAACCGAAGGCTCCCGGTCTCGTGCAAGGCTGTGATCGCGCGTCCACGAAGATAGGTCTCCACAAGCGTTCCTGGTATCGACCGCGACATGGAGACCAACCGCCGCGCTGCTCCTGCAGAACCGGAAGGTGCCAGCGCCCTGGTCTGCTTCGATACCGTCGGCTGCTGTTCGGAGCGCGGCAAGCTCAAAAAGTTGCAGGCTTCCGCGCTGATATCGATAAAGTCGATCAGGCCGCAGCTCTCGCGGATCACGTCCAGCAGGTCACCGTGCTCGCCGGTAGCAGCATCAGTCCATTTGCCGGCGGGACCTTTGGGAGTGTCGTTCAGCCTTACATACATCGATCGCCCAGGCGTGTTTCGGGCGTCGCCTACCAGCCAATAGTTGCCGTGGCGCCGGCCGTTTGAAAGATAGTTCCGACATACCGCCTCCGCCTGCCGGCTGAGACGGCGCGCGAGGTCGTTCGGGCTTCTAGACACGGTCCGGCTCCAGAAAAAAGCCCGCCGTCTCCGGCGGGCCAGATGAAGACTTGCGGCTGATCATTCAGCAGCGATCGTGTGAGGCTCATTCGCGGCTTCGTCATTTTCAGCGAAGCTCTCGGTGTCGGCCACGGACAATTCGCCGTCGTTCCCTGCCGTCGCTTCGACCACCGTTTGCGGCGATCCTGTCTCATTCGTTTCTGTATTCCCGTTTCCCGGGGTGCGCAGGGGCTCAGGTAGCCAACCGCTGCTCCCGATCAGCTTCTCCGCCTCGCTCGCCATGTCGCCCTTCTTGAGGTGCGCTATTCGGTCAGCGGCTTCCTGGCCCTTCGCTTCAGTGAGTGCCTGGAGAATGCGCGCCTTTGTGACACGTCCGAGGAAGTTGTCGACAGACGGCCGCCAGCCGGCCGCCGTCATGTCGAGGTCGATGGCGTGTGCCAGCCGGTCGGCATGGGCGAGAGCGCGCGGGCGCCTGTTCCATGCTTCATGCACAGCGTTGACCGACATGCTGACGACATAGGCGAAAAGCGCGGCCTGGCGATCGCGATCCCAGCCGCGAAGGGCGTCCCAAAGGTCGGTGGCTTCCTTCGGCAGCGCGTTGGCCCAGTCGTCGTGTCGGACACGGATCGCCTGTGCGCAGGTGCTGTCGTTCAATCCTGGCGCTTGGGCGCCGAAGCTGACGCTCTTCAAGTCCAGTTCCAGGCAGGTATCCGACCCATATTGGTAGAAGATCTTCAGCGTGAACGCGTGCAAGGCGGCGAGGAAGGCTATGTCCGGATTTCCACCGAGCGCCTGACGGAGGCCGAGCGTGCGATGTGCCGTCAGTTCCGTCATGAGCCGGTCAGAGATCGGCGAGATGCGATCGTCCCCTTCGGGGTCGGCCAGCGGCTCATTGTCGGCCGAAACGCTGCCCCCGTCTCGGACGCCAGAAGCCTCCAAGGGTTCCTCCCCCTCTTCGCTTGGCTGTGTCTCGATGGGCAACTCGTCCTCGGGACGGACGTAGCCGCGCTCGACGCGAAGACAACCGTCTGGCGCGATGCTGATGAAGCCACCGGCGCGGGCAACCTCGAGCGGGTCGAAGGTGAGTGGCCGGGTTTCGAAGGACTGAAGTCCGGTCTCCAACTCAGCCAGACGCTGATCGATTTCGTCCGGAAGGTCCTCGAGGCTGTCATATTCCTCCGACAGACGATCGAGCTCGAGTTGCAAGGCCTTGCGCGTCAACTCCTCCTCGGCGCTAAGGGGGGACGGTTCGCCGCGCAGCTGGCGGAGACCGAAGGCGTGGCCGTAGGCGAAATCGGGCGCGATTTCGATCCACTTCCAGCCTTCTGCGCGAATTGCCTCCGCCTGGCGTTCCATCTCGTCTGCGACCAGCCGATCAACCAGGACGACGTCCTGCAGCCAGCCACCGTCGTCGCCTTGGAACAGGTCGCGCATGACTGTGCCACCGCCATCGACATAGGCGTCGATGCCGATGAACTGCACCCGCTTGTCTGACGCACGCACCGCGCCCTCGGTCAGCATGCGCCGAATGGCATAGGGCTGCTTGTCATACGAGGCCTTCATGCGTTCGAGAACCTGCTGCTGACGCTCATGATCGCCGGACACGGTGAACGCCATGAGTTGATCGAGCGTCAGACCATCTTCGGCATAAATCTCAAGCAGTGCCGGTGACACCGAAGCCAGCTTCAGGCGTTGCTTGACGACACCGACCGAGACGAAGAACGCGGCAGCGATCTCCTCCTCCGACTGGCCCTTTTCGCGAAGGGCGAGGAAGGCACGGAACTGATCGAGGGGATGAAGGGGCGCGCGCTGGACGTTTTCCGCCAGCGAGTCCTCCTCGGCAATGCCATCCTCTCGCACGATGCAGGGAACCGGCGCGGTTTTGCTGAGGCGCTTCTGCCTGACTAGCAGGTCCAACGCCCGATAACGGCGGCCACCTGCCGGAATCTCGAACATGCCGGTTTCCACTCCGGCTTCATCCCTGACTGGCCGGACGCTGAGCCCCTGCAACAGGCCGCGGCGGGCAACGTCCTCGGCCAGTTCTTCAACCGAGACGCCGGCTTTCACGCGCCTGACATTTGCCTGACTGAGCACAAGCTTGTTGAAAGGGATGTCGCGCGAAGACGACAGGGTGATCTTTTTGGCAATAGCAGCCATCGATGTTACTCCGCGACGGGCAGCCGAAAGCCACTCTCTCGACCTCCAACCCGTCACAAAGCGCAGCGCCGCCCTCTTACTCTTGAGGACGACGCCGCAGCACGAGAAAAAGAAGACGCGAAGCGGACAGAACTGGAGACCGGTGCATCTCCTGGCTTCCAGAATGTCAGACCGCCTTGTCGAACAGCTTCTTCGCCCGCGCCTCCAGATCAAGCCGGGCATCCTGATGGGTCTTGTCGCGAGCCACCGCCGTGATGCCCTGCACGAAGTCGAAAACACTTTCAGGCTTGCGACCTTCCTCGGTCAGCACTGTCTCAATGATCCTGGTCGCCTCCGCCTTTGAGAAGCCACGCTTGCGCAGGAAGTCGCCGCGATCGTCATCGGTACGGGCAACGATCCGCTCGCGCGCCGCCTTGATGCCGTTGATGAAGGGCATGGGCGACGAATTGGCAAAGCGTGCAAGCGCCGGCGCGGCCTCACGCGCAAAACGTGAAGCTGCGTATTTCGAATGACGAATGGTAATCTCCTCGAACTCCTCAACACCGTCGGGTAGGGGCGAGGGTTCCCGATGGGATTGACCTCTACCCCTCCCACGGAACCGGACGTGATAGTTTCCCATCATCCGGCTCCTACGTTTGCATGCATACGATCCAGTCGTGCCTGTAACCG
>NZ_JARAKC010000026.1:0-55369 GCF_049887195.1 Mesorhizobium abyssinicae
AGGCACGGCGCCGAAATAGCTTTCAAGGCTCGAAATGGCAGTCTCTCCCTCGTTAAGACTGCCTGCTCACAGAATCCCTTCTCAGCCCAACTTCAAGTCCCAAAAAGCCATATGCGATTCCCCTGCCTTTGTGGGGGAGATGGTCGGTAGACCAGGGGGCGCTGTCCCGCCAGCATAGAAGGGATCGCTGCCTCCGCACACCTCGCATGGGTGGCGCCTGATTTGACATCATTGTCGCTGCGGGCGGCTTAGGTTAGGCTTTTCTGGGGCACTAACCAGGGGCGTGCCAAGAATGCTTTTGCCATTCTTGCGTTGGCCTATAACTCGTCACCATCACGGTCTGGGCAGGCTGAGATGGATAGCTCTCTTTGCACCCGTCATCCTGTTGTCCGGCTACGTCGTCTACGGCTTTGTCGGCATCCGGATCGACTCGCCGGTGACAGCCCTCAGGCACCTTGCCGCTTTCCCGAACTGTACCGCCGCTCGCTTCGTTGGTCTGGCTCCGGCGCGCCGCGGACAACCCGGCTATTGGTCGACGCACGACGCCGACCGCGACGGGATCGCCTGCGAGCCATGGCGCGGCGGAAGCGCCGGCGGTGTCAGGGTCCACCGCTACTGGAGCACCGGTCGCCGGTAGGGTGGGAATTGGCCAACTACAGCTCCTTCTCCGCCAGTTCGCGGAACTCATCCGGCACCGAGCGCGCCGCCTCCAGCGCCGCCGCGCCGTAGCCGACCGCCTCCTTGCCGAAACGCTGGCGGATCCTGTCTATCGCGCGGTCGGCGCCGAAGCGGGCGAGGCCCTTGCGGCTGCCGGGCTTCAGTCTCTCGTCGGCAAGCCCGAGCGGCAGTTCGAGCTGCAGCTCCGCACTTTCCTCCAGATGCGAGACGGAGATCGCGAGCAGGGAGATTTCCCGCTCATGCCGGTTGGCGGCGAGCACGCCGCGCACCAGCTCTTCGGCGATCTCGGCCAGCATCGCTGTTGCCTGGATCGGCTGCTCCAGCGTCACGGAGCGGGTAACGGCGCGCATGTCGGCGAAGCGCACGCGCACCGTAACCGTGCGGCCGGGCCGCGCCTTAGCGCGCAGGCGGCTCGCCACACGATCGGCGAGATGCAGCAGCGTCGGCACGAACACCCGCGCCTCCGCCGGCTTGCGGCCAAGCGCCGACTGCGCGCCGGCCGAGTGTGCCCGCCGGTGCGTCTCCAGCCGGCGCGGGTCGCGGTTCCAGGCGAGGGCGGCGAGCTTCTCGCCGGCGGCCGGGCCAAGCAGGCGTTTCAGCGCGCCGCCATGGCTGCGCGCCAATTGCCCGATGGTCTCGACGCCGATCTCGGCGAGCCGCGCCCGGGTCGCCGGGCCGACGCCCCACATCAGCGATACCGGCAGGTCGTGCAGGAAGGCGATCTCCGTGCCGGGCTCGACCACCACCAGCCCGTCGGGTTTTGCAACCTGCGAGGCGATCTTGGCCAGGTGCTTGGTGCGCGCGACGCCGATAGAGATCGGCAGGCCGAGCTCGGCCTTCACCCGCCGCCGGATGGCGCGGGCGATCTCGTCGGGCGGTCCGAACAGATGCGTGCAGCCGGCGACGTCGGCGAAGGCCTCGTCGATCGAGATGCGCTCGACCAGCGGCGTGAAATCGTCGAGCACCTTGATCGCCGCGTCGCCGAGCCGCTGGTACTCGCTGAAGCGGCCGCCGACGAAGATCAGGTGCGGGCAGAGTTCGCGCGCCTTGCGGCCGGGCATGCCGCCGCGAACGCCAAAAACCTTGGCCTCATAGGAAGCCGCAAGCACCACGCCGCCGCCGACGGCGATCGGCTTGCCCCTGAGCGACGGGTCGAGCAGCTGCTCGACCGAGGCATAGAAGGCGTCGAGATCGGCATGCAGGATGGTGGCCGATGTCGCCTGACTTTGCGTCATCCGTGGCGCCAATTCACCTTGCGGCGTTGCAGCATTAGCAACATCTGTTCGAAGGAATTGTTCTCGAACAAAAAGAGAACAAACGAGGTCTCTTGTCAAGCGGCATCGGACCGCCGACGACGGTGGGATCTGCGACCTGTCACGAGGATGCGGGATCCAGCCGGAATCTCGTTTTTTTGCCACGTCGAGCGAGCGTCGGGAGCGCACGTGCAGCATCGACCAAGGTCGATGCCGAGAGGCAGGAACATCGTCCGGCCGACGGCGTTACTGCGTGGTAGGGACGCCGTTTGCGGGAGGCCTGACATGGGCCAGTTCGAGATCACGGACCTCGTCTATATCGTCGATGCTTGCGCCACCGGAAGGGCCGCCGGGCGGCTAGTGTCGATGGCACGGGCGGTGGAGGAACTGCGTGTGCTGACCGGCGATTTCATCTCGCCGGACGAGGTGGCGGCGAACGAACTGTCGGCCGTGGCGCTCGAGCGCGGTTGCGCTGTGCTGTTCGACGAGCAGCCTGGCGCCGACATCCTCAGGGCGCCGTAAGTCCGATATACGCTGCTATATGTTGGGCGCCGCTCGGGGGTGGCGTCCATCACAACTTATTGAAAAATTGGGCTTTCAGGCCCGGCAAGCGACAAGTCGAGCGAAAATCTTAGCCATTCGTTTATGCATGCTTGCTCATATGGAAGCATGGCATCGCGCACCCGTTTTTTCGTGGGGAACTTTCGCCGCCTGCTGGGAGCCAGCGGCGCGGGCGGCAACGTCGCCGTCATCTTCGCATTCGCCTTGCCGGTCGTCGTCGGTGGCGCCGGCCTCGGTGTCGAGACCTCGCTCTGGTACTACAGCAGCCTGAAGCTGCAGGCGGTGGCCGATGCCGCGGCCTATGCCGGCGCGCTCGAGAAGATCGCGGGTTCCGACAACCCGACCATCGTCGCCGCCGCCACGCAGTCGGCGACCTCGAACAACTTTGTCGCGCCGGGCACGATAGAGGTCAACACGCCGCCATTGTCCGGCCCGAACACCGCCAAGAAGGCGGTTGAGGTCATCGTCAAGCACAACCTCGATCGCTACTTCACGGCCATTTTCAACAGCACCCCGGTTCCGCAACAGGCGAGGGCGGTGGCGCGCATCACCGACGCCTCGAAGGCCTGCGTGCTGGCGCTCAGTCCTTCGGCCGTCCAGGCTGCGCTCTTTTCCGGCAACACCAGCGTCAACCTCACCGGCTGCTCCGTCATGTCGGACTCGGTTGCTGCGGACGCCATCAGGACGCAGGGATCGGCGACGCTCAAGGCCGACTGCCTGATCACGGTCGGCGGCATGGTGCTGAACAATCCGGTGACCACGACCTGCAGTTCCAACCTCACCCAGGCCCTGCCCGCATCCGATCCTTACGCCAGCCTGCCGACGCCGGCGGCCACGAACCCGTGCAGGAATGTCAACGGCAACAAAACCTCGCAAACGCTGCAGGCCGGCACCTACTGCAGCGGCATGGACCTCAAGGGCAATGTCGCGCTTTCTTCCGGTGTCTATGTCGTGCAGGGCGGTTTCAAGATCAACGCCAACGCGGTCATCACCTGCGCCGCACCCTGCACCGGCGTGACCATTTTCATGTCCGGCAGCAACACCGTCAGCATGAATGGCAACGCCACGGTGAACCTGAGCGCGCCGACTTCCGGTACCTATTCCGGCGTGCTGTTCTACGGCGACAGGACGGGGACCGCGGCGCAGAGCACCTTCAACGGCACGGCGAACTCGCTTTTGACCGGCGCCATCTATTTCCCCAAGCAGCAGGTCAACTACCTCGGCAACTTCTCCGGCAGCGGCGGCTGCACCCAGGTCGTCGCCGACACCATCCAATGGTCAGGCAGCACGACCATCAAGCAGGACTGCACCAGTCTCGGGATGAAGGACATTCCGGCGACGCAGTCCGTTCAGCTCGTCGAGTAGCGCGCATGGTTGGGCGGACCCTGCGCATTTTCCGGGACAAGGCCGGGATAGCCGCCGTGGAATTTGCCATGGTGCTGCCCATTCTGTGCTTCGTCTGCCTCGGCATCGCCGACGGCTGGTCCTACGTGTCGAGCTACCTGCAGATGCGCGCTGGCGTCAAAACCGCGGCCAATCTGGTGATGGCCGGCGCGACCAACGACACGGGAACGCAGGCGGTCGCGCTGTCGAGCTGGAACAACAAGCCTGAAGATGCGGCGGTCGTGCTGGCTCGATCCTACATGTGCGGCGCCACGGTCGTGACCTCGACGACGATCTGCGGCGGAACCAAGCTGCCTACCGTCTTCGTCCAGATTTCGGCGACCGGCACCTGGGTGCCGCCGTTCAATTTCGGCGTCTTTCCGGATCCGCGCGTGATGACCCATCAGGAGGTCATCCGTGTCCGCTGAACGGATCGCCAGATGGCGCCGCGACCGGTCCGGCGGCGCCGGGCTGGAATTTGCGCTGATCGCGCCGTTCCTGGTGATGCTGCTGTTCGGGATCTTCGCGTTCGGCTGGTCGTTCAATGCCACTTCGACCGTCCGCTACACGCTGGAAACCTCGGCCCGTGCCTTGCAGCTCAACAACACGCTTACGCAGAGCCAGATACAAGCGATCGCCACGCAGAAACTGCTGGCGCTGGGCCTGAAGAACGTCGTCGTGACGATAGCGACCGATCCTGCCAGCGGGGGCTTCAAGATGGCGCATCTGACCGCCAGCTACGCCTTCGTCATCGAGTTCCCGTATTTCGACCAGTATCCGATCAGTTACGCAACGACAGTCACTGTACCCTTGGTTGCAAGCTGAGCATCTTGCCGCCAAAAGGTTTCACTTGATGTTCTGCAAGATGTTGCTGGCGTAACTGCGTCTCCCGATCAGTTAGGACTAAGGTCTGATCAGTATAGGGCTTCTGCGGCCCAAAGGGCTCAGCCGGCATCTGTCCGCGATAATCGTCTTTGATTTCAGTATCTTATCTGTGTCACCCGGCGCGTCGGTCGCGCATCGCTACTATATTTGTCTAAAGTTTACTTCTTCGAATTAGCAAATTTGCATACGACGGCGTTATAGCGGGTAGGCGAGGTGGCGAATCCCCGAGGAGGTACTATGACAACCCGAAAAACCCTGTTGGCGGCGGTGGCCGCGTTCGCTCTCCTGGCCACTCCCGCGTTGGCCGGCAACGGCAATGGCGGCGGCAACGGCAATGGCGGCAGCCATGGCAATAGCGGCGGCAGCCATGGCAATAGTGGCGGCGGCAATTCCGGCAAGAGCGGCACGCACGGCAATTCCGGCCAGAGCAAATCCGGCAAGAGCACGCATGGCAAGTCGGCGTCGGCGAAGTCGGGCAAGAAGTCAGCGACGGTCACCGTCGATGACGTCGAAGTCGCGGCCACGCCCAAGGAGAAGAACCTCCACGCCAAGCTCGGCCGGCTCAACTCACTGCAGCGCAACATCAACGCTTACATGAACTCCAAGAGCAAGAACTTCGCCGCAGTGCAGGCCTATGTGATGGCCTCCGCGAATGCCCAGAACGCCAAGGCCGCGGTCGAAGCCGCCAATCAGGCGGTCATCGACGCCCAGGCCGCACTCGACGACCTCAACGAGCAGCTCGCCGAGGCGAATGCGCTGACGCCGGCAACGCCCGAGGACGAGGCGGCCAAGGCCGCGCAGATCGCCGATCTGGAAGGGCAGATCGCCGATCAGGAGACTGCCGTCTCTGAGGCCGAAGCGGCAGCCGCCGCGGCCCAGACCGCGGCCGACGAAGCCGCTGCCGACGTCCCATCGCTCGACGATGCGCTTGCCGAGATGGCCAACAAGCCGGTCGACGACGAGGTCACAGAATGGGCCACGGGCGTGCTTGACGACAAGATCGACCAGGTAGCTGCCAAGCTGGCGGAGCAGGATGCCGCCGCGGCGACGACCGACGACACGACCACCGATCCCGCCGAAGAGGAAACGGAAACCGAGACGGCGGAATGAGTGAGTAGGGACTAGTGAGTAGCCAATAGGAGGGGCTGGCGGCGTGCCGCCAGCCCCGTCCTTGCACCACTTGCTACCCAATTCCCTATTCACTACCCGCTTCCGTTCATCCCGACGGGGAAAACCACCGCTAACCCCATGTTCGGCATGGCAAATCTTCGCTTCCCAATGTAATCTCCTGCGTCTAGGGGTTCAAAGGCATTGGGAGGACAAGAACATGCCACGGGTTTCGGAGCTCTTCTTCAAGACAGCCATCGTGTTTCTCATTCTGGGCGTCGCCGCCGGCCTGGAAATGGCCATATCGGGTGACCATGGCGCGTTCCCCGCGCACGCCCACATCAACCTGCTGGGCTGGGTCACCTCGGCGATATTCGGCGGCTACTACGCGCTCAATCCAGCCAAGGCGGCGCGGCGCATCGCGATGATCCACTACGGTCTCTATACGCTCGGCGTGGTGATCATGCTGCCTGCGCTCTACCTGCTGCTGCACGGCAACCCGGCACTGGAGCCGATCGTCGCCGGCGGCTCGTTGATCGTCGCCGCCGCCATCCTGCTCTTCGCCGTTGTGGTGTTCTCGCCCGAGCCGGTGCCGTCGGCCTCCGGCCTGCAGTCGGCGCCTCGCTGAGGGCGAAACTGCCGATCTCCCCCCTTGTGGGGGAGATGTTCGGCAGGAGAGAGGGGCGAACGATCACCAGCTTCGGCGTGATCCGCTCCCTGCACAATCAGCTTCAATGATCTGGACAGTTGCTGACAGGCCGGCGGGACAGCGCCCCTCTGGTCTGCCGACCATCTCCCCACGGGAGAAGAGCCTGTCTCAGGCTTTCGCCAATCGCCGGTTACAGCAGTCGCGACAGGAAGGTGTGGATGATGCCGTCGCGCTCGAACGGTCCGGGCACCTTGGCCGGCAGCGAACTGTCGGTGGTCTTGGCCGCCGACGAGGCGCGGCCGTAGATGATGAGCAGCACGGCGATGAAGTAGCCCACCTGCAGCACCAGGGCGGCGACAAATGTCCAGCCCAGCGCTTGCCACAACGATCCCGTGTCCGCGTAGGTCCAGCCAAGGACCACGAGAATTGTTGCCGACATTCCCACAAGAAACTGCGGAAAATACATTTGCCCGATCGAACGCTCCGGATCTTGTTGCGGTCCGGAATGCCCGCCCATGTCTCTACCCTATTCGAGCGTTGCACCTTTCACGCATGGTCGCAAGTTGGCACCAGTGCCGCGCTCTGTTCTGCCTTTCGGCCAGTTGTATGCGACCTATGTCTTAGGACTTAGGACCTTGAGCCGCCCTGCGCAAGAGTTGTCTTGGTTGCTGCACCGGCATTTGAGGCGCGCCGCCTTTGGCGTGCCCGGCGTGACGCATCGCCGGGCACCCTTGCGGTCAGACCGCCATCTTGCCGATGATCTTCGCCATGTCTGCGGCGTCGAAGGCTTTCAACGTCTGCGTGCGCACATTGCCAAGCGATGCCACGGAGAGGCTGAGGGCCGTAGCCGCGATGTCGTCATTGGCCTCGACGGCCGCTACCACGTCGTGCTGGCCAAGGGTCCACAGCAGCGAATTCACCTTCACTCCGCTATCGGCGGCCATCGACTTGAATGCTTCGGCCCGTTTCACCGTGTCCTTGATGGATTTGGCGCCCTGCTCGGTGAAGTTCACAAGTATGACGTAATGCGACATGATTTCCTCCCATCGCGGTCGGGGGGCGTGCGGAAGCGTCTCCGCCGCGGCCGTTGTTTCTCCCGACGAGATCGTGCCGTTCAGGCGGCACGCGAGAAGGAGTGCCGGCCGAGGCAGCTTACGGAGACTCTGCCGGCACTCCACGCGAAGATTGGGTGTTCTCCCCGCGCGGCGGCATATTAGCACCGGCGAATATTTGGGAAAGCCGTTTTCCCTGGAGTCCGCGGGTCTAGGCCTCGAAGAAATGGAATGTTCCGCGTCCGCCGGACTTGCTGCGGTAGAGTGCCATGTCCGCCTTCTGCAGCAGGTCGTCGCTCGTCACGCCATCGCCGGGCGCCAGCGCGATGCCGACGCTGAGCCCGAGGACGAACGGGGTGCCGGCGACCGTGAACGGTTCCCGGAAGCGGTCGATGATGCGCGATGCAAGAGCGGCCGCATCCGTCTTTTCAGCGATGCCTGTCTGCACGATGGCGAACTCGTCGCCGCCAAGCCGCGCCACCGTGTCGTGGTCGCGCACCGCGCCGCGTAGCCGTGCGGCGACGTCGATCAGAAGCCTGTCGCCGGCCTTGTGGCCGAAGCCGTCATTGACCGGCTTGAACTTGTCGAGGTCGAGATAGTGCACGGCCATCAGCGCGCCGCGCCTGGCGAGCGCCACCGCGCTGTGCAGCCGGTCGGAAAACAGCATGCGGTTGGGCAGGTCTGTCAGCGCGTCGTGATGTGCCATGTGGGCGATCGTCGCCTGGTCGCGGCGCTGCTCGGTAACGTCGAAATAGGTGGTGACGAAGCCGCCGCCATCGATCGGCATGCCGCGCACCTCGACGACGGTCCCGTTCGGGCGGGTCCGCTCGTAGACATGCGCCTCGCGCTGCCTGACCAGCGCCAGCCGGCGCGCGACATGCAACTCGACTTCGCCCGGCCCGTATTCACCGCGCTCGGCGTTGAAGCGAAACAGCATCTCCATCGACGGATAGCCGTTGGCGAAGAGGTCGTCCGGATAGTCGAGCAAGGTCCGCTGCCGTTGGTTGCAGATGACCATGTTGAGGTCCTGGTCGAACAGCGAGACGCCGCCAGGGAAATTCTCGATCACTGCCTCCAGCAACCGGATCCGTTCGCGCGAATGCTCGACCAGCTGCGCCATCCGGCCGATCGCTTCGGCGAGGCCCGCCGTGCCGGGCCTTGCCGGCACGCTTGCTTCCAATGCGCCCGCCGCGCCACGTGATGCCATCGCCATCGGCCGCTGACCCCCTCAGCAATCCCCGGAATATTCAGTGACGCTAATATGAAAGGATTGCCGCCGGATTAACGCGCTGCCGGTCGCGGCCCTCTTGTGCCGGTTTCCTGCATCGCGAACGAGAGAGGCCCGCCATGCCATGCGGCGCGGCGGGCCTGGTGACGCTCATGAACGTCAGGTCAGGATGATGACGATCTTCAGCGTGTCCGGATCGACGATGACGATCCTGCCGTCGGCCAGCACGAAATACTCGTAGGTCTCGTAGGCCGGAACGATCTTGACGATGCGCGGCGGCAGGCGATGCAGCCGCACCTTGTGCCGCGGCACTTCGATGCCGACGGAGATGTCGAAATCGACCCGGTCAACCGGCGTGATCTTCGTCTCGCGGATCACGTTGGTGATCTCGGTCTTCTGTTCGACCGTCACGTTGGTGATGGACGCGGTCGAGCCCTGATCTGGCTGCGTCGATGTCTTGCCCTGCGCCTGTTCGTCGGTCTTCACCGTGGCCTTGCCCTGGGCCTGCTGGTCTGTGGTGGCGCCGGCCTTGCCCTGCGCCTGCTCGTCGGTCTTCACCGTGGCCTTGCCCTGGGCTTGCTCGTCGGTGGTGGCGCCGGCCTTGCCCTGCGCCTGCTCGTCAGTCTTCGCCTTGGCCTTGCCCTGGGCCTGCTCGTCGGTCTTCATCTTGGCCTTGCCCTGGGCCTGCTCGCCTGCCTTGCCGCCCTTCTGGCAATCGGCGGTGCCGGCGGCGCAATTGTTGTCACCGCTTGGCTGGACCTCGGCCGGCGCCTGTGCCTGCGCCATCGCGGCGCCACAGCCGACACCGAGCGCGAGCATGCTGGTAATCAGAATATGTTTCATGAGAACTCTCCTCGAAGTGTCGTCCCTTCGTTGGGGTAACTTCGGCTCGGGGCCTTTGTTCCGAAGCAAATTGGGCGAGATTCCATGACCAAATCGGATCGGCCACCAAGTCAAAAAATCCAGGAACAAGCCCTGTGCGGTGGCGTTAACGACCGAGGCGGCCCGGCTGCGGACGGCATTGTGCGCGCGGTGGAGGAGGTCGCCGGTAAAGACAGGAGACGATCATGAGACTGCATCTCAAGACAGCTGCCGCAGGCCTGCTGCTGCTCGCCGGCATGGGCGCCGCGGCCGCTCAGGACGTCATCATCGAGCCGCAGCAGGAAACCATCATCCGGGAGTATGTGCACAAGCAGCCGCTGGCTTCGGTCAAGCTTCCGGGCGTGGAGCTCAATGTCGGCACCGCACTTCCCGACACCGTTGAACTCCGCGAAGTTCCCAACGTCAAATATCGCTATGTGGTCGTCGACAATCAGACCGTGCTTGTCGATCCGGGCACCCGCAAGATCGTGAAGATCATCCAGTGACCTGAAATGGCGCCCGCCGCTTGCCAGAGCGGCGGGCGGGCCAGCTCGTATTATTTCGTGACTAATATATGCCGATACATGCAGGAACCTTTCCCTCTCACCACGCGTTGCCGCGTCTGACTTCGTGTTGCCTCAATAATAGGCAGGCTGTGCGAGGCAGATCGGGCAAACGAATCGGCGGCAACCAGAAAACGGGTCGGGGAACGGAGCACAGCTACCATGTCGAAGCGCGAAATCGGAACATCCCCGGCATTGGGGATGCGTGTCGCCGACCTGCGGGCCAGGATGCGAAGTGCGAGCATCACCGAACATGAGATGAAGACCTTTCAGAAGGTCGCGGCCATCATGGGGGGCGCCGACGGCTCTCTAAGCATCGATGCCGACGACCTGATCGCCGCTTCTTTTGTCGCCGAGACGGTGGGCGACAGCGCGCCGAACTGACCGCCGCCGGCCGCGGGCCGGTCCAGCATCACCCTGTCAGCATCCAACCTATCCGTTCCGCCCTCGCGGGCGAGAGCGTGCGCTCGTGCCTGTCGGCGCGAGCCTCATACCTCGTCGAAGGGGCCGCCACGCCTTGCCGGGTCGCGCTTGATGGCGGCTTCCTCGGCATCGTCCGGCAATGCCTCGTCGCTCTCCTGGTAGGGGTTGTCGTCGTCCTCTTCCGGTAACTCGCCCTCCTTCTCGATGCCGGCGCTTTCCGGCACATCCGCTTCGGGCAGGCTTTCGTCGGGAAGGATGCTCGCGCCCTTCACCGCGTCCCAATCCTGCTGTCCTGGCGTGGGCGCCTCCACCTCGTCGTTTGGCGTCCGGTCGTCGGCCGTTGACGGTTCGACCTCGTCGTTCGGTCTCTTGCGCGGTTCCATGACTGGCCTCCTTGGCGCTGGCACCTGAAAATCTGTTCCGAAGGTTGAACTCGCCGCCTTGCCACCGGTTCCCGCGCGACCGGCTACCGGGCAAGCGCCCCGGTCCCGCCAGGGAACCAATCGGCCCCGGCGTTCTTTCCCGGACAAGGAAAGGAGCCAGACCATGAAACCTTTCGCCTTTGCGCCATGCGCGCTGCTGGTGATGGCGCTGGCCGGTCCGGCGGCCGCGCAGGACAACCCCGACCAGGCCAAAGCGTCCGCAGGCCCATGCCAGGCCGAGCCGCAGGGGCAGGGCAGCGCTGAGCAGAAACCGGCCGCCGACAGCGGCAGCGACAATGGCCTGACCGGCAAGCTCAAGCCTTGCGGCGGTGTATTGCAGCCGCCGCCGACCGGCGACCAGGGTATGGCCCAGCCGGCGCCCGAGGAAGGCAACATGCCGGTGATCAAGCCCGGGGAAGTGCCGCCGCAGCCGCCGAAGCAATAGTGATTGGGAGGCCCTGCTCAGCGCGTATGACGCTCGTGCGGCGCGCGCGCCGCGCGGATCGTCCGCACCTTGGCCCGGCGCAGCGTCGTGACCGGATCGACGCCGGTCCAGACGATGCCCGCGGCCTTGGCGAAAGCCATGAAGGCGCGTCGCGTCTGCTCGATGGTCAGGTGTCCGGCCCGCGCCGCCTCGCACGCCTTGATAGCGATCTTCTGCAGCCGTGTGTCTTCGGCAGGGGGCCATTCCTTCAGGAAGTTCTGCATCTCCGCCAGCGATGCGATATCCCGTTTGAAGCCGGCGCCAACGGCGACGGCGATCGGCGGGTCGAAAGGCAGATCCTCAATCATAGGCACCTCCGCTAGACTCTTCGCCTTCAATGCTGGAACGGCCGCCTGGTTCCGACGCCGTCGGCGGATCAATTAGTGCCGGCTCGCGGAACAAGAGCCCCGTGCCGGCGTTTGCCCCGGAGAGCCCGCCAATTCGAACTCTCGCGCTTCCGCCGGTCCGTGGAGGCGGGGCGAAGCTCGCAACCAACCAACAGGAGGCAGACATGAAAATTGCCCTTATTACTGCTGTCGCCGGGCTGGCTATGATTGCCGGCATCGGCGCCGCCGCCGCGGACCAGGTGATCGTGACGCCCGAGCAGCGCACCGTCATCCGCGAATACGTCCACAAACATCCGCTGGCCTCGATCAACCTTCTCGGCGTCGAGCTCAATGTCGGCTCGACCTTGCCGGACACGGTGGAACTGCGTGAGGTGCCCGACACCCAGTATAGATACACGGTCGTCGGCGACCATACGGTGCTGGTCGATCCCGGCACCCGCAGGGTCATTGAGGTCATAGAGTAGGGCCGGTCAACCGGCTGATGCATGACGGCCCCGCCGCTTCGCGCGAAGCGGCGGGGCGAGGGGGTTTGGGGCAGGGAAGGAGCACGTCCATGTTGCCGCATGTCGAGACCCCCAACTCCGAGAATGTGGCGGCCTGTTGCGACAAGCTGTTGGCCGAGCGGGGAACGGGATTGCTTTCCATGACGGAGGCAATCGGCGAACTGCGCCGCCGCACCGGCACCGAACGCTCGGACGCCGATCTCGCCGGGCTGATAACCAAGAAGGCAGCCCTGCTGGGCGTCGCCGTCATGGCGCACTAGGCCAGCGCCACCGCGCAGGACAAGCCTCGCAGGAGGGAGGGACGCACTGGGACTCTCGTTGGGCGTTATTGCCGCAAGTCCCCTCCGCTGCGCTCAAGACGCCGGCTCAAATTTCCGCTAGTGTTTACCGTGGACCACCGGAATGGAACCCAACCACGGAGGCAACAAGTGACGGACGACAGGCAGGAACGCATTCGCCAGCGGGCACACGCTATCTGGGAAAAGGCCGGCCGGCCCGAGGGCGCGGATATTCAGCACTGGGACCAGGCGACGGCCGAGATCGATGGCGAGGCCAAGCCGAAGAAGAAAGCTGCACCGAAGAAGCCTGCCGCGGCGAAGCCCGCCAAGACCGCCGCCACCAAGACTGTTGCCACCAAGAGCGCGACCAAGGCCGCAAAGCCCGCCGCGATCAAGTCGAAAGCCGGCAAGGCCTGAAAGGCGGAACGGCCCCGCCGTCGGAGAGATGGGCCGGGGCCGGGACGCGCGCCGGCCGTGGCCGATTTCCGGCAAATTTTGCAGCTTCCTGCCAGGGTAGGGCAGGCCGCCATGCGTGGTCGCAAGGCTGATCAGCCCCTCGCCAAGGCTGGCGCTTCAGCGCCTTCCACTGCGTCCACCTCATCGAGGCTGGCCGGAACATTCCGCTTCAAGAGTTCGGCGAGCACGGTGGCGGCCTCGAGCAGGAGCGCCGCGTTTGGCAATCCTGCCGGCAGCAAAGCGCAGGCGACATGCAAAGGAGGATCGGCAATGCCTCATCTTCACATGAAGGCGGTCGACGTGGTTGTCGATCTCCTTGACGCGGCCGAGTACGTCGACAAGCTCAGCGAGCAGGAACTGAGGGAACTCTGCCTTCAATCACATTTGATGGCGTTGCCAAGGAAGGTCCGCATGCGTGGGCCGATCGTTCGGAACATTGTCGCGCCGGGTCCATTCTCCTTTGACAACAAAGGAGACAAGCCATGAACTGGGATCAGATCAAGGGAAAGTGGATGCAGGTCAAAGGCAAGGCCAAGGAGCAGTGGGGCGACTTGACCGACGATGACCTCGACCGCATCGAAGGCAATCGCGATCAGTTCGTGGGGCGGATCCAGGAGCGCTACGGCATCGCCAAGGAAGAGGCGCAGCGGCAGCTCGACGACTGGTCGAGAAGGCTCGACTGAGCGCGGCGCCCCGCGGCGATCTCTATCGAGAGCTGGAAGGCGGCCGCAACAGGGCTCGGAGTTGGTCAGGCCGATCAAGGCCGGCCCGATGTGGCGGGGATTTCACGCTACGTCGGTGCAGCCAACTTCGGCACGTGCGGAGCAAAAGCGGGGGAAAGAGTGACAATCGGATTATGTTGCGAGCTGGCTAATACTAGTGTCGTCCTAGCCGGCTTGCCCGCCCCCGAAGCCCCCAAGCCGGTCAGGCCCGGCGGTCAGTCGAAGTTACCCCAACAGGCTGTCGGGCCGCTGTGTATCGCCAGTCACGTAAGTCAAAGACCGGCAGGCACGGCAAGAAGCCACCGAGCTTCCATAGCGCTGTCGTGACGATCATCCATTGCACGCGCGCCCTATCTCTGACTTCAAAAGGCTCCAGCGCCACGCACCTCCCGCCGTGCGCTGGAGCCTTGCCCGCGCTCAACCGCTGCCAGCGGGAGCTGCCGGTGTTGACCAACGGCGCTTGGATGGGTTCGTTCCGCGTTTAGGGCCATGGTCCGAAGCTGGATGCGACTGAAGTTGCAACGTCAGAGCATGGAAACGCAGCGGCATGGCATTCCCGGGCGAAGGCAGCAAAAAGAACCCGCCGGCTCTGCCGGCGGGAAAGGCTGGAGTAGCCAGGAATATCTGGCGCGAGAAACGATCACCAAGCCGTTTTGTTGCAAAGACCCGCCAGTCCACCGCCTGATCCTCGATGGGTGCGGCACGTTTGCGGTCGGAACCTTTAGCTGTCGCTGATGTTGTCACTCCAGCACCCATTTCGGGCGAAGGAGCGCGTCATGAACAACATCATCTGGCTGGTCGGAGCCGTGGTCATCGTCATCGCGATACTTAGCTTTCTCGGTTTGAGATAGCTCTGCGCGACTCTACAGGCCTGCGCCGGCATGCGTGGCGAGGTTGTCGCCACGCTCATCCGGAGCCTAATGCGAAGATCGTCTGCTGGCGTATTGCGCGACAGCGCACAGAAATGCCAATGCGCCCGCGTCGCACGCCGCCCTGGATGGCCCCTTGGCGAATAAAACGGCATCCGCGGCCGGAACCGTCAGGCCGTGCTTCTTGGCAAAAGCGGTGACTTCATAGGGCTGCTGGTCGTCGGATAGGTTGGTCTCGAATTCATAATTCATCGATCCACATTCCTCCCTTCGTGAATTTGCCCTTCCTTCGCCCGTCGCGAATTAAACGCTCGACGGGGCGCGCGAGTCCACCAATCATGAATTGCCGTGAAACGTTCCATCCCTGGTGTCGTGACTTGGTGGTTGCAGGAATAGAAGCCTAGCCGGCAGCGCCAGGAAGACCGCGCGCCGCATCGGCCTGGACGGGCGCCTGCCACGCCTTTCTCGAAGCGCCTGCTCATTTCAAGCCCGGTGGTCTCGCCGAGGATCTTAGCAGCCGGGAACATTAGCCGTTTCGAATGGTTGACGTCCTGTGTGTGGCGTCGCTGCTTGGCGTCCCACGCAGGCTGGTGGGCAAACATCGGCCGGCCCGCGTCATCGGTCCCTCCGTGGCGCGGGCTCTTAGCGGGCCGCCGCGACGGTACTCCGCTGGGCCACGCGCTATTTTTCTTCCTGGCGCTTTTCGATTTCGTAGGAAAGCCAGCGGCAGAGCATGCCGACAATCGATGCGGCAGCACCGCCAAGCAGGCAGGCGACCAGCAGCGGGCTTTGCGCGGCGCTCTTCCAGCTTACGATGGCGAGCAGGATCGCGCTCGCCGTCGAGACCAGGTAACCGGCGCCTTTCAGCAGATGTAGCGATGCTTTGGTCATTGCGGGAAACCTGGCCAGATTGCCGGATGGGCCAACGGCCCGACTAACATACGCGGGTGAAGAGGTTCCGTTCCCATCGGGGATGGCTTCAGCGGCAGAGCCGGGCAGGCGTCATTCCACGCCAGTCCTCGGACCGGGCGAGTGTCCCGGCTTTGAGGGGGCCAGGCCAAGGTCGAACGTTTGCGGCAGGTCAGGTCTCGGACGGGGCTTGCCGACCGAGGCCGTCGTGAATGAGCCAACCCGGGGAGGCACTGCCACCTGGCCCTGACGCTCACGCCAGAAGGGCTTTCCGAACGCCAGGAAAATGCCGCCGACAAGGCACGCCAACAGCAGGAAGGCGAACGCATCCGCTATCATGTTTCCTAAGCGCATGGCGGCTCCCCCTGGGGCGGGTGCCCGCCGACACGGGAACGATGATGGCGGGCACCCGGAGACCGCCGATGAAGGGACGTACCCGGTGGTCCCCTTACCAATGGGTTGGCAGGGCCACGGTTGCCTTGAAACAACCGGCCCGGCCCTCTGCGCCCGGCAATGAGACTTCAGTCTCATGGCTGCCGGGACTGAGGTCCCCTGTGCGGAATGTTGCCGTAACGCGCCCGTTTTCTCGACAGTGCAATCGAGAGGAGAAAAGCAAATGGCTGACGGTCCAACGGTTGTGAACTCGGGTGGAGGTGGTACGGTTGTCGCGGTCGTTCTCGCGATACTCGCGATCGTGGTTCTGCTCTTCTTCACAGGTGTCATCAACCTCAACGGCGGCGGCAGCAAAGACGTCAACGTCAAGGTCGATGCGCCCAATATCGAGGCGCCGGCGGCATCCGCGCCGTCCGCGCCTGCGCCTGCCGCGCCAGCGCCATCCGAACCGGCGCCTGCGGCCCCCGCGCCATCAGCACCTGCGCCCGCGGCTCCGGCCCCGGCTCCCAGTGGCGGCTGATGTATCGATAAAGGACGAGGCTCCGGCGTGGTGCGCCGGAGCCTTTTCTTTCTACTATCCGCCAACGACAGCCTCGTAAGGATCGCCATCTCCAAAAGTCGCTTTTTTGTCGCCGCAACGGAACTTTTTAGTCGTTGCTAATGTTCATCTTCCGATAGCGAACATTCGCCTTCGGGTGCCGACGATCGGAGCGGAAACGGCCGATCGACCCAGCTTTGCTGCCCATCTGTCGCGCGAATGTTGGCACATTCGGAGATCGGGCCATGAACAGGCGTCTAGTACTGCTTTCCTCTCTCACTGCGGTGTCTCTCGGCTGCCGGACCGTTGTCGCTCCTGCCTGCTCGCGCCGGCGAACCGCAATCGGCGAACGTTCGAGCGGCAATGCGGAAACTCTGGGAAGACCACATCACCTATACGCGGAACTACATCATCAGCGCCCTCGCGGGCCTTCAGGACACTGACGATGTCGCGAAGCGCCTGCTCCGGAACCAGGATGAAATAGGCGACGCGGTAAAGCCCTATTACGGTGATGCCGCCGGTAAGAAACTGGCGGCGCTGCTCAAAGACCATATCAAGATCGCGACGGAAGTGGTCGAGGCGGCCAAATCAGGCAGCAAGGACAAGCTCTCGGCCGCTCAGGATAAATGGTCGGCCAATGCCGACTACATTGCCGTGTTCCTTGGCAAGGCCAATCCGAACTGGCCCGAGAAGGATCTCCGCCACATGCTGCACAAGCATTTGGAACTGACGACCGGCGAAGTGGTCGGCCGGCTGAACAAGGACTGGGCGGCAGACATCAAGTCCTACGATGAAGGGCATGACCACATGCTGAAGTTCGCCGACATGCTGACGGATGGCATAGCCAAACAGTTTCCGGATAAGTTCAACGGGTGAGCCGTCTCGGCTTCGCCGGGGCAGGAGATAAGGTCGATCAGGCGGCGCCGAGCTTTCGGCGCCACCTCATGCGGGCTGCAGTTCAGCTGGTAGGGAGCCATCTGACCGTCTCGCCTTGTGGGCCTTTGTGGGGTGAGAAGGGGGAGCGCTAGCCCTTCAAGCCTCCCACGCGTCGCTGGACAGAGCGAAGCGGATACCGGCCGCGGTCATGGCGAGCTCGCATTCGGTGACTGCGCGCAGGTTGCGCAGATAGCGCGCCACGGTTTGAGGCAGCCAGCCGGCGCAGGCCTCGACATAGGCGCGGCTGTGGACGAGCGTGCCGGTCGACAGGCGCTCGTCCTTCTCGGCAATCACCTTCAGATACTGGCGGATGAAGCGGATGTCCTCGGCGATGTCCTGGCTGGCCATTCGCCAGGCGCCGGCGAGGCGTTCGCGCTGCTCGAGCGACAGTGGTGACAGCAGCGGGCGGGAGAGGTCGGCAAAGGCGGCGTGGTTCGCGGTGTTCAAGGATATCCCCTCGAAAGAAGGGAAATATCGTACTTTACGTACGAGTACGGGTCAAGTCGATTTCGTACAAATTGAACGAGGGACCGATCATAAGAATCCGGTGCAACCTACTTCCAGCCAAGGCTAGCCGCCGTCTTCCGGTCGGCCTCGGCGCGTTCGCGGTTCCCCTTCGCCTTCCAGGAGGCGCCTCGGGCGCTGTAGAAATCGGCGGATTCTGATTGAGCGCGATTGCCTGGTCGTAGTCGACGATGGCCTGGTCGTGGTCGCCCTTGTGCGCCCAGGCGAGGCCCAGCGCGTGGTAGGCATCGGCCAACTTGGGGTCGAGGTCCACGGCCTTGTCGTAGTCGGCGATGGCGCGGTCGTCGTCGCCCTTGTTGGACCAGGCTAGACCCCGGCCGTAATAGGCGTAGGCGCGTTTCGGATTGAGGCCGATAGCCACGTTGAAATCGGCGATGGCGCGGTTGTAGTCACCTTTGCCGCCCCAGCTCAGGCCACGATTTTCATAAACCCCGATGAGTGTCGGATCGAAGGCAATGGCCTGGTTGTAGTCGGCGATGGCGTGATCGAAGGCGCCCTCCGCCGCCCATGCGCCGCCCCGGTTGAGGTATGCGGATGCGTTCTTGGAATCGGCGATGATCGCCAAATTGTAATCCGCGATGGCCCGGTCATTGTCGCCCTTGTACGACCAGGCAAGGCCTCGGTTGTTGTAAGCAGCGCTGCTTTTCGGGTCGAAGGCGATCGCCTGACCGTAATCGGCAATGGCCCGGTCGTAATTGCCCTTCGCGGCCCAGTCGTAGCCTCTGTTGTAATAAGCGGATGCGTATTCAGGATGGAGCCCTATCGCCTGGTCGCTGTCGGCGATGGCGCGGTCGAGATCGCCTTCCATGGACCAGGCGTAGGCGCGCTTGAAGTAGGCTGTCGCGAGCTTGTCAGGAGCGCCGGCCTGGTTATCGATGATTTGCGTGCAGGCTTCGATCCGCCGGCTGGCGTCGGCCGCATTGCCGATGCACGCCGCATAGGTGAGATTGGCGGCGATCCCCATCGCGCCGCGGACGTCCAGCGCGACGAGGCCGGTCAGCAGCAGCAACAGCGGTGGGCGCCATTTTCGTACCAGCCATATCAGCCGGCTTTCGCCCACGCCTTCCTGGTTCACCACTTCGCCGGTTCTCCCTCGAAAACCATTGACCTCGGCCGACACCGACGGCTGCTTGCCATGCAAGCAGAAATTGCGGTGTCATGAAAGAGCAGTCAGAGGCCGACGGCGAGAGCGAGATTGCTCACATATCGATTATCGACCGTCTCACCCGCCCGATGATGGTGATCGCGCCCTCCAGCTCCGGTGGCGGGATGTCCAGATACGACGCCGGCTGGAAGGGCGGGGTGTCGTTCGGGCGGTAGCGCTTGTAGGTGGCGCGGCCGGTTTCGTCGGCGATCACGTAGCAGCCATTGGTCACCAGCCGCTTGTCGCGCAGATTGACGAAGATGATCGAATCCGGCGGCGAGATCTTGTTCATCGACGGGCCATCGACGCGCAGCGCGATCCATTCGCCTTCCTCGAGGTCGGCGGTCGGAATGGTCGGGTAGTCGGAGAGGTTGACCACGCCCTCCTGGCCGCCGAGCTCGCCGGCGCTGATCCATGACACGATCGGCACGTCGACGGTGAGCGGCGAGGCGGCAAAGCTTGCCGGTCCGGCCTCTGCGCCATCGGCATTGAACAACAGCCAGCCGGGGTCGACGTTAAACAGCCGGCCATATTTCTCCGCCGCCTTGCGCGACAGCGGCCGGTTGCCGTTCTCGTGGCTGATCAGCGTGTTCTTGTTGATGTCGCGCAAGGCCCGCGCCGCATCGCTCGGCGTGGCATAGCCCGCCGCGGTCCGCGCCTGCTGCAATCTGTGCCGTGGGTCCATCATCGTACAAAACGCCTGAAAAATATCGTCCAATACGTACGATTTCGCTTGCGACTCTTTCGTACACATCGTACGATTAGCGCATGATCGAGCATCCCGCAAGCATTTCCGCATTGCCCACGAACATTTCGGGGCTGATCGACCGTTGGCACGGCATCGGCGCCGTCGGCATCAGCTCCGACGCGATAGCACCGCAAGGGGGGGCGGCATGACCTTGCATCCTGATTTCCGCTCATCTGCTGAATTCCTATCGTCCGGGCTGTCCTCCTCCCCGGTCCGGACGAACACCGGGGTCTTCGCCCCGGGTCCGGCCGCCCCCTCGGCCGGAACGGCCGGAGCCGCTCCTCCCCCGGCTCCGGCCACCTTCCTTCGTCCGCCCGCGGCCGGCGCCGCCTCCGTGATCCGCACCGAGGATGGCACCGTCATCCTCTTTGATCGCGCAACCGGCCGGGCGGTGTCCGGCCTGACCAGGCAGGCGGCGGAGGCCGCGCTTCTGCGCCTCGAGGGCCACGGCGCCGCCTGATCCGCCCATTCCCGAACGATTTCAGCGACGGCCCTCGGGCCGAACCTGGCGCTCGCCCGCGCGCCGCAACCGATGGATCCCGATATGCCTGCCGCCTATACCGAGAAGGAACTCACTGAAATCGCGACCTGGCTCAAGGAGGGGCTTTCGGCCTCCCATATCGCCGTCCGCTTCAGCACGCTGCGCGGAAGTCCGGTCTCGCGCAACGCCATCATCGGCATCGTGCATCGCGACACCGGCCTGCGCACCATCGGCTTCGCCAATCCCAAGGGCGGCCGTTCCGGCGGCCGGCCGAGGAAGCATGCTCGGCCGGACTGGCGGAGCAGGGAGGCGGCCGGAACCATCGCGCTTTCCGAACCGTCGGCGCTTGCCAGGCAAGTCGAGAGCGCCCACGCCGAAGCTGCCAATCTCCCCCCAAGTGGGGGAGATGCCAGGCAGGGCAGAGGGGGGCGCTGTCCCGCCGACGTCTCCAGTTTTGACGTCGCCTCGCAAGCAGATCGCGTCTCCACCGTCCGCACCCCGCCCAGGCCCAAGAAGCCCAAGCCGCGAAAGCCCGCCCGCGTGCTGCCGCCGGCTTGGCTGGCACCGGGCCAGCGCGAAAAGTCTGAAGCGCAGCTGTACAAGCTGCCGGCGCCACCGCCGCCGGTAAAGCCCTGCCGCCAGCCGCATGTCGCCGCCATGCGCTTCATCGACTGCCTGTTCGGCCGCTGCCGCGCGCCGCTCGACCTCGCGCTGCAGGAGGAGCCGGAGAAGGATGCTCCAGGCGCTCGTCCCGGCCCGGAGATGCTCTGCTGCGGCCTGCGCACGCGGCCGACGCAAAGCTATTGCAGCCACCACCACGCAAGGTTTCATGGTCATCGCGGCAGCGGGATGTGAGGGGCGCGCCGCAGAAGGCCGCTCTCATAAAAGTCGACGATGCGAAAGTGGCGCCGCAGAGCGCCGATCTTATCCAGAACCCATCCCAAGCCCGAGGAACGCCTATGCCCCGCAAGACCGCCAGGAAACCGCAGCCGCCAAAACTGCCGAAGGGCGAGGCCGGTCAGGTGCGCATCCGCCGCGAGATCGGCCATGATTTCGCGCTGCGCCAGGACGCCTTCGGCCGCCAGAGGCTGAGCAATGGCACGGCCGAAGCACGCCGCGTCTACGAGGTGTCGAATGGCGGCTTCACCTCCACCGGCGGCATCGTACGCCTGCGCAATGTCGACCCGCTGGTCGGCATCACCTCGCTCTCACGCCAGCAGCGCGAGGCAGGAGGGCGCCTTCGCGACGATTTCGAGCGCACCCAGCGCGAGGGCCTGCAGCCGCAGTCCTGGAACGAGCGCGTCGACGGTACCCGGGTGAATGCCGGCATCCCCGACCGCGTGCTCTCGGCCGGCCGCGCTCATACTCATGCCGTCACCGCCCTCGGCCACTGGGAGGTGGCCGATGTGGTACGCAAGGTCTGCCTCGAAGGCCAGTCGGTGAAGGCCATCGCCGAACGCACCGGCGACGGCCGTGACGTGGTGGTGAAACTGCTGAAGGTGGGACTCGACCTGCTGGCGGTGCACTATGGCATGATGGGGAGGAAAGCAGGGTGAGTAGTCTCTCGACCAACAATGTTTCGTTTAGAATAGGATCAGAATAGTATTATCCAATCTGGCGCCTGTGGTTAGATCAGGGTCTGGTCGACCGCTATATCAGGTGAAAAATGACGCCGCCGAAGATTATCCTGGGTTCGGAATTCCGCCTCACCAGAGCGGCGGAGCGTCATATTCTCGAGTTCATCGGGCAGGTCCAGTCGCGATCGGGTTTTGAGGGATGCAAGACGGAGATTTCCTGGGCAAGCGTAGGCCTACCTGGTGAGGAGTTCATACCTGGACCGCGCATCATCGGGGTGGATGACCGACTCCTGGAAGCCAATCCGGATTTCTATCTGGTTGGAGAGCAAAAGGTCCCCATCGCGCTCGACAAGATGAGAATCCAGGAGTGCCGCGACAAGGTCCTGGACTATCGCTGTGAGCGCCTAGTGCTTGTCTATCTGGACGATGTGCTTTGATCCGAACCGGCGCGTGGTTGAGGATCAACGGGTTGGAGGTCAATGACGAGATGAAAATACTGCGCACATGCTGTTGTAGTCGGCACGAAGAGACTAGGGCTGATCCGACATTTAGGGCCGGTAGCGGGCACGCGGCTGATCGCGAGGAAAAATGAAGGCATGGAAGAAACAATTCCTGGCCCATTTCGCGATCGCCACGGTGTCGCTCACCGTGGCGCTGCTTGCGATCGGGCAAGCGATCACGCTTGCCTGGCTGTCTGCGTTTCCGGCGTGGGAGCCTGAGCTTGCGTCGCTGCAGGTCCGTTTCTGGGCGTTCCTGGCAGTCGGTTTGATCGCGCTCGTGATAGGTGCCGGTGCCGTCCTGCGCTGGGTTCGGCTGCAGAACAGTGGCTTGTTTGGCAGAGCGGCTGAGGGAGATGGGGCTGCAGGCGAGGATCTATGACGCTCTGGCGATTTCTCCTGGCCGCCACGCTGGCACCGGCAACTGGCCCTCTGATCTACTGTGTTGGTATGCTCGTCGGATCCGGGTATCCATACTCCGGCCCGGGACACATGGAGAAGCTCATGGACATCATTCTCGTGTGCATGGCGATCAGCTATCTCATAAGCATTAGCCTTGGGACGCTGATCATAGCCAGCCTCTATTTTGCGGGCAGGCTGACGTCGCGGAACTGCATAGTGTGGGCGCTGTTGGGTGGCGCGGGGGCGGGCGCGGCCTTCATCTGGCTCGCCGATCCAGGCGGATGGAACGTGGTTTCGATGTCAATCTTCATCGGCATTGCAATGATAACCGCAGGGCTGACGGCACTGACCTTCTGCCTGGTCGCCCGCATGCAGATGAAAGCCGCTAGCTAAAAGTCGCACGCTTCCCCTTCTCCAACGTGGGAGAAGGGTCGGCATTAGGGTCCATGCGGTAACTTTCGGCGATGCGGAAATTCTGATCCGCCGCATGAACGACGAGCATCACGGCAGCGATCCTCGGGTCAGCCCGCGGATGACGAAGGTTAGTAACGGCAAATCCGCACGCGTTCCAGCACCCGGCGGTGATGATGCCAGTGCCTCACCCACTTCACGTGGCAATGGCGGTAATGGTGCCGGTAGTGATAGCGGTGCGGATAGCGGACCACGTAGCCGGGATAGTAGTCACGGTAATAGCGCGGGCCGTAATAACGGCCGCCATAGTCGTAGAACGGTCCGCCGCCATAGAACGGTCCACCATAGAAAGGTCCACCGAACGGGCCGCCGTAGAACGGGCTGAGGCCGAACGGACCGAAAAATCCCAATCCGCGCGCATCCGACGGCGCGACCGAGGCTGCCGCGGAGGCAACGGCGATCACTGAAGCAAGTAGCAGTTTTTTCATGGCAACCTCCTCCTGAAGGCTGATCATCAACTAAACGCACCGCCGGCGGGCTATGTTCCCGATCGCTAATGTTCGCCGGTGTCGATCTGAGGAGGAGATTCCGCGCGCGCCGCAGACATGGATGCCGAACTCGCCCGAGAGCGGGTTCAGGCCGCTTCAGCGCGCCGATGATCGAGGTGGTGATGCCAGAGGAACGCCAGTGCAACCCCAACGGCGCCGAGGAACCGGAAGACAGCGCAAGCCGCCTGAGCAACTCGCGGCCGTAGGGGTGGATGATGGCTTGCACAACAACGCGGCCGGCTGCGTCATGCGCTCGCTCAGCCATTGCAAGCCCGCTTCTCCCTCTCCCACAAGGGAGAAGGAGAAGCCGGGATGAATGTCCCTATCACCGTTCGCAGATACGGATCTTCTCGATCACGCGGTGGTGGTGGCGCCAGTGCTTGCGGTACTCGGTCCAGCAATGGCGGTTGTGGCGCATTGCGTAGCGCGGCCTGTAGCCATTGTCGTAGACGTCATACCGGTAGTGAGGGCGATAGACGTAACGATCGCCGTAGTAGGGGCCATAGTCGCCGTAATAGTCGTCATAAGTTGGGCCGATGCCAATACCCAGCCGCAGGCTGTCGGCACTGGCCGGACCGATCATGGCCGCCGCCGACGCAATCGCGATGACGGAGGCGAGCAGGAGCTTTTTCATGACTACCTCCTTTTCCAGGTTGATCTAACAAAACCCCTGAGGCGCGGTGCTGTTCCCATAAAAATCGGTTGGCCTGACGCCAGGGCGCAAAGGGGCCACCTCCCGCCGGGCCGCAAACCCGCGAGCACCGCTTCATGGCGGCAAGGCGTGCACCTCATGAGGGGCGCTTTCCGGAACCATCGCGCTCAGCCCGGGTTCCTTCTCAGCGGGCCGCGTCAGCCGGACCTGGTGGCAGAGAGAACAGGGTGGTTTCTCCGGCTTCTTACCCTGGCCAACGAAATGGCAGTCGAGCTCTCGTCCCACCCGGCCCGCTCCGGGCAAAGGGCAATCGATGGCGAAGCGCGCAAATCCCGACACCGCCGTCCCACGCAAAGGGATGCCCAGTCCGCGCCTGAGCAAGGCCGAATTCAAGAATCGCTATCGCGGACAGTTTTATGACCCGGCATTCGCTTCGGCGGCGCAAGCGGTCGATACCCTGTGCGAGATCGCCTGGCAGGCCTACAAGGACGAGCGCAAGAGCCCGATCACCCGCAAGGCCGGCAAAGGCTATCACGATCCGGACTATGAGCTGTCGGTGGAGTGGATCGCCGCCAGCGAGGCCTTGAAGGCGGCGCAGCAGCGATACGAGGACGGGTCTTCGCCGGCGCGCATCCTGCTCATCAACGGCTCCTCGCGCAGCGAGCATACGTGTCCGGGCGAGATGTCCAAGAGCTTTCGCCTAGTCGAGATCGCGCGCCGGGCCATAGAGGGAAAGCTCGGCTTCTCGGTCGGCGTTCTCGACCTCTCGCGCATCGCCTCGGAATATGGCCGTGCGATCCACCCCTGCAAGGCATGCTTCTCGACCGCGGCGGCACTTTGCCACTGGCCATGCTCCTGCTATCCGAACCACTCGCTCGGGCAGATTCACGACTGGATGAACGACATCTATCCGCTTTGGGTCGAGGCCCACGGCATCATGATCGTCACCCCGGTCAACTGGTACCAGACGTCGTCGCCGGTGAAGCTGATGATGGATCGCCTCGTCTGCGCCGATGGCGGCAATCCCGATCCCTCGCTGACGCAGGGCAAGGACGCCGCTTTGGCGAAACGTGCCGAGCTCGCCGGGTGGGACTATCCGCGCCATCTGGCCGGGCGTCTGTTCTCGGTCGTCGTCCACGGCGATACCGAAGGTGCCGAAAACGCCCGCCGCGGACTTGCCGACTGGTTGCGCTCGATGAAGCTGGAGCCGGCTGGCGAGAAGGCAGAGCTCGATCGCTATATCGGCTACTGGCAGCCCTATGCGACCAGCCACCGTGATCTCGATGCCGACCGTGCCGTGCAGAGCGAGGTGCGCGCCGCCGCGCTCGCGCTGGCGGAGGCCGTCGCGAAACGGCGAACGGGTCTCCTGCCGTCGATCGGGATGGACCTCGTCGATCCGCGTCCGAAGTAACTCCTTGCCTCCGCCGCACCATCTTCCCTTCGACGGCTCAAGCATTTCCGGGGCAGGTTTCGAGCGGGACCATCGGCTGTATGCGCAAAACGCTATATGATTGCGCCGCAGGGTGAATTCGCCGCCGGACGCCGATGCCGATCTTTTCAGTCAAGCACACGACCGTCTATCGCTATAGCCAGCCGGTGAGTTTTGGCGAGCACCGGCTGATGTTCAGGCCGCGCGACAGTTTCGACCAGCGACTTCTCGACCACGCTTTGTCGGTCGACCCCGAGCCGAAGGAGGTACGCTGGATCCACGACGTTTTTGGCAACTGTGTTGCGGTGATCGAATTCACGGGTTCGGCCAATGAACTCCATTTCTCGACGGACATTCGGCTCGATCACACGCCCCAGCACGCGCCAGATTTCCGTATCGATGAAGCCGCGCTGAACTATCCGTTCTCTTACGATTCCGACGAGGCGGCCGACCTCGCGCAGACGATTGAGCGCCATCATCCCGACGAGGGTGACGAGGTCGGCAAATGGGCCCGCCAGTTCGTCGGCGCCGCTGGCCACACCGAAACCGGAAAGCTGTTGATGACGCTCTGCTACGCCATCCACGAGAGCTTCGTGTACTCCCGTCGCTTCGAAACCGGGACGCAACCGCCGCTCATGACGCTGCACCTGCGCAAGGGCACATGCCGGGACTTTGCGCTGTTCATGATGGAAGCGGTTCGCTCGCTCGGCTTTGCCGCCCGCTTCGTGACCGGCTACGTCTATGTGCCGGGCCGCGACAGCGCCGAAGTGCGCGGCGGCGGCTCGACGCATGCCTGGTGCCAGGTCTACCTGCCCGGGGCCGGCTGGATCGAGTTCGATCCGACCAACGGAATAGTCGGCAACCGAGATCTGATCAGGGTTGCCGTGGCCAGGCACCCCCGGCAAGCCATCCCTCTTTCGGGAAGCTATTCCGGCAGCGCTTCGAGTTTCCTCGACATGACCGTTGAGGTGAAGGTGGCGAAGGAAACCGGCGGCGACAGGAATTAGCTGCGTCTTTGCGGCGCGACCGGTCCGCGCTTGAAGCGCAGCAAAAACGACACCGCGGTCCACGATGAGCCCCGCCTTGCGGCCTGGCGATGATGCACACGCCATTTTCCCGGAACCGCTCGATCTGTTCCGGCGTTGCTGGCCGAACGAAACGCGCGTCTGCCAGTTATGCCGAGCGCCGAAAGTGGACGTTTGCGAATGACCGTTTCGCCCCACCGGAATGATGGCGAGCGTCGCTGTGCCAAGAGGAACGGGATAGCTATCAGGCTGGTCGAGGAAGGCCCACCCCTATGAAACCGATGACCGAAGAGCATCTTGCGGTTCTGCGCAGGCACATGATCGAGATGATTGCGATCCATGCCGACCTGACGAGCGAAGAACTCGGCAAGGCAACACTCGACGAGCGGGTACTGGCATCGATGGGGCAGGTACCGCGACATCTCTTCGTGCCATCATCGGTCGCGCCCTATGCCTATCAGGACATGCCGCTGCCGATCGGATTCGGCAAGACCGTCTCGCAGCCCTTCATGGTCGCGCTGATGACCGATCTGCTCGCTCCCCAGCCGCACGAGGCAGTGCTCGAGATCGGAACCGGCCTGGGCTATCAGACCGCAATCCTCGCTGAACTCGCCGGACAAGTTTGGAGCGTGGAAATCATCGAGGAGTTCGCAAGCCATGCCGAGGCTCTGCTGCAGGACCTTGGCTTCTCCAATGTCGCCATTCGTGTCGGAGACGGGTCTCGCGGCTGGCCCGAGCACGCCCCATTCGACAAGATCCTGGTTAGCGTGGCGGCTGAGCGGGCGCCGCCGGCGTTGCTGAGCCAGCTCACGCCGGCGGGTCGTCTGGTCCTGCCTTTGGAGTCAGAGGAAGGACAGTTTCTGACCGTCATCGACAAGGATGCGGCAGGGCAGATCAAGACCCGGAAACTCATCCCGGTTCGGTTCAGCCGGCTCGAAACCGTCTGAGGTCTCACAACTGGCGCGGCCAGCACACACCGGCTGAACTGATCTGGAAGAAGGACAGCCACGCACCCGTCGTCGCCAAGATCCGCTTCGGGTCAGAAACCGCCATTCGCCAATGTCCGATTCTCACCCGACAGGTGGGAAAAGTACAGGTGGCACAAGTCCGTTTCCTGTGAGGCTGTCGCGTCAATATCGATCAGTAGACATGGCGCCAATTTACTCAATTGAGTGGGGCTGACTACGCTCTATTTGGTACTCACCCTGCTGGATCGACTTTGTTAGGCTCATGTGGTGGTTGCGGTATCCGTAAGCGCGGTGCGCGGGTCGCGCGCGGCCAGTGAGGCATGGAGATCCAGCCATGGATCCTATCCAGAGGCCCAAAGCGGACCACGGTCCAGCGTTTCCCGAGGGTGACCGACAAGTCTCAACCATGGCGACCTCGTCTCATGGCTCCCGCAAAAGGTCGCGCGGCGCCGCGATGAGCCTCATCCCCCTCTGTCTCATCCTGCTATGCAGCGCCCCGGCAAGAGGTCAGTCAGGGACTGACGACAGGCTCGGCCCTCAAGACACTGTTGAGGTGAATGTTGCGGGGTGGGGCGTCTTCCGCGCGGGCGTCGCGGGCGCGGAGCTCAACGGTGCCTTTACGATCGATGCAGCCGGGACGCTGCATCTTCCGGTCATTGGGCAGGTACCGGCTGCGGGTCTGCGTGAGAATGACCTGGCAAAGCTGATTGACGATCGGTTGCAGGCCAGAAGTGGCTTCGACGTGCGTCCCGTCACGACCGTCCAGCGCCGACGATCGCGAGCAGCGGCGCCGGTCGATCTCGAAGCGGCGAAGAATCGATCGCTTCAGGAAACCAATGCACCCGCGCGAACCGGTCAAGCGGCGCAAGCCTTTGCTGGCGAGCAGCATGAGTTGGTCGCACGTGCTGACACCGGCTTGCCGGCGCGTGTGGTCGCAGACGCCCCGGTTCTTCAAGGGCGGGCCTTTGAGGAGCAGCAGAAACGAGCCGAACGGCTCGCGGGGGACCTGGAACTGGCGCAGCGCGAAGTAGAAAGCCTGCAGGAGAAAGTCGTTCTGGCGAACCGCGAAAGAGCAGCCGCACTCGGAGCGCAGCAGGCTGCGGAAGCCTCGCTGGCTGCAGCCAGGCGCGCGCTTGACGAGGAGCGGCAGAAGGTCGAGCGGTTGCAAGGCGACCTCGCCGCGGCGCATCAATCTCTCGATGCTGTGACGGCGAGGGGAAAACTGGCGGCGGCTGCGCAAGCCGTCGACATCCAGGGGCGGCAAGTTGCCGAGGCCGCTGCAAAGCGAACCGAGGAAGCGCTCGCACTGGAGCGCGAAAGAGCAGATGCTCTCGCCCTCGATCTCAGCGCTGCAAATCAGGATCGCGATGCGGCAAATCAGGATCGCGATGCGGCAAAGGAGGGAGTGGCCCGGCTTTCCGCGGCTTTGGAGCAGCAACGCGAAAGGGCCGTTGGCCTGGCTCGCAACCTCACCGCGGCGCGCAACAGGATCGACATCCTAAAAGCTCCCGATGCGCCTCGCGCCCAGCGCGTCGAGCCCGCTCCCAAAGTACGCGTCGCTGATGGAGCTGGTCCACGCCTCGCAGGGAAGCGGGCTCGTTCAGTCCGTGCGCCCGACGAGCACGAGATCCGAAAAGTGGCCGCCCGCAAGTCACGGCAACCCGTTCCGATGGCGACGATTCCGCTTCCCGCCGCGTTGCTGCCGACGCGGGCGCCGTTGCGCGCGGCGTCAGGATTATGGTGATGCGCCAGTATCTTGCTGCCACATTGGCGATCGCAGTTGCGATCGGACCTGCTTCGGCTGTTGACGTGGGCGTTGGAGGCACGGCCGGCGGTATCGGGGTCGGTGTTGGTGTGGGCGCTGGCTCGAACGGCGCCTCCGTTGGAGTTGGCACCAGCGTCGACGGGCTCGGAGGAGCAGATGTTGGAGGGTCGCTCGGCACAAGCAACGGATCGCTCGGCGCCGACGTTGGGGCGGGCGCCAACCTCGGCGGCGTAAGCAGCGGCGTTTCGGCTGGCGTCGACGCGGGAGACCAATCAGTTGATGGCCCGGCGGGCACCGCCGGAGCGAGCACTGCTTTGGGGAGTACCACAGGGACAGCGGCTGCCGTTGCCGGCAAGAAGAAGGCTGCCATTGTCGTGCCCAGGGGCGCGCGATACGCAATCGTCCTGCCACGCAGCCTTTGGCCCTCCAGAGGTGGTCGCGACACGCTCGGGCAAAGCAAAAAAGGCTATCCCGTACTGCAGCCTCTGGCGCCGCTGAAGGTGATACCCGGCACCCCGCCGGCCGTGGTTCGCGTCTGCCGCCAGGCGATCAGATCGGCTGCGGTGCCGCTTGGTGCCGTGCGCGTGCACGCAGCCAGCGCAGGTCCCTTGCGCCGGCATCGTCTCGGCGCGCTCACCGCACCGATTGAGGTGCGTATAGACTATGCAAGACAAGGTGGCATCGAGGTCCGGCAAGCGCGGGTAGGATGCCGCCTCGACCCGGCGGGCAGGGTCGTCGCGGTGAAATAGGCTTGATAGATTTGGCAGGTGGGCCAAGTCTCGATGAAGCGGACGTCTGGAGCGCCCCTGGTCCTGCCTGGGTCATTGGATGACCTTCGCCACCCGTCCTAGCTCCCGATCCCCCGTAGCACCGTCTTCTCCACCACCGGTTCGAGCGATTCCGCGAACGGCGTCGCCAGGTGATGGCGATCGCGGTAGGCGAGCTTGCCGTTGATGAAGACGTGACAGGTGGTGCTGTCGCAGAACTGACTGGTCAGGTCGACATAGGTGGCGCCGGGCACGCTGCGCACGACCTCGCGCTCCGCCGCGGCGATGTCGTCGTTCGCCGCCGTGTTCCTCGGCGTATCGCAGACCTCAGGTGCCTGCCCGCGCCACAGCGCCCGTGCCACGCATTTGTCGACATAGTTTCCATTATAGGGCACGTCCCTGATCACCGCGACCTTGATCCCGGCCCGGCTGAATGCCGCGAGCGTCCAGCGCAGGCCGGCCCTCCATTCCTCGTTCCAATCGGCGTGCCTCAGTTCCTCGGGCGATTCCTTCATCACGTTGCCGATCGAGAATTCCGAGATCACCACCATGCGCGGATGCAGCGCGATGATGTCCTTGACCGATTGCTCCCGCCACCGGTCGCATTCGGTGTAGTCGCGCTTCAGCCTCCAGTTCCAGGTCGTGACCCGTGAGGCTCGGCAGGAGGATTTGAGATAGGTGACGACGCGGTAGTTGTTCTTGCTTGCCGCCTCGATCAGCGGCGTCGACCAATGGTCGGCATGCGAGTCGCCGAACAGCACGACCGAACCCTCGGCATCCTTGGCACCGAACACGCAGGGCTTGGGCTTGACGGTCTCGAAATCGAGCACGCAGCCGCCCTTGGCGCGCGCGGTCGAAGGGCGCGCCGCGCTTTCGGCGATGACGCGCTGTTCGGGGTCGAGGTCATGCACGGCCAGCCGCGCATTGGCGTAGGCCGCCGCAACGCCGGTGCCGGTCAGGAGGACGGCCGGCACCAGCGCGCGCGCCGCATTGGCCATAAGCCAGCCATTGCGGCGTATAGGGTTCTCGATGACGTGATAGGTGAAGGCCGACAGCACCAGCGTCAGCGCCAGGCAGACAAGGCGCTGCACGGTGGAAAGTTCCGCGGTGAGCATGCCGGCATAGACGATGACCGGCCAGTGCCAGAGATAGAGCGAATAGGAAAGCTTGCCGCCCCACTGCAAGGGCGGCAGCGCGAGCACGGCGCTGGGGCCATTGCTCGCGCCGGCCGCTCCCGCCAGCAGCATGAGGACGGCGCCGGTCACCGGCACCAAAGCCAGCAGACCGGGGAAGGGGGCATCCTCGCTGAAAGAAAGGTAGGAGATCGCAATCAGCGCCAGCCCGAGCCAGGCCATTGTGGCGCTCAGGCCGCGGCGCTCGCGCCACAATGTCGCCGGGACCAGCGTGGCCAGTCCGCCGGCGGCGAACTCCCAGGCCCTAAGGGGCGAGAAATAGAAGGCCCAGGGCTGGGCGACCGTGGTCAGCCAGGCGCAGACAGCGAACGACACCAGACCGACAAACCCGATCACCAGGATCACCGCCCGCTTGCCGGGCTTCAGCCACGCGGCAAGCACCAGCAGCGCCGGCCAGGCCAGATAGAACTGCTCCTCGACCGACAGCGACCAGAAATGGATGAACGGGTTGTTGGCGGCGTCGGACGCGAAATAGTCGAACGACCAGCGGATCAGCCACAGATTGATCATGTAGGCCGACGCGAACATGGCGCCCTTGGAATAGAGCGACTGCTCCTCCGGCGACAGGATGAAGGCGCCGGCCACCAGCGTCGCGAGGATGACGAACAGCGAAGCCGGCAGCAGCCTGCGCGCGCGCCGGGCGTAGAAGCGCCAGAGGTCCAGCCGCCCGGTTTCGTTGATCTCGGTGACGAGATGACGCGTGATCAGGTAGCCCGAAATGACGAAGAAGATGTCGACGCCGGTGAAGCCGCCGGGGAGCGCGGTGAGCCCGAAATGATAAGCGATGACGCCGGCCACCGCCAGCGCGCGCAAGCCCTCGATGTCGGGCCGGAACGATGCCGAGGCCGGGAATTGTGCTGTCAAGACGACGCCTCGTGCTAGTCGTTGGCAGCCCACCCAGGGGCGAGACTCGACCCTGAGCGCGGATATCGCAATGCAACATATTTAACGCGGTGCAACATAAGTGGAGATCAGCGTCCTTCTCCCGCTCACGGGGGGATGACGCTCTCACCTCCACCTTCGCCAAATCCGACACGCGCGGTCGGCCTGCGCGTTGCCCATGCTTCGCGCATCGTCTATGCACCCCTCAGCCAATGCCGGCTGGAACGGAGCCCATCATGACCGACCAAACCATCCTCAAATTCGGCGCCATTGAGCATGCCGAGGCCGGCGACCTGCCGGGCTGGGTCGTCGTCGAGGGCAGGCCGACCATGCAGACCGCCGTGCAGCACACCACCGCCGACGGCAAGGTGATCTCGGGCACCTGGCGCGCCTCGCCAGGCACCTACCATGCCACCTACACCGACTATGAATTCGTGCACGTGATCGCCGGCCGCATCATCATCACTCCCGACGGCGGCGCACCTGTGGAGGTCGGGCCGGGCGATGCCTTCGTCGTCGAGGCCGACTTCAAAGGAACCTGGAAGATCATCGAGCCGGTGACCAAGCATTTCGTCGTTCGGGTCGGCTGATGCGGGCGCGTCGCCAGTCATGCGAGAGTGGCGGCGGGTCGGCCAGCGTCGAGCCGGCGCACAGCGCTCTGTACGTTAGGCTGCGCTAAGTAACGTTGTCCGGAAACGTGCGATCTGCTAGCATTTGACCACCGACAAACGGCCCCGAAAGTGCCGTGCGTCCGACATCATGCACAACAGATCAACTCGAACCGGAGAACGGCCATGAAACGGCTTCTGACGGTCGCTGCGCTTTTGGCAGCAGCCAGTTTGATTGAGATGCAAGGCGCAGCCGCCGATGACGCTGCGCTGATCAAGAGCGCCGAGTCAGCCGCGCCGGCTGCAGTGGCCAGCGGCGCCGCGGTCTACGCCATGGACGAGAAGGGCAACATGCGTACCCTGCGCGAGGGCAAAGGCGGCTTCTGGTGCATGCCGGACAACCCGGCCTCGCCTGGCCCGGACCCGATGTGCGGCGACGCCAACTCGATGGAATGGGCGATGGCCTGGCTGCAAAAGAAGGATCCGCCCAAGGGCAAGGTCGGCTTCATGTACATGCTGTCCGGCGGCACCGACGGCAGCAACACCGATCCCTATGCGACAGCGCCCACGGAAGGCAACAACTGGGTAGAGACCGGTCCGCATGTGATGATCGTCAACGCCATGGACATGATGGCGGGCTATCCGACGGACGCAAAGCCCGACACGTCCAAGCCCTATGTCATGTGGCCGGGCACACCCTACGCCCATCTCATGATCCCGGTTAAGTAGCTGGAACGAGAGCGCACGGGCGCTCCGTCCTCACAACAATGGCGGGTATCTCCGCCCGCCATCCGAACCGCCAACTGTAGAGGCCGTGAGCGTTGGCATCTCGGCCGCCGCCGCAACTTCGGCGCCGCCTACGGCTATTGCGACAACGCCCTGCAACATAAGCGCAATCTGCGCGTTTGCTAATCCACAGAGAGGCAGTCATCAGGGTGGCCGCGCCGTGCGTTGCACGCCGGCGAAATATCGCTGATCATGCTCGTCGTTGGGCGGAGGCATCAGGTGAATCGGCAAAACGGCACGCGCCCGTCGGGATCCGGGCTGGTTGGTCTTCTGGCTGCGTCGAGGGCGCATCCGCGGACAGCGCTGCCCACGGTCGCGACGGTGGTCACGACAGTGGCGGCGCTCTACTTCGGCCGCGAGGTGTTCCTGCCGATCGCCGTCGCCCTGCTTTTGACCTTCGCCCTGGCGCCCCTGGTCTCCGCGCTGAAGCGCGTTGGCATTCCGCGCCTTCCGGCCGTCATCGCCAGCGTGCTCGGCGCCTTCGCGGCGCTTGCCATGTTCTCCTTTGTCGTCGCCACGCAGGTCAGCGATCTCGCCCAGAACATTCCCGTCTACCAGATCAACATCCTGACCAAGATCCGCGCGCTGAAGGAAACCGGCCTCGGCGGCGGCATCATCGCCAGGCTGAGCGGAGTGATCGAGCGCGTCGGCCAGGAGATCGAGCGCCAGGAGCCGCAACTGCCCTCGGCGACCGAGACGCCCAAACGCGATCCGATCCCGGTCGAGATCGTCGCGCACGAAAAGCCGCTCGAGGTGCTGCAGAACCTGGTAGCGCCGCTGCTCAGCCCGCTCGCCTCGGCCGGCCTGGTCATCGTCGTGGTCATCTTCATGCTGATGGAGCGCGAGGATCTGCGCGACCGCTTCATCCGTCTCGTCGGCTATGGCGACCTGCACCGCACCACGCAGGCGCTGCAGGATGCCGGCAAGCGTGTCGGCCAGTATCTTTTGATGCAGCTGGTGGTCAATATCGTCTACGCCGTGCCGATCACCATCGGGCTCTGGGTGCTGGGCATCCCCAATGCGCTTTTGTGGGGCATGCTGGCGCTGGCGCTGCGCTTCGTGCCCTATATCGGCCCGATCATCGGCGCGCTCTTGCCGCTGTTCCTGGCGCTGGCCGTGGCGCCCGGCTGGGCTCTGCTCTTGTGGACGGCGGCCCTGTTCATCGTCATGGAACTGATAACCGGCAACGTGATCGAACCTTGGCTCTACGGCTCGCGCACCGGGCTGTCGCCGCTCGCCATCATCGTCGCCGCGATCTTCTGGACATGGCTCTGGGGTCCGCTCGGCCTGGTGCTGTCCACCCCGCTCACCGTCTGCCTGGTCGTGCTCGGCCGCCATGTGCCGCAATTCGAATTCCTCGACGTGCTGTTCGGCAACGAGCCGGTGCTGGAGCCGCACGCCCGGCTCTACCAGCGGCTGCTGGCCGGCGATCCGGACGAGGCGACCGACCATGCCGAGGAGTTCCTGGAGGACAAATATCTGTTCGAGTTCTACGACAAGGTCGCGATCCCCGCTTTGCTGCTCGGCGAGCATGACCGCATGCGCGGCGTTCTCGACGACGAGCAGCGGCGGCTGCTGGCCGGCAGCGCCGAGACCCTGGTGGCGAACCTCGACGACAGTGCCCAGCAGGAAGCCGAGGAGGAAGAGGACGAGCCGGAAGCCGCCGCCTCAGGCGATGACAAGGCCGGCGAACGCAAGGCGTCGGAGCGCAAGCCTGGCGAGGACAAGGAGGTCGACGAGGCCGAAGAGGTCAATCTCCCGGATGGAACCGGCATTGCGGTTCTGTGCGCCGGCGGCCGCGGCGAGCTCGATGATGCCGCCGCCGCCATGCTGGCGCAGGTGCTAGAAGTGCAGGGCGCCGAGGCGACGAAGGCGGGCTTCGCCGATCTCGAGCCCGGCGGCGTGCGCCGCCTCGAGCTCGATGCGCTCGACGCGGTCGTCATCGGCTTCCTCGACCGTGATTCCGTCAAGCATGCCCGCTTCCTGGTGCGGCGGCTGAAGCGCCGCCGGCCAAAGCTCAGGGTTGGCATCGTCTTCTGGTCGGAAACCGGCAATGGCGACCGGCAGGCCGCCAGCGCCGAGGCCCGTGACCTCAATGCCGACTTCGTCGCCTATGGCATGGTCGATGCCGTCAACGGCGCGCTGTCCGGCGAACCGCCGGTGGTCCTCAAGCTCGCCGCCAAGCGCCGCCCGCCCCGCCGTCAGCCGGCGCGCAAGAAGGCGCCGGCCGCGGTCGCCGGCTGAGGGCGCGGTTGCCTCGGGTCGGCGAAAGCGAGCCCTCGGGAGTTTGCGTCCGCAGTGGCGCGAGGATCGTTGATCCCCGCGCCACTGCCGCCCCGCCAAGGGCTAGAAATGCAGGTAGATTGCTGGCGGATAGATCGAATTGTAGCCATCCTGGTTGGTCGTCGCCGGCTTGGCGCCGGCAGGCGTGATCCCGCCTGTGGCCGTGTTGTCCAGCGGCGGCCGGGTCGCCTCGACCTTCGCGTCGTCCTTCGCCACCGGGACTTTCTTCTTGGCTTCCGCGGCCTGCGCCAGCGCAAGCACGACGAGCAGCGCTGACAGAACGAGCTTCATGTCGGTTCCTCCCTGCCTGAATGCGGAGGCGTTGGGCGGTCTGCCCGAGCCAATTCCGCTTTTCCTCGTGGCCTTCCCCTAGCGCCGGCGAGCTTAGCGCCAGGCGCCGGACCGGAAAGGGATCGCGTGCGGAACGCCGTGGAATTCTTTGGAATTCCTGGAATATTAGCTTGTGGAAAAGTACAATGGGAGGACGTGCCGGCGCATGCTATGGCTAGCAGCTGGCATGGGAGCACGATCCCGGACCAGGGCCGTGCTCGAAAAGGGGCGAGCCATTCCGGTCGACCGGGATGGAACAGGCCCAGGGACGGCGGCCGCATGGCACAGCATATCGCGCAAAAACTCCGGCTGACCTCGGCCCTGCTCGGCACCGTCACCCGCAAGGAGCTGGCGGCGGCGTTCCGGGCCGTCAATCCGAAGACCGCGTTCGATCTCGGCCGCGCCGACAAATGGCTGCAGGGCCGCGCCCAGCCGCGCGAGTACGCCGTCTATGACGACTGGGCGAAGCTGCTTCGCCTGGAGCAGCCGGGGGCCTGGATCGCCGACAGCGACCTGCCGCAGTTCGCCGCTGCCATCGCCTCCCGCCACGGCGTCGACAGAGCCGAGCTCGAACGCCGCGCCGCCGCACAGTTCGAGGCCACCGCGCATGACGAGAAAAGCGTCGGCCTGGCGCTCGCCGGAACCTATGCATGCTATTCGCGCGCGCTCTCGCCCTACTATCGCGGCCAGCTGATCAGGGGCAACCTGTCGATCGAGCCGGGGCCTGGCGCGCACAGCCTGAGCGCTGCCTATCGCGAATCCTTGCCGACGGGCCAGCTCTTGCTTGGCGGGCCGGTCACGCCGGCAAAGCGCGGCCTCTATGCGCATCTGAAGGAAAGCGGCGGCGATGCCCAGTTCTTCCTCTGCCTGTTCCCGCAGTCGCAGCCGGGCAGCGTGCTCGGCGGTTACATGTGCGGCAGCTCGATCATCGGCCCGGAGCCGCAGCCCTCGATCACCAGGATCCTCATCATCCGCCTGCGCGACCCGGCGCCCGACGCAGCGGCCTGGGGCGGCTACCTCCTGCCGGACCAGTCGATCGCGGAGGATCTGGCCGCGCTCGGCATGTCGATCGATCAGCCCGGGCTCGTCGACCGGCAGCTCGCGCAATTCCTGATCGGCGACAGTGACGTTGCCAACCAGGTCCCGCCGGCCGAGTTCCGTGCCATCCTCGATATCTTCGACCGGCATTGGCTAAGGCATTCGGGATAGGGCTCCTCGCCGGCGGCGGCGGGTGAAGGCCGGTGCCGACCCTGCCAATCCTGGGGGGATGGGGGCCATCGCGTCGCTGCCCGATGAACGATCTCTCCGAACTATAACTTATTTAATAGACCCGGCGGTCCGTCTATTGCCTGGTCGCACAGCAGCACCGGCCTCTACGGTGCTGTAATCGGGGACACCCGATCGGCCCGCGCCCCGGCTAGCCTAGGGGCGCGGGCGCGTATCGGCCGGGCTTTGCGGCTCCTCACACCGACCAGAAATACCGCACCGTGTGGAAGAACACCGGGGCGGCGAAGACCAGGCTGTCGGCGCGGTCCATCATGCCGCCATGGCCCTCGATCAGATGGCCCCAGTCCTTCACGCCCTGGTCGCGCTTGATGGCCGAGGCGACCAGGCCGCCGAGGAAGCCCATCAGGCAGGCGACGAGGGCGACGACGGCGGCCTGCAGCGGCGAGAACGGCGTCAGGAAGGACAAGAGCGCGCCGAGCAGGCTCGACGCCGCAAGCCCGCCGACCAGCCCTTCCCAGGTTTTCGAAGGCGACACCTTCGGCGACAGCAGATGTTTTCCGAACAGCTTGCCGAAGATGTATTGCAGCACGTCGCTGCCCTGCACGGTGATGATCAGGAAGGCGATGAGCAGCAGGTTGCGGCCCTCGAAGCCGGGCACGTTCAGCGTCAGCAGCGCCGGCACGTGGCTGACGAAGTAGACCGAGATCATGATCGCCCATTGCTGCGCCGAGACGCGCTCCAGGAAGCGCTCGGTGTCGCCGTTGAGCGCGGTGATGGCCGGCATCAGCAGGAAGCAGTAGACAGGGATGAAGATGGTGAAGAGCCCGTACCAGGCCGTCCACACCAGCCAGTACTGGAACGGAATGATGATGGCGAACATGCCGAGCAGCACCCAGTGGTCGCTGCGCCGGCTGTGCGTCAGCGTCACGAATTCGCGCAGTGCCGCGAACGAGATCAGCGCGAACAGGATGGTCATGCCGGCATGGCCGAAGAAGAAGGCGACCGTGATCGCCACCACCATCACCCACCAGGCGTTGATGCGCTGGGTGAGGTTGGTGAGCGTCGGCGACAGCGGCTTCGGCGCCCGCCACGACAATATGCCGGCGGTGACGCTGGCCGTCGACAGCACGGCGACCAGGCCGGCGATCAGGATCATGGTTTCATGTATCGGCGGCAGCGGCATTATTTCGGGCCTCCGGCCCTGTCTTTTTGTTTGACCATAGTCTTTTCCAAAAACCGGGAGCCACTTTTTGGGATCATGGTCTAGTCGTCCCGGTCCGGACGGGGGTCGAGGGCCAGCAGCGTCTGGCGGGCGCGTTCGAGGAAGGCGCGGCGCTCTTCGCCGGGCGCGATGGTGACAGCCGGGCCGAAGACGACGCGGCACAAAAGCGGCACCGGCAGGAACTGGCCCTTGGGCAGAACCCGAGACATGTTCTCGATCCAGCACGGGATGAGCTCGACTTCCGGCCGCGCCATCGAGAGATTGTAGAGGCCGGAGCGGAACGGCAGCAGCGGCTCGTCGGTGGTGTTGCGGGTGCCCTCGGGGAACAGGATCAGCGAATGACCCTGGTCAAGCACCGACAGCATGATGTTGATCGGGTTCTCGGCCTCGTCGGTCCACTGGCGATGGATCAATACGGAGGACAGCATGTCCTCGGCGATGTAGCGGCGCAGCCGCGACTTGCCCCAATATTCGGCCGCGGCAACCGCATGGGTGCGGGCGCGCACCTTCTCGCTGAGGCAGGCCGAGAGCAGGATGAAGTCGCCATGGCTGGCATGGTTGGCGAAATAGATGCGCTGCCGCTCCGACGGCTGGCTGCCGTTCCAGATCGGCCTGACCCCAGTCACCACCCAGGCCATCGCCGACAGGCCGACCGAGGTGATGGTCTGCAGGAGGGTGAAGGTGTTGGCGCGGATGTGGAGTTTTGTCATCGAAGTCTCAAAGCAATGCCGCCATCAGTGACGCTGCCGCGAACACCGCAAAGGCTATGCGCTGTTTTGTCAGCAGCCGGCGCGTGCCCGCTATGCGCTGGTCGAGCGATCGCGTCTGGGCCGGCGTCGGCTTCAGCCGCATGCGGGCGAGCAAATCGTCGACCGCGCCGCCGCCCGAAACCTCGCTGTCATGGCTCGCCATCAGCCGGAACAACAGCGCATCGAACAGGATAAGCGCGATGAAGGCGAGGGTAGCTAGAGCCGCCGCCGCAGCCACCAGCCACGCCGCCGCCGATAGCGGTGTCACCTGCGGCGCGGCCGCCAGCCCGATCACCGGCGCGGCGAGCAGGCAAGCAGCGACCGCCAGCAGTGGCCATGCCGCCTGCAGTATAAGTCCGGCGGCGAACGCGCCGGCTTTGTCCTGATAGGGGTTGCTGCTCATGCAGCTTCCCCGGCCTGAATGTGCACCGGTCGGCCGGAGGCGGCGAGCAGTTTGCGCGCCTGCGCTGCAGTGTGCGAGCGGCCGGTGCCGACCAGCCATGCGGCGGCGACGGTAGCGCTGCGTTGGAAGCCGAGCGCGCAGCAGATCAGCACCGTGCCCTGCCGGCGCGCCGCCTCGATCGCCTGCACCGCTTCGGAGAGTTCCTTCTCGGCTGGCGGCATCAGGTCGAGTACGGCAAGGCTGATCCATCGGCATGACGCGCGAGCCGGCCGCTCCAACTCGGCGGCAAGGTCGACCACCGTGCCGAAGCCATTAGCTTCGGCCGTCGTCGGGAAGCGGCCGAGGAAGACGCCGTCGGCGACCGGCACGCGGGGCGGCAGCGTGCGCGTCCAGGCCCAGAGATTGATTTTCGCGCCGACACGGTAGGGCCAGAGCAGCAGGCGGCTGGCGAGCGGCACACTGCCGTCGGCCGATTTCTGGAACACTTTCACCCCGGCCCCGGCATAGGCAAAGGCGACGATGGCAAGCGCCAGCGCCGGCCACAGCAGCACGAGGGCTATCGGCGACACAAGTGCGCCGCCGGCCGCGCTGGCGAGCAGCAGCGCCGCCCCCAGCCCATAGAAGAGCGCCAGCCGCCGCGCTCTCCTGTCGGCGGTCAGCCGGAAGCCGGCGAACGGCAGCTCGCCCTCGCGCGGGAAGAGCCACACAGCGAACAGGCCGAGAAGCGCGCCGGTCGGGATGTCGATGAAGTGGTGCTGCCATGTCGTCAACACCGAGGCTCCGATCAGCAAGCACCAGACATGCCAGATAATTCCCGCGATTCCGGTCAGCCTGTGCCGCCAGTGATCCCAGATTATCACCAGCAGCGCTATGTGCAGCGACGGCGCCTGGTTGAACGGTTTGTCGAAACCGCCGAGCACCGCGAACAGGAATCCCGGCAGGCCCGATGTCTCCGGCCGCACGAAGGTGGCCTTGAGCGGGAACAGGATGAAGCAGATCACCGCGACGGCCTGCGCCGTCAGATAGCGGCCGGCAAGGCGGTCGACGCCGCGCTTGCTGTCGTTGAGGAGCAGCGACAGTCCGTAGAACAGGTTGATCGACCAGTAGGGCACGATCGTCCAGGCCATGAACGGAATGTCGCGTTCCCAGCCAAAGACGATGCTGCCGACGTCGTCGCGGCGCGACGCCAGCCAGTTGGCGAAGCCGTAGGTCGAGTAGAACAGCGGCGCGAGCAGCGCCAGCCAGAGCGCCGCGCGCAGCAGGATGGCGCCGAATTTATCCTTCGGCCGCTCGGTCGCGATGGGGACTGGGGCAGGGTCGGCGGCGGGCACGGCTTCCTCAGACGCGCCGGGCGACCGAGACGGTGAAGATGCCCCACTGGTCGATGCGCTGGTCGATCTTCTCGAAGCCGGCGGCCTTCACCAGCTGGTCCATCTCTCTTTGCGTGCGCCGCCGCATCACCCAGGCCTGGCCGCCGCGATGCGAGGTCAGGCTGCGCGCGATCATCTCCAGCTGCGGGTGCCAGGGTTGGTTGGTGTAGATCAGCAGCGCGCCGGGCTGCATGGCGCCGGCCAATCCGCCGAGCGAGCGGGAAATCAGTGCATTGTCCGCGAACAGCTCATAGAGCCCGGAGACGATGGCGAGGTCCGGCGCCGGCTTCAGCCCGGCCAGCATTCCGGTATCGAAGGCGTCGGCCTGGCGGAACGTGACGCTGGTCGGCAGGTTCCGCTCGGCGATCAGCCTGGTGCCGAGCCCGACATTCAGCTGGGAATAGTCCTGCAGCCTGACACTTGCCGGGGGCACGGCGCATTTGGCGACGGCATCGAGCACGTAGCGACCATGGCCGGCGGCGATGTCGAGGATGTGCACGGGCCGGCCGGCAGCATTCAGCTGCTCCGTGGCGCTGGCGATCAGCTCTTCCAGATGAAGCTTGCGCAGGCGGATGCCGCGCCAGCCGATGGCATCGAGGAAGGTGCGGTCGACCATGCGGCCGACATGGCTGACGCCGCGCGCCTCGTTTTCATAGACATAGTCGAGCGTGGAGCCGGAATCGAAGCCGGTGGCAATCCCGGTCTTGAGCCCGGTCGAGAACCAGGAGGCCATGCGGATGAAGGCGCGGCTCATCGCCCAGTAGAGGCCCCTGGGCGACAACAGCGGCAGCGGCGAGGCAAGCTTGTCGGCCTCGTCGCGCGTGTAGCCGGCGCGGTCGGCGACAGTCAGATCGGCGGGCTTCTCGGGCGTCGTGTACTGTTTCTCGAGGAATGGCCGGATCAGGTCGAGTGCGTATTTGCGCTCGCGTTCGCCGAGCGTGTCGTGGAAGAACCCGGGCAGCACGTGCCGCTCCTTGGCCGGGCTCGCCAGATTGACGAAGAATTCGTGCTGCGGGCCGTGCCGCACCACCCAGTCGGCGCCCGAGATCAGCAGCTGTGTCGGCACGGTGATCGCGCGCGCGTCCGCAACGATGCGGGCGGCATGCGCGTAGAGCTCGACCAGTATGTTGGAGGCGATCGGGCGGGTGATCAGCGGATCGGCGTCGAAGGAGGCGATGCGCTCCGGATCATGGGTGAGGAATTTCGCCTTGACGTAGGAATTGACGAAGAAGCGGCCTTTGAGCTTCTGCCAGAGCGCGATGCCCTCCTTGGCGAAGGGCACGTAGAGCTTGACCGAGAAGGCCGGCGAGGCGAGCACCAGCGCGCGGATGTCGGGCGCGTAGTCATGCACCCAGGCAGCGGCGAGCACCGCCCCGAAGGACTGCGCGATGAGTGCCAGATCGCGCTGGCCGAAACCGTCACGCGCGATCTCGCGCACGAAGCAGTCGATGTCGCGCACAAGGGCGGCGAAGGACGGCGCGTAGCCGCGCTCGCCTGCCGAGCGCCCGTTGCCGCGCGCGTCCCAGGCATAGAAGGCGTAGCCCGGCATGGCGAGCTCGTCGACCAGATGCGCCATGCGGCCGCCATGCTCGTGGCCGCGATGGAAGAGAAGGACGGCGCCCTTGGGCTTGTCACCCACCGCCGGCCAGTAGCGATAGAAGATCTCGGAGCCGTCATGGGTCCTGAAGGTCCGCTCCTCGACCACCCGTTCGACGCTCGTGGGTGCTGCCGCGGCGATATTCTGCTGATGGATCATGGTGTTGCCCCCGAGGTCGGTCAATGCTCGACTGCTCCTCTAAGGCCGCTGCGTATCCGGTTGATGGCGGTCGCCAGCGACAGTGTTGCGAACGCCGGAAACATGAAAGGCGTGAGCGCCGCCGGCCACAGGCCGAAGGCGACGAGGAAACCGATGACCCCGAGCGCCAGCGCCCGGTCGCTCTTGCCGAAAGGCCCGGCATAGTCGCGCGCCGCCCCCGCGGCGATGCCGAGCACACCAGTGAATTCGACGATGACCGCCACGATCCCGAAGGCGATCACGCCCCAAGCCGGGAAGAGGGCGGCGAAGGCGAGGATCAGCGCCAGGTCAGAGACGACGTCGCAGAGTTCGTTGAGATACATGCCGAGTCTTGATGCTTGCCCATGCTCCCGTGCCAGCATGCCGTCGATGGCATTGAGCGCCATGCGCGCGAACAGCACCAGCGGCATCAGCAGGAACACGACGGGATGGGCGGCGAAGACGGCCGTCACCACCCCGGTCGCGACCGAAATGCCGGCGGCGAGAAGCGTGATCTGGTTGGCGGTGACGCCGGCTCCGGCGAGCCGGTCGGCCAGCGGCCGCAACCTCGCCTGGAAGGCCGGCTTCAACGCGTAAAGCGTTGGCATATGCGATCCCCCAACCGCGTCATAACCCCACGCATGACCCCCATGCGCCAAACACCCTGCCACGCCTCCGGCTGGAGACGCTGCACGCAATGAGGATGGTCAATCGGCGGCCAAGACGCAAGGGCGGAGTGCGCGCGCTTGCGACGCGGTTAAAATCTGCGTTTTGGAAGACCGGCCAGGAGCGGGCGGTACACCATGCGTGTACCAGCCCGTCCGGCGCCCCCGCCAAGCTGTTGAAACCCCGTCCGTCCCCAACAGCCCCCGGTTATGGCGTGACCAGTGGCTTCGGCATATCCAGCGGCGGCGTCGCCTGTCAACGCCGCCAGCCGGGCGCCCGAACGCCGGTTTTTGACCCTGGCGGACCGTTGCCGCAGACCCGCGCGATCGCGTCCTTGCTGTCCTTGAAGGCCAGCAAAAGCCGGTTTTTCGGGCTTTTCGACCGCCCCTGTTGCCGATGCGGCAGCCCCCGCCTATGCGCTTGAATCGGCTTGCCTTTCGCCGGCTGGACTTTTTCCGCCCAGCATTATCAACCTGACTTTTTTTGGGTGTATTTGGGCGGGCGGCGATTTTGCCGGTTCGCCTGTGTGAATTGCGTCATGGCGCGCCAGCGCAAGACGATGCACAGCAACGCAACCGAAGCCCGGGGGCGCGATGGCCGGGCGGCTTGCATCGCTTGCCGCCTCGCCTTGGGTATTGCGTATCGCCGCCGTCGCGCTTCGGCCGCCATGCAGCTTCCGTCCCGCCAATCTCAGCCGAATTTCAGCCTGCCATCACGACGGCCGGGCGGGTGCCGTGCAGACTGGGTCGAAGAGGAAAGGGTGCAACATGGCGCAGGCGCAAGGCACGGCACATTGGGACGAGAACCATTCTCGCGGCTTTCTGGACAACGGGCGTTATTTCGTGCCGGAACGCGAACGCCAGATCGGGATCATCGCGGACCTCATTCCGCAACCCGCACCGGGCAACCTGCTGGTCGAGCTGTGCCCAGGCGAGGGGCTGCTCAGCCGCGCGCTGCTGGAGCGCTTTCCCGACTGCCATGTTCTGGCGCTCGACGGCTCGGCGCAAATGCTGGAGCAGACGCGGGCCACCTGCCGCGACCAAGCTGGGCGCCTGACCACCGCCGCATTCGAGCTGGCGCAGCGCGACTGGCGGCGCTTTGCCGAGCCCCCGCATGCGGTCGTCTCCTCGCTCGCAATCCATCATCTCGACGGCCGGCAGAAGCAGGAGCTGTTTGCCGATCTGGCGGCGGCGCTCAAGCCCGGCGGCGTGCTGGTGGTGGCCGACATCGTGCGCCCGCCAACCGCAAGCGGGCTCGACATCGCCGCACGGCAATGGGACGAGGCGGTGCGCACGCGGGCGCTGGCGATCGATGGCGATCTCGCCGCCTTCGCCGAATTCAATCGCCTGGGCTGGAACTATTTCCGTAACCCGGACGGCGAGCCGATCGACAAACCGTCCTCGCTGGCCGCGCAGCTTTCCTGGCTTGCGCAAGCGGGCTTCACCGAAGTCGACTGCGCCTGGCTCTTCGCCGGCCACGCCATCTTCAGTGGGCGAAAGCCTTGATGTCGGGGGACAGGCATGATGTCTTCGAGCATGCGAGGGCTTTGATCGATCGCTAGCCGTCGCGCGGATCGAATTGGTTGACGTCTCCTCGAGGGGCGACATGACGACGTTCGAATTCTCCGGCCACAGGCTCGATCTGCACAGGGGCAGGCTGCAGAGGGGCGGGCTCGACGTCGACCTGCGCGCCAAGTCGCTTTCGCTGCTTACCTACCTGCTGGAAAATGCCGGCCGCGTCATCGGCAAGGACGAGCTGGTCAATGCGGTCTGGCCGAACGTCGCCGTTTCCGACGATTCGCTCACCCAATGCATGAAGGACATCCGCAAGGCGCTCGGCGCCGAGGCCGATGGCTTGATCCGCACCGTGCTGCGGCGCGGCTATGTGATCGACGAAGAGCGCGTGCGCCGCCTCGAGGATCGGGTCGCCACCGCGACCGGGGAGGGGACCGCCGACGACAGGCCGTCGATCGCGGTGCTGCCCTTCGAGAACCTCAGCGGCGACCCGGCGCAAGACTATTTTGCCGACGGCATGGTCGACGAGATCACCACGGCGCTGTCGCGCATGCGCTGGCTGTTCGTCATCGCCCGCAATTCGAGCTTCGCCTACAAGGGCGAGGCCGACGGCGTGAAACGGGCCGGAGCCGAACTCGGCGTGCGCTACGTCCTGACTGGCAGCGTCCGCAAGGCCGGCGATCATATCCGCCTCACCGGACAACTCATCGACTCCGGTTCCGGCAAGACGATCTGGGCCGACCGCTACGACGGCGCCATGGCCGATGTGTTCGACCTGCAGGACCGGCTTGCGGAGAGTGTCGTCGGCGCCATCCAGCCCTCCATCCTGTCGGCCGAGATCGAGCGTTCGCGGCGCAAGCGGCCGGAAAGCCTCGCCGCCTACGACTACGTGTTGCGCGCCTTTCCGCTCACCTGGTCGCTCGAGCGCGCGCAGAACGAGGGGGCCGGCACGCTGCTTGAACGTGCGATCGCGATCGAGCCGGACTATCCGCTGGCGCTTTCGCTGCTTGCCTGGTGCCATCTGCAGCGCGCCGGCTACCGCTGGACCGAAACGCCCGCCGCTTCTCGGGAAGAGGGCCTGCGCCTGGCGCAGAAGGGGGCGGCGCTCTCCGGCGACGATCCGATGGTCCTTGCCGTGCTCGGGGCGGCGCATTCGTTTGCCCGCGACTACGATGTCGCCGACATGCATCTGGCGCGGGCGCGTGCGCTCGATCCGAATTCCGCCTGGGCCTGGCTGCGCAGCGCCTGGCTGGACGTCTATCGCGAACGGCCCGAGGCGGCGATCGAGAAGTTCGAGCATTTCGAACGGCTGAGCCCGCGCGACCCGATGGGTTACATGGCCGAGATCGGCATCGGCGCCGCGCATTTCGTCGCCGCGCGCTATGACGAGGCGGTGGCGCTGACGCAGCGCGGCCTTAGCCAGCAGCCGGGCACCTGGTGGGGACTGCGCCTGCTGGTCACGGCGCTGGTTCATGCCGGTCGCAAGGACGAGGCACGGCACGCTTGCCGCAGGCTCATGGAAACCTACCCGGGCCTCACCATTGCCAGGGTTGGCGACGCCTCGCCCTTCGACGCGGGCACGACTGAACGCATCGCCGCCGGCCTGCGCGAGGCCGGCCTGCCGGAGTGATTGGATCGCCGGCGCCCGGCCCTGGAGCATCGCGCTCAGAATTCGCGGCGTTGGCGGCGGTCCTCCACGACCTTCGCAAGCACCTCGGTCGGGTCGCGGTCGACAGGCAGCGTCAGCGCGTTCTCGACGTCGAAGACGGTGAGGCCGATATCGCGGCGTTCGCATTCGCTCATGGCGGCGAGCACTGCAAGCTCGCCGCGCGTCTTCCAGAAACGCGGCAGCCACAACAGCGCCGATGTCGCGGCGCAAGCGAGTCGGTAGAGCCGGGAAGGGGAGGCCTGGCGCCGGTTCTGACGCCGGTTGTCGGCGGTGGCGCCGATGAAGAAGGAAACGATCGTGGTCATGGCCTTGATCTCCGTCTCGAACTGTCACTGTGACAGCAAGGCCGAGGATAGTTGGCGCCAGACTGGAGATCGTGATGCCCCGGCGAAACTTCAGGGAAATTGCGACGAAAACCGCAAGTCGGTTCGGGGTGCGGCGAGCGTCGATCGGTAGCGTCCGCGCTCCTTGGCGCAATCCCCCCTCACGGGCCTCGAGGGGGAGATGGCAGCTTCGCTGCCGCGCGGCCTGAGGCTTGTTCTCGGCCTCTCGCCGCCTTCAGTCCGCGTCCCCGGAAGAAGCCTTGCCGCATTCGGCCAGCACCTTGCCGATCGCCGCGCTCGATCCGTTAAGCGGAAAACTGTTCTCGCCATATTTGTCGGACGTGACAATGACCTCGCCCTTGCCGCGCAGCAAGGCGAGCAGCGGGTCGGCGCTGCCGAATTGCGCTGTGAAGTAATTGTACATCGCCTCGAGCACGAGCGTCTTCGTCGCCGTCTTGCCGCCGGCCTTGAACGCGAACGCGGCCTTGATGCCGGGCTCGAGTTGCGGACCGGCCTCGCCGAGATCGTAGCTCAGCACCGGCTTGCCGAAACAGGTCAGCATCAGATGCGCGCCGCCATTCGGCCCGCCACACACCGAGGCCGTCAGCACGCTGCCGCCTTCGTCCTCCTCCATCTTCGCGCTCCAGCCGCAGGATGCGGCATTGGTCGGCTGCGTGGCTTGCAGTGCGCCCAAGACGATGAATGCCGCCAATCCGCTTCGCATGATTTCCCCCCATCAAGACACTCGTAGCGGCAGGATCATACAGGGCAATTGATGGAGTGGCAGCACCGAGATTGGCTAAGGGCAGTGACAGCCGATCTCCCCCGCCACATGCCCTCATTGGACTTCACCAAAATACAACCCATATCTTCACCATGGAGCTTTGAGCGTGATCTTCGCGCGGGTGGTCCTTCTTGCCGCTGCTCTTTTGGCCGCGGCTGTCGTTTCTCCCTTCTCCTCGACCGGGAGCGGGAAGGTGGCGCTGAGCGTCGCCATAGACGGCGCCATCGGGCCGGCCAGCACCAGGCAGCTCGAGGAGGCGCTCGACACCGCCGCCAAGCGCGACGCCGCGGTCCTCATCCTGCAGCTGAACACGCCGGGCGGGCTGGTCACCTCGATGCGCGAGATGATCGCCGCCATCCTGGCCTCGCCGGTCCCCGTCATCGGCTATGTCGCGCCGGCCGGCGGCCACGCGGCCAGCGCCGGCACCTACATCCTCTACGCCACCCATGTCGCGGCGATGGCGCCCGGCACCAATCTCGGCGCAGCGACGCCGGTCGAACTCGGCGGGCTGCCGTCGCTTCCGGGCGGCGAGAAGGACAAGGACCAGAAGGACGCCACCGGGCGACCGGCCGGCGACGCGATGATGGCCAAGGTGACCAATGACGCGGTCGCGCTGATCCGCTCGCTCGCCGAATTGCGCGGCCGCAATGGCGACTGGGGCGAGAAGGCCGTGCGCGAGGCGGCGAGCCTTTCGGCCAGCGCCGCGCTGCAGGAACATGTCATCGACTTCGTCGCCCGCGACACCACCGAGCTCTTGCAACTGGCCGACGGGCGCACCGTCGACGTGGCCGGTAAAAAGCAGGTGCTGGCGACCGACGGCCTGCCGGTCGAGACGTTGGAGCCGGGCTGGTTCATCCGGCTGCTCGCCGTCATCACCGATCCGAACGTCGCCGTGATCCTGATGCTGGTCGGCGTCTATGGCATCATCTTCGAGTTCACCAGCCCGGGCGCGGTAGCCCCCGGCGTCATCGGCACCATCTGCCTGGTGCTCGGCCTCTATGCGCTCAACCTGTTGCCGATCAACTATGCGGGCCTGGCGCTGATGCTGCTCGGCATCGCGTTCCTTGCCATCGAGGCGTTCAATCCCACCGTGGTGCTCGGGCTGGGCGGCGTCGCCGCCTTCCTGCTGGGCTCCGCCCTGCTGCTCAAGGTCGAGGGTCCGGGCTTTGCCATGTCGTGGGCCGTCATCGGCCCCGCTGCCGCGCTGACGCTGGGGTTGGCGCTGCTCACCGGAACCTATGTCTGGGCGGCGCGCAAAAGTCCGCCGCGCGTCGGCGGCGAGGCCATGCGCGGCCTGCCCGTCGAGATCCTCGACTGGCAGGGCGGCGAGGGCCATGTGTTGGCCTTAGGCGAGCGCTGGCGGGCGAGGGCCGACGAGCCCGTCGCGCCCGGCGACAGCGTCGAGGTGACTGATGTCGGCGACCTCGTGCTGACGGTGCGCCGCCGCGACGCGAACAACAACGGAGCAATAAGATGATGGTCGGTTACGTGGCCTATCTGGTCGTTGCGGTGGCCGTGATCATGTTCCTTGCGGCCGCCATCCGCATCCTGAGGGAATATGAGCGCGGCGTGGTCTTTACGCTCGGCCGCTTCACGGCGGTCAAGGGTCCCGGCCTCATCATCCTCGTCCCCTTCATCCAGCAAATGGTGCGGGTAGACCTGCGCGTTGTGGTGCAGGACGTGCCGCCGCAGGACGTGATCTCGCGCGACAATGTCTCGGTGAAGGTCAACGCCGTGCTCTATTTCCGCATCGTCGACGCCGAGCGGGCGATCATCCAGGTCGAGGATTTCATGGCCGCCACCAACCAGTTGGCGCAGACCACGCTGCGCTCGGTGCTCGGCAAGCACGAACTCGACGAGATGCTGGCCGAGCGCGACAAGCTTAACAACGACATCCAGGAGATCCTCGACCAGCGCACCGATGCCTGGGGCATCAAGGTCTCCAATGTCGAGATCAAGCATGTCGATTTGAACGAGAGCATGGTCCGCGCCATCGCCAAGCAAGCCGAAGCCGAACGCCTGCGCCGCGCCAAGGTGATCAACGCCGACGGCGAGCAGCAGGCGGCGGCGAAACTGGTCGAAGCCGGCCGCATGCTGGCGGCCGAGCCGCAAGCCATGCAGCTGCGCTATTTCGAGGCCCTGCACGACATCGCCGGCGAGCGCTCGTCGACGGTGGTCTTCCCGCTGCCGGTTGATCTGCTCGGGCAATTTTTGAAGGGGCAGGGGAAGTGAGGGGGGGCCGTGCCGGCCGATGTCCGGATCTATCTCGCGCTCGATGGCGTGTAGCCGAAGCGGCGGCGGAAACAGCGATTGAAGTAGGACACATCGCTGAAGCCATTTATCAGCGCGATTTCGCTGACGCGCATGGCGTCGTTGTGCCGTTGCGAGAGCATCTTGTGCGCTCTCTGCAGGCGTAGTTCGAGAACACGCTCGGAGAAGCTGATGCCTGTTTCCTGGAGCAGATCCTGGACATAGCGCGCCGACAGGCCGAGCTCTTTTGCGATACCTTGCGCGGAGATTTCCGGATCGGTGAAGCCACCGCGAATTTTAGTCAGAATCGCTTGCGTCCGTACCGCACGTAGACCTCGCGCGTCCGCGTTGTCGTGCGCCGTCACCGGTGCGGCAATGGAAGCGGTGGCGGCGATCAGATCGGCAATATGATCGGCCACGAACTGCATGGTCAGTTGAGACTCGGCTTCTTTCTCATCCGCCAGAACGCCGACATAGGCACGAACAAGGGCGTTGATCATCATGGAGCTGGACACGACGGTCATCAGGCGATCCTCAAACGCTGCATATCGCTGACGCACGCGTTCGCGATCGGTCTGCACGGCGATCAGGCCGCATTGCCCGTCGCTCACTCGGATGATTGAGGGGGCGCTCTGCTCGACAAGAACGGACGCGCCTGGACTCAGATCGACGCTCCTTCCCGCCTGGTCGACGCTGAGCGGGGAGTGTCCGGCATTGAGAAGCAACACGACATTGTTGGTGCTCTGAGCAGCAATGTCTTCAGTGGTTCTCGATATCGATTTGACAGTGCCGTGGATCGTGCCCACCGAAACGTCGCTAGCTCGAACAATCCTGAGCTCCCCTTCGAACGATCTGCCGATGGCCGGATCGGCACGCAGACGGGCGTAACCGGATGTCAGCGATGAGATCCATTGCTCCTTCTGGATTTGTTCGCCGCCGATCAGGTCGCTGGAATTGTAGGTAATCCTGTGCAATCCCTCATAGGCGCCAAGATGCTCCGGCAAACCAGCCGATGAAAACACCGTCTTTCGTGACAAAGGAAGCGCCCCCGCTAAACCCGCAGTCTCAAAAAATCGAACGCGACGCTTTCCATTCCAGGAATAACCAGCAACATTGATGGCTTGGCGTTCAGCCGACTGAACCCCTTAATCGAGCCCAATCACGCTTGGCGTCACCCGAAAGTATGACGCCAGCAAAATCCTCCAGGCGGATCGGCGTCCTTGCGCCGAGCCGCCGTCAAAATGTTGCTGGTTTCATTCTTTGCCCGCCATCCATCATGGCGGGCATGCTGGGGTGCAGGAGAAACGGTGGAAAGGCTGAGCAGCGAAGTTCTGGGTTCGATTGTCGGCGATATCTACGATTGCGTGCTGAATCCGGACGGCTGGACCGGGGTCATGATCCGGATCACCGAAACCATGGATGCGGCCTACAGCACCATCGCGCTTGCCAGCACTGCCGACAATCACGGCCGCTTCGCGGCGCGGTCGCCCTGGGATGCCGAGCGGATGCGCGTGCTGCAGGAGGATTATGACTTTGACGCAATTCCCGGGCTGAAGGCGGCGGTCGTCGGCGATATCGACACGCCCGTCGCGACGCTGTCGCATATCAGCGAAGCCGAACTCCAGCAGACGCCGTTTTATCAGAATTGGGCCAAGCCGCAGGGATTGCGCGAAGGCTGCATCATCAAATTCGTTCACACACCGGACCGGATCGGCCTCATGGGTTGCACCACGCGGGCCGGCAGGGGGATCATATCCGTCGAGGAGCAGCGTTTCATGGCCTTGCTGTCGCCGCATCTGCGCCGTGCGTCCCTGATTGGCGACCTGCTCGATCAGGCCCGCGTGACTGCCAGTCTCTATCGTCAGGCGCTCGACCATCTGGCCGTGCCTGTCGTGCTTACTGGCGCCAGTGGGGCAATCCTGCATGCCAATGAGGCTGCCCAGCAGATGCTTTCGGTGGAAGGTCCCATTCGTTCGAGGAATGGCCTCCTGCAGGCGCAGAATCCGGCGGTGGCTCTTGCCCTGCAGGAAGCGATCGCCAGTGCCGCGCGCGCGGATGCCTCGCTTGGTTCGCGCGGCATCGGCCTGCCCATTTCGGCGCCGGGCCAGCCGCCCGCCGTTGCTTATGTGTTGCCGTTGACCGAAGGCACCGCGCGCGCGGCTTTCCGGCCCGCCTGTGCCGCCGTCTTCGTGTCGACGACGACGTCCGCCTCGCCATTGCCGGAAGCCGTTCTCACCACGCTGTTCGACCTGACGCCAGCGGAGGCGCGGGTCCTGCTCAGGATCGGCAGTGGTTTGTCCGCCCCCAGGAGCGCGGTTGCGCTCGGCATCGGCGAGAATACCCTGAAGACCCACCTCAACCGGATCTTTGCCAAGACCGGCACGCGGCGCCAGGCCGATCTCGTCAAACTCATTTCGGACATGGGCGCCCCTCTCGCAGGTCCCGAATCGACGTAGCCGGCCGGCTGCGGCTGATCCGCCACACTGGTCCGGAAAGTGACGGGGTGCGTTCCAGGACAATTCCAGTGCGGCCCAGCCCAAGACGCGCGCCGCCCGACAATGCAAAACCGGGACGTCGACAACAGCTGAATCCCCGCGCATTCGGCGGCGGGGAACGTAGCATTTCTGGGGCATCAGACTGACAATGAAAACCATTCTTCTCGCGGCAGCCTTCATCCTCGCGCCTGTCGGCATGGCAGGCGCGGCGGACATCAACGAAACCTCGCCCGTTGCCGCCGGCTACGATTGGTCCGGCCTCTATGCCGGCGTCGACGTCGGTTATGCAGCCGGAAAATCCAATCTCTTCATTGCCGGCGCTGGCCTTGGGGGCACCGACGTCAACGCGCCCCTCGATCCGACCGGCTTTGTTGGCGGCGTCCATATCGGCGTCAACCAGGAGATGGCGAACCGCCTCGTGCTCGGCGCCGAGGCCGACCTCGCGTACAGCAATGTAGATAGGGTGAGCACCTTCGCAGGCGCCGGTGCGCTGCTCAACACCGAACTCAAGTGGTCGGGTTCGGCGCGGCTGCGGGCTGGCTATGCTTTCGATCGGACCTTGCCCTACATCACTGCCGGCGTGGCCGCCGCCAAGTATGAAGTGAGTGTGATCACCAACGGCCCCGGCGGTACAATACCAGTCCACGACGAAACCCATCTTGGCTGGACGGTTGGAGCTGGCGTTGACCACGCCTTCACTGACAAGTGGATCGCCAGCGTCGAATATCGCTACGCCGACTTCGGTAAAAAGGATCTCTCGGTGCCGCTTTTTGGTCCTGGCACGGTTTCGAACGTCGATCTCAAGACGCACAATTTACGGGTCGGCCTCAGCTACAAGTTCTGATCTGCAGAACCGAACGGAGCCCCTCTGCGGCCTTTCCGAAACGGAGGGCGCAACATTTATGAGGCAGCAGACACGATGAAACCGATTCTTCTCGCGACAGCCTTCATCCTCGCGCCTGCCGGCCTGGCATCAGCGGCGGACACCAATGAGGGGCCGGCTGCCTACGACTGGTCTGGCTCCTATACCGGCGTCGACGTCGGTTACGCAGTTGGAAGCTCTGACCACCTGGTCACCAGCGGCGGCGGCGATCTCAACAGTCCTATCGATCCGAACGGCTTCATAGGGGGCATCCATATCGGCCTCAATCGTGAAATGGCCAGCCGCTTCGTACTCGGCGCCGAAGCCGACCTGATGTACACTGCCGTGGATGGACAGACGGCCTTCGGCAGCGGCGGTGGCGCCTTGGTCAAGGGCGAGGTCAAATGGTCAGGCTCTGCGCGGCTGCGGGCTGGTTACGCCTACGACCGGACCTTGCCCTACATCACTGCCGGCGTGGCTGCGGCCAGGTATCAAGTGCTCGTGACCACCGGCGGCTTCGGCGGTGACCAGCCATATCGTGAAGAGACGCATGTTGGCTGGACGGTTGGAGGCGGCGTTGAGCACGCCCTCTCCGACAGGTGGATCGCTCGGGTCGAATATCGCTACTCCGACTTCGGCAGCAAGGCTCTCTCGGTGGTGAATGGCTTTACCACCGAAACGCACGTCGATCTCCAGACTCACGATATCCGGGTCGGACTCAGCTACAAGTTCTGATCCGCCGGACCGAACAACCCCCCGCGCCGGGCGTTTCCGCCGCGGGGGAGCGCTCGAACTTGAAGCGCCCGGCATCAGCCTGGGGCGACGAACACAAGCTGGAATATTGCCGCGATCCTTCGCGCCCCCTCCGGCCTCGCGGCCATCTCCCCCCGCAGGCGCTCATTGCCATTGGCAACAGGTGCACCACCTACTCACGGATGCATTAGGGAGACAACCCAATGACCGACGACGAAAGCGCGATCCGGCAGGTGGTCGAGACCTGGATGGCGGCAAGCCGCACGGGCGATCTGGAGACCGTGCTCTCGCTGATGACCGACGACGTCATCTTCATGGTTCCCGCCAAGGAACCGTTCGGCAAGGCAGCCTTCGCTGCCGCCTTCAAAGGCATGGGCGAGAAGATCGATGGCTCGAGCGAGATCGTCGAACTCAAGCTGCTCGGCGACTGGGCCTATATCCGCAACCGCATCGACATGACAGCGACGCCGCCGGGCGGCGAGCCGGTGCGGCGCTCCGGCTACACGCTCACGCTGCTGCGCAAGGAAGGCGACGGACGCCGGCGGCTGGCGCGGGATGCGAACTTGCTGGCGAGTGCCTGATCTAGCTATGTGACGCTGTGATTTGCGGAAACGCTGGCGGGACAGCACCCCCGCTGGCGTGCCGGCCATCTCCCCCTTGAGGGCAGGGCTATCGCATATGGGTTAGCGCCTGGATGAGATAGTCGTCGTTCCAGGCGCATTTCTTGATGCGGTGGCTGATGGGGACTTTGTCGGCATCGGCTGCCTGGAGGACGTTTCTGGCGATG
>NZ_JARAKC010000027.1:0-53917 GCF_049887195.1 Mesorhizobium abyssinicae
CGCTATATTCTTCCATGGTTCGTCCTCCTGGCATGAGGATAGGCTCGACGAGCAACCCTCGCTTCAACACTGCCAGTGTAGGGCGAACCACCTCACAGCCGGCAACCAGAAAGGACATACGGTCTTAAGCTCCCCGTCGCTTGGGGGAATCTCGCTGATGAAAGCGGGCCAAGCCGATCGGACATATTCCCAGCGCCTGCGCCGTCTGAATTGGAAGAGCCTCTACCGCTCGGGTCTCGGAAGTGCGTTGGAGCGGATGTTCGGCGAGTTACGAGATGAGTTCGACTACGTCCTGATCGACGCCCGCACGGGCGTCACAGACTTTTCCGGCATTATTGCTGCGCAGCTCCCCGACGTGCTCGCATTTCTGTTCACCGCAAATGAGCAGAGCCTCGAGGGCTCGGTCGAGGTTGCACGGCGTGCGGCCAAAGCTCGCAACGGTCTCGCCCTGGACCGTTCGCGGCTCCTGCTCCTTCCGATACCTGCGCGCTTCGAAACCCAGTTCGAGCATCGGATTTCGATGGCGTGGCGGGACCGGTTTGCGACCGAGCTTGCTGAGTTCTATTGCGGTTGGGCCGGGCCCACGGACTCGACCGCTCGGCTTATCCAGGCCACCACCATCCCTTACGTGCCCTATTGGACCTTCGGGGAACGGCTGTCCGTCGTCGAGGACGAGACCGCGGACCCCCTCGGCATCAACTACAGCCTTGAGACTCTTGCCGCGTTGCTCGCTCACAGGCTGGGCCAGACGAGCCTTATGCTGGAGAGCCGCGACGATTACGTGGCCGCCGCGAGGCGCATCGCTGCCGGCAGTAGGCGTTCTAGGTCAGACGTGTTCCTGAGCTACGACCATGTTAACACGTTCGCGGCCGAAGAAATGCGGGAGGCGCTTTCGAAGCGGGGGCTTTCGGTCTTTATGGACCGTTATGAGCTTCAAGCCGGAGAGCCGTCTGAGGCGGCGCTGCGATCCGCGATTGAGGCGTCGGACCACATGCTGGTATTGGTCGGGGACGGCACACGCGAGCGTCGTTGGCAGGAATTCGAGATTCGCGCTTTCCAACGGCAAGCGGCGACCGACGGGCATTCTAGATTCATCGTGCCTGTCTTGCTGGATGGCACGCCCACCTCGGCAATACCCGACCTTCTACGCCACATGCAGTATGTCACCGTTAGCCTCGACTTCGATTCCGCTGCGAGAAAAATCGTAAACATGCTTAGGCCAGCGCAACTGGAGCCTGGGCCCCGTCCCGGGCGGAAGTGCTACATCAGCTTCGACGCCGCGCATGACATGTGGCGGGTTCAGCAAATGCGGAACATGGGTCGAATCGAAACGCAGCCGATACTGGATCGGGAGGCGTGGGACAAGGTTCTCAGGCGTGGCGACAAGGCCATCACTGCCTGGGTTGACGACAACATGCGTGGGAAAGAGTGTCTGATCGTGTTGGTCGGTGCCCAGACCGCTGACCGAAAGTGGGTAAGGTACGAGATAGAAAGGGCATGGCGCACCGGCCTCGGCATCCTCGCGATCCACGTTCACAATCTCAAGGACCGGGACGGGCGGTCCTCAGAAAAGGGAGCGAGCCCCTTCGATGCGCTTTTGATCGAAGGCACTGCCATGGACGCCCAGACCTACGACCCGCCGTTTACCGACAGCGTTGCCGTTTATGAATACATCCGGGATAATCTCAGCCACTGGATATCTCATGCCGTGGACGCGCGACGACACCGAAGTTGACGCGCAAAGAAGCAGCGTTGAGAACGATGGCCAGCTCCGCTTTCCTTTCCCATCGCAGCAAGAAATCGGAATTGGTTGCGAACGGAATCCGGGCGATTGAGAGCAAAGATATTTTCGATAAGATCGATTCTGAGATTTCCTCATGAGAGTGAGGAGACGACAGCTCCTTCTCCCGCGATCCGCCTCGGCAAGGCGGCTTAGCCCATGCCGAAAAGCGCAGTTGGCCAGTCGAAACAATTGACTGCGTATACAATCTGGCGCGCCGCGCATCCGCAGTCGATATCGGGCGCTAATACAAGGCAGCGGCAGCTAATATGATCGACATTACGAGCTTTGAACGCCCGAACTTAAGACGCGTTGGCTGACGTTCGTGGACAGGGCGCGCGAACATCCGCTTCTGGGAGAAAGCAAGTTTTGTCTGAACGTCTCAGATTGGGCGCAAGGCCGCCACTCGCTCGCTGCGGCGCCGTTTGAAGGCGCGCTCGCGAGCGGCTACACGCGGCCTCTAGTCTGCTTGCCAGACACACGTAAGAGACCGCTGCATGCCACCTTGGTCGGTCGGAAATCGTTAGCAGCACCCACACTCAAAAACGACGAGCGAGCCTTACGCCAGGGCCGCCGCCATTTTCAGAAATAAACTCGATGCCCGCCGCCTCCAGCGCGCTGCGGATCGCTTTTCGATTAGCTAACGTCGTCGGCGGAATGCCGTCGTCGGATTCGGCGCGTCTTACAGTCGCCACGCCCACGCTTGCAGCTTCGGCGAGATCTTTCGCGCTCCAACGGATCAATGCGCGTGCGGCCCGCATTTGAGCGCCTGTGATATCTTTCAGATCATGTGATTGCAAAGTGATCTCGGATCGGTTAAACGTTAGCGGGTAGGCCGCTTCAGCCGCTTGCAACGACGCAAGTCCTTGCAGATATCGGCTGTCGCGCGAATATGGCCGGGCGACGTGAGCTTGCACGCAGCCCGCACTAACCACAGCAAAGCTGTTGGGAGCTCGGGTCCATGGCTGATTCCGACAATATCACGACTTTGTCCGTCGTCACGCGCAAGACGGGAACTGTGCTATCGGCGAGTGCGATCGAGCAAGCGCCAGCAGAAACGGGAATCCCGACGGAGCCCGGCTCATCAGACGATCCCGCAGTAGCGGTGTGGCGCAAATGGCAAACCGCTCAAGAAGAGACCGAGCGGTTGAACCGTGAGCAGCAGCGCTTGGAACGAAAGCTGGTAGAAACAGTCGGCTTTCCTAGTGCGATAATCCAATTGTCCGACGGTAGCGCCGTTACCCTACACTCACTTGAGGCACTTCGAGACCTGATCGATGCCGGCTCTGTCGACGTGGCAGCCGTTGTGCAGGCTGAGGTTGATTTGGCCGCTCATAACGCCTGCTGGGAGGTTGCCGACCGCACGATTGGCTACTCAGTTGCTATCCGCGCCGAGGATGACGCCGCCGACAGGGCGCTGGCTTTGCTTGAGGCATTATCAGAAACGCAGGCTGTCTCCCTTGCCGGCGTGGCCGCGAAGCTTGACGCTGTGCTCCGGGAAGGGCAGCCGTCGAAGGACGATGGGGAATTCCCCTGGCCTCAAATCCGCTCTGTCTTGGAGGACATTGGTCGGATCGGTGGGCAGACCGCGTCAGGCTGACTGCATACGAGCGTTTGGTAGCGGTCCGTTTGAAATTTCGATCAAAAGGGTGGTCAAAGGTTACGCTAGCCAAGGCGTGCAGAAGGCGCAGAGATAGCCAATAAGACCATGTGGCATGACCCGGCGCGCCGTACGGAAACAGGGCGGCATAAGGTCGGCGTACGGTTTTGTCGCCTGCAGCCCAGCCTTGACGATTGAGACGAAACCGCACAGCGCAAGTCATTGCACGCTGTGGCCCTACGACACGAACTTCGTGCTTTCCTTCGCAGTCCGAAAGACTCTGATTGCAGGTCGATCCACAATTGGAGACCGCGATCGATGGCAGAGGAAACCAGGACTGGGCCGCAGCAGCTTGTTCCGGCGAATGACAGCGGCGACCTCGTCAGCCCCGAAGGTGGCCCCGAAAACGTGGCTACGGCCAAACTGGATCGGTTGGTGCTGGATATCGCCCGGCTGATCGGCGGGCGGGTTGGCGCGGGAAGCATCCGCGGCCGCGTTGGCGGCCAACGACAATCGGTCGGGCCGCTGCTAGTTGGATGGCAAACCTGTTGAGGAGAAGAGAGAGGATCTGCCGCCATGACCCGTGTCGCACTCTATGCTCGCTATTCATCCGACAGCCAGCGGGACGCCTCCATTGAGGACCAGTTGAGGCTGTGCCGCGAGCAGGCGGCGCGTGAGGGCTGGAGCGTGGCCGGAACCTATCAAGACGCGGCGATCTCTGGCGCCAGCACGGTGCTGCGACCGGGCATCCAACATCTGGTACGCGATGCCCAGCGCGGCCGCTTCGAGGTGGTGCTGGCCGAGGCGCTCGATCGCATCAGCCGCGACCAGGCAGATGTCGCCACCCTCTTCAAACATCTCAAATTCGCCGGCGTTACCATCGTCACCTTGGCCGAGGGCGAGATCAGCGAGTTGCATGTCGGCCTTAAGGGCACGATGAATGCACTGTTCCTCAAGGATCTTGCCCTCAAGACTCATCGTGGCCTGCGGGGGAGGGTGGAGAAGGGTAAGGCCGGGGGTGGGCTGTGCTACGGCTACCGGGTGCTGAAGAAACTGGATGCGGAAGGCGAGCCTGTTCGCGGCGATCGCGAGATCGTGCCGGGCGAAGCGAACATGGTGCGCCGCATCTTCCGCGAGTTCGCCGCCGGCAAGAGCCCGAAGGCGATCGCCGTCGACCTCAACAAGGAGGGCGTTCCTGGTCCGCTCGGCCGGCACTGGGGCGATCCAGCGTGCGCGGGCACGTAAGCCGGGGCACCGGTGTCATTAGCAACGAGCTCTATACCGGTATGCTGGTTTGGAACCGCCTGCACTTCGTCAAGGATCCCGCCACCGGCAAGCGCGTCTCACGGGCCAATCCGCCAATCAAATGGATCCGCACCGAGGTGCCGCATCTCAGGATCGTCGAGGACGAATTGTGGCAGGCCGTGAAGGAGAGACAGAAATCCATCGCCAGCCAGTTCGAGGCCGTGGCGATCGCCACGCGCAAGGTCCGGGCCATGAAGCTGCACACCATGAAGCGGCCTGTCTCCCTCCTCTCCGGCCTGCTCATCTGCGGCTGCTGCGGCGGGCTCTACGGCCTGTTCACACGCGAGCGTTATGCCTGTCTCAACCACCAGCGCCGGGGCATCTGCGCCAACGGCCGCACCATCACCCGTGAGAAGATCGAGCAGCGCGTCCTTTCAGGCCTGAAGGAAAGGCTCGTCTCGGCCGACGCCGTGGCCGAGGCGGTCAGCGCCTATGCCCAGGAGACCAACCGCCTCAACCAAGAGCGTCGTGCGGAAGGCGAACAGGACCGCAAGGCACTCGACAAGATCGAGCGCGCTATCGCCGGCATTATGGCCGCGATTGAGGATGGCCTGTACCAACCTTCGATGAAAGCGAGAATGGAAGACCTGGAAAGGCAGAAGGCGGAGACCACCGCGCGTCTGGCGGTGGCTCCCACAGACGTACCTGACCTGCATCCCAACATCGCTACTCTCTACCGCAGGCGGCTCGAGCAACTCACGCAAGCGCTCGCCGACCACGAGGACGGACGCAAAGCCGCCGAGGCGCTGCGCTGGTTGATCGGAGAGATTGTGCTCACGCCCGGCGACAAGCGTGGCGACGTCCATGCCGAGCTACGCGGCGAGTTGTTCGGCATCCTCGAATTCGCAAAACCCGACCAAAATCAAAGGTCTGACGATATTATGACAAAAGGGGTTGCGGGTCCCCGCAACCAACTCTACTTGCGAATGGCCCGCCCCTCCGGCGGGCTTTTTGCTTTTTAGCGATATCCCAAGGATGCCGGCCAGGTCGCCACGCACGTCGATTTGGATCTCCTTCTCGTCGGGGATCAGAATGATCTCCTTTACGAGGGACCGGATCAAATCGGCCGCGGTCATGCGCTTTTCCTCCGAATCCTCCTGAAGCGCTGCGTACAGCTCGTCCACCTGAACACTATAGTGATGTGCCATGTTTGGGTGGAGGAGAGGAGGCGGCTCCTCAGCTTCCCCCAGTAGGCGCACAAGCTCCTTTTCCGCGCCTCGAGCTTTCCGCTTCGCTCCTTCACCGTATCGACGGACATCGCCTCCTTGAGATAGAGATCCAGAATCCTCTCAAGTTCACGTTCGACGCGGGTCAGTTCAGTCTCGGCGGCATAGTCGATCGTGCCTCCATGCGAAGCCGGTTCATCTCCTGAGTGAATTCCTTGCAGAATTCAGCAAACAGCTCCGGGTCCATAAGATGGTGGTGAAGTGCGTTCAGAACGCGTGTCTCCAGCTTATCCCGGCGAATGTTCTTCCGATTGTCGCAAGTGCCCTTGTTGCGCGCCGTCGCGCATCCAACGAGGTCGGCCGAGATCATCGTGTAGCCACCGCCGCAGCAGGCGCACTTCGTCAGCCTGGAGAAGAGGTACTTTACGAGCGTCAGTTCCGGCTCGATCTGCCGGAGCGCGCTGCTCTGCTTTGGCGGATTGCCTGATTTCACCGTCGCGCCGTTCGAACCCGCATACAAGTCGTTCGGAAGAACGATCGTCCCATCCGTGGCGGTAGGCAACCGTATCGGCCGGGGTATCCGAGTCGTCGTTTGCGCAGGAGACGGCGGCTTTTGCGTCCTGGGGCGTACCAGAGCGCGCCGCAGCGTACAGCAAATACTGGCGCTCAAGGCGCACTTTTTCGCCCGTTTCCGGTACCATGTCGGAAGAGTCTTCCGTCACCCTGCCGTCCCTTGCTCAAATCTCGCGCTTGGAATATATATCCAGATATAACACGAGGGGCAGACCAATGGGCAATGCCGCACAAAAGAGGGCCCTTCAGAATTATCGCGCGCGGCTGACGCAGCGCGGGTTCATCCGCTTTGAGGTGATGGCGCTGGAGTCTGATCGAGAGCTGATCCGTGCGCTCGCGCGTCGTTTGGCAGAGGAGGGGCCAGAAGCGGATGAGGTCCGAACAGCGGTCAAAACGGCTGTAGCAGGTGAGCCGCCGAATGCGGGCCGTATCCTCGACGCGCTTCGTCGCTCGCCCCTTGTAGGGGCTGATCTCGATTTTTCGCGGCCGAGGCAAGAGGGGCGCAAGGTCGACCTGTGACTCGCTATCTGCTCGACACCAAACGGCCCTAACCTGAACAAGGGCTTCATCAACCTCAGGGCTGCTGAGCATCCCGAGGAAAAGCGGCTGCACAGCATCATCGAAGGCATGTGGGAGCGCTACGAGCCCTATGCCGATCCAGATTTTCGCGACGGCTTCGCTCGCGATGTCGATGCCCGCTTCTGGGAAATGTATCTCGGTTGGACTTTCCTTGAGGCTGGGCATGCGCTGCTACCGACGTCCGAACGGTTGCGCGAAGGCGGGCAACCCGACCTGTGCGTCCTGACTGATAGTGGGCGTATCTGGATCGAGGCCATTGCACCGGACGAGGGTAATCCCGGCCCAGACCAAGTCACGCGCCCCGTCCCGATGAACGAAGGCGGTGGCCTCTTTTGCGGCGCCAGTGCGCCAGGCTCAGCTACGCATGACGAGCGCATTCTGGACGAAATTCAAGGTCATCAAAAAGTATCTGAAAGAGGGCGTCATCGGTGCGGATGACGTGCGTCTGATCGCAATCAGCGCCAGCCGCTTCGGTGTCTATGTCCCCGAAAAGCCCCCGCTGATCCTGACATCGTTGTTCCCCATCGGTGACGCCTACATCACCATCGATCGCGCAACAGACGAGATAGTCGAGGAAGGATACCACGCGTCGCCCGAAATTGCGCGCCAGGGTAAGCCGGTCGAGCGCACTGCTTTCCTCAACCCACTCTTCAGCGACGTCTCCGGCGTTCTCTGGTCTCGCGTCAGTCTCGGAAATCTATCCCGGAAGACCCGCCCGCTGACCTACGTCCACAACCCCTTGGCGACGCGTTCGCTGCAGCAGCGATTTGGCGTTTGGGACCGGGAATTTGTAACGGTGATCGACGGCGAGCATTGGGAGGCAACCGACATTCTCGCGCCCCAGGTTGAGATGAATCAGGCGGGCGTGTGAAGCCCGCCAATCTACGAAGGCCGGCCCTGTACTGCGTTTTGGATCTCCTCAACGAAGGTCTTGATCAGGTTCGCCGTCTCCTGGACGAACGCCTTGGTGAAGACGTCGATCTCCTTTCCCTCCTTGTCGAAGCCGTTGCGGTGGACGCAATCGTGACGAAGCAAGACGGCCTTGAACAGGCTGGCTTTGTCGCTGGCGAGGTTCAGAATTCGCACGCCGAGAGCGATGTTGTAGAGAACGTCGACCTTTTTGAGATTGTGAAACATGACAGAACGCAGGTGCTCCCGGACCTTGCGTTCGACCAACGCGGGCTCCTTTGATACCTCGGACAGAGTGAATTTCTTCTTCCCCAGATCCTCGTCTTGATCAATCAAACGCTGCATAGCCGCTTTGTCGCCCATAACCTCATTGAGCAGAGTGTCGCCGAGATATGCTTCCAGCGCCGTGACCTGGTGGGAGAAGATCATCCGGTTCACGAGATGGTCGCCGCGATATCCACCATGATCGGCGAGCAGATCACCCGTGTGGTGATAGGAGTCCATGAAAACCCGATATGGGTTGGACGGTGCCTCATAGTCGAGCCAATCGTCCGGTTCCTGCTCACCATGCTCAAGCCCGTAGTCGAAGTCTTCGACGAGCTCGTGCCTGCCAACATCCGTGTTGTGATAGTTTTCGATCCCGACGGGATACTCCCAAAGCCCCCAGGTCAGTTCGCCAAGCTCAGGATGGTCGACCACCGCCTCATAGTGGATTTCAGGTCCCATCTGGCGCTCATCGCCGCCAACGGCGTCCCAATCCAAATCTTCCGCTTCGACTTTAAAGATTTCCCCACTCGACGCGTGACGGATACGGGCAATGCCCTTGCAGTAAACTTCCATGTGCCCACCCACTGACTCGCTTTCGCCAGCTTAAACAATTGACGAACCGGGTGGCACAGAAAATCGAAAGGCACTTCGTTATGCGTCACCAGTTATTGTTCGAACGCATGCTTGCGAGCTTGTCTGGCTCGCGGAAAACAGTCTTGAGGGGCCCGTATTGTTGACGCGCCCCCGCCAATCGATGTGAAGCTGGCGCTCTGCAGCAGCAGGGCGTCTGCGACAGGGAGTGGTGATGCGCAAAATCCCGCAGTGGGAATTTGATTTCTATGCGCTAGCGCTACCGCGCGGGCACGCCTGTGGCGAGGAGCCACCGGTCGCGGCATGGGGCTCAAATGACGGAAATGGATGTGGCATTGTCACGCACAACCCCGAGAGCAACTCATTCCGCGTCATCGTCATGCGACGGCGAGTGGATTCCGTTTGGATGGTCACCACGCGCGCCGGTGGATTCGCCACGATAGACGTGGCAGCCACGGCCCTTGAGCCCGAGCTTGCCGACGGGTTGGCGCTTGAGCCATTGCCGCCCGGCGTCCCTATGCGAGCGCCACTTTTCGATCTCGCCGGCCGCGAGCCAAGCGACGTGTTTCGGATGTTGGGGATGGAAACCCATCAATCGGCGGCCTGGGCGTTGAACCAGCTGTATCTTGCGCTGCCGAGACCCGACCGCAATTGGGTGAGCGATTGCCAGACAACCAACTTCCATACACGGCTATGGGAAGCGCAGCTTCTCGCGTCGTTTCGCGAGCAGGGTCTGCTTGTCGAGCCCTTTGAATCGCCGGATTTCCGCATTGAGAATCGGCTTGGCGGTGAAGCATGGGTGGAGGCAGTTGCGGCCAATCCTGCCGTGCCGTACAATCACGTCAACGCCCCCTTTGCGGACGTGCCGACCAATCGCGAGGAAGTCTTCTTCGGCGCGGCGGCGTTGCGCTTCGCCAAAACCATCGGCAACAAACTTGCACGGCGGTACGACCAGCTTCCACATGTCAACGGCAAGCCGTTCATCCTGGCTGTTGCCGACTTCCAGGCATCCGGCTCGATGATGTGGAGCCGCGAAGGCTTGATCGGCTACCTGCTTGGATCGGGAGCGACGGTCGCGGAGGTCGACGGCCGGCCGCAGGCTGTGCCAATGCCGGCCGAACATTTGCTGGGGCCTGCGCGATTTCCCACCGGATTGTTCGCCAACGATGAGCATGCCGAGCTATCCGCTGTGGTTTTCACGAATGCCTGCTCGATGGCCAAACTCAATCGCGTGGCCATCTCTGGCGGTGGCGCGCCTGCCGGTCATCGCTACACCCGCATCGGCAATTTCTTCGACCGAACACCCGGCGCATTGAAGGGTATTCCGTTTTGCCTCGACATCACGAGTGCCGACTATCGCGGGCTCTGGCCGCATGGCTACGAGCCATGGACGGCGGAGATGGAAGTCTTCCACAACCCCTTTGCGCGCCACCCGGTCTCCGTCGATCTCCTGCCCGAGGCGACCCATTGGTTCAGACAGGGCGGTGAATGGATCTGCAGTTCTGTCTACGAAGCTTCGATTCTGTGGTCGCAGACCCTGATTACCAGCTCCGATAAGCCGTCGCCGTCGCTGGATGATTTCTTCAGCAATGCCGCCCGCGGCTCGAGAATGGATAGCCCCGAGGCATGATCCACGAGAGCCGCCGCTTAAAGATTTCCGGTCACGAGACGTTGTCGATCCCTGTGATCCCATCCGCAAGATCAAGATGAAGGCATGCGACTTTCGATAAGCAGGCGTTCCCGTTACGACAGGAACCGTCGATTATGGGAGCACCGAAACGGATCGGAAGGCCACACCTAGTCAGCCAGCCCCAGCGCCGCCATCCAGGCATGCACTTGTCCGAAGGCATCTGTTTGCCACTGCACTGGCGTGCGATCACCGATATGCGGCGTTCCTTCCACAAACTGGCGCACCCATACCGGTCCTATCATATCCACTTTCGCGAACTTCTCCGCGATCCCCAGATAGCCCTCGCGCGCATCCTTGATGTCGAGCAGTGGGCGGCAGACCTCAGCGAGCGCCTCGGGACCGCCTTCGTAATTGCGGATGCAGTAATAAACGTCGTAGGCATCCTTGCGCTTCTGGCGTCGCATCAGTGCGTGGCCTTTCATCGCCAGCAGCGCCGGGATGGAGGCAACGGCAATCTTCACCCGGTTATGTCCGCCGCCCGGCATCGTGCCTTCAATCGCCGTCAGTTGGTGAAAGCGCACGGCCAGTTCCGCACCGGACGCGCGTTGCACCGCAAATTCCGATAGGAGAGGGGGAATGTTCTTCTCGATCTCAGTGTCACGCGGCATCAGGAAGTCGACGATCACTTCGACGGGTGGCCCGCCGTCGGCCAATTCAATCGTGCGAACAAGCTGGAACCGTCGGTGCTCCGCGCTCTGCGAGTAGCCATTGCCCATGAGGGCCTCGACCAGCCGAACATATTCGCCATCGCCAAGCGCCTCCGCATCCAGTGTCAGATCAATGTCGATCGTGCCCACATGCTGCATGTCGTCGGCCTCTAGAAGCAGCCACGGCACGGCTCCACCGACAATAGCGAACTTGCCCTCGAAGCTGCCCAGGATCTGTCCGATCTCCATAAGCGCCGATTTGACCGCAGCGCTGACGCGGTCGGTATAGTCGGCGGCGGATTGTGGATCGGGCGCTAATGCCATTTGAGCAACTTTTCTCTTAGATGTTCGGCGGCCTCACGCCCACGGTCGTCGAGATGCGAGAGGTCAAGATAGGTAAGGATCGGGGACGAGACTGGCGGTCCGCCGGGAACCTCGACGCGCTCCTTCAGGATGGCTGGATCATCCGGTTCTATCACTTCGACATTGGCGCCGCTCTTCGATGGCTTCAACTTGAGCGCCTCGATCAGTTCCGGCATGACCGCCGTGTCGGCATAGAGCGTCGTCAAATTGCCGCGCATGTAAGGCGCAAGCCAGTGTGCTGCTGAAAGACCGCCAAGCATGGCATGTCCCTCCGTCTCGTGTCGGCTCAACGTTTCGCGAAGCGCTTCGTCCAACTGACGCCCGTGAAGGATAGTGTACCAGGACGAACGCTTGCCTCGAACCGGCTCGTAGGAAACGCGCCAGGCATCCAGCATCGCGTCCGGCGCGGTCAGGTGAAGGCCTTCGTCATCCACCGTCGCCCATTCCCTGTCGCGCAGCGCCGACCGCACATTGCTGGCATGGCCGAGGCTGACATCCGCTGCTTCGGCGAGGTCGGCCACCTTCCAGGGCCTTTTGGGATCGCGCAAAAGCGTACGCAAGACCTGCCCCGCCTTCGGTGAGAAGATGGCGCGAAAGTTTCGCGCCGCCGGCTTCGGTTTGTCGGCTGTCTCCCGCTCGATAAAGACGTTGTCGAAAGCGATCCGGCAGTTGCCGGCAAGATCGAGCCAGCCCATGCTCGCATTCGCGCAGATGTTGCGCGACTCGGGAGAGAGCCATGACGCGGCGACCAGAGGAACGACGACGTCGGAATGCGCCAGAGTCTGATACCGCGCCATATAGGCATAAAGCTGATCGATGGCGCCTCGGACCTGCCGCGGGTATCCCGGCTCTTTCACCTCGCACATCAGCGTGATGACGCGATCCGCCATTTTGACACGGGCGAGAACGTCAGCGCCGGCCATCGGCATATTGGGGCTGGTTCGCAGGTCCCATTCCTGGTCGATGGACTGGATTTTGAGCGAGGGAATCCGTTCCAGCTGCTGACGCAATGCGTCAGCGACTTGGCTTTCGATCTCTTTCACTCGTTCATAGGTTTTCATTAGGAAATGAAATAGCCTATTTCGGTGGAATTGGCAACTGGTTTCACCATAGTTCGCTATTTCACTTGGCGGTGAAGCATCGGTTTTGAGTGAAATCCGTGATGCTTCGAGCCATTCGGACCTGCTCGGCATTCAGCGTTCCAGGCGCGTGCTGCACTTCCCCGGCAAGGCATCAACGACCACCTTGCCGATAAGGCCAGGAAGCTCGGCATACCGGTCTGGAAATTCGGCGGCGCGTAAGCACCACCATCGCAGGCAGCAATTGTGTTCGCGATGAACAATCGTCAAATTCGAACGCAGTGACTAAGAACCGCGTCGCGCAAATTTGAGAAATCACGTGCTTACCATCACCCATCCGGAATTACTTGGCGGTCTTGGGAACTTTCCCGGTGGGCTGTTCCCAATACGCATTCCAGGCGAAAGCGCTTTGCGCTTGATCATCAAATGCCCAAAGGAGTGGATTCTCGCCGCCAAGCTTAATCGCGGCTTTCGCATCTATGTTGCGCCGTTGATGGCCAACGGCCGAAAATCATGCGGAATGGTATCTGCATTCTTCGATGATGCCGATGAGCCGCTCACTCTATCGACAGCGCTCTTTGATGATGAATTCACGGCCGAGATTCAGGAGCTTTTTGCCTCGGATAAACTGAGCGTGCACATGTTCGATGAGCATAATCGAGAACTGCTTGGATACAGCGCGACGAACGATGAGGCCGCACTATTTAAAGCAAGCATGAGCGCGATGGCCTTTGCTCCGTTCTCGGTCGAGCTGGCTCGCGATATCCACGACCAACTGTCCGAGTGGTTCGGGCTCCGGACCGCCAAAAACGATGACGAGGCCTATTCGATCTGCTTCGGCGAACCGCTGTTCCCCGATGACATGTACATCCAAGACGTTCGGCCGGACGTGAACGCATATCACGGCGCAAAGACGCCGATGCACACGATGCTGGAACGCGAGGATGCCGGGCACTTCAACGAGCTTGATATCGTCCATGCGATGCAACGCATCTTCCAGAACGACGATATCTACCTGAACCCGATTCGCCACGACGACGGGAAAGAATTCCTGGACGTCTTGCTGATCACGCCGAACACGGTCTTCCTCGTTCAGGCCAAGGACAGCCCTAATACGGAGAAGGTCTTGCTTCGCTCGATCGGCCGAAAGAAGTCTACGGTCGTCGGACATCTCAAAAAAGCTGTCGACCAGATGCGTGGTTCAATCGGCTACGCCCGATCATGCGTCCCACTAAAATTTAGAACGGGCAAGAGTTATCACGAGATCGACTTGGGTGATCGTGATCTCGTTGGCTTGATTGTTGTCAAGGAGCTGTTCAATTCCGAATATTCAGTCTACAGCCCCCCTGTCCTCGGCTTATTCAATGAGACAGCCGTTCCTTGCTTCGTGTTGGATTATCCTGAGCTGCATTCCTACACTCTTCACCTCGCTGATGAAGCGGCCTTTATTAGCGCGCTCAATCAGGTGTTCACGGTTGCCCTCGAGCGCGAGGAGTTTCCGAGGCTTCGGTTCGGTCTCAACCCGTCTGGCTGACGGGCCTAGGCTCCCGTTACATTTATATCGCTAGAGCCTGGATCAATCTTTGGTCGTGTCGCCCATCGGAATCGGCTCAACCACTGAAATATTTTGCACGGCAGGCAGCCCTTCCAGATATGGAGCGTCCAGCGTCACATGCTCCTTTATCATCTGGATGCGATCAGCAAGGTTGCCCGCCAGGCCGACAATTGTGTCGGCGTGCAGTTCGACGAGCTCAACTGCCCTGCCGAACAATTGGCGATCTAACTCATCAAGCTCGGATTGCGTCGTCGCTTCATCGCTGACGTCGGTCCCGGCCCGCGTGATATTTCTCAGGATCTGGATCAGCTCGCGGGCTTTCGCATGATCCTGCTCTGCGTCTTGGCCAGGATTGCGGATGATTTCAATCGCCATCTCGACGTCAACGGCGCGTGTCGGCGCGCCGCCGCCTGGAAGTGTTTCTGCGGCGCTGCCGGCGTAAAGCACTATCACGCGTCGCGCGATGTAACTGGCCAGGAGTTCGATCGTGCCGGTCTGCTCCGGAAGTGTAATCGCGGCCATTCCACGGTGGCCGTCGAACGGCCCGGTCAGCTCAATCGAAACATCGCCAGTATGGAAACCCATCGCTCGCGCGACCATATAATGCCCCATTTCGTGTTGGGCGACGCGGCGGGCAAGGTCCTGAAGATGATGCAGCAGGCGTTGTTTCATCGGTACGTCCTAGCGAGATTCGAGACAGAACGCTCCAGATTATCGCGTTCACCATCTTCGATGGTATGAGCAACGAAATTGGCCCGGAGGTCGGCGCGGCCTGGAAACGCACCGGCGAGAAGGCCGGCGAATACGTCGCGCTGCTGATCGACGATCCACATTCCTGTATCCGATCCGCGCCAACCTGTTCCGCGACGACGATGCCGGTAACGCCTGGTCGCTGCGCTGGTCGCGCCCGCGCGATCGCGGCGAGAAGGATTGAGCCATGCCGACTCGCGTCCAAACGAGTCGCCTCAGCGGGTCCGGGCTGCTTTCCGCGGCCCGACGGAGGGCTCTCCTTCTCCTTATTGGCCTTGCCATCACGAGCGTCACGCCCGCGATCTTGGTAGCACAGGTCACGCCGGTCGCACGCCCTTCACTGCGTGATCCCTGTGCCGATCATATTGCCGAGGTGTCACGCCGCTTCGGCGTTCCGATCGCACGGATCAGGGCGGTGGTGATGCATGCGGAAAGCGCCGGAGAACCCCGCGGTCTCCTCGGCCGGGGCGATGGGCCTGATGCAGATCATGCCCGCGACGTGGGCCGATTTGCGTACTCGCCATGGTCTCGGCCGCAATCCATACGATCCGCGCGACAACATCCTCGCGGGCACGGCGTACCTTCGCGATTTGCACGACCGCTACGGCACGCCGGGATTTCTGGCTGCCTAAGACGCTGGACCCGGACGCTATGAAGCTTGCTCGGCGGCCGCCTGTTGCCGGCCGAACGCGCACCTACGTCGCCCTGCTCGCGCCGATCATCGACGGTTCGGGCATCACCAATCCGACCGCTCTGGCTGAAATCGACCGATCGGCGTGGACGCGCGCGCCGTGTTCATCGCGCAATCTGGACGCACTTGGGCCGTCGCCCCCATGTCGGCCGGGCGACCTGTGGATGACACTGCGGACGCGACCACGGTGCGCGATGTTTCCGGCATCGTGCCGCAGTCAAAGGGACTGTTCGTTGCGCGAGCCTCGTCGGGAGAGCAGCGATGATGGCAGACGGCGGCTGCCGAAAATCGCACCTCAGCGTATCAAAGAGCGCTGAGGGCGGAGGCAGGCATCACAACCGGACAATTGCCGCCCGTAATCGGGGGGGGCACTCGGCCGAGAGGAAAAGCGGTGCGTCGGCCGCAGCTCAACTGGCGACCGTCGGCGACTCGGCGGCAAAATCTGCGCCTGTGAAGCAACGCAGGAGGCGAACCATGGAATTCTTTTGTGGATTGGACGTAGCGATGGAGGAGACGGCGGTGTGTGTCGTCGACGATCAGGGCGTCGTGCATCTTGAAGCGACGGCGGTGACGGATCCCGATGCACTGTTTGCGGTGCTGAAACCGTTTCTGCCGCGCCTGCGCCGCGTCGGCCACGAGGCGGGGTCGCTGTCGCCCTGGCTGCATCCCGAGCTCAAGAAACTCGGCCTGCCGGCCATCTGCCTTGAAACGCTGCATGTGCGCGCGGCGCTGTCGGCGCAGCGCAACAAGACTGACAAAGCCGATGCGCTCGGCATTGCCCATATCATGCGCACCGGCTGGTTCCGGCAGGCCTACATCAAGTCGGAAAGCTGCTACCGGACGCGGCTTCTGCTAACGCACCGGCGCAATCTGAAGGCCAAGTTCCTCGACCTGGAAAACTCCGTCCGCCATTCGCTGAAGTCGTTCGGCATCCGCTTGGGCAAGGTCGGACGCGGGGCCTTCGAGCAGGCGGTTCGCCAGGCTGTGGTGGACGATCCGCTGTCGTCCGAACTGATGGACGCCATGCTGTCGGCGCGCGCCGCGCTGTGGCGACAGTACTGCCGGCTGCACGATCTCGTCGTCAAGATGGTGGCGCGCAGCGAGCTGTGCCGGCGCTTCATGGCGATCCCTGGCGTCGGTCCGGTGACAGCACTTTCGTTCATGACGGCGATCGATGATCCATCACGCTTCCGCCGCTCGCGTGATGTCGCCGCCTACTTCGGGCTGACGTCGCGACGCTGGCAGTCGGGCACCTCGATCGACGTTCAGGGCCGCATCTCGAATGCGGACGTGCGCCGGTCGCTCTACGAGGCGGCGTCGGGGTTGATGACGCGCTTCAAGGGCAGGGACAAGGTCAAGAGCTGGGGCCAGGCGATCGCCAAACGCTCCTGCCACCGCAAGGCCTGTGTCGCCGTGGCGCGCAAGCTGGCGGTGAGCATGCATGCCATGTGGAACGACGGCACGTTCTACGTCGGCGATCCGGCGGCGAGCCGAAACGATGCTGCCCAGCGCGCTCATCTCAAGGATCGGCGGCTGCTCGGAGCGCATCGATGAACGGTGAGACGGCAGTTCAAACGCATGGCGCCGGCACGCTGACGGGCGCCATCTGACACAAGGGATCCGCCCCGGCGGATGAGGACCGATGCAGACCAGGAACGACGGAACGCACGTTATCTTATGGGATGGCCCGCCCCTCCGGTTCCGGACAAACTGTCAGTCCGCGTCAGAAGGAGGAAGGAAGATGAACATCGCCGTACTCGGAATCGATCTCGGAAAAACGCTCTGCAGCCTGGTCGGTCTCGACCGCGAAGGAGCGGTTGTGCTGCGTCGTCGGATGCGCCGGCCATCCCTTGCTGCATTCGTCGAAAAGCAACCGCGCTGCATCATTGGCATGGAGGCGTGCTGCGGCGCTCATCACCTCGCTCGTCAGTTTACCTCGCTCGGATACGATGTCCGGCTGATGCCGCCAGAGTATGTGAAACCGTACGTGAAGTCGCACAAGAACGACGATCGCGATGCCGAGGCAATCGCCGAGGCGGCGACACGACCGACCATGCGCTTCGTACCGGTCAAGTCGGAAGAGCAACTCGATGTGCAGACTTTGCACCGTGCGCGCGAGCGACTGGTCGGCACGCGGACGGCCCTGATCAATCAACTGCGCGGTGTGCTGTTCGATCGCGGCATCGTCATCGCCAAGGGTCGACCAAAGCTGAACCTGTGGCTGCGCGAGAACCCGCCGAACAACACGACCTTGACCGCCAGGATGCAGCAACTCGTTCACGACATGGTCGATGAACTGCACGCGCTCGATCATCGGATCAAGCAGCTCGACCACGAGTTTGAAGCGCTCGCCAAAAGCGATGAACGAGCCCGTCTCCTGCGCAGCGTGCCAGGCATTGGCGCTCTCAACGCAACGGCGCTGGCCGCAGCGGTCGGCGACGTGTCGGCGTTTGCCAAGGGGCGTGATTTCGCTGCCTGGCTGGGGCTTGTTCCACGTCAGATCACGACCCGCGGCAAGCCGCGGCTGACGGGGATAAGCAAGCGCGGGAGCACCTACATGCGGGTGCTGTTGATCCATGGCGCGCGAGCGGCGCTGCCATATCTGGCGCGAATGGACACCCAGCTCGGCGCCTGGCTGCAAGCGCTACTGCAGCGCGCCAAGCGCAACGTGGTGGTCGTTGCGCTCGCCAACAAGCTGGCCCGGATCGCCTGGGCAGTGATGTCAAACCAGCGCCCCTACGAAGCCGTGATGGCGTCCAACGGGTAACGAGTTTGGTCGAGCGGGCGCGTCCCGGCAACTGCTCGGCCGCATGAAGTCTGCGGGAGGATGTACATAGAGATGGCCCAACGGTTGATCGGCGTTCGGCAAACCTGTCGGCAGGCAGCGGCCCTTTCGAGGTCGTGTATCTTGTTAGGAGCCGGGCGCGCGAATCTCCATCTTGGCAGGACGCCTGAAGCGTCGAGGCCGGATACATTGGTGCAGACCGGTTGTTCCACTCAAAACATTCCGCTTGCAGACGGGGCGGGCCATACATTGCCTGCGGCCGCGCCGATCGACAGACGGCCGGACCGCGCTCGATTGCCTGTGACGTTGTTCCGTCAGTCCGATGGAAAAGTGCGCCACGACGGTTCGAGCGCTGCTTTCGTGCAGCCGATTAACCCCGTCGCAGAGCGCGGAAGATTGCACGGCGCATCGGAAATCGACGCCAGAACGCGGTACCGTATCATAGAGAATAAATTCGTATATTATCGCACAAAAGGAGAGGAACGACGATGTCGAAAAGACCACTGGAAGCACAACCGATTAAGATGGCTAGATAAAAGCCCACACATTGCGCGTTGGCCGGGCGGTTGTTTTAGATGAACTTTTTCTCCTGCAGCGCACATTGCCATATAGCGAAGCAATGTGCCATGTACGACTAACCCATTGCCTCCCCTACCTCTTTTCCACATTGCGCGACTAATCGAAACGACGAGAACGACTGCCAAATTATGGTTCGGGCCAGTCGGTTTGGCCGCGCTGAAGCATCTGCTCGCGTCACCTTGCTGGCTTTCGCCGCGACAACGTAGGCTGGGGCCGGAAAGAGGAAGGGCTGCGCTAGTTGAGAAGCAACTAGCGTCCATCAATGCGCGTCGGTGCGGAGAGTCGGCTCAGGCGGCAACTGAGATTACAAGATGGCCGCTCGGATGGCCGTTGCGAACGTCGCTAGCGCCTGAGAGCCCGGCGTCATCGAATCTCGAAGCGTCCTTGGGATTTCGACTTGTACTCCGCGCCCGCGCCGTCCCCGATTGCAAATGTTGGTCTGTTCTTCACCTGGAAGGCGATGCCCCGTAGTGGCCGTGTGAAATCCAGCGTCCCGTAAACCCTTAGCAACTGAGTCTCGCAACTGGTGATCGAGACCACCGATCCAAACGGTCTGTGTGTCTCCTCCATCCCTTCGACCGTGCATCGTGACTACGAGGTCGGCTACCGCCGCAAGGCGTAGACACTCTGGTTCATCGAACAGATGCGATTTAATATGAAGGTCCGTGTGTGGACGGTTCGAGATCAGGCCCTCGAAGCAGTAGAGGGATAGGTCACCGGCCGCTACGGCTGCGGCAATTTCAGACGTACCCGGCTCGATCGTTCCGCCGTGAGGCGCAGCGATGAGGAATGATGAAGGCTTTTCCGTGAAGCTCCTCCTGTAGTCGACACCTTCCACCTCGCCGGCGGCAAGGGCTGCGTAAGATCGGTACTTGTCTTGCGTTCCTTCCGGATTTGTTGGCGATGAAGTCGCTTCTGAAGCCGTGGGGCCGCCTTCAACGTTCGTTGCGTCCGCGTCACCGTCATGCGCGCGACTATCGTCCTCGTCGTGCTCGTCCTCATAGTTCCTGCTGCGCATTTCTCTTTCCGACTCGGCGCTGCGATGTTCCGATGCGATTCGCAGGTTGAGGTCGGCAATGTGCTTCTCGGCAAATGCTTTGACCGAAGGACGCTCATCCGACAGCCACTCCGCCAGAGAATCTCGCCTGACCCGCCACGCGTCGGCGAAGCCCAACTCGCCAGAAACCACTCCAGTGCTATCGATCACGGCTCGTACCTCGCTCATTTTGCGATCATCGTCCGAGAAACGTGACACGACCTCTTTCAAGGCAACGTGGGTGGAAATTTCTCCGTGGTAGTTTCGCAGGATCGCAAGAGCGAAGTCCGCCTCGAAGTCGCCGCCTGCCGTTACCAAGTCGGCAAGCGCAGCAGCAAACTCCGGCGGGCAATGAGGGAATGCGCTACCAATCAGGCGACCTCCCCGAAACTGAAACAGTCTCCGATCGCCTGCGAACCAGGCCAGACCCTTTCGGATAGCAAGTGCGGGATCTTTTGAGAGTGGCTTTTCCAAACCATGGAACCGGAATGGAACTGCCTCAAAGGGACCTTCGCTATCATTGTTGCCAAGGTCTTTGGCCAAGCGGGCACCAAAATAGTCCCAGACTGCCTCCGGCTGACTTTCGGCCAGCCGAGCGAGAATGGCCTCCGCCTGATATTCCACTTTGCTAACATAGCCCAAGTTCTCGAGGATTTGCGCTCTTCGTTCCGGGGTGATCTCGCTGTAGACCTTTGCGGACTTCCGGAGAAACCACGCTTCCGATACCCATCGGACATCCTTGCGCTCGCTAAGGAATGACAAAGCGTCACGTAAGAAACTGTCGGAGTCTGTGATGCGCTCGGTCCCGTAGTGCTCCAAGACAAACAACAGGCATTCACTCACTGCCACTGAGTCCACCACGTCAATGGCGTGCTTCAATAGGCGTCTCGCGAGATTGGGATTGCTAACCTCCGAATAGCGAAGATGGCGCGCTATGCCTGATAACATAGTGCCGGACGCCAGTTCGCGTTCCGAGGCGTTTGCATAGATGTCGGTGCAGCCGCTCCGAGACAGCCCATCAAGGAATCTTGGGAGAAAGCGGCGCAGGTCATCGGACGCTCTCGCCAAGAATCTGTCAGCTACCTCGGGCTTCCGCTGGGCCAAATTGCTGAGGAAACTTCCGAAAACAGGGAAGGTTGCCAGGTCGGTCGACTTGGTTTCTGCACAGCGCGCCAACAGGCCGAACCATTCGTTCTCGTTTTCATCATCGATCGCCTCGATGTAACCTTCTGCCTCCCTCTTTCGAAACTCATCGGCTTTTTCATAGTCGAATTCCTCGTCCGCCCAATGTTCTGGGAAGACAGATTCAAATCCGACCAAAACTTTGTACTGAAGGAACCGTTCGTCTGCGTTGATCGTATCGCGGAACTTTAGGATAGCGGCTATGAGCGCGGCAGCTTGGCTTCGACAGTTGAATCGGTCCCCCGCTTCATCCGCCAAGGGCCTGGCTCGCCGGTAGTCGTAAAGAAACTGGTGTTCGAGGTGCTGAAGCAGCTCGTAGCTTTCTGAGCTAGACAGGGTTGTCACAAACTCGACAATACGCGTTGCGTCCTTGAGCGTAATGGCCAGTAGGTCATTGGAATATTGGCCCTGACTAGGAACTCTGGTAGCCGCGTCCAGCGCGTCGAGCACTCTGCGCTTTTGCGTGTCGTCAGTGGATCGCTCGTAGGCTGCGAAGAGACCCTTCATCGCCTTGTCGCGGACCAACATCAACTGGTGGGATGCTGGCACTGCACCAGTGCTAAGCTCCACGGAATCCGCTTTCCACTTGGCGCCTGTGATGTCGGATTGGACGGCCTCGGTCCAAACAGTTAGGGCGACGGCCCGAATGCTATCCAGTTCCGCACTACTCATTCCGGCAAGATGGTCCACGAGCGCCATCTGGAGCATCGGTCCGACTTGATTGTAGGCATCGATACGGTACTCAGCCAGGCGCTTGACCGCGTTTAGGATTGCCTGACGAATGTCCTCCGCCGACTCGTCTCGATAAATCTCGATAAGCAGCTGTAATGTTCCGACCACGTCGGCATAGCGCAACCGCTCTACTATTTCCAAAACAAGCGAGGTCACTGCAGCGGCGTCAAAACCCTCCATTTCTCCATAGGTGGTTTCTATTGGAACGGCATCCGTTGCGCGGGCGGCTTGGACCGTTCGAAGCAAGGGCGCCTTGAGCCCCGCGTAGGCGACTGGCAAGTCGTCGTAATTCGGGATCGCGTAGTCTTTCAGACCAGAAAGTATCTCGTAACGTTCGTTGTTATTTTGGGCGCTATCGAGCAGCGTCGCTATGTCCTGGTCGAATAGGCTCTTGCCTTGCAGGAGACGCTCATACTCCTGCTGAGCCTTCTGGATCTCAAAACCGGCCGGAATCAGATACTTGTCCATAATCCGGGCAAATCGGCTGGCTATTGCCTTCATCGCTTCCCCGCCATAGCCGTTGCCCAGCTTGTCCTTGTAGAGAATATCGTGAGAGGTCTCTGACCAGGCATGGTTCAAGATCGTCTGGACTTGAATCTCGCAGCGCAGGCCGGCGAACTTCACGTATTCAGGGAGGCGCGTTCGATCCTCGCGAAGCCTGATCGTGTAGTGCACCGCGCGATATCGGGCCTCCTCGTTCTCAGGAATGGGATGATGGATTTTGGTCGAATCCTCCTCGATTTCGAAGTTGTCGCGGATTAGCGATGACGCCAAAAAGCGGTCAACGTCGTTGTTGGTGTAGAAGATGAGCCGGGCGCCAGCGAGATCGCGTCGGTCGACCTCTAGCGTCTGAGTATCCAGTTTGTTTGCCCCGGCGAGACGCCGACGAAGGCTCTCGACATCTTTTGCGCGACACTGAACAGATTGAGGGCGAGGGAGGTTTTTATCAGCGCGCAACGCATTTTCCAGGATAAACCGAACAGTTCGCGCGAACTCATCGTACGTTGGTAGATACGTCTTTTCGTATTCGTCGAGGTTCATGTAGTTAGCGTCTCAACTGACAATGGCTGCGGCCATCTGGGAATTTACCAACACGCTGGGCGCCTGCCGGCGTCTTGCTGACACTCCATCCGCGCGTCGAGGTCGACGGCGCATGTGGATCGATCTACAGCCTTGTCGCCAACGCTATGAGTTGCTTTCAGCCTCTTGTGTTTTGAGGCCACGACGTTCCGCATATTCGATCAACGCGAGCTCTATCACAGCTGTTACCGAGCGACGTTCCGCTGCCGCCAGTTGCTCTGCGAGAGCTAGCACAGATGGATCCAAACGGGTCGTGAATGGCTTTTTCGGCATTTTCGCTGTGCGGCTTGAACTCGGCTTCGAAAAAGTGCATAAAAGTTGCACGTGCATCGCACGTGCATATTGCAGTGACTGATCGGAGTGCGCGAACACTCTGACCGGCCTGACCACAGCCAAGCTGTTGGGAGCTCGGATCATGGCTGATTCCGACAATAGCACGACTTCGCCTCGCGTCACTCGCAGGAGGCTGCTTACCGGAGCAGCAGCGGTTACCGGATGGCAGTCAAGGCCATTTGCGCGTAACTACCTAGCGAAGGATCAGTCCGACGATCCCGCAGTTGCCATGTGGCGCAAATGGCAAGCCGCTCACGAAGTCCGATGGTAAGATCGCTACCCTGCGTTCACTTGAGGCGCTTCGCGATGTGCTTCGCGCCGGTTCTGTCGACGTGGCGGTCGGTGCGAAGGCCGAAGCCGATTTCGCGGCTCATCAGGCGCGCTGGGATGCCTCTGACCAAGTGATTGGCTATTCCGCCACGTTGCGAGCCGAATGTGAGGCAGCCGATCGGGCGGAGACGCTGCTTGAGGAATTGTCAGAAACGCCAGCTACCTCCCTTGCCGGTGTAGTAGCCAAGCTTGACGCCGTACTCAGGGAAGGGCAGCCGTCGAAGGACGATGCCGAGTTTCCTTGGCCACAAATCCGCTCGGTCCTGAAGGACGTTGGTCGGATCGGTGGGCAGACAGAGCCAAGCTGACTGCACAAGGCCGTTTCTGGCGGTTAGAAACTTCCCATCGTTCGGAAGTTTGGCTAGTCTCGCGAGGGGAAACCTGCCGCGACCAACTTTTCCAAAGGGAGTGACGCAATTGCGAAAGGCATTGGCGGAACCAACACGCCCCCGCGTCTTCCAAGCATGGCCAGAGACTAGAAGTGAAAGTTTCCCGCATTCAGCAGATCAGCACGTCGGCAGGCAGATCGCGATGGTTCGCGTCCAATCAGACGTATCGCAGGCCCAGCTTGCCCGATCGATAGGCATCAGCTTCCAACAGCTTCAGAAATACGAGAACGCGAGGAACCGCGTGAGCGCCTCCATGCTCTACGAGATCAGCAGGTCGCTGGACGTTCCCGTCAGTCGCTTTTTCGACGGCCTGCCGGGAAACGACGAGACCAGCCGTGAGGCTTCGCCTCTGCCGGTCGACGAGCGCATCGAATTTATCGCCAGCGCGGAAGGCCGGCGCCTCATTGGAGGGCTGATGCAGCTTCGTCCACGGGTGCGTGGCCGTGTGGCGTCCTTGATTTCCGCGTTGGGGGAGGAATTGGCATTACTTGATAAGAATACCGAGAGGACCGACGAGCCCGAGCCGGCTGACCGCAAGACCGGCTGACATACGGTTGCGGCTGTCAGCAACCTGCGACTATCGTCGGTAGAGGCAGTCACAGTGGGGCGGTTCCCATGCCCCAGCTTCGCACCGGCCACCTTCCCTTTGAGTCCTTCTCCTCTACCGTGAAATAAAAATCTTTGAACCGTTTCGCCTCGAAGCGTGGCAGCATGTCCGAAAATTGCGCTCTGGTGACGTCAAGGGAGAGGCTCAGCGACGGCAGTTCGTCGGTTTGAAAAAGAACGCCCGCGTCGGGATGTTCCGTCTTCATGGGAGTGGGGGCCATAATCATAACGATCCCAGGCCATCTGAATGCTGCATTCGGCATGATGAGCGACGCAGGCAGCATGATATAGGTGAACTCGACTGATTGACGGGGCGGGCCCGGCTGCACGACCTGGCCAAAATTGACGTTGGCTGATCCGACGATCTCACCACGCCATTCGCCAGCGACGACCGGCGGCAACTGAAGACGGTTAGCCTTTTTTCGGACTGTCATTCCGTACGTTTTGCGTCAGGAACCCGGCAACATCAACATCCGCTGCCTCAAGCATACACCTGGCAGCCGGGCAGACCGCCAAGCTGGGTCCGTGCCAATCTGATCGTGCCGCATGTTGATCAAGAGGAAAACAGGAGAGAGCCACCATTCGCTAAGCTGCGATATGGTTCGAAGGAATGTCCGTTCTTCCAAAACCGGCTGAAAAACGGGGCTGAATTCCGAAAATCAAGCCGGTGTCGCGTCGGCGGAAACGTCGAAAAATTCGGCAATTTCAATCGGATGAAATGGCGCGCCCGAAGAGATTCAAACTCCTGACCCCCAGATTCGTAGTTTTAAGGTCTAGAGAGAGATGGCGGGCAGCGACAGGATCGCTCTGGATCGCGTGAGACGTGCAATCGATGACCGCCATGGGGCGGTTCGAGATGATGGTGTACAGGGCAAACGGCCGGTCGCTTGCCCTGAATGACTTCAATCCTCCGGATTCGCGAATGCCATAGATCCTTCGTCAGTGGATCGATTGGGCGTTCCTGCAAATCGGTCCCGGTAGCCGGGGAGGCAGGTGCAATCGCGCGAACGCTCGATACCAATAATCCCGATCACGCCGTCCGCGCTTTCCAGGGGTATTCGCATGCGGCCGTCGCGAAGGGCGAGATAGAGCGCGTCGATGGCGGACTGATCGCCGAGGGTGGCAAGCGCCGCAGGATGACGGAAGATATCCAGTGACCAGCCCGCCGCTCGCGCTTTAGCGAGGGCGCGAGCACGTCCCCTTTTTTCATCGATGACCGGTAAGAAGTTTCTGGCCGCGGCGACGGCGATCGTTGCCGCCTCCCCATCGTCTAGCGAAGCAGCGATTGACGTGAGTTCGTAGAAAATGTCGTACTCCGCCTCGGTCAAACCGGCGAGCGTCACAGTTCCATTCGCCACGAGACTGTACAGGAAGCCCTGCTCCCCGTTCCTGCGGCTCGTCTCGTGTTCCAGCTCTCCAGCCACGATCTCCGGGACGAGAATATCGTTGGGAATGGCTGCGAGGATCCGCTCACCGTGTTTGCAGGCGTGGAGGTTGATCAGAACGCTCGTGTCGAGAACCAGCGGGTCCGCGACATCAATCAGGGAGCTTGAGCAACTCATCCGTTTCTCTTTCCTCAAGCTCGATTTGATCAATAATGCCGCGAAGCTCCACTCGGCCCGCCTTCAGCAGCTCCGCCAATTGTCCTTCCGACATCAGTCCACGCTTCCAAGCGGCGTGCGCCATAAGGCTCAGGCGGTGGGAGATCGGTCGATCGGCGTCACTCTTTGCCGGATCGCGGCGTTCCGTCATTTCGCCCAGCACCTCCCGAACATGGTCGTCGGTGATGCCTCCATTGTTCTCGAACCAGGCCCAGGTGCCCCGCTTGACGAGACCCAATTCTTCGAGCCTGAGACCGCAAGCCTGGCGCGAGATGTTGTACTGTTGGGCGAGGAGGATGATCAGGCGTCGGGTCGTCTTGCCGGTTATCTCCTTCAGTTCGCGAAAGCTTTCCGAGAAGCTTCCGGCCGGCGTGAGGAACGCGCGGCCAAACGCATTTGCATAGCGTTCGTCGCGCGACAGGAATTTCTCATCATCCTCGAGCACCTCCGGGGTTTGCCGGGTGCCATAGAAATGGCCGACTTCATGAGCCGCTGATTGGATGCGGCGCGGCAAGGGATGGTTGGCGTTGAGAAGAATGCAGGCGCCGATGCTTTCATCATAAGTGAACAGGCCCGCCACCTTCGAGTTCGAAGAAAGACGGCGCTGATACAAGCGAATGCCGAGGCCCAGTTCGATAACCGAAAAGATGTCGGCAATTGGCCCTGGGCCGAGACCCAGCCAGTCACGCAATTCCTTGGCATGCTTTTCGGCCAACGCGACAACGTCACCGTCATTGATGCCGCGCGCCGGCGGGTAATTTCTCCGCCGCTGGATCCCTAGAATGTTCTCCATTTCAACGTCCGCCTTGATTAGATCGTTGAAGAGCAGAATGGCCTCGGTGGTGTGCGCGTCCTCCGTCTCACGCAGTTTTCGGAAGCGGGGCATCAAATCGGTGTGGACGGCTTCTCGGCGAAGCAGGGCGTTCACCGATACGCCGTAGTGGCGAGCCAGCATCTGGATTTCTTGAATGCGCACACGGCGCACGCCCTTCTCGATAGATACCAACGTCGGGCGGGACATGCCTATGACCTGGGCCGCGTCATCCTGCCGGATATCCGCGCTCTCTCGCGCGATGCGCAGTCGACGTCCTATTTCTTGCGCGCTCAGCTCATTCAAATCGGCCATAGCGCCCTCCATCCATCCAGCTCTTCAAAAAGCTTTGCTCTCCTTGCGCGGACAGAAATGCCCGCCATTCTACGGCGTGCGTACCCAACATTGTCCTTAGCTTCGTCAGCGTTTCCTCAGTGCTTTCCTCGATTGCCGCACCGATCTGCGAGGCGTGGACACGAAGGGCGTCATCAGGCAAGCCAGCGAGCTCGGCAAGGTGCTGCAGGTGTCGTGCGCCAACGCTTCCGTATTCGACCATGATGTCCCGATCGGCCTTTAGGGGTATGACGGATAGGGCGCTGCTCGCGTCAGTGGCGGCCAGATCGGACACCACATAAGCGTCAAGCGCCTCGTTAACACCAGCTGCATGCAAACTAACGCGCCTGAGCAAACAGGCAGCACACAAGCCACACTGCTTTCGACCGCCGACATTCACCACGCGGCGGCTCTGCCAGCAGGAATGCGTGCTCGTGAGGTGCCGTTCGGTCTTTCCGGGAATGTCCAGGAATGCTCGTAACGTCTGCCCCTTCGTCGACCACAAGCGTGGCTGCTCAAACTTGCCTCGATAGCCCAGCAGTGCCGTGATGAACCGCTCCATCTTTCGGAAGAACGTCGGATGGTTGCGATAGTCGGGATAGATGTTGTGCAGTGGCAGCAATACGGGCCCAAGTGCACCCTGGCCGCTCTCGGGAACCATGATACGCGCCACGCTGGAAAGCTGTGCGGCAATTGCCGCTACCGCTGCAAACTGGAATCCGCGCGATCGGAAGCTGCTTTCGTGTCCGCGATATCCCTGTACCTTGAACGGGATCTGCGTGAAAAAGCTGTCTCCGGTTTTCCGACGCTGGCGCTTGCCGGCGATCCGAATGCATAGGGCTTCGTCTCGGGTGCCACTCAACGCAGAGACCGCACGCGAATCCAAGCCGTCGCTGTAGGCGACGGCGAAGGTCTTGGTCTTGCCGAAGTCCAATGGAATCTGCCGCGAACCGATGGGTGAGCTATCTTTCGCTCCAACGAAGGAAAACCGCCACGTGTCGCCGGTCAGGTGATTCAAGACGCCATGAAGGCTCATCAAAACCTCCGGCTTCTGCCAACTTTTGAGGTCGATGACCGGGACAGTCACTTCCAGGGTACGGCGCCACCCAAACGGACGCTTCCAACGTCGGTCAGCAAATTCAATGGCGGCGCACAGGACCAGCATGTCGTAGTGCAGCGGCTGGAATCCCTTCACGTCGAACGTATCCAGAACCGCCGCATTGAAGCGAATGTGCCGGCCGACCTCCGTCGTTACGGCGCCCTTCGGGAGAGCGCGACCGGGTTTCTGCCCCTTCTCGATAACGACCAGGTGCTTGCCCGATATCAGTGACTCATGCGTATGGGCGTTCACTCTTCTGGCCCCTGGTCTACGCCGGCTTTCTTCTGAACTGCCTGTCGAAAAGCGCTCTTGTTACCCGTGGCCAGGGCATCGCAGAGCTCGTTGGGCTTGACGGCCGCAAACGTCTCGCGATTCCGTTCGATCCCCTTGTGATAATCCTCGCGCTTCATGTCGCCGAGCTCGCGGGCCCGGATGCATTCCTCGTCGAGCCGGTTCTTGGTAGTGTCGATCCAGTCTTTCGCCGTGCTATCGAGCGATCGACTAAGAGCTTCGTCCATAGGCATCTGGTCGCGCAGGTTCGCGATCAAATGCCGCTGAAGCGCATCCGCCAGAGGCGACGTCGGATGACTGTCGAAAATCGTTTCGACCGCAGACACCGGGTCTAGATCCATCTGCGTGCGTTCCGCATGCGCCTTGAGGTTGCCGAAAAGCGGGCTGAATGCCTTGATGTCGACGTCACCAATCATGCTGTGACAAGCCTGTGTCGTCCGCTCTTCCGAGCTGACCGCGTCGCTGACGAGGTCTTGCCCGTACCGTTTCCAACGGCTGCTCAGTTCTGCGTTTCTGAATGGCCCATCGGTCATGACAGCCCTCCCTATGTCGGGAATATGGCCGGCATATCTGACAAAGTCAATATTCTATCGAAAATATCTGACATTATAGCTGATCAAGCTGCGGAAGCAGGTCGTCTTAGGCGCAGGTGCGCGGTTGAGAAGGGCCGTGGCGATTTACGAAAACGAGGAGCGCGGCTGGGCGAAACTGACCTGCTGCATCTGGAGGGCTTGTCAGTGAGAATCGCGGCTCCTCATTCTATCGTGTTGATGTGAAGGCCAGGAAATATACGCCAGACCTCGGGTTGCGCTAAGATGAATCATTAGCCGAGCCTGCGGCGGTCGGTGATCTGAAGAAGGTGTCCATGGAGCGGCTCACCCTCAGTTATGTCTGGAAGCAGAAACCAACGCCGGTCGTGCTGCGGCGAACTGGGCGTGGTGAGAAGCTTCGAGTGCGCTTGCCGTTTGCCGACGACAACCGGCAATGGCTGCAGAATGGCCGGCGAACGACACCGGATTGGATGGGCGGCAGTCACGCCTATTGGGAGCTGCCAAAATCCTGGTTCAACGACTTCGTCAACCGCGCGCTTCAGCACTACGGCAAGGTTTACATTATCCAGCCATTTCGTGAGCAGGAGATCTGCGCGCGGGCGTGCCAGGAAGCACAGGGTCACGAATGCCAGTGCTCCTGCATGGGCGCCAATCACGGCGCCGGCAACGACGGTTCCTGGCTCGAGGTTTCCGACACCTTCTCGACTCGCTGGGGCGAGCGCGAGCTCGCCTGTCGTCTACTCACGGCTCGATAGGGACAAGTGCCCGTTCCAACGCTTACGTCATCGGGCAACGGATGAACTTCTCAACCGCGCCGTCGAGAAACATGCGCTCAATGTGATGCCCGGCGCCTTCGACGAGACTGCGCGCCACCAGCGGTAGTTCCCGCACGGAGCGGCCCACATCGTCCATCGCGATCGGTGAGTCGCTTTCCGGCACGTCGATGCGTGTAACGTTATTCTTGCCGACCAGCAGATAGGCTTGCCCGAGGGCGTTCCGGGACTGCGCGCGGGCGGCGGCGTTGAAGGAGCGCATGAACGCCCAATCCTTGATGCCACCGTTGCGTGCCCGCTCGTCGACAGTGAAAGTCGACTCACCGGTGCCCAGGCTAAGGATACGCACGTCCTCGCGCGCAATGTCGAAGCAGGCCAGGGCATCGACCAGAGCGTTCATGACCGGATTGTTGGCCCAGATGCCGCCATCGATCATCACATAACCGTCGTCCTCGACACCGGGATAATAGGATGGGGCGGCAGTTGTGTGGAGGGCGACATGCGCGAACCTCTTGTGGCGGTCCTTCTGGTAGTCAGGATGGTGAGGCGTCTTGTAGAGGAACGGCTCGCCGTGGCGTCCTTCGAAGCTTGGGATCACCAGCCGGGTGACGGCATCGTCGAGCACCTTGTCGCCGAAGATCCGGAGCAACTCGTCCTTGAGGGCGGCTTGGTTATGCTTAGGTTTGAACAGCCATCGCAGCGTCCTCGACACCCTGCCGAGCCCGGCCGCCGGCGCACCTCGACGGGTGGAATCATCGCGCTCGCCGTTGCCCGCCGCGTTCGAGATAGATGTTCAATGCCTGCTTAGCCGTCATCCCATGGGCGGAACGGGCGGCCCTGCGGCCATGGCTGCTTCAAGCGAGCATGTTGGATCGTGCCATCGGATCGGCGCGGCGGAATGTACTTCATGGTGTTGTCTCCATTGCCTCGCCGCGATCTCCGGCGTGGCACCCGCCGCCGGTCCAACGCCCGGTCATCAACCAAAGTTCGTAGCAAGCGCGATCCAGTCGAGCGCCCAAGGGACGGTCGTGCTCGCGATGGTCATCGCCGGTGTCCATTCCCTTTCACGAGGGTCGAACAAACAAAGGGTAGGATCCTCGGCCGGGGGATAGACCTGGGGCAGCTGCCCCTCGGAATTGCAGTGCAATCGAACCAGTTCGGGTGAAAGCACCCGCACCTCGGGGAACGACCCAACCTGATAGCGGATCTCCAGCAAGTAGCTTGCATATTGCGGCTTCACGCTCCCCACCCATCGCGCGAACCGCGCGCGACGGTCGATCCGGCGCGCTGAGAATTGCGGCCACGTGACCTTCATCGTGGCCACCTGCTCGTCGATGGAGAGGATCGCCGTCACCATCAGATCTTGCGCCCGAAGAAGGTGTGAGGTCGGGCCATCGACACCGCGGGATTGGCGAGCGGAGCTGCGCCCGCAGCGGCGGAAGGCAAAAGGAGGCCGCCCCGCCGCGTATAGAGCTGACGGGATTGCTGGATGCCGCCACCGATCTCGGTGGCGATCTGGTTGGCGGCCCGGGTCACGACGCGATCGCCGAAGTTCCCGCGCAACGTGTCCATCATCGTGTCGGGGAACATCTCCCCCGTACGCATCGCCTCGAGCGAGCGGACGAGTTCGCGCAAATGTCCGGCGAACTCGTTCTGCTGAGCGATGGATTCTGGCCAGCGGTCCGTGAAGACGTCGGCTTCGCAAATCGGATTGGCAACATGCAGAAGTCGCTTGTAGAGCGACGCCTGCTCGATGTCGCGAATGATCCAGTTCGCAAGGCGCATGAGCATGGCGCTGAGCGACATGTTCGGATGCGCAGCAAGCCCGGCATAGTAGGAGAGCATCACCGAAGGCGGGATGCGGCCGGTGTAGCTGGCGTAGCGAATGTTGCGGAAGCGCTTGAGGAGCTGAAGGGCAAGCGTCGCGGTGTTCTTCACGATGAAGTCGCACTGGTCCGGAACGTCGTCCACATCGGCATCGGCCCGAGCGGCAAGGCCGGCATGGTCAAGCCAGCGGCGGTGGAATTCCTTCGCCATGCGCAATTCGAGCGGCGTCCTGGCCGCATACCACTGCGCGAAGCCATAGGCGTTCATGTCGACGAACCGGTCGTCGGCCGACAGGCGCGGCCCCTTGGCGTGAGTGATCACGCTCTCGCGATCGTGCGTGCCGTGAACCCGCAGCGACGGCGTGACGTCGAGATGCATTTTGTCCGCGTAAAACAGAGTGACGCAGCGCGTCTGCCGCAACACCCGCTGAACCGGATAGTCGGCGAGGGCGGTTTCGAGCTCGGTGAGGATTTCGAGCGGCGTCATGCCGCGAAAGCGGCCACCCAGCTGCGAGACGATGTCGAGATCGTATTCGTCGTCGGTGCCGCGCGTCGAGATCGTGGCGTCGATCGCCATGGAGCCCTGCGGGTAGAAGTGCTCGATCTGGTCGAAGAAGGCGGTATAGGCCTCAAGATGGCGCCGCACCGCATCGTAGCGCGACTTCGCCTTGTCATGCAGCGAGGGCGGCAGCTGAACGCTGAGCGCGATCTCGGCGAGGATGCGGTCAAGCGGGTCGTCAAAGGGATTGAGGCCGGTCGGCGCAAGCTGGATGTTCACATCTATCTCCACTGCGGGCTTGGCTGGATCTGCACATCTCGCCATCGCCCGCGCGGTGTTCGGGATGATAAGAAGGTATGTACGTCTACTCCGAACAAGATGGGGAGCTTGAATGCGTCTGTCAAGGGACATAGAATATAGCTACTCCGAACCCTGGGTTTGGGCGGATAAAGTAGAAGGACCGGCTATGAAATTTGGTGAGCGGATCAAGGACTTACGAACAAAAAAGGGCCTGACGCTCGATCAACTCGCACAGGAGACCGGGTCGTCGAAGAGCTACATCTGGGAGCTCGAGAACAAGAATCCGCCCAGGCCATCGGCCGAAAAGCTTTCCGCGATTGCAGGTGCCTTGGGGGTGACCGTCGACTACTTGATCGGGGCTGACACCCAAACGCTCAGCGAGGCGGAAGACACCGCTTTCTTCCGGCAGTACAGCGGGCTCCCGGAGGAAACGCGCCGGCAGATTCGCGAGATGGCTCGCATCCTCGACACGAAGACCCGCAAATGAGCGAGTCGACCCGCCTCCAGCCGCTAAAGGAGGCGGCCCGTATCACGCAGATGCTCGACCTGGTCCTTGGGGCGGATCGCTTTGATCGTGCGCCGGTCGACGTGATCAGTCTCGCACTAGAGTATTCTCGCCAAATCGCGCCCAACAGTCCCATCCACGAGGTCGTCGAGCGCAACATCCCGGGTTGCGTCGGCGCGTTGGTGTACGGAGAGGCGCGGCCGCGCCAGTGGGCGATCATGTACCATGTCGATCAGTCGAACGGACGCCGCTCGTTTACCGTCGGGCACGAGTTCGCCCACTACGTACTGCACCGCCAGTTAATCGAGGAAGATGTGCGTTTCGACGGCGGCATCTATTGCGACGAGAACGCGGTGGTTCGTCGCAAGGGATCCGGCATCGAGCAGGAAGCCGACGAGTTCGCAGCGGCGTTGCTGATGCCCTTTCATGACTTCCGCCGCCAACTGCCAGCTAAGGCCCGCGCCGATTTCGAAGCGCTCGGTCGACTGGCAAAGCGCTACGGTGTTTCGCTGACAGCGGCGATCCTGCGCTGGCTCGAATACACTGAAACGCGGGCAATCATGGTCGTGTCGAATGAGGGGTTCGCCCATTGGGCGAAGCCTAGCAGGGCGGCGCTTAAATCTGGGCGTTGCATCCGGACGAGAGACACCGTGTTCGAGCTCCCCGGTCAGGCCTTTGCAGCGCGACGCGACTATTCCAGCGCGGCGCTAACCGGTGTCATGCATCAAGCTGGCGTGTGGTTTCCCGAGTCGGTGCACGAGATGTGCCTTCGCTCTGACCGCTACGATCAGGAAATCACCCTGCTGCAATTTGAAGCAGAGGGCCCACGCTTTCAGGAGGAAGAGGAGGAGAGTGACGTCCTCGACCGTTTTGTGCGGAACGGACAGGCTCCGGATCGCTAAAGGTTGGGCGGATCAGTTCATGGATTTTGTTCATATCGCCATTTCTGCTCGCCTGGCCCACGGCGATCTCGTCGCCGCCGACGCGGCCCTTGAAGCCGGCCCCGCCGATGATGGTGTCAGGCTCATTCTGTTGAAACAGCTTCTGGTATCCTGCGCGAACGTCACTGATCTCGAGTTGATCTGTCGCGGGCTCTACAAGGACCATCCGCCAATTTCGGAGATCATCACACCGCATCGGCGCAACTTCGAATTTGCCAAGTACATCCGGAACATTGCGGTTGGTCACGTCCACCCGGCGCTCAGCCGGAAGGCCCTCGAATGGCGGCCTGAGCTCAACGCCGTTCTGACGAAACGCGGCGCCCCGGCCGACGCCTTTCTGGGCTATGCCGTGTTGGAGAGTGCAATCAACACCTTCGTGGATGGCGAACGACACCGTATTTTCGAAAGCGCCACAGACTTGGCTTACCCACCGGACCTGACCCGGTTCCTCAATTTCTTGGGGTCTACCGTGCATGTCGGGATTGCCTACTGCGCGGCGGTGGCCGCCGCGGCACTTGAGCACGCCAACCTGCCCGACTTCAACGAGAACTGGCTGGAGTTGTCCGCGAAAGCAGGCGCCACAGACTTCGCCTTCATTACGCGCAAGGGATAGAGATGGGTAGCGATCTCGACCATCTCGACGACTTGCCGAAGCGTGATGGCAATCATGTCGCGGAAGAAAAGGCGGAAGCGGCCTTCCAGGAACACCTAACGGCGAGCGGCCGCTTCATACTCCAGCGTGCCGAACGCAAAGACTATGGAACGGACTGTCAGATTGAAGTGGTCGACCACGAGCAGGCGACCAACGTCAGAGTGCACGTGCAGCTCAAAGGGACCGAACGTCCGCTCAACACGGATGGCTCTCTCAGTATTGAGGTCAGCCGCACAAATCTGAATTACCTGCTGATGCATCCGCACAGCTTCTACGCCGCTTATCACATCCCGACTTCGTCGCTGCGCATCTGTCCAGCAGAGACTGTTCTCCGAGAATACGAGCACGCGGGAAAAAGCTGGACCCACCAGCAATCGCTCACCGTCAATTTCACGGAGGAACTGACGATAGCGCGGTTGGATCGGCTGGCCACATTAGCCAGATCTGCGGCCCGGGCCGCGCGCGATCGTCGGATTGAGCAGACCCGGGCAGCGCCTGGAGACGTCGCTAGTTTCGTTCTGCGCGGTATTCCAGACATCCACGTTCCGGACGATCCCGCCCGGGCTGGCCAACTCCTTGCAGACCTATACAATCAGGGCGCCGACCTAGCGATTAGCGCTGCCTTCGATAGATTTGCGGCAGCGCTGGGGTTGGACGACGAAGCCATGGGTCCCGCTTACATGGCAGAGGTCAACCTTGGGATGGCGGGATTAAGTCGGTTGCGCCTTCGGATCGAAGCCGCTGTGCCGTTTTTCAGGAATGAGCTCGACCTGGGCCGCTACGAGCGGGACAGTCTTTACTACACGATCGGCAATGCCTTCTCGGCGCTCGGCCAGGAGGAGGACGCCAAGGCCGCCTATGAGGCGGCTCTCGCTGATCCCGCATTCGCCAATACGCCGGACCTGGCGAGCCAAGGCCACAAGAACCTCGGTACGAGCTTTGAAAGACTCGGTGATGAGGAGCGAGCAGTCGAGCACTACCGCGAGGCCTTGAGGTTGAACCCGCATCTTCCAGAAGCTCACAATGCCTTGGCCCAATTTTACATACGCCGAGGCGAGTGGAAGGACGCCCTCACGCATCTGGATCAGGCCGTTTTCTCCAACCTTACATACGCCAAGGCGGCTGCCGTTGGGGGTTGGAGGGCCAACGTCCTCTTCAACATGGGAGAGGGCAGCGCGGCGTTTCGTGAGATCAACGGCCTACTAGTCTATGCTGATCGCGAGCCATGGATTTGGCCGTTTTTCGCACGGCTGGTGGCGAGCTTCGGCCGCACAACGACAGAGAATGCGCGCCAGGCGTTGGGTTTCTGGCACCGCTATGTCGGCGCCCACCCCGAGAGCTCCGGAGGTCGTCGCGAACTGCTGTTGGCGACCCTGTACCTGCGAGCAAAGGGACAGGATGTTGGCCGGACCTATGCAGAATTCCGTGCCGAGTTCGACCGCCAAATCGAGCACGTCACCGACAACGATGAAGTCGCCTTCCTATGGGATCGCCTTGGGCACTGGGCGCAAGATGAAGCAAACTGGATCGAAGCTGAGTTCTGTTTTCGGCAGGCCTACGATCTGGCAGGCGGCCACTACGGCTACTGCCTCGGCACCGCCCTCAACTTTCTCGGTCGGTGTGAGGAGAGCCTGCCAATCTTGCGGGAACAGGCCGAGCGCATCCAGCCTGATGCCATGAGCTGGTTTCAGCTCGGCGTAGCTTACGGCGATCTTGGCCAGTCCGCGCAAGCCATCGAGGCCTATGAGAAGGCGCTCGCGCTCGATCCTGCCTATAATCTGGCGATGTTCAATCTCGGCGGCACTCACTGGAATAGCGGCGATAAGATTGAGGCTTTGGCGATCTGGGCGACGGCCATCGATCGATTCCCCGACCACGAACTCGCCGCAAAACTCCGACGTGATATGCCGGTCTTCTTTTCGCCCGATCCCAATCGACGAACCCTATCTTCCGATGAAATCGGTCTCGACCCATAGCTACACTGCGGCACGAAACAATCCGCCGCAGCCCTCTCCGGCAAGCTGGTCGAGTATCGGCCGGTAGATGGAGGGGAATCGCAAGTTGAGATGGTTGCGAGTCCCCGCAACCAATTCTATCATAAATCAATTACCGTCCCGGTCTAACCGGGACGGTTTTTTGCGTTCGGGAAGGCTATCCGGATTATTGCCGCAACACCGAAGATTTCTTGAAGCGCTTCAGGCGGGCAGGGAGTGGCACGGCACGAATTCCGCGGCCGGGCCACTGAAGAAGTGGCCTTCGTTCGGTGCCGTCGGTGAAGTCAATACGACTTCATACAAGAGCTATTGTGTATGAACCCGCAGCGTTCACTGCAGAAAAGATTGCTCTTTTTGCGAAACATAAAATTCGCATTGTCTTTCACATTGTGCACCCATATGAGATATGTGAGGACGTTTCGAGAAAGATAATTGAGCTGCGAAAGCACAACATTAGGCGCTACAATCAGTTTCCTCTTTGCGTAACACCAATGATCATCATTTTGTCCTCTATCGCCTACTAGAAATGCTCGACGAAATGGGCGTTCGCAATCTTTCGATCTTCATCCCAGACCCGATTAACTTCTCCGCGGCTTTCCGCGTGCGCTTGATTCGCGTCTGGCGCATCGCTGACGATCTTAACTTCTTTTCACCATCGTGGATAAATTCTACAGGATTTGTGTTCGACTCCAACGATGGAAAAGCAAGGCGAGAAAACCATGTTGACACGAATAGCGGTACTGATGTCGCTATCTTCGTACGCGACGGTAATCCAATTCGCTTTCCCGATTTCCCTGAGCATCTTGATGTCCCCGGTAAGATCGAAATCATGCTGTGGAAGAATCCCGGGCTAAATGCTTGAACTGAACGCGAGATGGTGGCCCTCAGGCTTTAGGTGAACGACATTTTTTGATGAGTAGGCTTGGGGCGCCGGAGAGGCGCTACCACCACCGGAAATAGCGCGATGTCACTGCCTTGGCCGGTCAGCCGGGCGGGTCTGAAACTTAAGCTATTTCGCCAGGATGTGTCTGTTCAAAGAGACCGCCGTCCCAAACGCATAAGACCCAGCCGAAGCCGGTCTTGATATGCAGTGTCCATTACCGTGGTGTATAAGACCGCGAAGGCGGAAAGCTTCATGAAAACGCTGAAGCAGGAAGAGGTGCAAGGTCTCGCCTATAAGGACGCTGATGATGCCCGCAGGCCATCGGCGCCTTCATTGAGACCGTTTACAACACGCAGCGCCTGCCATTCGGCGCTCGATTATCTCACGCCGGAGGAATACGAACAGATGCATTCAGGTAGACGACGGAGGGGTCGGCTCCGGCAGGGGGCGAAATGACACTCTAAGCATGCACAGGGACTTCGACCTCAGTCGGATGGACCGTCGCCGACGGGAAGTGAATATGTTTCCCATTCGCTCTTAGGGATTTCCGGGCCCAGCGAGAATTCGAAGGCAACCACCCTTTCCAAATCCTGGGTTACCTCGCATTTGAATTTAATGTTGTACCAATGGCGCTTGCTTCTGAGCGCCGCGCCGTCCGCTCGGAGTGTAAGACCGGAAAGCTTTGTGTCGGCCATGGCGTAGGCAACGACGAAATCCGGCTGGAAGTCGGCCTTCCATATTTGGACCTGTTCCATGGCCTCGACGTTGCAGAGTTGGATAATACGATCATCAGTGCCCAGTAGTCTCAGCGCAACCAAAGCTTCCTTGCTTAGCGGGTCTGCCAGCACTTTCGCTGAGAATAACTCCTTGGCCCGAACCATACCATTTCCCTGAGGAACCAACTCGTTGGCTATCGCTGGTTTTGTGTCTTGCTCAGGTGCCCGGTCAATTGGTGTGGGCAATGCGATGGGCTTGCTGTCGCTTTGGGTAACAGCAGGCTGTGCGGTTGCTGCAGCTTGCTGTTCACTCAGGATTTCGACGGTGATGCTTTGTCCGGTTGGCGGAGGCGGCGATTTCCTAGTTGGCAGGAATCCAACGGCTAAGACGACGATCAGGTGCAACGTCATCCAGATTGCAAGGCTCAGCGCTATTGCGTTAGGGGCATACCGGCCGTTTTTTTCGTGTATCGGCAAGGTTACAGCTCTGATGGCCGTGGACCTGGGCCAAGCTCAGATCGGCTAAAATGCTCTTTTCCACTTCCGAATAAAGCCGAGAAGAATGTCCTCCGGAGCTCGTCGCAATGGTCTCGTCGCCCAAACCGGCATCGGCAGCGAGCAGGATCTGGGCGCGCTTGAGCTTGCGCGCCGAATGCTTGCGGCTTCGCAGCATGGCTGTGAGTTCGTCGCCTCGGGTTGATCGAGATCGACGGGATAGCGTACATTCATCCGGATGGTCTCCTTCGGTTGGGGAGGTTCCGGAAGAAGAATGAATCAATTACTTGAAGGACAGCCGCCCAGCCCAACCCCGCTTCACCGAAAAGCAGGGACAGCATCTCGCCTTCATCGGGACCTACGGCCTGGCTCAACGGGCGCTCGCCGGCCGAATGCGACATGCAGCGCTTTTTCGGCGCCACCGCGCCTTCCGTCCATCAGATGGTGCTGACCCCCTCGAGCACGCGGGATTGATCCGTAGGCAACCGGGCCTCGCGCGCAGCATTGAACTGCTCGTCGAACCCGATAGCCTGCCAGGTTACAACCCATCGAAATCGTCAAATCCTATTGCAGAGGTACTACTTGGCGTCCTCCCGGCGGTGTCCGATCCGCGTTGTAGCGCAGTGAAATGGCTTCGATCGCGGCCTCTGCCGGACCGGTGAAGTCGATCAGCAGGTTCGCGAACTGATGTATGTTTGCGTGGCCCGGTTCTGAAGATGCCAAGGGCTCCGGATAGAGCCCTCGGCCGATGCCAAGGGGACCTTCCATCTAGTTTCCGGCAAGATCATGCCGCCTTGGCGTCGGTCAGCGCCTTCTCCAAGGCGTCCGTGATCGGCTTGGTGACGTCGGCCACTGCTTTGGTGCTGAGCGCCTGGAATTCCTTGGCCTGCTGCACATACATTTCGACCCGCTTGCGCCAGAAGCCCGACTGCAGCGCGATAACTTGGGACGGCAACTTGGCGCCAACCAACGCATGTAGATGCGAGAGGTCTGCCTCGGCATTGGCGCGCATTCCAGCGATCGTCTTCAGCGAAAGTTCGGCACCGACCGCTTTTGTGTTTTCGAAGATGGAATCGAGCATTTTCCGGGCGTCTTCAGCACTCGACGCGAATTTGACAAGAGTTCCTGTCGACAGCTTGCCCGCCTTTTCGGCGACTGCACGCATCTGATCGATGGCTTTGGCAGGGTCTAATGCCGGGAATTGGATAGTTCCGACGTCTTGATCTTCGGTCTTGGCCATTTCGCTATCCTTCTGATCGACGATCTCTCTGATGTGCGCATTCTCTTTTTGCATTGCACGAGGGCTCCTTTTGCGCTTGGCAAGCCACCACCGGGTTTTCGTTCGCCAGCCGTTATCGTCTCTACTGTTGCTCACTAGGACGGCGATAACGCGCGTTTGCCGAGAGCAAAAGGACGTCTGAACTGTAGCACAGTATATAATCATACAAATAATTTGATTTGTTAATATTATATTACATTTTGGCCTGTGCGCTTTACATTTTTGATGCATTTATGCTTTTGCCATAGCGGAAAGCGATCTGAACGCGCTGTTGCAGCCGGGGCCAATCACTGCTACCCGGGTCGCGCTGGTCATAACGGGGTTTTACTCATGCACAGCGGGAACAGTCATCGTGGACACTCCATTCTACTTCGGTCGCGTCACTTGTTGACCAGCTTGGGCGGGGGCGTCAGCACCAGCATCGCGCCGGCCAGGAGGATGGTGGCGAGCGCGTACATGGCGACGTGCGTCGTCCCGGTCAGATCGTGAGGTAGCCCGCAAGGCTGACGAAGCCGGCCAGATTTCCTACCGAATTGATCAGTGCAATGCCCGCTGCGGCACCGGTTCCCGTAAGAAAGGCTGTCGGGCTTTTGAGGTCGGCGTTTCGTACCAGAACGTGACGGATGTCGGTCTTGCGTGCCGACTTCCACCTCTCGACCAGATCCACGATTGCGATCTTCATCGACTTCTTGCGTCTTGAGACAGGATGGATCTTGCGACGGGGCGAAAAACAGCCTCCTCACGGGTTCGAAATAGGTTTCGTCAGCTCAAACACTCTTGCCCTCGCCACGACTTGAACCAGACGATTTATATTAACGGCTTGGCATGCCAGACGTTCGCAGTCTTGTCGCGAGCCGATCGAATTTGCCCGATCGGTTAAGCGGCAACACACCAAGATCGGGACGCTCGAAAGCCGTCATGAAGAACTGCCCCCACCTTCGGGTTCACCAAAGGGGGCAGTTCGGGATAGCGTTTGACACCGTGGCCTTCGACTCGTTGGGGCGCTTCGTGGGTATTCAAATGTCAGGAGTTTCGGACGCGCGAATTCACCATCGCAAATGGACAGTTCGAAATACCTCGCCTTTGGAACCGGATTTTGATTCACTCGGCGCGTTGATTTGCGTGGAGGCAGTGGATGCGGGGACAGGCTGGTTTCTGGGACATTGACGAGCGCTATTTGCGGCTGAGTGAGGCCGGCGATCCGTTGGGGAAGCTGAACGCGGTAGTGCCGTGGGAGGTTTTCCGCAAGCCGCTCGGCAAGGCGCTGAAGCGCTCCGATGGTACGAAGGGTGGCCGACCACCTTACGATCCGGTGATGATGTTCAAGATCATGGTTTTGCAGGCGCTCTACGGCCTGTCTGACGAGCAGGCCGAGTTCCAGATCCAGGACCGGCTATCCTTCATGCGCTTCCTCGGGCTGGGGCTCGGCGACAGGGTGCCGGACGCCAAGACGATCTGGCTGTTCCGGGAGCATCTCACACAGGCCGGCGCGGTGGACAAGCTGTTCGCCCGTTTCGACAAGCACCTCGGCGAGGCCGGCTACCTGGCGATGGGCGGGCAGATTGTTGATGCCACCATCGTGGCGGCGCCCAAGCAGCGCAACACCGACGCCGAGAAGACTGACATCAAGGCGGGCAAGGTTCCGCACCAGTGGAAGAACAAGCCCGCCAAGCTGCGCCAGAAGGACCGTGACGCGCGTTGGACGGTGAAGTTCTCGAAGGCCAAGATGGCCGGGGACGGAAAGGCGCAGCAGCGCGACATCGCCATTCCCGCCTTCGGCTACAAGAACCACGCTGCGATCGATTGTCGGCATGGCTTCATCCGCGGCTGGAACGTCACGAGCGCGGCGGCCTATGATGGCGCGCAGCTTCGCAATGTCCTCAACCGCGCCAACACCGGTTCGACTGTCTGGGCCGACACGGCCTATCGCTCGAAAAAGAACGAGGAGTGGCTGGAGAAGAACGGCTACGTCTCTGACATCCACCAGAAGAAACCGAAAGGTCGGCCCATGAGCGAGGCGACGTCGCGGGCCAATGGGCGGAGATCGAAAACCCGCGCATTCGTCGAACACGTCTTCGCGCAGCAGAAATCCAGGATGGGCCTGTTCGTGCGCACGATCGGCATCGCGCGGGCCAGGATCAAGATCGGCATGGCCAACCTCGCCTACAATCTCACCCGCTTCGTATGGCACCAGGGGCGAACTGCGCTCGCATGACGGCGAAGGCGGCGAAAACCGCTGACGCAACGACGAAGTCAATCGGCCATCCACCCAGGCAAGGGGCGAAAACCTTGTTTAGAGTTAGATTCGGCCAACAGCGCGCGTTTTGCGCACCTTGCCGTTCAAAAGCCGCGGTAAATCGATCTGTCCAAATGCTGATCAAGTTTCCGCTCTGTACGTTGTCCGCTGATTTGGATGGTGCCGTCCGATTTCGCGGGCTGCGAGACGAGCAGTGACAAATCACGCCGTCACCGCCGCAGGATGACAGGAGAACAGTCAGAGTTTAGGTCCGCCTGACACGGAGCCGCCGCTACCATCACCGTCGTCATCTTCTGGACGCGGTAAACGAAGCCTGATCGCTTCTCGGTCGCCGACTTCTGGGCGAACAAAAGCATTTGTTTTTGTGAGAAAGGAGGTTGCCTTCTGGAGAGTGGACCAATTGATCGCGTGAACGTAACGCTGTGCGAATTCAAGCGTTCTGATGAGAGCGCTGGGATCACCTGCATTGGTTGTCATCCGAAGCCCTTCGAGGTAGTTCGAACGGTAGACAGTCGGGATGATAATCCGTGTTTCCTTTGATGTCGTCAGCTCTGCATTCATCATGATCCGGGCGGTTCTGCCATTTCCATCGTGGAATGGATGGACCTCGGCGACCAAGAACATCATGAAGATCGCCCGGTCCATCGGGCTATCGAGACGTTGATGGATTTTGAAGCCCTCCTTCAGCGTGCCGATGACATCCTCTGGCTTCACAAAGGTCACCATCCCAAATCTGTTTTCTTTTGTCTTGAATTGGCCTGGTGATTTCTCCGGCCTCGCATTCATGATCCGCTTGTTGCGCTCCTTCAGAAGTTCGATGAAGTCATCAAAATTGTTTGGAACGCGGCCATTGTCATTCGAATCTGAGATAGCTTCGAACGTGCCCACAATATCATGAGCATCGGCAGGCCGCTCGTTAGGGATAGCTCCATTGAAGACGATATCTTCGGCCTCATTTAGTTCGAATTCTGTGCCTTCGATGAAGTTGGAGAAGTATGCCTCGAAAAAGGCCTGATTGATCTTGCCTTCATGGCTGAGAGTGGACAGCAGTGGAGCTTGGGGCGCCCTGCCTCTGAGAAGGTCGTAAACCTTATTGAACAGATCGATGCGTTGTGGATCGTAGGGTTCGCCGGAGACATGAGCAGGCACGGCTGGCGCCGACAGTTTGGCTTCTTGCGTACCGATCAGGGCGCCGATCATAGAACCCAGCTGCCTGGCTTCATCGATCAATCCGAGTTCGCTCCCGACCTTCTTGATCTGATCGCGTAAGATATTGATGCCCGTCTCGCCACCAGTGCGATAATGTGTGAGAAGGTGGGTTTCGATCTCGCTACGCGATGCTGTTCTTGCGATCCCGCTTCTTGAGCGAGACGGTACCATGTTTTCCACAAACGTGCGGGCTAGTGACGTGCAATACAGATTGACGCGCATCGGGTAGTCGCCCTCTATTCTGTCGTGCCCCTTGCGTGACCGGATAACGCACCCCGGCAATTCGACATCACGCTTGGTTTTGGCGATCAGGAACACAGAGCCGTCGCTGGCAGGCTTCTGTTCTAGGGCGGTTCGATCTGCTACAATTGCATCTGGGAAATAGAGAGGGACGATCTTCCAGATATTACGCCGGACGAGAGCCGTCCGGTCTTCGAACATGTGGGTCGTGTAGAGGCGGCTTCCGATCTCGCGTAGCTTCCCCGCCTCTGCAGCACGCGAGACTTTTAAGGAATTCTCCTTTGTCGACAGCACAAACTCAGGGAAGTCGCTCATTCCTGCCCCATTAAGGTTTGAGACAGCGGCATTTTGAAAACAATTCCGACTTAACCGCCTGTCGTCGAAAACTTTTCGCACTTAACGTATTGAAAGGGGGCGGGAAGAAGCCGAAATGAAAATAATCGAGAGTTAATGGCGTAGATTCGAAAACTTTTCCGACATAAGAAGCCTGCGAAGTCAGGCGAGCCCGGATAGGGGCCATAGGTGCCGTCAGGGGGAGGCGTGACGCGTCACTAATTCGCGCTCACGCATCGCTTCTCATCACTTGCTCGCATGAAGGCTGCTCGGAAAGCCGTGTCGAGTTGTTCCGCTTCTGCTTGCGCCGGCAGCGCCATCAGGCATCGTGAAGGGGGTCCAATTGAATGGAGAGTGCGGATGGATGCGGCGGCCGATACCGTGTTGGGCAAAACCCCGGAAAACGATGATGGAGTCGCGCTGGGCGCGATGCTGCGTGCTGAAGGACGCGGCTCTTACGACGTGCTCGCAAGTTTCATGGGCCGCCTTGGTTCAAGGCTGTCTGTATCGCCGCTCGAGGAAATAAGGACGGCTTACCGCGAACTGACCGAAAGGGCGGCCAAGGCATTAGAGCACGAGGCAAAATATGGCCGTCGCTCGCTGATGAAATGGGACCATCCGGACAACGTCAAGTGCGTCAGGATTGGGCTGATCAAGCTCAATGCAGATGATCGGCGGGCTTTCGAGGCAGCCAACGGTTTCGTCTAGCGGGGCTCGAATCCAGGCCGACCAGGATTGCGTTGTTTCCAGTGCTCTTCCGCCTTGTCAGCGGCATCTTCGGGTGAATCGAAAACTCCCGGGATAGGATTGCCGAATCGTCGAAGACAAGGTACCAGACGTCGCCGAATTCATCCTCCATTTCCAAGAGGGAGTAACCGTGCGCAAGAGCGCTGTACTTGGTGCGGTTGAAGCGGTTTTGCCTGAGCCACATCTGATCGGGATGCAGCATTCCCGAGAATCCGGGCGAAAGAAGTCCGTTTCGGTCGAGCGGTACGGGCAGTTTCTGCTGGGAGTCGTCGGCTTCCATGGCTCACCCCTTTCGTCTGGGCCTATAACTGATTCCTTGCCTTTCTCAGCTACGCATCGGTCCTTATCGGGTTGATCCATAGGGAAGATCGGACCTCCGATAGAGCGTCTGCTTCAGTTCCTCAGGATCGCCGACTGGAGCGACTCCTGCTGCTACGAGGGCCTTCTTCACCCGCGCGAAATGCTCGCCCCGTTCCCGCGCCAACGCGTGCAGTGACACGTATTCCCTCTGGTACCGTTCGAGCTCGTCTTTCCGGACAATCGGCTGCATCCATCCGGTGACGGGGTTCTTCACCGTGACGGTCGTGATGAGCCCCTTATCGACGAGTGCCTTCACAGCGTAGGCTTGCGCGGCTGTCATGTTCATCGTCGCCTTCAATTGCATCGCGAGGGTGGCCACCTGTGCAGGGTCAACAACCACGCGGTGACCCCTGAGCCGGACCGGGCCCTGACTAGCAAGCCCCGTCCTCTCCAACGCCTTGCGCAGCCGTTTGGGATGAACCGAGAACTCCTGTGCAGCCGTGTGGACAGAATGGAGTCGACGGGTACCGACATCGCGCCCGAACAAGACATTGCCTGGACCGAGTGCGAGCGTATCGAGAGCATGATCGATGATGATGCTACGCACAGCCACGAGGTCGCGAAGGCGACACCAGCCGTGCAAGCTGTCGGCAAGTCCGGCGACCACCGCATCGGCCTTCTCGCAGAGGAGCCGACGAGCGCGAAGCAGGAGCTTCGCGTCCGCCACGTCATCCGGGTGAATGTGATCCTCGGTCCAGACCAGATAGACGTCTGCAACCGTCTTCCCGTGCTGTTGCTGGATGAGCCGCTGGACTTGAAGGATTCCCGATTTGACGACGTTGCTTTTCGGCTTCACGTCAACGGCTGCGCGGGTGCCGTCGACGAGGTCCACGAAAGCGTCAAAGGTGTGCATGGCGAGCCTCCCATTTTCATCCAAGTATTCGACCGGAGGCGGCTGATCGAGGTAATCATCGACCAGGCTACTGGCCAGCGAGAGGTAGATGAAGCCGCGCTCCTCCTTGCTCTCGTAGACGAACTCCCGATTCCGGGCATGGTCGACCACGGTTCCCCGGTAGGATGCCGTGGAGCGCAAGGGCATCCCGCCCTCCACAGTTTCCCCCTTCTTAGCAGCGGGACGCGACAGCTTCCGCGACGCGCGGGTGGGCTCCGGAGGAGTCCACTCCCGCGCAGCAGCCGTCAGCTCGCTATTTGCAAGCTCCTTCTGGCGGCAGCGCCGTCACGCTCCTTGGGGCGAAGCACTGCTGCCGAGGACTGCCAGTCCGGCCGGAGTTCCTCCCGCAGCGGAGCGCGCGGAACGAATCGGTTGGTTGCAATTTTCTTGCGCATGGTGAGCCCTCCTTTTGTGCGCGCGCCGACAGCGTTCCACTGGCGGGCGCCGTGGCGGTTGACAGTTCCTGGGAGGATCAGGAAGCCGGAGCGAGGGTTCTCCGGCACAACATACCGGAGGCCTCAGCCCCGTGCTTCGCGGCCGTCCCGCGTCGCTATCGATATGCGTGTTGCAAGCATCAGTTTGTCCTCAATTGCCCAGCTTGCGCCAGGGAAGGCGGCATATAGGGTGCGGATCCTTCGAAAGGGTAAACGGCGAGATTCAAATTTGCTCGGATCCGAACTATTTCGATCGCAATACGATTACGTTCAGTTCGCGCCATGGGAGGTCCGAGGTTCATTGTCCGAAGTTGTCGTACGTGTTCGCTACGGCGCTTTTCCTGTCGGGCAGTAGCGCAGCCCGGTAGCGATTAAGCGTCTATGATTAGCTTCCTGCCTGAAGGCCCATCGTGTGGCACCGCACCGTTCCGCAGTTAGCGGAGTTGATCGGAGCGAAATCAGGTGGTTAACGGCTTGCCACTAGGCAGCAAGGGCCGCAGCCATCCTGCGACATTGGTCAAGTCCATCGTGATGGATATTGGCTCCGAAATCGTTGAACCCGAAGAGCCGCAGATGATGCCTGAGTTGCGTACTTCGTGCAGGTCTGTCAACGACGATTCCCTGGTGGAGCGGCTTCGCAGAAACGCGGAGGTTCATCGAGCGAAGTGGAGAAGCTGGCACGATACCCCGTCAAAACGTCTTTCGATGAAAGTGACCCCACGCGTTGGCGACGAGTTTGACGAACTCGTCAAGAAAAGTGCGTTGAACAAGACGCAGCGACTTCCGAAGGAACACGCCGGCAGAAGGATCAATTCTGTAGGACGCCAGGTCCAACGTATCCATAAACGGCGCGGCCATAATGACTTCCAGTGGCCTGGAGGCAATCTCACGAGCAACTCGGATTGGGGCTGCTGTGTCACCGTTGAGCGTGCTCGCTCAGAGATGCCTAAAGATCTACGAACCTACAATCTTGGCCAACATCCCTATCCCTCTAGGGAAATGCCGGGGATTTCGTTGGAGATAAGGTGCATAGAACCCCGACATCAGCAGCGGATGATCGGGAGGCAACGCAGGGAAGGCTCCGATCAGTTTTCGGCAACTTGCTGCCGAACAAAGGCAGTTTGATACCCCGATGCACTCGGTCTCCGTGGTGGCGTAGTCCCAGGTGACCTCGACCTGAGGTGAGATTTCTCGAATTGCGATGAAATCATAGGCGCCGAAGCGATTAGGCACAATGGCGAGATTGGGATCACAAGAGTGATTCGAGTATTTCGCCGGCTCGTCAAATATCGCGTGAACGTTCCAGTCCATCTGAATTGAGTATATCGCCCGTTCTTTTTCCCAGCGATGGATTAGCCCAATCATAACAATCTCTCCAGGCAAGAAGCGACGGGCAGCGAAGACGCCGCGCCCCCTCTCGTCGCCTGTGTCGCGGACGGTCACGTTCCGAACATTGATCCGCCTCGCGCAGCCGATGTCGTCTGCTAAAATAGAGGTGCATTTCGTCCGACGCGGATTTGGTACGTTACGATTCTTCATCACGGCACTTCAAATTAGGCGCTGGTCTGCTCTAGTGAAACGATCAGTTAGCGTAAACAGCATCTCAAGTTCCGTGCCAGTCTATGCTTCGCCTTGGAAAAAAGGCCCCTTTGCATCGGCTTCGCCCTTTTTTGCCCGACGTAGGCTGGCAAAGGGCTCGGCAGTAGGGTTGAAAACGCGACAATAATGTCGGAAAACGTCGATCGAGCTGTCTGTGCACTTAGAATGGCCGAAGAGCGAAAAGCGCGTTCGACCAAACGAATTCAATGCTGCAGTTCGCACGCCGCTGACGCGTTCTTCAGGAGGTGCGGCTGGTGTGACGCCGCCCCCGACAGCCGGAGAAAGAAAGATGCTGACCGCTGTCTGGTGATCAACGCCCGAAAATCTCAGTCAAGTAGTCAATGAAAACTCGAACCTTCTGCGGCGTGTGCCGCCGTTGAGGATAAAAGGCGTAAATTGGCTGGTCCACGGGTTCGTAGTTTGGCGGGAGCTGCACCAGGCGGTTTTCTGCAAGGTCCTTTGCAACCATAAGATCCGCTAGCAAGGAATAACCGTAGCCTGTCAGGCACGCATTCTTCACGGCGCGGGCGGAGTTCATTGTAAAGTGTTGCCCTACTTCAAAATCGACAATTTTTCCTAAATGTCTAAACTGGTGTATTCCGCCCCATTCTCCGCTTATTTGCGTGACCGATGGGTAGCGTCTGATTTCGTCGAATGAGTTCGGCATAACAAACCTTCTGCAAAACCCGTGAGACGCGACAAATTCTATCTTTGCGAAGAAATCTTCTGCGCAATCATAGACGAATTGCTTAATGGGCCGACTCGAATTGCTACATCGCAATGCTCTTCAATAAGATCAACAAAACGGTTGCCAAGCGCAAGGGAGATGCCTACTTGGGGGATTCTTTGCAAAAACTCAGGCAGCGCTGGCGCTAGGCATTCGTTGCCAAAAGCCGTAACGCACGACACACGCAGTTGCCCTCGCGGGGTGTCGTGGCGCTCGCGGAACCACGCTTCGCATGTTGTCTAGCTCCTCAAGTATGCCGGAACTTTTTTGCACAAACTCCAGACAAGCCTCCGTCAGATTGAGTTGACGGGTCGTGCGGTTGAAGAGGCGCACCCCTAAATCGGCCTCCAGCTCAGCCATAATCCGGCTCACTGACGGCGCAGAAAGCCTCAACCCCCTGCTTGCTGCGGTAAAACTGCCGAGGCGCGCGACTTCGATGGCGATGCGCATTGCCGTGATTATGTCCACCGGTCACTCTTGCAAAATGCAAAACAATGCATCTCAGATCGAGCGTATTATCACGGAATGCAATCTATTGCATAAGAGGAAAAGCAGCTCGGTGCATCAGAGGAAGAAAGCCGCGACATAGACCATCAGTGGGAAGCCGAACCAGCGCACCGTAAGCAATCCGCGGAAGGCAGCATCGCTGACCTTCACGATATCACCGCCGGTCCATTGGCGTCGCAGGCGATGGCGCAATTGCCGTTGTTCTTGGCAAGAAACGCCTTGATGTCAGCGAGCGACTTTTGATGTGGCGGTCTTAGGCGATCCAACTGAAGGCGCCGACGGCCACGATCAGCGGGAAAACATACCAGAAGAAGATATCGAACGTGATGGCGCAAGCTCCTGAGAACGCGTCTCGCGTTTAATGTAGGGCAACCGCGGCCAAAAGCCACGACAATGCTCTTAAGAGACCCACGGCCTGCTACCGAGTACGCGGTGAGGGCTCTACAGCACAATTCTGAGTGCGTTGCCGCATCGCGGTCGTTCTCGACCTTGGCTGACCGATGCAAGCGAAAAAGCCCTTCGAGGGCCGGCGTCGTCGGGATGTTTCGCTGATGTTGCGAAAAGAGGAGATTGGTATCCGCCAGAACGGTCGGCCTGTCGTCAGATCGCTGGCTCCGATCCAATGCCTCCGATCCCCTCGAAGTCCTGATAAATCTCGGTCATAAGGCGATTCTGCTCGTCCTCCTTGGTCTTCAGGCTAAGGACATTAGCGAGGGTGCAGCGCCTGTGAGTGCCGACATAGTGGAATGGCAGCTGCCCATCTTTCATCCGACGATAGACCCAGAATCTTGCCCGCCTGGCTAGGTGACAGTTCCGTTCCAAGCGGTCCGTAAGCAACGCCGCTCCGCTCCAGAGCTGTATTCAAAAATCTGGCGAGCACCGAAGCGATCTGTGGGTCGAGGGTTACCGGAACGCGCTTCTTCGCCTTTCCCAGTTCCCGCAACGAACCCAACGCGTCTTCCGCAGCGCGGCGAAGCCGACCGTCGAAGCTTTCGAAATTCAGATGTGCAGTTTCCATGGCAATCCTCAATCATCTGAAATAAGTGAAACGAGTGAGAAGGGCAACTGCCCATCGCCGGAATGCCAGACCAGTGCGATCTTCATTGTTGCTGTCTCCCCACCCCTGGAACAGGGCCCTGCGCCTCGATTTATTGCACGTTGCGGAACGACATACCGCAGTGAGTCGTCCCTGGCATTCCCAATGGGTACCATCGGTTGACTATGCCGACTTATGCCCCGGGCGGACGCACGAAACCTGGCGTGCCTTAGCCGAAGCGGTTCGGACCGCAACGTCTCCTTATTCTGCGGCGACCTCCGCCATCATCCTGACCAAGAGCACGGTGAAGTCGGAGTCATGGCCGCTCTCGCTCTCAAGCACGCTGAAGTAGACGACGACAGTGCCCGTTTCAGGGTTCGCAAGCAGGAACTGGCCGCCGGAGCCGCCGTGCCCGAGCCAGACACCATCGGTAAATAGGTGGCGGCTGTAGCGAAGCCACTCTAAAGGCGGCCTCTTGGAAGGTCCCGGATTCCTCCGGACGTCTTCGATGAAATCAGCGTCCCCCAAGTTACGACCGTCGAGACCCGCGCCCATGCGAGCGAATAGCAGCCCGTAACGCGCCAAGTCGCACGCAGAGAGGCAGGCGCCCCCGGACATCTCCGGAACGCCCTCGCGATCACAAACGATATGCAAACGTCCCTCGAGTCCGGCCGCTTCCACGATCTCGATCAACCAATCACGCAGTGAGCGACCGCTGACACGCTCGATGATCCATCCGAGAACCTCACTGTTGGCCGACTTGTAAAGCTCGTACCCGGTGCGATTTATTAGGTCGTGCCCGGTGATGCCGCTGACCCAAGAGCGGAACGTCTCTTCCTTGCCACCCTCCGGCGGAAGAACGAACCCCGAGACGGCATAGTTCCACGTTGAGAAAGGGGCACCGTACTCATCGTAGTCATTGGCGACGTTCATGTCAGCAAGCGCTCCGACAGTCGCCTTCGCATATCCCGAGCCGATCTCAGGCAGATAGGTTGTGACTCGATCATCGAGGCTGACCAAGCCGTCGGCCACCAAGCGACCTAGCATCAGATTGAGCATCGTCTTGGTGATCGACATGAGGGGATGCGGCTGATCAGGGCCGAAGTCCCGCGCATAGGCCTCATACAGGATGCGGTCGTCGCGCACAACGACGAAGGCTGAGAAATGCGGCACGGCGAGGAAGCGTGCCACGTTCGGCCGGTCACCAATCTTCCAGTTGATTTGCTTTCTCAGCGGCAACACCCGCGGGGCACGCAGTGAGATGGTGTAACGGGCTATAGTGTGCAGATTATGGAAACCGCGGCGACGGTACTCTGGCACGTTCCAGCGGGGCGTTTGGTCGGACCCGGCGACAAGGTCGGGATTAACTATTGTGCTGAGTATCATAGACGGCACCTTCCTTTGATTTCTTTGACAACATCTTAAATGTTTCCAGCGCACAGAACGTCGCGGCGTCGAAACCGTGCGGAATGAGTGGATCTGGCAAAAAGCGCCGTCCAAGCATGAGCAGGGCGAGGCGGCTTTCATCAGGTCGTCGACCTGTAGGCGGCCATCAACCGCTTCCTCGCCGAGCATAATCCGACAACCCAACGCTTCACCTGGACCGCCGACCGGACAAAATCATGCCGCCGTCAAACGTGGGCACCAAGTGTTAGATTCAATCCACTACTATGGATAGCAACTACTGCTCGAAAAGCAGTGCCAAGGTGGAGCCAGCCGCGCGCTCGCAACTCGGCCTACATCCGATCACCAGATACAGGTCATTTAGGGCAACCTAACGCAATAAAAGGGGTAGAAGCACACAAACTGATCATCTATGTTCAAGCTCGGTGAGGATTTACTTTTAAAGATTATCCCGGACCCTGCGGGAGGTTTCCAGTCGTGCGAAGGCGAAATCCTTGCTTCATCTCGGAATTCGCTTGGAGTAGTCGTGAAAGACGAGACGCAGGTTGTAAGAAGAAAGACGGCCATTGCGAGCGTGCGGATCATGGGTCTTTCTCCTTTATGAGTTGTGATTGGATTTGACGCGCATGAGTTGTATGCAAAAATAGATATCGCCATTTTGCGAAGTCTGTAAGGCCGAAGCAACAGCCATGCCAACTTGGTGCGCGTTCAATTTCAACGCGTTGCGAAGTGTCGTGCCGTTGCCGACAAACGGCGCTGTCGTTCTCGGATTGCGTCCAGAAGTTTGGAGAGAGGCGCTCGAAATGTGCCGGCGCAAAGGGGCTGGAAAGCTCATTTCCCTCGTCATCAACGGGAGTGAACCTTCGTCGCTCGCAACTCCGTTGATTTCCGAGGGAGACTTCGCATCCAGGCAAGTCACGGAACTTCCTAACCTTCGGTATGTGCGGCTTTCCGGGGGGCGATGGCATAATCTCCATCTGCACTGAGTTACTGATCGCGACGACTATTTTTCCCGAGAACATGTGCGTTTCGGTCTCTGGCGTCGACGAGGTGCAATGGCGTGACTGCTTCGTGTGGGCAGCTTTTCGTTGTGCCCTTGAACCGCGCCAATTGCTGACTCTGCTTGGGATCGCGTGACGCAGAACTGCAGGCCGAGCACCTCGCGTCTGGAGCGAGCCGCCGGCGAGGCCATGAAACACAGGGGCGGCCCGGCGCAGCTCTTCCCGAGGGTGTGCTGCCCGAGGGTGGGACGAGCGGACCGAGCCGCAGGTGACCGATATCGCGGCTTAGCGCACCACAGCAAGACCGAAAAGGGTTTCAAGTGTAATAACCATGGAGTTTGACCGGCGTGCGCCCATTGCCGCATTCCGATTGATGTGATGGTTTCGGGCGCAGCGAGGAGTTCTTCCAAGCCTTGCAAGCGGCGTCGATGATGGCGTCGTAGTCGTCGAAGACGCGGTTTGAGAGCCAATTCTGCCGCAGATATTGCCGACGTTTTCGACCGGGTTCAGTTCCGGGGGTGCGCGAGGGCAGGAAGATCGCCGTCATGTTATTGGGCATCCTGAGATTGGCGGTGGTGTGGCCACAGCATTTTGTCCGCGTCCGATTGACGACAATCTGTGTTCAGATCCAGACCTCCTGGAGGTTAGGATCAAGCCGGCCAGGGGCAACCCTCCGATTTGGGGCCGCTGCTCACAACCCTTTTGGTGGCATGCCAATTGCATATTCATAGCCGTGATGCCGTGTTCCGACATGGCCCGTCGCGCAGTCTTTAGCCTAGGAGCTCACATGACATTCGTCCGAACGCAATACAGGCTGCGCATCCCATGGGGCGCCCCAGCTCCGTTGGATCTCGCTGCGATCAGACAGGATCGCCATCCCGCAGACCGCTTTCAGGCTGTCAGATAGGGCTGCCATAAGGGTTCTCGTAAAGCAAACATTCAGGAGAATTTATGACTCGACCACATGAATATCTGCTTCGCCGGCTCTCCCAATGGCACATAACACCAGATCCTCTTCAAATCCG
>NZ_JARAKC010000028.1:0-53370 GCF_049887195.1 Mesorhizobium abyssinicae
GACCCCATCATGCGGCGGCCTAACGTCGACCGCGAAGAGAAGCGAGTGACCCGCGGGGCGACATGGTCCGGAAAATTATCAGCAGGAGCTTGACCTCAACGACCCCAATCAGAGAAGCCTGCTAGAGATGCTTGCTGAGCCGGTCGAGCTTCTCGATGTGCGTCGGTCCAAAGGTAAGCGGATAGCGTTCGAACTTTTCCAGCATGTTCTCTCCGGCGATGCGTGAATGAGCCGAGACTAGCTATGCACATCAGCTTAAGGGGCGTGTTTGGTCTGAGGTCAGCTGCGCTGTCGACGTCTTAGAAGAGCTTCGTCACTATTCCAGCGCCTCATTCGCCTTCTCGACACGCAACGGCCACGCCGGCGTCCCTACCAATGCCTGTCGCTCCGAAAACTGCGTCGTGGGGATTGGAACGACGGAATGCGATCGCCGTCGACCGCACCAAGCTTAGCATTCCCCGTTGATCCGAAGTGGCGGGAATCTGACTTTGATCTCGCATCGCGCCTCAGTGGAGCAGCGATAGCCGCCCATCGGAAAGACCGGAGGCACATCGGAAGATTTATTCCTCACCATCTCATCATCGTCAGGCGGCTGATATTCCAACTGCGTCGCAACTCCGAAATGTTCAGCCCTTTGGCCAGATCTGCTAGTGCCGCCAGACCGCCAGATCAGAAAGAGCACGCTTGCGAAATAGACTATTTGGAGGAGCAGCGAACAAGCCAGCGTTGTGACGACTACTGTGCGGATGGAATGAGAAGCAAAGTAAACAGCCAAAGCGTTGCTGCACAGGACGACCCAAAAAGCGCGAAAAAAGATTCTGAAGGGCAACGCCGTTCTCCTGGTTTTCTCGCCACATCATGCAGCGACCTTGTCGGCCGCAACATGTGTCTGGCAGTTCTTCGGGCAGACGCGGGCGCAGGCTCCGCAGCCGACGCAGCGGCCGGCATGATCGACGACCATGATCATTCGATTGAGCTCGCCATCGAAGTCGTCGTCTTCGCCGTTGCAGGGCCCGAGGATTTCGCCCGCGTCATCGACGCCGTAAAGGTGCATGACCTCGCGCGAGCAAACCTTAAAGCAGCGTCCGCAGCCGATGCAGGTCGTGCCATCGATAGCGGTGAGATATTGCGGCATCCATTTGGAGCCGTCGCGGGTGACGAACGCGCTCATCATCGCGCATTCTCCGTTGCAGCGAGATCTCTCTTGGCAGCGTCCCACTCGGCAAAGACGGCGAACGTTCTCTCGGCAATCACCTTAATCTCGGTCCAGTTGACCGGGAGGTCTTCGGCAAGGTCGTGCAATTCCATCTGCGCGGTTCCCGCACGCGACTGCAGCTTGCGGACCTTCTTCTGCAGCTCTTCAAGGTTTGACATTAATCCTCCCTCGAAAACGGATTCCATTACACCAGCGCGACGTCGGGACTGACTTCGGTGTCTGGGGTCGCATCGTCGACCAGTTTCGTACCGGCCTCCGCGAGTTGTCGGAATGTCTCGAAGCCGAACCGGTGGATGTCTGGACAGAACGGCCCAACGCCTGGCATCGAAAAGCCCGCGCCCAGAGGCCTCACGGGTTTGGCCTCCACATTTGGCGATGTCACCAGGCGCAAACGCTCCGCGATCGCAAGCCCGACGGCGCTGTAAAACATGTCGAGCCTCCACAGCGCGTGGGGATCGGCATAGCTCATGCCAGGGATCGCGCGGCGCCTTTTTCTGGTGACGATGAAGCCGGCCAGCAGCGCTGCGTCCGATTTGCCTTCCCATAAGCAGTAGGACTCCTCAGCACGTATCAACCGGGCGAGGCATTTGACGAACGGGGTGGCAAGGGCCGCCTCGTCCTCGTTGATAGCAGCGCAGATCGCGGCTTCGGGCAATTTCATATCCTCCCCATTTCAGGCCTCTTCCTCGAATTTCCTTTGTCGGCAACGCCTAGTTCGGGCACATATGCGTGGCCGATGCCCGTCTCGGAGCGGGCAATTCCAAGCAATTGATGTCGCGGTGACGGCCTTGGACGCGTCTTCGACCGCGAGGCCTTCCACCACGGCGAGAATTCACGTCCAACATCACTTGCGCCATCACTTTGCGCCGCGACGCGGCCGCAGGTCATCGCAAATTTCGAGCTTTGAACTGCCGCAAACGATCCACCCGGTGCTGCATAGGGCCTACTTGCTGCAACCACGCCAGGGAAATGGACGAATTGGCCAGTAAACATTCAGATTGGCGCCTCTTTTTATGTATTTTTTCCGGCCGATCGCGCTTTGGTGTCGGGGGGAAATGTTTTGCGAAGCCGCGAAAAGAGCGCTGTAACGGCCCTCCCAGCCTTGTAGCTGGCTAGGGCCTGCAGCAAATCCGGTAGAAGGTGCTGTTTCAGGGCGTCCGGAATAAGCTCCGGACCTTCAAGCGACTGCAGTGCCAACCTGAGCAACTCGATCGCGCGATCCTTATTGCCGCTGTCGTAATAGTACCTAGCGACCGCCGGATAGGACCGGAACTTAGGGCCGTCGCCTTGCGGGGGATTGAGCGCCAGGATGTGTTCGGACAGCTTTTTGCCCATCGCGAAGCGCTCAGCAGATGGAAAGTGCGAATGGTCGTGCGCCGGACCGAAGATCTGGCCTAGCGCTGCAAGAATCCAGTTCTCGGAGTTTCTGTCGATTGCGTCGCGAACCAATTGGCGCATGACGGGCATGCCTTTTTGCATGTCGTGCATTCTGTGAAGTAACAGATGCACATGAGCCAGGCGAAAATTGATAGCGTCCGGCATCAAGGCGATGCCCTCTTCGATCGCCGAGAGCGCCATCGTCCAATCCTCTACCTTTATCGCCGCCCAGAATCTGTCATTGATCGGCTTCTTCAAGGCCTGTTCGCGCGCTACTGCGCCGCTTCTGACGATCCGCGCCGTGTCGGCGGCCTTCGCTTCATCGCTGGCGCGCCAGCTGCCGTTCAGCACCTTCGGCAAAACCTCGTCGAGGTGCCTCGGATGACCGATAAAGGCGATGTGACCGTCCCGGTCGACTACGAACGAGGTCGGAATTCCGACCGAAAAGCTGGGCTCCCTCCAAAGCTTGTTCATTTCGCCTGTAGGGTCGAACGCGATCCGATAGTTCAGATCCGGGCACTTTTCGGCCAACCACGCGCCCAACTTGGCTCGGGCCTCAACGGGCGAGAGATCGTCTTCATCGGCCGCGACTCCGACGACCTCAAGTCCGGCGTCCTTGTATTTCTCCTGCAGTTGCACCAGTTGGAGTGCCGCCGCCGCACATGGTCCGCACCAAGTCGCCCAAAACTCGACGACGTACACTTTGCCGGGCTGGAAACTCGCAAGCGGCTCGCCACGCAGCCAGGTCTCGACCTTGATCGGGGGAGCCTGTGACTCTATCTGCAATGCCATGTTGCTCTCCAGGCTATCGCCAAAGCTTGCGCGACTTTACGCGCGAGCTTGTTTCCCTCTAAGCGAGGGGCACACGGGGGGGGGAGAGCGAGCATCACTCGTCTCGCGCGTCTGCGCGCCTTGAGCGTTTACTCAGTCTTGCCGCATCCAGTGTTGCCGAATCTCTACTAGCAAAGGCTGTGCCAATGCGCTCAGCTCCAGTAACGGGTGATTTCGTTTGAAACCCAGCATGCGACGAAGACAGCCGGTTGTATTGAACCCGACATGTTTGCCGCCGTTGTCAGGTTTCTGACATGCATCACGCGCGGCGCGCCGCCAGCAGAGCTTTGGCCACGGACCACTCAACATGTATGCCGGCCAAGGGCCGAGCAGATGGACGTATCATGACTGCGTCGGCTATCGCCGGGTTCGTCACCATCGCCCGCTTCGCACCCATTGGGGTGAGCTGTGTGCCGTTGCGATACCTCAGGCGGTAGCGGAACTCGGCATTTGCAAAATAGCAAAGGGCCGCTCCATGCGCGTGCCGCTGTGCCCCCTCGCCCGCCTTGCGATTGAATTTCCCGGCTGGTGACATGGGCGTCCTCCATGACGACGCTGGTCCCGCTGCGGCCCGCCACTACCGCCATCGCCAATGCCGCCATTGTCAAATTGACTATGACGATCGTGGCCGGACTGGCCAGGAGTGCTGCTTGTGTTACCCAGTCTGCTTCCGGCGCCCGGGCGCTACAGCGCCCCCCGGGGTGCGAATGCGAACGTTGTCGGATTTGATCAGCCCAAGACCGTTCGGGCGCCACGTGGATCGGGCCGGACCGACTGAATACACTGAAGATGCGGTGTCCTCGCCCCTCTACCATCTCAGCCAATGACATAATGATTGATGCCATCGCTTGCCGCCCAATCCGGCAAGGGCCCGGCCGTCCAGACTCGAGGGTCTTGGCCGCGGTATTATGATTGCGTTGTTCAGCCCCAAGCCAGTAGTAAGTGCGATCCGTGATTTCGCCCGGGGGCCGATACGGGTCCGAACGGCGTGCCGCGTCGAAAGGATTCTCGTTTTTCGACCTGACGCCGACCTGCGAAGCCTTGAGTTTGACTGCATTGAGAAGCCGAGTACGTCGGCGCAGCCGTTGAGTTCCGCTCACGGATCATCTAGGGCGAGCAGAAGCCGTCCTAGGGCACGCTGGAGACGTCCGGGATGTCTCGGGCCGAGGCGCCTGTAAATTGTCTCGAGGCGCTCCGCGAAAACGTTGCGTTTGCCGAGACTTTGGCCGACTTGGCATCAGGATAGGCGACCGAGGGAAGCAGAGCTTCGAACAGCATCGGTGCGTCTTCGGAACCGTCACCGCGCCAAAAACAGCGGCAATACCGGCTTCTCAAAGATCCATTTGGTCACACCACCGAAGAGCCGCTCGCGCAGCCGCCGGCTGTCATAAGCGCCCATGACAATCATGTCGGCAGACGTGTCGATTGCGTGCTGCGCGAGCACCGTTGCCGCCGGCTTGCCGGCGCTCGGCAGCCGGTCGACCGACACCCGAGCACCATGCCGGGTGAGATAGGCAGCGACGTCGGCTCCCGGCTCGGTGCGGTTTCCGGTGCAGGTCACCTCCGGATCGACTAATGTGACGCGAACTTCCTCGGCACCTGATAGCAAATCCAGCGCTTCCCGAACCGCACGAGACGCCTCGACGCGCGAATCCCAGCCGACTAGCACGCGCCGCGGCGACAGAGTCGCTTCGGCACCCTTCGGTACGACGAGCACCGGCTTTCCGGTATCGAACAAGCTGCCGTTGATAACAAGAGGTCCTAGAATGATGTCGTTGAGAAGTGCGGGGCCGACGATGGTCAGGTCACTGCACAGCGTCCGCTGTCGCACCGTGTCGCCGACGCTGGCTTGGTCGCAGTATTCGGTATCGACGTCATAGCAAATCCACAGCTCTCTCAGCAGCCTTTGAATATCCCTTGATGTCTTTTCCAGAATGGCCATGTCGTGTGAAAATTTCTCGATTTGCCTATACCGCTTTTCCAGTCTGGCGATGGCCGCTGCGCGTCGTTTTGGCCACTCGGGGATGGAACCGCCTAGCGGCGGAGGCGCCATGATAAGTACCGAAAGGTTCGCGCCGACCTCGGCACACAAGCCGGCAGCTATTGAGACGTCCTGATCGGAGTGTTCAGCTCCGGTGACACTCAGTACGCTTTTGAAGGCCATGTGATCTGCTTCTTTTTGAGTATGTTGTACCTGCAGGCGTTTCGACGCCGCAAGACTTGGCCTCGCGAGGGAGATGGGAAATGGCAAACCGGCTCGCCATTCAGCCATCCGGCTTCTCGAGCGAGTAGCCGGCCGATCTGACGGTACGAATGACGCTGCCGGGCGAGGCCGCCTTCAGCGCCTTTCTGATCCGGCTGATATGGACGTCGACGGTGCGTGCACCGATATGGATATTGTCCGGCCAGGCCGCGTCGATCAGCTCGTCTCGGCTGAAGACTTTGCCGGGAGCTTCAAGCAAATGGCGCAGCAGGTTGAACTCGAGTGGTCCGAGATGGATGTCATGGCCATTACCGCGAACTCGGTAGGCATCGAGCTTCATCTCAAGGCTGCCGCAGCAGAGCCAGCTGCCGTTTTCGGTCCCGTTTGAACCCGACTTGGGCAGCGCCAGCTTCGTCCGCAGACAGTCAAGCAGCGTGGCCGGCGCGATCGGCCTCACAAAGCTCTCGTCAATACCTGCCTTCAAGAGTCCGAGGTGCTGGTTCTCGGCGCCTGGGGCGATCAGGGCAATCACGGGAAGGTCGCCGGTTCGGGGCTCTCTCTTGAGCCTGGCGCAGATTGTGGAGGCCGTCGCGTTTGCCGGCCCGCAATCCAGCACGACCGCCTGGAGCTCTCGTTCATCGGCCGCTGCAAGTGCTTCCTTCACGCCGCCTGCCGGCTCACTCGTGAAGCCGTCCACCCCCAGAATGTGGCTCAGGAACAGATACAACTCCGCATCTTGCGAACAGATCAAGACCAGTGGGTTCATAGGCGCTACCCCAAGAAGCAAATCGGTATCGACCGCCTCGGTTGGGTGGGCTGGTATGTCCTCAACGCCCGGCATGATCCCCTTGCTCGAAAATCGCTTCCATCACGCCCGCGCCACCTCGGGATAGACTTCAATGGCCGCGATCGCATCGCCGGCCAGTTTCGTACCCGCCGCCGCGAGTTTCCAGAACGTCTCGAAACCGAACCGGTGGACGTCGCGCAGGGTCTTCGACAGAACGACCAACCGCCCGGCCGTGAAGAGCACGCGCCCGAAGCCCTCATGGCTCATCTCCATCATCGGCGATGCCATCAGGCCGGAGCGCTCTTCGATGGCGAGCCCGACGGCGGTGTAAAACATGTCGAGCCTCCACAGCACGTCAGGATCGGGATCGCCGATAATCGGGATCGCACGGCGCTGTTCCTTTGTGATGATGAAGTCGCCCAGTAGCTCGGCGTCCGATTTGCTTTCCCATGTTCCGTAGGAATCCTGGGCACGGATGAGCCGCACGAGGCATTTGACGAACGGGGTGGCAAGGGCCGCCTCGTCCTCGGCGACATCAGGGCTGACCACGGCGTCAAGCATTTCGCCTACTCCTCATTTGAAGTCCTCGTCTTCGAAGCACGGTTTCTTTTCGGCAACGCCGGCCTGGCCCAGCACCTTGCGCAGCCAGGGGGGAGGAGCCTTCCTGAGCATCGTCTGCGTGCGCAACAGCACCTCTTGGATGGTTTGGGGCTGCGGCACTTTGATCGGATGGATTTTCGCCGAGATAACCTTGGCTGCCGAAGGTCCCCCAATAGCCAGGCAAAACAGGAGATGACAGCCCTTCAGCGCCTCCACCTTCGGAGTGATGCGATCGTCGCCCTCGCTGCGATGCGTCCCGCTCTCATCGGAAACGTCGTCGAAGGCCACGGCTTCCACAAGTTGCCATTCCTCGCGCGTCACGTCGTAGACTGCAAAGCGCTTGGCCGACCCGAAATGAGCGTTGAGGTTCTTCATGTCTTGCGTGGCGATGGCCACGCGCAAAGCGCCGGCTTGCCGCAGCGGCATAGATGCATGAACCTCGTCAGTGACGAGCGAGAGGCGACGAACGGAGCTCATCTGGCATTTCTCGGTGGGGGAATGGATCAAGCGCCTCAGGCGTCGGCGCATGCCGGTTGGCCTGGAAGATGTTGGCAACCTCGAAGACCAAGTCGCGGGTCCCCTGATAGAGGATTGTGAGCTTGTGCTGGCTGCCGAGCCGGTCGAAGATGGGGAAGCCGATCCGCATGAGCGGAACGCCAAGGCGCTGCGCCGCCTGGCGGCCGTGGGAATGAGTAACGAGAAGATCAGCGCCGGCGCCAAGAACTTCCAAATCGCTGAGATCGCCGATTTGAACCGACTCCGCCGGTATTTTCTCCAGAATTTTCGACATATCGGTCGTGGTGACCGCCGCCGCGATTTCGGAGCCCATGCCGATGAAGAAGGTCGCGAGTTGATACAATTGGTCCGGTTCAGCAGCGATCGCAATTTTCTTGCCTCCGAAATGGAAATGTCCGTCGAGCAACGCGTCCTGCAACTGCGCCCGGCGACGGCGCACCCTGGCCGGCACCGCTGCGCCCGAAATCGTAGACAGCAGCGAGACGAACCGGTCTGCCCTCTTCAATCCAGTCAGCGACTGGAACAGCACGTAAGGCACGCCGGTCAACCTGTGCAACATCTCCGCCGGCTGTCTCGTATGCTCGCCTATCGCGATGCAGTGCCCAGCCGAGCCAAGCTCGCGGATGTCCTCGATGCTTGTGCCGCCATAGGTGGTCGGGATCCAGCGGTCTGGCACCTTTCCGTCGAGCGAGCCGGAGATGTCCGGCACAATCACCGGCTCGAGCCCGAAGCTTTCAACCATCTCACGCAAATGCTCTATGTCGGCCACCGTGAGGTTCCAACCGGGCAGGATCACGATCTTCTTCGGCTGCCGCGCCCGCTGGCCGGGCCGTGTGATCCTTTCGAGCATCGCGGTGACAGCCTTGGCCCATCCTTCCTCGATCGCTCCGTCGAAATCCGGCGTATTGGCGAGCACGACCTCAGTACCCGCAAGTTCTTCCGCGCGCTTCAGCCTGATATCGGCCATATCGCCTGCGAAGTCTTCGCCACGTGTCTCCACCAGCGCCGTCGTGCAGACCCCAATCAGCTTTGGCATTGTGCGGGTCTTGAGGTTGATGATCGCCTGTTCCAGATGATCGGCGCCGCAAAGGATTGTCGCCACTTCGTCCATCGCCGTTGTTTGCAAGGGGATGGCTTCCTTGAAATGCCGCACGAGCAGCACCAGCGCGAAGCTGGTGCAGCCCTGGCTACCGTGGAAAAGCGGGATTGCGCCATCGACCCCAAGAAAGGCCAGGGCTGCACCCAGCGGCTGCGACGACTTCAGCGGATTGACCGCCGCGGCTTTGGTCTGGGGAAGGATGCGGACCATTGGCTTTCCTCAACACTCGCCGAAATCGTCGGCCGTCGTGCCGGCGCATTTCTTGAAGGCGTGGACAGTCGCGGTCTTGCTCTTCGAACTCGGCGATCCGTCCTCTAGGGCGGTCTGGCAATCCCACGGCGGCGGCTCCCGCACCTGGCGCCAGACCGGGTTGTGGATGGCGAGGTCGATCTGGCGTACGAGTTCCACCATGCCGTCATAACCGGCATAGGGCTGGTGACGCTCCTGGTTGATATCGAGCCAGGGAGTTGTCGCCTTCAGTGCAATGAATTGCGTGCGCCCGCCCGACAACATGATGTCGGCCTTGCGTTGCGAGAGCATGGCATAAAGGTCCCGCGGCGCCATAGACTCGAACATGTGGTTCTCGTCCTTGAGGATCTTCTTGATGCGCTCCTTGTCTTCGAGCGTTGATTTCTTGACCGAGGTGCCGACGATCTCGATGCCGATCTCCATCAGTGCGTGGACGACCGACCAGGACTTCACACCGCCGGTGTTGAGAAGCACGCGCTTGCCTTCGAGCCTCGGCCGGTAGGCCGCGAGCTTCTTCCAGGCAATCGCCTCCTCTTCAGCAATCAATGCCTCAGTGCGGCCGAGGATCTCCGGATCGGCACCCTTCTTCACGAGCAGTCGAGATATCTGCCGGAGCGCCTCAGAAGTGTCGGTGATGCCGTAGAAGGAGCCCTCGAAAAACGGGATCTCCCAGCGCTGCTCCATCTCGCGGGCGAGTTTGATGAGTGCGGTCGAGCACACCATCATAGTCGCCCGGGCGCGGTGCGCTGAGGCAACGTCGAGGTAGCGAGCGTCGCCCGGAATTGAGGCGCGCACCCGGATGCCGAGCCGATCAAGGAGCGGCTTCACCAGCCAAAATTCGCCCGAGAGGTTGAATTCGCCAAGGATATTGATGTCGTAAGGGCCGGCATCGTCGGGCTCGACCGTGCCGATTACATGGTCGAGCAACGCCTCGCCGGCAAGCTTGTTGCCGAGATTCTTGGAACCGACGAAGCCCGGCGCATTGACCGGCACCACCGGCAGGCCGAACTTTTCAGCCGCGCGTTTGCATACGGCCTCGATGTCGTCGCCGATCAGCGCCGTCACACAGGTCGAATAGACGAAGATTGCTGGCGGCGCGTAGGCTTCCTTGATCTCGCGGATCGCTTTGAAAAGCTTCCGCTCGCCCTGCCCCATCACCGCGTCGAGTTCGGTGAGGTCGGTCGTGAAGCTTGTGCGCCATAGGGTTGGCCCGGATGAAGCCGCGCCGCGGTTGTCCCACGAATTGCCCTCGCAGGCGAGCGGTGCATGGATCAGATGGGCAACATCGGTGATCGGCTGCAGCACGATTTTTGCGCCATCGAAGGCACAGCCGCCGGCTGCCGCCCCGGGGATCAGCGGCATGGTGCAGCCCTTTTTGCGCGCCTTGGCATCCTTGCCGCGGTTCTTCTCGCAGCCAGGCTCATTGAAGACATCCTGGATTTTGGCATTGAGCGAGGACATCGTGCCGGTCTCCAAAGTCCATTGAGAAGACGACCAGCCTCACCGAAAAGCCGGCCGCCCTAAAGCGCGTCGTGATCTTTCAGATTCGCTCCGTGCGCTTCAGGTTTTTGATTAGGCATGTCTTCGCCCCGAAACCGGTTCCACTTTCGGGAGACATGTTTTAGCGGGTGAGGTCATAAGAGTAGTCCGTCACCCCCGTCTTACTTGTCTCGCGATCGAGCTTGTCGAAGATCTTGTCGAGGATTGTCGTCAGTACGCGCAACCCGCCTTGGTAGCCCATGAGCGCAAAGCGATGGTGATGGTGCCGGTCGAAGATCGGAAACATCAGCCGGATCAGCGGCGTGCCGGTGTCGCGCTCCAGATACTTGCCATAGGAATTGCCGATTAAGAGGTCCACGGGCTCGGTGAAGAGCAGCGACCGCATCGCCCACAGGTCCTTGCCCGCCCAGATTTGAGCATCCTTGCCGAAGGCCGATGATGAAAGCAGCTCCTTCATCTCGGCTTCCCACGCCGCCGTGCCGTTGGTGGCGAGGCAATGCGTCGGCTCGCCGCCTGTCTCCATGATGAAGCGGGCCATGGCGTGGACAAAGTCCGGATCGCCGTAGATTGCGTATTTCTTGCCGTGCAGCCAGGATTGGCTATCCGCCATGGCGTCAACAAGTCGGCCGCGCTCCAGGCGGATTGCCTCGGGGATTTCCTTGCCGGAAATAGCGGAGACCTCCATCAGGAATTCGTCGGTCGCCTGAACGCCCAGCGGGTAATGGAACGAGGCCGTGGCCTGCCCGACCTCCTCGCAATATGACAGCGTTTTTCGGGTGTTGTGATGCTGTAACGAAAGTGTCGCCTCGGCGTTGAGTGCATTCCTCACGTCTTGGATCTTCGTGCCCCCGTCATACATGCGGTATTCGCCGTCCGACGGTGTGTCGAACTGGTCGGAGGCATCTTGGATGAAGGTATAGGACACACCCATCAGATCGAGCAGGCGTTTGAGTTCCCGGTTGTTGCCAACGCAAAAGCCGTCGAATCCCGGAATGATGTTGATGGTTCCTGAGGCTTCCGTCCGCTCCTCGCCTTTCCAGAAGTGCTCCAAAATGCCCTTGACCGTACCGTCATAGCCGTCGACATGGCTGCCGACGAAGGCCGGCGTGTGGGCGAAGGGCACGTCGAAGTCGCGCGGGACCGAGCCTTCTTCCTTGGCGTTCTCGATGAAGCTGTGCAGGTCGTCGCCGATGACCTCGGCCATACAGGTGGTCGATACGGCGATCATTTTCGGGTCATAGAGTTTATACGTGTTGGCGAGCCCGTCGATCATGTTCTTCAGGCCACCGAACACTGCTGCGTCCTCGGTCATCGAGGAGGAAACCGCCGATGCCGGCTCCTTGAAATGGCGCGACAGGTGCGAGCGGTAGTAAGCCACGCAGCCCTGGCTACCGTGGACGAAAGGCATAGTTCGCTCGAAGCCCGCGGCCGCGAACACCGCGCCGAGCGGCTGGCAGGCTTTGGCGGGGTTGATGACAAGTGCTTCGCGTGCGAGGCTTTTTTCGCGGTACTCCCACGTCTTGGTGAATTCGCGTTGATCGGCAACGGCCTGATCCGGGTGCGGACACTCGAAGTTCAGCTTCTTCTCGGCGAGCATCTGCGTGTATTCCGGCTCGCGGAAGAGGGGCGCATGGTCGAGAATTTTTCCGGCCGACTGCGGCATGGTGGTCACCTCTTTTTGCATCTGACCGCGCCATCCGGCGCGACAGGAACATCAAACGTTTCAGGTCTTCCGCGGATCGCGCGGCCGCGGGGGTTTATCGTCTCATTGGGGAGACCAGGCCAAGGCCAGGCGTTTATTCGGCAGCTATCGCCCGCCCACGGCTCGGAGTTCTTTTCCAAGGCGCCTCGAATAGGCCCCAGACCGGGTTGTTGATGGCAAGATCCACGTCACGGGCGAAAACGGCAAAGCCGTCATAGCCGTGATAGGGACCCGAATAATCCCAGGAGTGCATCTGGCGGAAAGGTATGCCCATCTTTTGCACCGGGTATTTTTCCTTGATGCCGGAGCCAACGAGATTAGGGCGAAGGCCCTCGATGAACTTCTCCAACTCGTAACCGGTCACGTCGTCATAGATCAGCGTGCCGTTCTTCACGTAGTGGGCGGTGCGTTGATAATCGTCGTTGTGGCCGAACTCGTAACCGGTGCCGACGATCACCATGCCGAGGTCCTCGTAGGCTGTGATGACGTGACGGGGGCGCAGGCCGCCGACATAGAGCATCACGGTATTGCCTTCGAGGCGCGGCCGGTATTTGGCGATGACCTCGTCGACCAATGGGCGGTATTTGGCGATGACTTTTTCGGTCTTCTCCTCGATTTCCGGCCCAAAATGCTTGGCAATCTTGCGCAAGGAGGCTTCGATCTGGGAGGGACCGAAGAAATTGTACTCCATCCAGGCGATGCCGTACTTTTCCTCCATGTGCCGGCAGATGTAGTTCATCGACCTGTAGCAATGGATGAGATTGAGCTTGGCCTTCGGCGCACGCTCTATCTCGGCGAGCGTAGCGTCGCCCGACCAGTTGCCCACCACGCGCAGGCCGATTTCCTCTAGCAGGATGCGCGAAGCCCAGGCGTCGCCGCCGATATTGTAGTCGCCGATCACATTGACGTCGTACGGGCCACCCTCGAAGTCGACGTGCTTCTTCTCGAAGACCCAGTCGCGGATCGAGTCGTTGGCGATGTGGTGGCCAAGTGATTGCGAGACACCGCGGAAGCCCTCGCAGCGCACCGGTACAATCGTCTTTTCCAGCTCCTTGGCCTTCTTGCGCGAAACCGCTTCGGTGTCGTCGCCAATGAGACCGATCGGGCATTCGGACTGCACGGTGATGCCGTTGTTCAGCGGAAACAGTTCCTCAATTTCGTCGATGATCTGTTCCAGCTTCTTGTCGCCGCCGAAAACAATGTCCTTCTCCTGGAAGTCGGAGGTGAACTGCATTGTCCCGAACGTGTCGATGCCCGTCATACCGACGTAGTAGTTGCGGCGCTGCGACCAGGAATATTGCCCGCAGCCGACCGGGCCGTGCGAGATATGGACCATGTCCTTGACTGGACCCCACACCACGCCTTTTGAGCCGGCATAGGCGCAGCCGCGAATCGTCATCACGCCGGGAATGGACTTGATATTCGATTTGACGTCGCATTCGGAAAGGACCTCCCCTTCCTCGCCGGCCTCGTCCCCGCTCTTTGCGACGCTGAGGTGCTTTTTGCGGCGCTTCGCCGTCTTGTCGGGATATTGCGAAAGCACCTCTTCGATAAGCTTCGCATGAATCGCACCGTCATTTTCGTATTCCAGGCTCATGGGACCCCTTTCAAGGTTCGCGTGGCGCCTTGCCGGCAAGGCGCCGTTGTTCCAAAGGCGCGTCAGGCCAAGGCTGCGCCTCATGTCGACAACGCTGGTTACAGTGCGGCCGCCTTCGCCACTTCCTTCGCCTGAAGCTCGGCAAGCATCTGCTCGTCGGTCTTCATGATGCCAAAGTCGAGCAGCATCTCCTCTAGCTCCTCCATGGTGATCGGGGTCGGGATGGTGCCCTGGCCCGAATTGGCATGGATCTTCTCGGCGAGCGCCCGGTATTCCCCTGCCTGCTTGGAGTCCGGCGCATACTGGATCACTGACATCTTTCTGAGCTCGGCGTGCTGGACGATGTTGTCGCGAGGCACGAAGTGGATGAGCTTGGAATTGAGCCTGGATGCCAGTGCCTCGGCGAGGTCGAGCTCGCGGTCGGTTTGGCGCTCGTTGCAGATCAGTCCGCCGAGCCGGACGCCGCCCGAATGGGCATATTTGAGGATGCCTTTGGCGATGTTGTTGGCGGCATAAAGCGCCATCATCTCGCCGGACATGACGATGTAGATTTCCTGGGCCTTGCCCTCGCGAATCGGCATGGCGAAGCCGCCGCACACCACGTCCCCGAGCACGTCGTACGAGACATAGTCGACATCATCATAGGCGCCGTTCTCCTCGAGGAAGTTGATCGAGGTGATGACGCCGCGGCCGGCGCAGCCGACACCCGGCTCGGGGCCGCCCGATTCCACGCACTTGATGCCTTTGTAGCCGATCTTGAGCACGTCCTCGAGTTCGAGGTCTTCCACCGAACCTTCCTTTGCCGCAAGGTGCAGGACGGTATCCTGCGCCTTTGAGTTCAGGATCAGGCGGGTGGAGTCGGCTTTGGGGTCGCAGCCGACGATGAGGATTCTCTGCCCTAGGTCGATAAGGGCGGCGAGCGTATTTTGGGAGGTGGTGGACTTGCCGATGCCGCCCTTGCCGTAAAAGGCGATCTGACGCAGACCTGACATGTAGCTTTCCTTCCTTCTTCCATTCATCGCGACTGTCCGCGACATGAATGCCGGTCGGCAGCTCTCGCCGCCTCGCACCGAAGGTCTCAAGACTCGTGCCAACTTGCCTGATCGGGTGGAAGAAAAATTTCGTGTTTGCTTTCAGCTGTTTAGCGCGAGGCAAAACAACAGATGGGCAATCAGCTCCTGCGTAGCGGACCCGACAAAGGCGACAGGACGCGTCGGATTCCGTCGCTTGCGACCGCTGTTGACGGCCGAAACGCGCAGGCGTCATTCATTTCAATGCGATTGAGGACCTGCGAACAAGAGGCCCGGCCTTCGACCGATCTAGGGGTGAGAAAAAGCCATTCTCATCGCGAAGTTCCTTGGCGGAAATCTGCGTGAACGCAAGACGCACAAGGTCAACGGGGAACGCTGCTTCTCCGCGCGACGATCCTTCACGTTGAAACCAACCTTAACGGCTACCTCCTCGGTCAAGCAATATCTCTGCCCGACCTACCTGAAAGGCGATGCGAGGCGGCAACATGACAACCAGTGCTAACCATCACTGAAATGCGGTGAAGCAGCTGGCGAGTTTGCCCAACTGCCAGATCCACTAAGGGTCCGCCCATGTTCAGGCGGATACGCATGGGGTGCTGATTTGGCAGCCTCCCGAGGCACCGCCGCATCATCATGCGTATCGAGGACCATCAGGAGCCCGAATATGAACGCCCACGCTTCCAGTTCCGCACGCCCCGCCTGACCCCGAAGATTCTGAAACGTCCGGATCCGTGGCGTTTTATTCACGTCGATCACGACGCTGAGGCGCGGAGGTGCGAAATACCAGGACGGCCAGCAGCTCTTGATGGCCGCGGAATGCCGGGACAGCCCATTCAGCGCCTCGTCAAGGTTCACGAAGAGGAAGCCAACGCGATCTTCTGCTGTCTCCAGTGGCCCGGGACGAATGGCGAGCCCGTCTGCCGCCATTGCAGCGTTCTCGACTGCTACGCGTTCCGCAGACGTGCCTTCAAGTGTTCTGTGTGCCGCCGCGAGTTCTCGGTCACCTCTGGCGCCGTGTACGCCTTCCACAAGCTCGTCCGTTGCACAACTTCTCCGTTCCCGCGGCCCGGCCCATCGCCCTTGGTCGAGCTTTCGACATTTTTTGTCCACCTCCGGACAATTCATCGAATCGGTCTGTTCGCGACCTCTTTCACCCCCCCGGGCATTAAACGCGTCTCACCGAGGTGCCCGCGGGCTGTTGCCGCCGCAGCGGCAATGCGGCGCCGGAAAGGAACTGGTGATCGATGCGGATACGGACGATGGCGCAGTCGCCGCCACGGGCGGGGGCTTTGACACTACACAGCCCAACATGTCTAGTCTGATGAGATCGCCGACTTACCGGCGGGCTTTGCCCCGTAGCCTGCCGCGAAGGCGTGGTCCTTCTGTTCAAAGCGAAATCGCTGCGATCTCTGCTTTCAAGTCAGATGGCATGGCATTTGCGCAAACTCATCAGAACCATCGAAACACACAAACTGAGAGCAAACCATGGCTGAAAGGCGACGCTCCAGACAAGCGCCTGAGGAGACGATGCCCAGCGCGAATAAACACCGGGAGGTTGTCCCCTCCAGACGTCCGTGCTCGGTAGCTTTTCAGCGCACGTTTGGTCCCCAGCCAACATCCAAATACGTGGCGTTGGCCCATTTGCTGCTTGCCGGTCCTCATCAGCACGTGAATGCTAGAGTGCTCCATCAAAGGGCCATCCAAGCTAGCGCCGGCACGTCACTGGGAACCATCTACAAGTCGCTGGGAACCATCTACAAAATGCTGAACCAGTTTCGCGAAGCGAGGCTCTTGCGCGACGTCGCAGTTGCGGCGCCACACGAAACTGACACTGTCGATCACCACTACTTTCTCCTCGACGACAAGCAGCCAGTAATCGACATTTCTTGCAGCGCCATTTGCCCTAAAAGGGTTGCTCGATCCGCCCAAATCGCCCATATCGATCCGGCCGTTCGGATGACAAAGAGGATGGGCCAAGCCCTTCCCGTACAACCGGATGGAAGAGCGATTTGGAAGCCGCCAGGGCCTTCATCTCATTTCCGGCATGCTTGCCGAGTCGACGTTGCGTCGGCCCAAACCGAGAAGCCGTGCCAGTTTTCTTCTAAAGGAGCAACTTGATGACTAACACGAATAAGGTTCCCTTCGTTACCTTTCGCACGCGTGTTCGCGATGAGTCCATCGAGGGGCCAAATCCATACCGCTGGCAAGACAAGACATCCGACGACTATTTCGATGGCAAGCGCGTCATCCTGTTCTCGCTGCCTGGCGCCTTCACCCCGACCTGCTCGACCTACCAACTGCCCAATTTCGAAAAGCTCTATGACGAGTTCGAGAAGGAGGGAATTGACGCAATCTACTGCATCTCCGTCAACGATTCCTTCGTCATGAATGCGTGGGGCAAATCCTTGGGGCTAAAGAAGGTCGAGCTTATCCCGGACGGCTCAGGCGAGTTCACGCGCAAAATGGGCATGCTGGTTGCGAAGGACAATCTCGGCTTCGGAATGCGCTCCTGGCGCTACGCCGCCCTGATCGACAACGGTGCGGTGGAGCAGTGGTTCGAGGAAGAAGGTTTCTCCGATAACTGCGAGACCGATCCCTATGACGTCTCATCCCCGCAAAATGTTCTTGAAACACTGAAGGCCGCCGCATGACCGAGTGAACGTCTGGCAGCCCCATTACACACGGCCAAGAGCCTCCTCGATAGGAGTTTCACGCTCATCATGCTGTCCTCGGCAAGGCTACTTCAACGCCAGAAGCAATCTATGGTGGCATCGCCTCAGCTCATTGAGTCGATTCGCCTGCTGCAACTGGCGCGTGCCGAACTGCATCAATTCGTGGAGCAGGAACTCGAGAAGAACCCACTTTTGGAGCCCGCTTCAAACGACGGCGAGGCTCTTGGCGATGTTTTGCCGAACTCAGGAGAGGATCAAGACCCCGACGCACGCGAAAAAGACATTGATAGGCCGACGAGCGCGGAGTCCCCCGAGCGGCTGGGGGAATGGAAATCGGTGCGCAACACGACGAACAACCCCACGGGTAGTCGCCCTGCCCTGGAAGATTTTGCCGCCTGCACCGAAACATTGCACGATCATGTCGCCCGTCAGATCGCGCTCACTGCATTCGCACCACAGGAGCGGCTGATTGCCGGCGAGCTTGCAGCCCATCTGGAAGAAACCGGGTATCTGCAGGTGGACCTTTTGGAATTGACCCGCAGACTAAACGTCAGAGAGACGGATGTGGAACGGGTTCTCGCAGCCTTGCAGAACTTTGATCCACCAGGACTTTTTGCTCGCACTCTCAGCGAATGTCTCGAGATCCAGTTGTGCCAGCGAGACCGGTTCGACCCGGCGATGGCCGCCTTGGTTGCCAACCTTGAGATGCTTGCGCGACGCGATTTTGAGGCATTGAAGCAGCATTGCTGCGTTGATGAAGACGACCTTCTCGAGATGGTGCATGAAATCCGTGCGCTCGACCCCAAGCCTGGAAACCGATTCCAATCCGGAGCGCCCGAATCCATCATACCTGATGTCCGGGTCACGCACTCGCCCGGAGGTGGATGGCAGATCGAACTTGACCCGGACGCGTTGCCCAAGGTTTTGATCAACCAAACCTATTTCGCAGAAGTCTCGCGACACACCGTCCAGAATTCGAAAGATCAGGCCTTTCTGAATGAATGTCTACAAAACGCGAACTGGCTAATCCGCAGCCTCGATCAGCGCGCCAAGACCATTCTCAAGGTTGCGGCTGAAATCGTGCGCCAACAGGATGCCTTTTTGGAACACGGCGTCGCCCACCTGCGGCCTCTCAATCTCAAAACTGTCGCCGACGCAATCAACGTGCATGAGTCAACGGTGAGCCGGGTGACCTCGAACAAGTATATGCTTACGCCACGTGGGGTGTTTGAACTGAAGTATTTCTTCACTGTCGCGATTGCCTCCTGCCAAGGCGGAGACGCGCACTCCGCCGAGGCTGTCCGCCATCGGATCAAAGCGATAATTGCTCAAGAGTCGCCCGGTGACGTGCTTTCCGACGACGACATCGCCGTCCAACTGAAGGAAACCGGCATCAATGTCGCGCGCCGCACCGTCACAAAATATCGCGAGGCGATGAACATCCCCTCCTCCGTGCAACGCCGCCGGGAAAAGCGCCTGCGGCTCAATGGCGATCAAGCTTGGCCGCCTCATACCCCCGACGAACACGCCTCTTAGTCCAATGCGATCCCGTTCTTGATCCTTGCGAGGCTGCGTTTGCCTTCCTCAAATGCACAGACAGGAGCCGCCTCAACTGAGGTAGCCTTAGAGAAACACGCAGTTGAAAGGCTACTGCGTGTTGGCTGAAGTCCCGATTGAAGATTCATCTCTTGCCAATCTAAAAGCTCCCACTTGCCCTTTGCTCCACGCCCGCTGTGCGTCGAACAAGGGCTGAGACGCTAGGGAGCGAGGGAGCGCGCCCTCAAAAGCGCCGTAGCGACCGAGCGACCGGTTTACAAGACATCATGGCTCGCATCGTTTCGCCGCGCTCGAACGCCGCATCGTCCGATGACTGGTACCAGCGAGAGCCGCGTGGTTTTTTGCATGAGAGGCCTCGGTCCTCTCGATCCGTCTTGTTCGTTGTCTCAACATTCTTGTCCTGCTTCCGAAACAAAGAGGTCTCGACCCGAGCCGAATCGACCCGCGCTCACCGCGATCAGGCGATGAACATCCCTCCTCCTGTGTAACGTCACCGGGAAAAGCGCCTACAGCTCGATGCGATCAAGGTTGGCCGCCTCATACCACTGTCGAAAGCAGCACTTAATCCAATGCAATGTCATTCTTGATTCGTTCGAGGCGATTTTCGCCTTCCTCCGGGCCGAAGCAGCTTGCGAAATCATTGCATTCCCGGCAACTGGCCGCGGTGCATAACGAAAACCCTTCGGCCTCACAGAGCTTGCGGTAAAAGTACTTCTTCCATTTCATGTTTTGGGTGTTGCCGGCCGCCAGCGTCGGAAAATGCGTGGCAAGCAGGCGGCTCAGCTCGGTGCGATTTAAAAGGCCAAGGCCCTGCCAGAGATGGTCGTTTCGCATGGCACGACGGGCGATGATCTTGGCAAACCGGGCGCTTGCCGGGTCGCCCGGCAGGGCATGGGCCAGGAGCAGCTCGCGCAGAAGTTTTTCCTCCGGGTCCGGCTCGGGTTCGCCCATCTCTTCCAGGGCGAACGCCTTGACGGGGACAGTGGGGAAGCTGCGAGCCAGGACATCGAGCAGTTCGGCGCGCGAAAGACCGGTTGCCTCCGTCGCCGTCGCCTCGCCGGCCTCGATTTCCTCGAGCGCACACGAAAGCACGCAGGTAAGCACATGCTGATCAAACTCCAGCTCGATCCGCGACGATTGGCCAGCGCAGATGCAGCCACAGTGGTGGACGAGCATGGGTGCCATTCTCCTGGTTTTGTCCCTTCAACCGCCCTGATGAGCGAGCGACTTGTTGACCGCCGGGATGATCTTGTCTCCCCAGAGCTCGATCTGGCGCAGCATGGTCTTTTGGTCGAAATCCCCCAACTGGGTCTGAATTGCGATCTGGTTGGGTTTCAAGATATCGACCTCTTCCAGTAGGCGATCGATCACGCGATTCACGCTGCCGATCGGCAGGTTCCGGCGCATCGTCGCGAATGACATATCTTGCTCCGTTGGCGTTTCTTTTAGCAGATAGCCGTCCAAGCTCTGATGGCGACGCTGATGCAGTGCTTCAGACAGCCGGCGCTGGAAGCGGGCATTGTCGAGATAACTGTTGATCTCTGCCTCGTCGTCGCTGGCATAGCAGCAACGCAGCAGAGATATCTTGGCGTCCGTGACATTCTTACCTTCGGCAACCGCCGCCTTCTCGATTGCTTCGCGCAGCGCGCTCAAAGCCTCCAAGCCGTTGTGGAATGCTGTGACAAAAAAGTTGTGGCCCTCACGATAGGCCCGGCGTATGCGCGCGCTCCCACCGGCGATCCAGATCGGCGGGGTCGGCCTCTGGACGGTGCGCACCGAAATCGCCGTTGGGGGTATGTTCTCATACTGGCCGTCGTGCTCGAAGATGTTCTGGTTCAGGCCCTTCAGAAGGATGTCCAAGTGTTCCGAAAAGATCGCCGGCGCCTCATCGATATTGACGCCGAAGCGCTCGAACTCGAATTGCTGGTAGCCCGAGCCAACGCCAAGCTCGAGGCGGCCGTTCGCAACAATGTCGGCGAGGCCGACCTCGGAAAGCAGGCGCTGCGGTTGATAGAGCGGCAGCACGCACACGGCAGTGCCAAGGCGAATGGTACTCGTCAAGCCGGCGCAGTGCGCCACCATCATCAAGGGCGAGGGAATGAGGCTATAATTATTGAAGTGGTGCTCCGCGAACCACGCGGTATCGAAGCCGGCCTGCTCCGAAAGAACGGCCTGTTCGATGGAGTTGCGGACAACGCTCTCGCACGATTGGTGATATCCGCGCTGGGCGGCCAGGATGAAGGTTGCGAATTCCATGGTGTTTCCTTGTTTGCAGACGGAGTTACCCGATCTGGCCGCGGTCTCGATCTTGCCCTTGGCGGCGGCGCGGTCATGCGCCAAGCCGTTCGGCAATTGCAGGTGCACGGAGCGGTTGGAACTGCTTCGACACCGATGAGGACGGACGTTTCGTCTCGCCGGGATGACATTTTCGGTCACAGCAGTTCGGGCGCGGCGCCCAACCGGACCATGAACCTTTCGACGAACTCGGCTTCGATGAGCCGCGGCCCGTCGCCTGGCGAATAGTCGACGATCAACTCGCGGCCTCCGCGAAATACTCGTTATCCAGTTCGCTGGCGTTTCCCGCATCACCGAAAGAGGTCCAGCCGCCGTCCACGTACAGGATGGAGCCGTTGACGTGTGAGGCAGCAGACGAAGCCAGGAAGAACGCTGCGTCAGCGACGTCTTCCGGCTGTCCCATCCTGCCCATCGGGATGCGTCGTGCGATCGTTTTCATGTCGATGCGGCCGACCTTCGCCAACTGAGCAACGCCAGGCGTGCAAATGAAGCCAGGAGCGACGGTGGCCGTCCGTATGCCGACCGGCCCGAGTTCGGCCGCCAGGCATCGGGTCAGAATGTCCAGCCCCGCCTGGGAGGCACCGTAGGCATGGCGCGGCGCGAAAGGCAGAAAGCTGTTGATCGATCCGATGTTGAGGATCACGCCGCCAGCGCGCATCGCCTTGATCGCTTCGCGAGCGCAGGTGAAGGCCCCGGTAAGATTGACATCCAGGACCTGTTGGATGTGTTCCGGTATTTGTTCGATTCCCAACAGCAAAGTGTCGGCGACAGCAGCACCGTTGACGAGCACATCGATGCGCCCGAAGCGCGCCCGAAGCTCCTCGAATAGCGCTACGACCTCGCTCTCGACGGCCACATTCACGCATTTGGCCGGGTTCTTGCCGCGGAGCCACGCAGCGAGCTCTGCCGCTGCAGCACCATCTTTATCAGCAATCACAACGGTATCGCCGTTTGCTGCAAAGCGGCGAACGATGGCCGCGCCTATGCCGTTCGCGCCGCCGGTGACGAGCACGATTCGCGCGTCGGTGTTTTCGGCCGGACAGCAGAGTTCGGCTTGGGGTGTCCCATCCACCGGCGGGTACGCATCCCCCGGCTGGTTGAATGACATCCAGCCTCCGTCGACCGCCAGCACTGAACCGGTGATGTAGCGCGCCTGCGAGCTGGTCAGAAAACACACGGTGGAGGCGATCTCGTCCGGGCGCGCCAAACGCCCCAGCGGCACGCGGCGGCGCACGGCCGCTAGGTCCACTTTACCCGCGCGTTCCAGTTCCGCTACCATCGGCGTGCGCACGTAGCCGGGCGCTACCGCCGACACGCGAATGCCGCGAGAAGCCCACTCGCATGCAAGCGACTTCGTCAACGAGATCAGGCCCGCTTTTGAGGCCGCGTAGGCGTTGCGCTTGGGATTGCCTACGACGCCCGCCATCGAAGCGACGTTGACGATGGCACCGCCCGGCCTCATGCGCCTCGCCGCTTCGCGGGCCATGACGAACGGTCCAATAAAGTTTACTGCCAGGGCCAGGCGGAAGGCATCGACACCAGTGTCGACGCTCGCAGCCATGGTGGGTCCCATCGCGGCGTTGTTGATGAGGACGCTGATCTGGGCGAACTGTGCTTCGACCCGACCGTAAAGCGCGAGCACATCCTCCTCCCGCGAGACGTCGCACTCAAGGCCGAGATGCGGGTGGCCGAGACCACGGGCGAGTTCAACGACGCCACTGCCAGGAAGGTCTACCGCAACGACAGTGTCTCCATCCCTGGCAAGAACTTCGACCAGGGCGCGGCCGATCCCACCCGCGGCGCCCGTAATGATGACGATGCGTCCTGTCTGCATGATGAGGACTTCTCCCGCGCTCCCTTCAGGGATTTCCGCCCATCAATTTTGAACGGCAAAATGATGCGTCGCGCTGAAGCAGCGCGTCCTGGCGATGGTCGGTTGCATATCCGGAAAGACGACGCAGCGATCCGGCTGCGGTCCAACTTCCGGTTTGGTAGCAGAGACTGCTGGGAGCCGGCCGAGGACAGGAGCTTGCCTCGATCATCGGCGCTGCCAACGACCCGCACATTTGGGCAAAACCAGTGTCGTCGGCGGGCTCATGGGACAAGCCGATCGCTCACGCCGTCGCGGGCAGAAAGGCAATCCAATTTGGCGCATCTTCACCGCGCAGTCTTTCGCCGGGATCGCTGTGGCATTGCAAAGTTGTCACGGCCTTGAGTCTCCACGGCCGATGCGGCTGTGTCGTTCGAAGCCTCCGAAGTGTCATGGCGAGAACGAATGCGACGATTTCCGAGCCTGTAGACCGGATCGTCCGGATGCGGTGCTCCAATCGGCCGTCGTGGGCCGAACCGATCTGCCTCAACGATTGCTGGTGGAATCTGCTCCTCTATCCAATCGTAGACGACTGTCCGTTCGGCAATCCGCCACTCCCCCTCCCTCTTGTGAAACAGATCGCAGTAACGGCCACACAGGAGCGTCTGGCGTACGTCTCCGTCTTTGTCCGGTGCGCGTTGCAGCGCGGTTAAATAGCTCTCGACCGCAGCCTCTGCCGAGTTGATGAATTCGATCAGGATGTTGGTGACCTGGTGGATGTTACGGGGTCCGCTTTTGAAGACACCGAGTGCAAACTGGATAAACCCCTCTGCCGGGCCGCAATAGGCCCCGTGATTGTCAAGCGCATCGGGCCAGTACGCGCTGCGTAGCGCCGCCTCATCGGCGCGGTCGATCCCGCGGCAGTACCGATAGAGGCAGTCGCGGATCGCCTCACGGTCGATCAGTTGAGCAATTTTCGTCTGTTCCATCGGCTTTGCCACAAATTCTGTGATTGGAAGAGGTGTTTCGCGAACCGCGCCTTGGCGTTTGCGCGTCATGGGAGGCATCTCGACACCCGTAGGTGCCCTGCGCAGTGGGACGAGGACGGTGGTGGAACAGAAGGCGCGTGCCTCCGTTCGCGTATGAGGCCACTTGGTCGATCCGTTTCATGCCCGCCGGACTCGGTGGATGACGTCGGTTCAACTCGTGCTGCAGGGTTCACGGTCGAGTTCAAGTGCACGTTCGGGACAGGATCGCGCGCCTCGCGATGCTGTCAGTTCCTCCCCTTCCGCAACTTCGATGTTACCGGGCAGGATGTAACCGGCATCATCGAGCTTGAAGATGTGTGGCGCGTGCGCCGCGCATCGCGCGTGACCCTGGCATTTGGCATTTTGGACGATGATGCGCATGGCGCTGCCTCCATTGTCTTTGCACCTCGGCTCGGGGCGGGGCTTGGTCAGGACCAGTCTAGGATCAGATTTTCGATCCCGAACACATGGCCGCCAGAGGTGATGGGTGCCGTACCGTTCTTGATCCGGAAGGCGGGGACGCGCGCCAGCCACTCCTCCAGGCCAATGACGATCTCGCGCCGGGCAAGGTGTGAGCCAAGGCAACGGTGGGGTCCATAGCCAAAGGTGGCATGGCGGTTGTCCTGTCGCCCCAGGTCGATCGTGTTGGGGCATTCGAATTCCGCTGGGTCGCGGTTGGCGATCATCGTGGCACAGGAAACATAATCTCCGTTGCGGATCGGCGCGCCTTCGAAGTCGATATCTTTCGTTGCCACGCGGATCAACTGAACGGGCGGATAGGCGCGCAGCAATTCTTCGGCCGCGGCCACGATCCGGCCTGGTTCGCCGCGCAGCAATTCCTGATCCTTGAGGTTGCGTGCGAGATAGGCCAGGTCAAAGCCTATGGCTGCTGCAACAGTGTCGAGCCCGGCAACAAAAACAAGCACGCCGACGCCGCGTACTTCCTGTTTCGTCAGGCGGCGGCCCTCGACCTGTGCCTGCACGATGAAGGTCATGAAATCATCAACCAGGTCCTTGCGGCGGGCGGTTGCAAGTTCATCAATGAACGATACGATCGTCCGGGCCGCGGCCCGCCGTTTCACATCGTCGCCGTGGAGCAGATCTCTCCCCCATCCGACAAATGTGTCGATTCGGTTATCCGGCAGCCCAAGGAGATGGAGGAAGACGCTTACCGTGAACGGAAATGCGAAATCCTTCATGACGTCGCAGCTTGTGCCCGATGCGGCGATCCCGTCGATGAGCCTGATTGCCCGCTCGCGGACAGCCGGCTCCAATGCCGCCACCCGCTTTGGCGAAAGCAGCGGATTGAGCAGGGAGCGAAAGGCGCCATGGGCCGGGGGATCGAGTTCAAGTGGAATCATCGGCCAGCTTTCGCCCAGCGCGGAGGCAAAGATGCTGCGATGGCTGGAAAAAGTTTCGGTGTCCTGCAGCACCTTACGCTGGTCTGCGGCGCGGGTGATGACCCAGGTACCCTTGCCGTCGCGCGTGTTGAGGGGTGAATAAAAGATAGGCGATCCGGAATGGACGCAAGCGACTGCTGCGTGAGGATCCCCGTTGGGAGCCGGTGACATGCCGGGCGAAGTAAACAGGCTGAAGTCCCTCACCATTTCGGGCGGGACATGATCTGGAACCGGATTTGTCGCCATTTGGCCTCTTCTCCTAAACGTCAGGCGTTCATGCGCTCGATTGAGATCGCCGGCCAGTCATAAGGTCGATGGCCAGCGCCCGCTAAGTCTCGGCTCAGGTGCCTTGCGATGGTGTTGCACGATGCACCCGACCTGCGCACCAGAGCGCAAAGAGAGCAGTCGCGAATTCAATCACTGCTGAGCTCCGCGACGCACTGGTGACGCCCCGCTGATAAAATCATCTAAGCAAGTAGCGTGCCGCATTGGCGCACCGATAGTGCTGTACCGAGCGATGCCCAGCCTGCACTGGGCCGCCTTCGCTCTAGTTGATGATCAACTTTCCATTTGTTAGGACCAACGTCTGATAGCCGACATCTACGGTCGGTTTGTCGGGTCTGCTACACGGGGCTGTTCAGCCTTGACTCCTGCCGCACCATATTTATGCCATTGCCTCGATCGCCTGGGGGCGGTGGCGAGCACACGATCGCCGTAGTAGAGGCGATCCAGCGCAAGGATCGGGTCCGGTTGGACAAGACTCAACGGCGCCTGCGCGAGATGATCGAGATCATCAACAAGGTCGAGCCGCGTTTCGGTTCGGCGCTGATGGCCTATGCCTGATATCGCTCGGAGCACTGCCAGGCTTTTCAGGTCAGACGGCGATGCAGCTCGTGCGCAGCAGTCGGGCCGACGACGTGCTCGACTATATCGATGCGGTCGATTCCGGCGTGCACACCTGAGCGTCCGCATGCGCTATGTTGGCAAGCTCTATCGCATGTTGAGCCCTATACATGCCCGCCAGCCGCTGTCTGGACGTGGCGCCTATCTCTATGGGGCCGCTTCAATCCGAATGGCTTGTCGGCGCTCTACCCATCCTTGCCTGTTATGACGGCGATGCGGGGAACCAACCAGGTTGGCAACCTGCAGCCGACAACGCTCGTCTCCTACGACGCCGAGGTCGACGACATCTTTGATTGCCGAGACTCGGCCCCGCTTGCGGCCGAATGATTGGACGCCACCGCCCTCCCGAAACGACATGGCGTGATCAGATCAAGGCGAGCGGCGAGGCGGCCTGAGTGGCGGCGGCTATCACGGCCTCCTTGTTCGAAGCTTTGCTGCCGGTGCGACTGCCCAGGATATTAACCTCATGCGGTGGAGGTGGTCCGACATTCCCCCACCCGTCTCATCCTGATCGACAACGAGAACCGCCTGTCGCAATAAAGCGCCTACGCGGCGATCTTATGACCGTGGTCAAGGGTGATGGATGAACTTTTCCGTCCATGTCCTTGCCACAGGTTTGTTGCCGTTGATTGGGGACAGCACGGGGACGGGATGGGGCCTTCAGACGACGGTCGATCAAGCTCTTATCCGCGGGTTGGTTACCGCACTTCCGTAATTCATCTTAGGGCTTTCCCTGTCTACTGTCGGGCGTTGGAGCGATGCTCCAGCCACATAGCTAGCACGGGAGTTTCCCCACCGTGGCCACATCCCGTCGCCGTGCTGTCCCCGGTGTTGCCGCCGGATTGAAGCCCGGTCAAATGGGGGGCTTCAATCCGGCGGCGGCGCCCGTGCGAGCGGAAGCCTTGCCACAAGCGCGATCTTCAAGGCGCAAGCGTACCGCATCGTCAGTGCACCGGTTCGACCTGGTGACCGATGGCCCACAGGAAGGCTGCCATCTCGCGCGCGATCGCCGCAACGACGATGGGTTTCTTCTTGCCGGCCGCCGTCATGCGGCGGTAGCGGGTGCAAAGCCGGGTCTGCGCCTTCCAGGCGATCTCCCGTACCGCCTTCGGCAGGCCCTCGAGCCGGACGCGAATGGGTTCGGTCACCCGGGCGGGATAGCGGTAACTCCAGGCGCCCTCGACCAGCACGCGGCGCGCACGGCGATTGCCAGCAAGCGTCAGGCCGCCGCGCTTGACCGTCTCGCCGGTCGAGCGCTCCGAGGGCACCAGGCCAAGAAAGGCCATCAGCTGGCGCGGATTGTCGAAGCGGCGGACATCGCCGACTTCGCTGACGAAGGTGACGGCAACGATGAAGGAGACCCCACGCAGCGCCTGATAGGCCGCCACCACCGGCGCCATCGACCAGCTCGGCACCAGCTCGGCCAGCTGGGCGTCCAATCGCTCCAGCCGAGCCTGCGCATCGGTGATGACGTCGACCTGGTCCTGGAACACGATCTGCTGGGCCGGATGATTGAACTTCTGCGCCGCCAGCCAGCGGGCATGGGCCCGGCTCCAGTGCTTATGGCCGCTAAACACCCGGCCATGGCGCAGCAGGAACGAAAGCAGCATCTGGCGCTTCTTGCGCAGGTCCTCGCTCGCCGCGGCACGCACCCGCGCCAGATCGCGCACCGCCTCGTGCACGATGTCGGGAACCCAGATGCCGGTCAGTTCGCCGGCCCGCAACAGCCGCGCCAGGCTGACCGCATCGCGCCGGTTGGTCTTGACGCGCTCGCCCGCACGCTTGGGGATCAGCGAGGGCGCAACGACATCGCAGCGCTGGCCGAGCGCAACGATCTGGCGGTACAGCCCGTAGCCGGTCGGGCCGGCTTCGTAGCAAAAATGCAGACGCGGATGCTTTTGCTCCAGCTTGCGCACGAAGCGCTCCACCGCCGCCTCTGTCGCCTCGATCTCGCCAAAATAGCGGACCTCTCCCTCCCGGCCTCCCGCGGCAATCGCAATCGCGTGCTTGGCTTTCGACACGTCGACACCGACGTAAAATACATTATCTTGCTTCATGGCCCGTCCTTCCTTTGCTTGAGGCTCGGCTCGCCGTTTGCTTTACAGCTGCAAAGTCTAGGGACGGGCCACCGCTCACACCACGGTCATAACGTCTACGCGCTCATTGGCTCCACTGGCAAAGCGACGGCCAGCAGAACGCCGAGCCCCGGCGCAAGCGCCGAGCGAAGCGGAAAACAACATGCAATGGGTCTTACCTCATGCAGCTGTCGGACCGGGAATGCGGGGCAAGGTTTCGGCCAGGAACCGCCAGTCCTCGCGCTCGCCCTCGCCTTCGTGGCGCTTGCCAAAGAACTGGATGATCATTTTGCCGTCGGCGCCGTAGGCTTCGAGCGAGGTAACGTTACCGTTCTTCGTCGGCTTGCGAACGGCCCAGACCTCGCGGATGTGATGGGTCCCGAGATGCAGGTGGAAGGTCTCGTCGAGCACATTGATCCACGGCCCGATTGTTTTGACCGACTTGATCGGACCGGAATGGATCTGGATGCAGCCACGATTACCGACAAAGCACATAATCGGCATCTCGTCTTCGGCCGCCTGTTGAAACATGGCACCAATGGCGTCCTTATCGAGTGCCCAAGCGTAATCCTCGCCGACCATACGGATCGCATCGCAGCGGCTGAGCTTCAGTGTCTTCAACATCCCGAAGAACTGATGCACGTCGGTCAGCTGGCTCCAGCGCTCGCGTAGATCCTCCACCGTGGCGGCTTGGTCGGGAACCTCTGCGTCATCGACCACTCCGCTCGCCTTGACAGCTACGATCGGCGCCTGGTTGCAGGATTCCAGCTCAGCCACCAGCTTCTGATAGGCATCGAGGTCTGAGGCGGCTCCGAGTTGCACCTTGTGCATCGCCTTGCCGGCGGCATCAAAGAATTGCAGGCTACGGCTGATGTCGTTGCCATTGCGTTTCTCGACGGCAAAGCCAGACGCCCAAACTTTTGGGAAGATACGCAAGTCGATGTCGTCGCCGAGCACCAGAGCATGCTCGTTGCCGGTGACTACCTTGTCGTAAACGCCGATCTTTTCGTGCATGGCACTTTCATTGCGGGTCAGCGCCGTCACCTCGCCGACCGTTTCGAGGCCGGACAGCAGATCATTGACGCGCGGCTCGACACGAACGGCGCTGAGACCGCAATGCGCGGCGATCAGCTCCGCCTCCGAAATGCCCAGCCGGGCGGCGAGATCGTGCTCACGGCTCTTCGGATTGTCTTCCTTCGCCCGCCGGATTTCGTGCAGTGACGGTTTCTCGCGCTGGTCCATGTGTTAACCCTGCTTTCACCTGCTTGCTGGGGATCAGCTGCCCTGCCGGGTGGTCAGTCGACTGAGCGCGCCGTAATGCTCGATGCCGCGCTCATGCTCGTCCAGGAACAGGGTGCTGCTGGCGAGAGTGAGTGATCGCCATCGAAACCGGGCGTGTCGTCTGAGCGGCGAGGAGCCGATTCCACCGGCGCAGAGCGGTTCTGACCCGACCCTGACATGTTGCTTTCCTTGCTTCATTCGATCGATCGCGAGGGCACTCGCGGCATGATGGTCTGCGGTTTTTGCCGCATCGCCAATAGGCGTTTCAAAAGTCGTGCCAATTCGCCTGAACAAGCGCAGAAAAGATTCTTCCGCAAAGATTTATGTGAGAGTTCAGTGGGGACCAAGGCCGGACACTTTGTGTGACGTACTCGACAAACCCGACAGTGCGTGTCGGCTGCCCGACGTCTTTCCACCAATGTCCAACAAGATTGATATCGGTTCTAGAGGGATCGCGCCGTGTTGAAACGGTTTTTTTCGCTTTGGCACGGTCCCTGCGACGTGATCCGCAAAGACGTCACGGATTGAGGAGAAATCTCGCCATGATCACGCTCACCGACGATGCTGTTGCCGCCGTCAAGACCGCTCTTTCCCGCGCCAGCGAGCAAGCGGAGGGCTTTCGCATTATGGTCCAGACCGGCGGCTGCGCCGGGTTCAAATACATAATGGGCCTGGAAAGCGTCTCGCGCCAGGGCGATGTGATCACGGAGACAGATGGGATCAAGCTGTTTGTGGACGCAGACTCCCAACCCCATGTCGCCGGCATGACCGTCGACTTCGTCACCGGGCTCAATTCTTCCGGCTTTGTCTTCGACAACCCCAACGCGCGGGACAAGTGCGGCTGCGGCAAGTCCTTCAGTTAACCGAGGGCTGTTCGTATGAGGCCTGTCTACCTCGACAACAACGCAACGACACGGGTCGATCCTGACGTTGTGCAAGCGATGTTGCCTTACTTCACGGATCAATTCGGCAACCCTTCGTCGGCGCACGCTTTTGGCGCCTCAGTCGGTGCGGCGATGAAACAGGCACGGCGGCAGTTGCAGGCGCTGATCGGCGCGCAGTTCGACGATGAGATCACCTTCACCTCGGGTGGAACAGAAAGCGACAATGCAGCGATCCTTTCGGCGCTTGAGGGCACGCCCGACCGAAATGAAATCGTGACGTCCGCGGTCGAGCATCCCGCCGTGTTGACGCTGTGCGCGCATCTTGAGCGGACTCGCCGCGTCAAGGTCCACCGGATCCCCGTGGATCGTCGTGGCCGGCTTGACCTCGACACCTACAAGGCAGCCCTCTCGCCCCGCGTGGCAATCGTCTCAGTAATGTGGGCGAACAACGAGACCGGCACGATCTTTCCCGTGGCCAAGCTTGCCGAGTTGGCCAAGGAAATTGGCGCCCTTTTCCATACCGATGCAGTGCAGGCGGTTGGCAAGCTTCCGATGGACCTGAAATCGACCGCAATCGACATGCTGTCGCTCTCCGGCCACAAGCTTCATGGACCCAAAGGGATCGGCGCAATTTGGATAAAGCGTGGCGTGCACTTCCGCTCGATGATCAAGGGAGGGCACCAACAGCACGACCGGCGTGCCGGTACCGAGAATACGCCCGGCATAGTCGGGCTCGGCACGGCAGCCGAACTCGCCTTGAAATTCATGGACGACGCGACCACACGGGTAAAGTCGCTGCGCGACCGCCTGGAGGATGGCATCCTCCAGCGCATCCCAAACACCTGTGTCACTGGCGATCCGATGGAGCGGTTGCCAAACACTGCAAACATCTCGTTTGAACATACCGAAAGCGATGGAATCCCACATCTGCTCAGCCGCGTGGGCATCGCCTGCTCCTCCGGCTCCGCCTGCACCTCCGGCTCAATGGAACCCAGCCATGTCCTGAGCGCGATGAAGATGCCACACGCGGCAGTCCGCTTCTCGTTTGCGCGCGATAACGGCGAAGAAGACGTCGACCGGGTGCTTGAGGTCATCCCGGCAATCGTGGAGAAGCTGCGTGTCTCTCCCGGTCCTGGGCCGCGTGGGCGAAGTCCCGAAGACGTTCGATCCGGCCAATACCTGACCGGCAGCAGAACAGGCTGCCATTCATGAACCGTGATGTCTTCCTCAACGACACGACCTTGCGCGACGGCGAGCAGGCGCCCGGTGTCGCCTTTACGACGGCGGAAAAGCTGGAGCTCGCCGAGTCTCTTGTGGCCGCCGGCGTCCCAGAGATCGAGATCGGCACCCCGATCATGGGCGCCGACGAGATCGAAACAATTCGCGCCGCGGTCGCGCGGCGTTTCCCGGTTCGGCTCATGGCGTGGTGCCGGATGAAGGCGCGGGATCTCGACGCAGCGATCGAGAGCGGCGTCGGCGCCGTCAATCTGTCGCTACCTGCATCGGACATTCAACTTGGCGCCAAGCTCGGCCTCGATCGGGCGGGAGCGCTCCAGCTCATTGAGGATATGGTGAGGCGGGCAGTCGCTGGTGGCTTCTTCGTCGCTGTGGGCTGCGAGGATGCCTCGCGGGCCGATCGGGATCATCTTGCCCGCGTCATCGAAACGGCTGCGCGCGCCGGCGCAAGCCGCGTTAGGCTGGCCGACACGGTCGGCACTCTCGACCCGTTCTCGACTTTCGAACTTGTCGCCCAGCTCATGGCGAAGTCTGAAATCGACCTCGAATTTCATGCGCACAACGATCTCGGCCTTGCAGCCGCCAACACGCTGGCCGCGATCCGCGCAGGCGCACGCCATGCGTCCGTCACCGTCCTCGGGCTCGGCGAGCGTGCGGGTAATGCCGCGCTGGAAGAAGTGGCGGCCGCGATGGCCGTCATCGACGGCGCGGATACCGGCATCGAGCTGACCGCATTGCCCGATCTCGCCGCCCAGGTGGCTTGCGCCGCCCGCCGGCAGACGGCGGCTATTAAGCCGGTCGTGGGCGCCGATGTTTTCACCCACGAATCCGGCACTCACGTCGCAGGGCTGCTGAAGGACTCGCGCGCCTATCAGGGGCTCGACCCGGCACTCGTGGGCCGCTGCCGGCGTATCGTCATCGGTAAGCATTCCGGAGCCACCGCGATTGCCCGTGTGCTGAGCGAAAGCGGTCGCGATCTCGACCCGAATCTGGCAGCCGCAATCGTGGCTCGCGTCCGCCGCAAGGCGGCCGAGACCAAATCGATCGTGACAGCAACTCAACTGGTCGAGATCTACGATGGAATGTGCAGCGAGGCACGCCTCGCGGATGTCACCGGTCCAGGCCAGTTCGGCGACGAACATGGCGACGCCACAGTTGTCCGACCAGCGAGATTGCAATGAATTGTTCCCCTGACGGCCGCCCCATCGACGTTACCGACATCCTCGCGCGACTGAAGGGCCTGTCGGCCGCGGAGGAGTTCTTCGCGCTCCTTGGGGTCTCTTATGATCCAAAGGTGCTGAATGTCTCACGGCTTCATATCATGAAGCGCGTGGGCCAATACCTTGCCGAAGAAGATCTATCCGGTCTGCCCGACCAGGTGGTCGCCGCGCGGGTGCGCGCAACGCTGCAACGCGCTTACGAGGACTTCGTGACTTCCTCGCCGCTTACGCAGCGGATCTTCAAGGTGCTCAAAGACCACGATCCGAACAAGCCTGCCAGGCCCGGCCGCACCTTCGTCCCGTTCGAGTCCGTACTGAAGCGGTTCGCAAAAGAATGAGCGCGACATGGTTGCGACGCGACGATGTCGAGAAGCCGACAAATCGTGTCATCACGAACGCTCCCCTGGAAGGAACCAACCGAGCCTCGAGGAATAGGAGCACGCAAAACAGTTGGCACGAATGATGCTGCCAAAGATCAACTGCCTAGCCCGCATCCCGATAGAAGCCTAGAGAGACCGCCAATGCACATCGTCGTCTGTATCAAGCAGGTGCCGGACTCGGCACAGATACGGGTCCATCCCGTCACGAACACGATCATGCGCCAGGGTGTGCCTACCATCATCAATCCTTTCGACCTATTCGCCCTCGAAGAAGCACTCAGACTGCGCGACGCTTATGACGGCGAGGTCACCGTGCTCAGCATGGGTCCGCCCATGGCGGAGGACGCATTGCGCAAGGCGCTCGGGTACGGCGCCGACCGGGCGGTGCTCTTGACCGACCGTTATTTTGCCGGCTCTGACACGCTGGCGACCTCCTTCGCTCTTTCCCAGGCGATCGCGAAGGTTGGCGAGACGTTCGGCACGCCAGACATCGTCTTCACCGGCAAGCAGACGATCGATGGCGATACCGCCCAAGTCGGGCCAGGCATCGCCAAGCGTCTCGATCTCCTGCAACTCACCTATGTCGCGAAGATCCCCTCCATTGACCTCGCTGCCCGCGAGATCAAGGTCGAGCGCCGCTGTGAAGGCGGTACGCAGATGCTGAAGAGCAGGCTCCCTTGTCTCATCACGATGCTGGAAGGCACCAACGAGCTCCGTCGGGGCTCGCTCGAGGACGCTCTATGCGCCGCACGCAGCCCGGTCTTGAAATGGAGTGCGGCCGACGCCGGCATTGATGACCTCACCAGATGCGGCCTGCGCGGCTCGCCGACGGTCGTCAAGCGCGTGTTCGCCCCTACTGCGCGCGCAGAAAAAGCAACAGTTATCGACACCGCTGAGATGACCTTGCGCGATCTCGCTGACGAACTCATCGCCGCGATCTTAACCCGCAAGCCGGCCCTGGAACAGGAGCTCGCCTTCAACGGCGGCGCGTGACGGCAAGGAGAGACGATGTCGACCGCGAACCGAGACCCCCGCCCTGCTGCCGGCCGTGCCGGCACAAAGAAAGAGCTGCCCGAGCGTTTCAAGGACTACCGCCACGTCTGGGTTTTCATCGAGCTCGAGCGCGGCCAGGTCCATCCCGTATCATTCGAATTGCTCGGTGAAGGTCGCAAGCTCGCCGACAAGCTTGGCGTCGAGCTTGCGGGGATCGTGCTTGGACCGCCGGGAGAGACCACCCACTCTGCGGTAGCCGAGGCTTTCGCTCACGGCGCCGATCTTGTCTACTGCGTCGAGGCGCCGCTGTTTGCCGACTATCGGAACGAGCCTTTCGCCAAGGCGATGACGGATCTGGTCGATACCCACAAACCCGAGATCCTGCTTCTCGGGGCGACCACACTCGGCAGGGATCTTGCCGGTTCGGTCGCGACGACGTTGCAGACAGGGCTTACAGCCGACTGCACCGAACTCGATGTGGATACCGACGGTTCGCTCGCCGCGACCCGTCCGACTTTCGGCGGTTCCTTGTTGTGCACGATCTATACGCTCAATTACCGACCCCAGATGGCGACAGTGCGGCCGAGGGTCATGCCCATGCCGCAGCGGGTGGATAAGCCGGTCGGGCGTGTTATCCGGCACCGACTATCGGTAGTGGAGGACGAGATCGTTACCAAAATCCTCGGCTTCTTGCCGGATAGCCAAGCGGCAAAGGCGAATCTTGCTTATGCCGACGTTGTGGTTGCGGGAGGTCTCGGTCTAGGCGCGGCGGAGAACCTGCAGCTTGTGAAGGATCTCGCGCGAGCAATTGGCGCAGAGCACGGCTGTTCGCGCCCGTTGGTCCAGAAGGGCTGGCTGTCGGCTGATCGGCAGATCGGCCAAACTGGCAAAACCATCCGGCCGAAGCTTTACATAGCGGCCGGGATTTCCGGCGCCATCCAGCACCGGGTTGGCGTCGAAGGGGCGGATCTCATCGTGGCCATCAACACCGACCGGAACGCGCCGATTTTCGATTTCGCCCACCTTGGGATCGTCACCGACGCGATCCGCTTCCTGCCCGCACTGACGGAAGCCTTCACCAGACGGCTGTCGCCCCACAGTCGCGATAAGCTTGCGAGCTAGAGAACTGGACATGATCGAGGAAAAATTCGACGCCATCGTTGTTGGAGCCGGCATGTCCGGTAACGCTGCTGCTTACATTATGGCAAGCCACGGCCTGAAGGTGCTGCAGTTGGAGCGAGGTGAATATCCGGGTTCCAAGAATGTCCAGGGTGCAATCATGTACGCGAACATGCTGGAGAAGATCATCCCGGATTTCCGGGATGATGCGCCTCTCGAGCGGCATTTGGTTGAACAGCGGCTTTGGGTGATGGACGACACATCCCACACCGGGATTCACTATCGGTCGGACGACTTCAATGAGGCCAAGCCCAACCGCTATACGATCATCCGCGCCCAGTTCGACAAATGGTTTTCGCGTAAGGTGCGCGAGGCCGGTGCGACGGTTCTGTGCGAGACGACCGTGACGGAACTCGTGCGCGATGCCAAGGACAAGGTGGTCGGCGTCCGCACCGACCGGACCGGCGGAGAGATTTTCGCGGACGTTGTCGTTCTCGCAGAAGGTGTCTCCGGACTGCTTGGCACGCGCGCCGGGCTTCGCGAGATGCCGAGACCGAAATCCGTGGCGCTCGCCGTCAAGGAAATGCATTTCCTGCCTGAAGAGGTCATCGAGCAGCGGTTCGGCCTCAAGGCCGGTGAAGGTTGCGTGATCGAGGCCGTGGGTACGATCTCCCGCAGCATGGCCGGGCTGGGCTTCCTTTACACCAACAAGGAGTCGATCTCACTGGGCATCGGCTGCCTTGTTTCGGATTTCGCTGCGACGATGGAGAGCCCATACGTCGTGCTCGATACGTTAAAAAATCATCCTTCGATCCGGCCTCTAATCGCCGGCTCAGAGGTGAAAGAATATGCCGCGCATCTCATTCCCGAAGGTGGCTACAAGGCGATTCCGCAGCTTTTTGGCGACGGTTGGGTGGTGGTCGGCGATGCCGCGCAATTGAATAACGCCGTCCACCGCGAGGGTTCGAACCTCGCCATGACCTCCGGCCGCATCGCCGCTGAGGCAATCGTGCAGGTCAAGAGCCGCAAGCGTCCCATGACCAAACAGAACCTTGCGCTCTACAAGACCATGTTAGACAAGTCTTTCGTAATCAAAGATCTGAAGAAGTACAAGGACATGCCGGCCCTGCTCCACACCAATTCACGAAATTTCTTCACTACCTACCCGCAGCTGATGTCGCAGGCGGCCCAGAACTTCATGCGGGTCGACGGCACCCCGAAAATCGACAAGGAAAAGGCGACCACTGGTGCCTTCATCAAGGCGCGTTCGCGCTGGGGGCTGCTGAGCGACGTGGTCCGCCTGACATTTGCCTGGCGCTAGGAGACACGAGATGACAATCGCAGCATCACGCATCGAGGAGAAGCTCTACCAGAATCGCTACTTGGTCGATTCGGGGCGCCCGCATATCAAAGTGCGACCACACCAGAAGCCAAGCGCCAACCTGCGCGCGTTGACCCGCGTCTGCCCGGCCCAATGCTATGAATTGACCGACGAGGGCCAAGTGGAGATCACCGCCGACGGATGCATGGAGTGCGGCACCTGTCGGATACTGTGCGAGGCCAGTGGTGAGATCGAGTGGAATTATCCGCGCGGCGGCTTCGGTGTCCTCTTCAAGTTTGGATGACCCTGCGCACGCATGCGCCGTCGCCAAGGCGTGCTGGTACCTGCAATTACCGCAATTGCAACCTGACAACTTGCAATCGAACAGGGGCTCGTTGATACTGAGGTCTCGCGAGACGAAATACAAACAGGCGCTTTGGGAGGAGCACCCTGCAACCCCTGAGGTGTTTTCCATGGCTCAAATAATGCGGGATCGGGTGGATGGGATAGGGCCTTTCAACGCCCGGCCACCAATCAAAGCCATGCACGAGCCGAACATCCCGCTCAGGGGAATCTACGAGATATCCGAGATCCTGACCGCTCCCACGCGGCTGGAGATCACGCTTGCCAATGTCGTCAACATACTCTCCTCGTTTGTGCAAATGCGTCATGGAGCAATGGTCGTCCTGGACGCGGAAGGAGAGCTGGAGATTGCCGCAACCGCCGGCCACAACCACGCACCTCAATCAGACCGGCGGCGCGTCATACCGCAGGCCGTGGTAGACCGGATTGTCGCTACGGGGACGCCGCTCGTCATACACGATGTCAGCAAGTCCGAACTATTTCAGGCTGATCTTCAAACGGCTTCGAGCCGCGCCACCATGCCGGTGACCTTTATCGGAGTGCCAGTAGAGGCTGACGATGAAATCCTCGGGACATTGTCGATCGACCGTGTCGGGGACGGCGCCGCCAGCGTGCGTTGCGACGAAGACGCACGCTTCCTGACGATGATCGCCAACCTCGTCGGCCGGACTATCCGCCTCCATCGCATCCTGAGCACAGATCGTCAGCGGCTTGTCGAGGAGCAGCGGAGACCGGAGAAATCGGTCGACGAAAAGGAGACCCGCCCTGCCCGGCATTCGCATGTCAAAATCGACGGGATCATCGGGGAAAGTCCCGCACTCAAGCAGGTTCTTGAAACCGCCGCGGTCGTAGCAAGGACTAACTCCACCGTGCTTTTGCGGGGTGAAAGCGGCACCGGCAAGGAGTTCTTTGCACAGGCCATCCATAAGCTTTCACCTCGCAGTAAGAAGGCTTTCGTTAAACTGAACTGCGCCGCGCTGCCTGAAAGCGTTCTGGAATCGGAGTTGTTTGGGCATGAAAAGGGCGCCTTCACCGGGGCTGTCGCGCAGCGCGCCGGCCGTTTCGAATTGGCGAATGGCGGAACCCTGTTGCTTGACGAAATCGGCGAGATTTCGCCTGCCTTTCAGGCAAAGCTGTTGCGCGTCTTGCAGGAAGGCGAGTTGGAGCGCGTCGGCGGCACCAGGACGCTAACGGTCGACGTCCGGCTCATATGCGCCACCAACAAGGACCTCGAGACAGCTGTCATGAACGGAGAGTTCAGGGCCGATCTTTACTACCGCATCAATGTGGTGCCAATCATGCTGCCACCGCTCAGAGAGCGACCCGGCGATATTTCACGCCTTGCGAAGGCCTTCCTCGACCGATTCAATAGCGAAAACCATCGCGAGCTCGCCTTCGCGCCATCGGCGCTTGACCTGATCTCGCAATGCTACTTCCCTGGCAACGTCCGCGAGCTGGAAAACTGCGTGCGAAGGACGGCCACGCTTGCGCGTTCAAGCACGATCGCTACTTCTGATTTCGCCTGCCAGAACAGCCAGTGCCTGTCTTCCCTCCTCTGGAAAGGAGCCGACCGTTCAAATGACAGCAGTGCCAGCGATAAGTTCGGCCGCAACAGGATGCCGGTTGAATCGCCGCCGGGAGCCAGGCGCATCGGCGCCTCCGAGGGCGCGGCGGTGCCCGTCAACGGCCGCGATCCGAGCGATCCTGCCTGGAGTGCAACAGGTATGCGTGTGACCGATGGCGACCGGCTGATCGACGCGATGCAGAAGGCCGGCTGGGTGCAGGCCAAGGCTGCTCGTATCCTCGGCCTCACGCCGCGGCAAGTCGGCTATGCCCTGCGTCGGCATGGTATCGAGGTGAAGAAGTTCTGAACGCCCTGCGACGTCAAACCTAAAGCCTCCTCGCGCCGTGCGAATGGTGCCTTTCAGACGTCACTCGACGCAGGGCATGTTGAAGCGCGGCATCTAGGTCATCGGCCTCTCCTAGGCGGGTGTCCGCACGCAGATGTCGGCGGCCCATTCCAGCACCGACATCGATCGGGCGGTCGAGGCGTTCGGCGCGATCGGGGCGATCGGCAGGGAAACTGGGCGTGCCTTCCTGTGCGTCCGAAAAGCGATTTAGGATCAAGGGCTTCAAGGAACAAACCAATGTCCAACATGATGAAGGCGCTGGTGAAGGCCAAGGCCGAGCCGGGCATCTGGATGGAAGAGGTGCCGGTGCCGGAGATCGGTCCCAACGACGTGCTGATCAAGGTCAAGAAGACCGCGATCTGCGGCACCGACGTCCACATCTACAATTGGGATCAGTGGGCGCAAAAGACCGTGCCGGTGCCGATGGTGACCGGCCATGAATTCGTCGGCACGGTCGCCGATTTCGGAGCCGCGGTCACCGAATACAAGGTCGGCCAGCGTGTTTCCGGCGAAGGCCATATCGTCTGCGGCCACTGCCGCAACTGCCGCGCCGGGCGAGGGCATCTTTGCCGCAACACGCTTGGCGTCGGCGTCAACCGCCCCGGCGCCTTCGGCGAATACATGGTGATCCCGCAGCACAATGTCGTGCCGATCCCAGACGACGTGCCGGACGAGATCGCCGCCATCTTCGATCCGCTGGGCAATGCCGTGCACACCGCACTCTCCTTCGACCTGGTCGGCGAGGACGTGCTGGTCACCGGCGCCGGTCCGATCGGCATCATGGGCGCGCTGGTGGCGCAATGCGTCGGCGCAAGGAAAGTCGTCATCACCGACATCAACCCGGTCCGTCTGGACCTGGCGCGCAAGCTCGGGGTCCAGCATGTCGTCGACGCCTCGAAGGAGAAACTGCGCGACGTCATGCCGTCGATCGGCATGACCGAGGGTTTTGATATCGGGCTGGAGATGTCGGGCGCAGCACCTGCCTTCCGCGACATGATCGACACCATGAACAATGGCGGCAAGATCGCCATCCTCGGCATCGCGCCCACCGGCTTCGAGATCGACTGGAACAAGGTCATCTTCAAGATGCTGCACCTGAAGGGGATCTTCGGTCGCGAGATGTTCGAGACCTGGTACAAGATGATCGCCCTGGTGCAGGGACCGCTTGACGTCTCCGGCCTCATCACGCACCGCATCGGGATTGACGATTTCCAGGCTGGGTTCGATGCGATGCGAAGTGGTAGTTCTGGGAAGGTCGTTATGGATTGGTAGGCGTTACGCCTCCCTGATGCTTGTGGCTGTTGAGACAGACCACGTTCTATCATCAGCTCGAAGCGCAGCACCTTCTTGCATCACCGTTGAAGAAGGGGCGCAAGCCGAATACCCCCATCTACCAGGCTCGCTGCCGCAGGGGCGCAACTCGCCGCAGCGACCGGCCTACGGCCTCTATGCCGAGGAGCTTTCGGGCTCGCCCTTCACCGCGCCGCGTGGCACCAACGAGCGCTCCTGGCTCTACCGCATCCAGCCGAGCGTCCGCCACACCGGCCGCTTCACGGCCGCACTATCCGCTTGGACGACCGCGCCCTATCTCGGCGACCATGAGCTGGCGCTCGGCCAGTATCGCTGGAACCCGGTGCCGATGCCGAGCGAGCCGACCTGTTCAAGTCGGAAGCCCGACAAAATTGTGACGTAACGAACAGGCGGAATCGCACATGAAAGCCGACATATTGAACTGAAAACCGCTTTTTTGAGCAGGCACAACTTTTGCGCTTTGAACAGCGACGTCCACCAGGAACGGAGCCGTTCATGTCTGTACCGACGATTTCGCTTGAGAGTTTGGTCAGCACCAAATCCTTCGACCAGTTGCTGACGACCGCGAAATCCGCCGGTTGCGCATCTTCATCCTGCGGCTCGTCCGCAAAGCCGGACGAGATGGACTGCGCTGTCTGGGACAAGATCAAGGACCATCCATGCTATTCAGAAGAAGCGCACCATTATTTCGCGCGGATGCATGTGGCGGTCGCGCCAGCCTGCAATATCCAGTGCAACTACTGCAATCGCAAATATGATTGCGCCAATGAAAGCCGGCCCGGGGTCGTCTCGGAAAAGCTGACCCCAGACCAGGCGCTGCGCAAGGTGATCGCGGTCGCCAACAAAGTGCCGCAGCTTTCCGTGCTGGGCATCGCTGGGCCGGGCGACGCCTGTTACGACTGGAAGAAGACGAAGGCAACTTTCGAACGCGTGGTCGGGGAAATCCGCGACATCAAGCTGTGCATCTCCACCAACGGACTCGCGCTGCCGGATCATGTTGCCGAGCTTGCCGACATGAATGTCGATCACGTGACAATCACCATCAACATGGTCGACCCCGAAATCGGCGCAAAGATCTACCCCTGGATCTTTTACAACCATCGCCGCCACACCGGCATCGACGCTGCCACGATCTTGCACAAGCGGCAGATGTTGGGCCTGGAGATGCTGACCGCGCGCGGCATCCTCACCAAGATCAATTCGGTAATGATCCCCAGCGTCAACGACGAACATCTGATCGAGGTAAACAAATGGGTCAAGGAGCGCGGCGCGTTCCTGCATAATGTCATGCCGCTGATTTCCGACCCTGCGCACGGTACGCATTTCGGCCTGACCGGGCAGCGCGGCCCAACGGGGTTGGAACTGAAGACGCTTCAGGATCGCCTCGAAGGTGGCGCCAAGCTGATGCGCCATTGCCGGCAGTGCCGGGCCGATGCTGTCGGCCTGCTTGGCGAGGATCGTGGCAAGGAGTTCACGATCGACCAGATTTCGGACGACATCACCTACGACGCCAGCAAGCGCGAGGCCTATCGGGAGGTGGTCGCGCGCGAGCGCAGCGATCACGTGGTAGCCAAGAGCGAAGCGGTCGCGACGGTGAAGGCAGCGGGTTCCGGCAAATCACTCCTCATCGCTGTGGCGACCCAGGGCGGCGGCCGGATCAACGAACATTTCGGCCATACGAAGGAATTTCAGGTTTATGAGGCCTCCCAGAGGGGGATCAGCTTCATCGGGCATCGCAAGGTCGAGCAGTATTGCCTCGGCGGCCGAGGCGCGGACGCCACCCTCGAGAGCATCATAGCTGCGCTCGAAGGCATCGACATCGTGCTGTGCGCCAAGATCGGAGATTGCCCCAAGGATCAGCTCGCGGAAGCTGGAATCCGGGCAATGGATGTTTATGGCTACGACTACATCGAGACCGCTATCAGCGCGCTTTACGCTGCCGAGTTTGCGAGCGAACCACTGGCGGCGACGGCTTGAGCGTCTCGTCCCAACCGAATCAGGAGTTGAGAAATGGCCTTCAAGATCATCGCATCCCAATGCACGCAATGCGGTGCTTGCGAGTTCGAATGTCCATCGAGCGCGATCAAATTCAAGGGCGAGACCTACGTGATCGATCCGAAGCAGTGCACCGAATGCGAGGAGGCCTTCGATACCCAGCAATGCGCCTCGGTGTGCCCGGTGGCGGGGACCTGCATTCCCGCCTGACCTCCAGTCGCGCTAGCGGCACGGTCGGGGTCGCTTCCGGAGGACGCCGTGACCTCCTTTGTTGACAAGCTCCCGCGAGAAAGGATGGAAGGCGATGGGCCTCGGACGCGAACAGGAGGTCGAGATCCGCAAGCCTCCACGATTTATGCCAGGCGAGCGGGTCCGTGCCACACGCCACATAAAAAATGACGGCACCTATCCCGGTAGCGAGATAGGCGCAAACCTCGTTCGGAAGGGCGATGAAGGCTATGTGCGCGACATAGGCACCTTTCTTCAGCAGTTCTACATCTACGCGGTCGAATGGTTCGATCGCGGCACCGTCGTTGGCATGCGCGCCCACGAACTGATCAGCCTCGACAGATCGGGGGTCCTTGCAGTGCCGAAGTCACTTGTGGCCACGAATAGGGGAACAGCCCGATGAAGGTAATGATCCGCAGGACCGACACCGGCCTATCGGCGTATGTTCCCAAGAAGGATCTCGAAGAGCCCATCATCAGCGTCGAGAATGAAGACCTATGGGGCGGGTCCATAACGCTCAGGAACGGCTGGCGGCTGGTCTTGCCCGACCTTCCGCGGGAAACGCCTCTGCCGATCACCGTCGAGGCGAGGAAGATTTCCAACGAGGACTGATGCTGCAGGTCGGCAAGATGAGCACCAACCGGAAATGAGCATGAACACGATCCTGACCTTGGACCATCTCTTGATCAATCGCGACAGTCATGCCGCAAAGCAGCTCGACATGCTGAAGAAAGCGCTCTGCGCCGATGAGGTGATCCCATATCTCGGTCCGGGTCTGCTCTGGCTTGGGCCAGCCGAACCACTTGTACCGCACACGCCACAAGCCGTCGCCGCGGAACTCAACGCGCGAGCGCCAGCTCCTTCCAAGATCCGCACCAATATGTGGTCGGTCGCCCAATTCATAGAACAGCGCCGGCATCGCCGGACGCTCCAAGCTTGGATGGCTGAGATATTCGCAGGGCCGGCGGCGCCGACCGTCTTCCATGCCTGGCTCGCAACACTGCCGGTCTCCCTCATCGTCGACAGCTGGTACGACGGCGCCATGCGCGCGGCCCTCGCAAAGACCGGCCGAACGGATGTCGTTGAGGTTCAAGGCGTCACGCGGGCGCACGCATTCGGCGACATTTGGACGAAAACCTACGATTTGTCCGGTGCGGAACTTCGACTCGGATCAATGGCAACAACGGTTCTCTATTCGCCGCATGGCAGTATCAAGCCGGCTGCAAACTTCCTCGTCGCAGACTCGGATTATGTCGAAGCCCTAACTGAAATCGATATCCAGACGCCGATCCCTCAAGTCGTAAAGGAACGGCGCACCAAGCGCGGCTTTTTCTTCTTCGGCTGCCGTTTCGACGATCAGATGCTTCGCACCTACGCCCGACAAGTCATCAAGCGCTCAAGCGGCCCACACTTTGCCGTCATCGATTCCGCAACGCTCACCAAAAACGAACGCCGTTTTCTTGCAGCAAGCGCAATCACCGTCATTGACATGCCGGCAGCAGAAGCCGCGGCTAGGCTTGTCGGAGCAAGCGTCTAGCAGGGTGGCCAGCTTTGCATATCAGGGTTCATTTGACGGGAGAGTCATCCCGCTCAAGATCAGTCTGGAATATACCCTCGAACAGTAAGGCTATTCGCGGCGTGACGAAGCCCAGGAATTCGCTCGCGCACGGAGAGGCGGCCGGTTCGGACCGGCGCTTGAGCACGATAGCGCGCATTACCCGGATGAATTTGCGGCACCCGTGGCAGGTCGCCGTCGCTATCGGCTCGACACTTGTCGCGGCATCGCTCCAATTGCTGATCCCCGAGCTCCTCGGCCAGGCCATCGACCAGACCCAGACAGCCGTCGGCGGGGGTGCCAGCGGGGCGGCAGCGCAAGAGGCGCTGCGGACCTCGGCCTTCATGCTGCTTGCCGTCAGCGTGCTGCGCGGCCTTTTCACGCTGGCTCAGAACTATTTTGCCGAAGCGGTCGGACATCACGTCGCGTATGAGCTGCGGGTCGCTTGTTATGAGAAGATCCAGCGGCTCAGCTTTTCTTTTCACGACCGGGCGCATTCGGGCGATCTCATTACGATCGGCATACTCGATCTGGAAGGCGTGCGGATGTATTTTTCTGCCGCTCTGGTTCGCGCCGTCCTGCTCGTCATGTTGATCGGGATCGGCGCCTACATGCTGATTTCCACCAACGTGGTTCTTGGCCTCCTCGCGCTGAGCTTCGTGCCCTTCGTCGCGTGGCTCTCATCAATCACCCAGCTCAAGCTGCGCGCCACCTGGTTTGACCTGCAGGATCGGCTTTCGGTCCTCAGCCGTGTCATGGAAGAAAATTTCGGCGGCATCCGGGTTGTTCGCGCCTTTGCAGCGCAGGCCTATGAGATGCTGAAGTTCGACCGCGCATCCAAGAGTGCGCTTGGCCTCATGCACGAACGGGTCAAGATTTACGTGCGCAACATTTCCGCGATGAATTTCTCCTTCTTTTTAGCGATGGGACTGGTTCTGTGGATCGGCGGCAACAAAGTCATCGCGGGCGAAATCAGCGTGGGCAAACTTGCGACGTTCCTGACCTTTATGACCATCTTACAGATGCCGGTTCGCCAGATAGGCTTGATGGTCGACGGCTTCGCCCGCGCCTCGACGTGCGGTTCGCGCCTGTTCGGGTTGCTCGATCTGGATATCGCGATCAAGGACACAGCAGACGCTAAACCGCTCGAAATCAGCGAAGGCACCTTGCGCTTCGACAATGTTTCATTCGCCTATCCCGACGCCGAGAACCGCCCAATTCTGAAGAATATCAGTTTCGAGGCCCGCAAGAGCGAAACGATCGCTATTGTCGGCCCGCCCGGCTCCGGCAAATCGACGATGGCTCATCTGGTCCCTCGTTTTTACGACGTCGCCGGCGGCGTCATCACGCTTGACGGCCAGGATATCCGCGAGGTCACCCTCGCCACACTTCGCAGCGCGGTCGCGGTCGTGCAGCAGGATGCATTCCTTTTCACTACGACGATCGAAAACAATATCGCCTATGGCGATCCCTGGGCCAAGGAACAGCGGATCGCGCGCGCGAGCGAGTCAGCTCAGCTTCACGACTATATTCTCGACCTGCCGGCCGGCTACAAAACGGTGGTGCGCGAGCGCGGCGTTTCCCTTTCGGGCGGCCAGCGTCAGCGCCTGGCGATCGCTCGCACGATGATGCTGCGCCCGTCGGTCATCATCTTCGACGACTCGACTGCCGCGATCGATGCAGCCACAGAGCAGCGCATACGGCGCGCCCTGCGACTCTTTGCCAAGGATCGCGTGACCATCATCATCGGCCACCGGCTGAGTTCGCTCATGCATGCCGACCGCATCCTGTTTATCGAGAACGGCGAGATTGTCGAGCGTGGCACTCATGAAGACCTTCTGGCGAAGGGTGGACGCTACAAAGCCCTTTACGATCTCCAGGTGCGCCCACTTGACGACATGCTGCCCGAACAAGAGGGGGCGAGCTGATGCTCCAAACCGGACAAGTCGAGACGGAACGCAACGACGCCCGCGATCACGACCGGCGCCCGCCGCATGCGGTCGTCGGCTCGCACCGCACCGAAGAGGAGATATTCGGGAGGGCGTTTGACAAGAATATCGTACGACGCATTTGGGCGTTCGTCCGGCCCTACCGCACAAACCTGATCAACTCGGTTGCTGCGATTTTGATCCTCACCGGCACGCAGCTTCTCGTCCCGCTGATCATCCGCTTTGCGATCGACCACGGCATGCACGGGGAAAGTGGCGATCGGTCGGCTCTGCTTGCAGCCGCCTGCGCCTTCCTTCTCACCATTGGGGTCAATTTTGCCGCCAGCTACACGCAAGAGATCGTGGTCCACAAAATGGCGCAGAATGTTCTGTTCGATATGCGCCGCGCCACGTTCGGCCATCTGCAGGACGTGGCGCTTTCTTTCATGGACAAGACAGAAGTAGGACGGCTGATGTCGCGTCTGCAGGGCGACGTCAATTCTATGCAGGAATTCCTCGAGACCTCAGTCTTTTCGCTGGGCGACATCACCCTTCTTTTTGGCATCGTCTTCGTCATGCTGTGGCTCGACGTTCGCTTGGGACTCCTTACGCTCTCAGTGTTGCCGGTTCTCTTCATCGTGCGCATCTTCTGGCTGCCGCGCGCCCGGGACGCCTTCATGGCCGCCAATGAGGCCAATTCGGTTTCCAATGGCGCGCTGGCTGAAGCCATTCACGGCGTACGGGCAGTGCAGTCCATGGACCGCCAGCAGGTCAACTTAATTCTTTACGATGACAAGGCTCACGCCGATCTCATGACACATCTGACCGCCGCCAAATACGCCCAGATCATGGTGCCGATCGTCGATAGCCTGATGGGCGTTGCCATGGCTGTCGTCATCGTCATCGGCGGCTCGATGGTCATGAACGATCGCATTGACGTGGGTGTGATGGTCGCTTTCCTCTTCTACATCCAACGCTTCTTCGATCCGATCCGCTCTCTGACCTTGCAATATTCGATTATGCAACGCGCGATGGCGTCGGGAAAGCGCCTGACCGACGTGCTTGACGTCAAGATTGAGGTCCAGGACAAACCGAATGCCAGGGTGCTTTCGCCCGACATGGACGGCTCGATCGAGTTCAGGAACGTTACTTTCGGCTATGATCCCAAGCATCCGGTATTGAAGGACGTGTCGTTTCGGGTCAATCCCGGCGAAACCGTCGCCCTGGTCGGCCCGACCGGTTCAGGTAAATCGAGCGCAATGGCCCTCGTCCACCGCTTCTATGATGTCCAGCGAGGTCAGGTGCTGGTCGGCGGATATGATGTGCGCGATCTCACCCAGGAATCGCTTGGCCGTCAGGTCGCCATGGTGCTGCAGGAGCCGTTCCTTTTTACGGGTACGGTTTTCGAGAACATCCGCTACCACAAGGCTGAAGCCACACGGGAAGAGGTAATCGAGGCCGCCATGGCGGTCGGCGCGCATGGCTTCATCGTGCGCCTTCCTGGTGGATACAATGCCGCTCTAGGTGAACGCGGTGGCAATCTCTCGCTGGGCCAACGCCAGCTTATCAGCTTCGCGCGCGCGCTTGTGGCAAATGCCAAGATCCTCGTCCTCGACGAGGCAACGGCCAATATCGACAGCTATACGGAAATGCTGATCCAAAAGGCACTGGTAAGGCTCCTCGAAGGCCGCACGGGCCTCGTCATCGCCCATCGCCTTGCCACAGTCCGAGGCGCCGGCCGTCTCATCGTTCTCCAGAATGGCAAAGTCGCCGAAACCGGCAAGCACGACCAGTTGATCGCCAGAGGCGGTCTCTATTCCAAACTCTACAACCTCAATTACGCCTCGTTCGACGACATCTCCGACGAGCAAATCGATACCTCCGTACCAACCGGCTTGCGAACCTGAAGCGGACGGCAAAAAACTGGTACAGTTTTTCGGATCAGGAAACCTTCACGATCGTTTGTCCATGTGATTGCGAAAACTGCCGTTTGTTGCCGCCTGAAGGGCAGAAAGCCCCTTCCCTGTTGCTGTTGCGGCCGTATCACCAATCCCACATAATCGGGATATTCCGAATGGTCATGGAGGCCCACAATCTTCAATTCGGAATAATCGTAATCGAACGGCTAAGAACTCGTTTACCGCCATTGTCTAAATAAGCAGACACTCATCTTCTTAAAGAAATAATATGACGCCGCGAACCAAGCGTATTGTGGGCAAATCGATAGTCGTGACGATAATTGCAATCGTCGCGACCTTTGCTCTGTCGTTTACGGCAAGAATCGCGTTGCACATGCCGATCGACTGGCTGAGCTGGGTGGAATGCACCTTCATCCCCATTCTGATCGGAATGCCCGTCGGCGCCTACATTTTCGCCCAGGCGGAAACCATTCAAGACACATGTGACAAGCTGGAGAAGTCGTACGAGGCGCTCAGGGACACGCACGATCGGCTGACCTTCGTAACCAGTCACGATCCGATGACGGGGCTTCTTAGCCGTGGCGAGTTCATGGCCAGGATGGACCGGCAGCGTGATGACGGAGAACGCGACACACTTTTGTTGATCGATCCCGACCACTTCTCCCTGTTCAACGACAAGCATGGTCATGCCAAGGGTGACGAGACCTTGGTGCAGATTGCGAAAGCGCTCGTTTATCTGACGCGCCCAGGCGACTCGATTGGCCGTCTTGGCGGCGAAGAATTCGGGGTCCTGCTGCGAGGCGTTTATAAAGAGCAGGCAATGATCATTGCGGAAAACATCCGCCGGCATGTTGGAGGACTTCCGTGGATCAAGGGATTACCGGATGATGTGAAGGTGACCGTCAGCATCGGGGGTGCGGAAGTCGCCGGCAATGCAGATCCCCAAGATGTCCTTCGCACAGCAGGACGGTGCCTTCTTGACGCCAAGCAACGTGGGCGGAACCGCGTTTCGTTTGACTATGAAGCGGCCAAGTTGCGATTCACGACGCCGTAGTCGCTCTCCTGGGACACCCAGGTGTAAGAAGCGTCCGGGTGCTGGTTGGCTGATGCGGTGACCACAAAGTCAGCAGGTGCCGCCAGCGAATGGGCACGCGCATTAGAGCTACCAACCACGACCATGCGCAGTAATCTAAGAACTGGCGCTTTATTGTGCCCGTCAGTGTTGTGCTCTCGAGTGGCAGGGAAAGCATCCGTACCTTTGCAAACGGAGGAGGAAGGGCCTACGCAGGCGAGATTTGCGCCACTGGCGGCGGCCTAATTTGCCGATTGTCGATTGGTGGCGACCCATGTCGGCACATATGGGCGCTGATCGGGCCTAAGCGTCAAGGGAACGATCATCGAGCCGGAGCTGACAGGACCAAGTCGTTTGAGTCTCTAAGATCGACACCGTGCCGGGGACAGCGCTCCAGGCGAAACCTAGTGCGAATTGATGCGCGTCGTTTGTTCAGGCGAGTTTGCGCATTTAACGTCTCTGATTTCATCAGTCCGCGAGTCCCTGCTCAGGGTCCGCCGCTCGATTGTGCTGTGCTTGTGACCGACCATCGTCTTGCAGCGGTGTGACCTCACTCGGCACGGGCGCGATGGGTGGTTGGCTGGCCAATGTTTCGGCGAGCTGATGCCCCGCAAAGGCGGCTTCCAATCGCGCTTGGTCCAACTCGCCTTCCCAACGGGCGACCACGAGCGTTGCCACGGCGTTCCCGATGATGTTCGTGAGGGCCCGGCACTCGGACATGAAGCGGTCGATGCCGAGGATCAGTGCCATACCAGCCACCGGAACGGACGGTATCACTGACAGCGTGGCGGCCAGCGTGACGAAGCCGGCACCGGTGACCCCTGCTGCCCCCTTCGAGGAAAGCATCGCAATGAGGAGCAACAGGATCTGATCGCCGATTGAGAGATCGGTGTTCGTGGCCTGAGCGATGAACAGGGCCGACAACGTCATATAGATATTAGTGCCATCCAGATTGAAGGAATATCCGGTCGGGATGACGAGGCCCACAACCGAACGCTTGGCGCCAGCCTTCTCCATTTTCTCCATGAGCGAGGGCAGCGCGGCCTCCGAGGACGACGTTCCAAGGACCAGCAGCAGCTCTTCCTTTATGTAGCGGATGAGAGAAAAGACCGAAAAGCCGTTGTAACGGCAGACCGGGCCAAGGACCACGCACACGAAAAGCAGAGCGGTGAAATAGAACGTCCCGACCAGCATCGCGAGGTTGACAACCGAGCCGATGCCGTACTTGCCGATCGTGAATGCCATAGCGCCGAACGCACCGAACGGGGCAGCCTTCATCACGATACTGACCAACTCAAAGACGGGTGCGGAGAGTGCCTGGAGAAAGGATCTGACCGGTTTCCCCGTCTCTCCGACCTTGCCCAGCGCAATGCCAAACAGAACCGAGAAGCACAGGACTTGCAGGATGTCGCCTTCCGCGAAGGCACCGACAATCGTGGCAGGGATGATGTTCATCAGGAAGCCTGTCACGGACTGCTCGTGGGCTTTTGCGGCATAGGTATCCACCGCCTCGAGGTCGAGCGAGGAGGGGTTGATGTTGAGGCCGGCGCCGGGTTGAACGACATTGGAGACGACCAGGCCAACGATCAGCGCGAGCGTCGAGAAGGTGAGGAAATAGACCATCGCCTTGCCGGCAACCCGGCCGACCTTCTGGAGATCGTTCATGCCGGCGATGCCGGTCGCAACGGTTAAAAAGATCACCGGCGCGATGACCATCTTGACGAGCCTGATGAAAGCATCGCCAAGCGGCTTCAGGCCCTCGCCGAGCCCCGGATAGAAATGGCCGAGTGCGACACCGAATGCGATGGCGGCAAGCACTTGGGCGTAAAGCTTGGTATAGAAAGGTTTGCGAGGCGCGGTGTTCCCGCTTCGGGCTTGTGGGGTCAACATCAATTTCTCTCCCTGGCCGGATAGGGGCGGCTTTTGCTCCCCTCCCCGGGCCTCTCCGGGCGCTGCGCTCCGGCCGAGCGCTCGCCCGAGGTTTGCCGCAAGAGCCATGCCAAACCGGAAATTCGAAAGAATCGCGAAGTCTCGGACTGCCTGGGGACTCTACGAGCACAAGTGTGCCGATTTCCGGAACGGCGCTTCCCCTGGCGGAATCCGGCACTGTTGTTGTGAATCTGGGATGCGGTGGCAGTAGACGACGAGGGCAGCTTGCACCACGTCCCATTCAACTTCCCTGCAGATCGGCCGTCGGTCGATTTCTCTGGCTCGCGGTTTTGCTCGCGCTTTTGGGGTCGGCCCTCGTTTTTTCGTTTTTGCAACTTGCCTTATCGCCGGCACCAGGGCTGAGATCTGCCGATCTTGCGGCGGCGCTTGAAGGCTGGCGCCTAGCCGGTGAAATTCTTCGACAGCTTCAAGGATTCGTCCCTGAAGTGCTGCGGAACAATGGACGAGTGCTCCCTCCGCGAGCTTGTCGGCACTGAACTGGCAAAGCCGCATAGGAATTGCGATGGCTAAGAACGATCAGCAGGAAAGCTATGAAAAGACCTTGGCTGCCAACCATGGTCGCATGATGGACCTCGTGAAATTCGCGGAAGCCAAGAATGCCGCACTGCTCACGTTTTGCTCCGTTTGGATGGGAACTATTATCGGAATCCTTCGCTCCGCGGATGAGCCTCCAATGGGCTATCGAACTGCCTTCCTGGTGGCGCTTCCGCTTCTGGCCGTGGCAGCGGTGATAACGCTGACGTCCTTCCTTCCAAGATTGCTGCACCATCTTCGCCCTGAACGGAAGGAAACTACCAACCTCCTTTACTTCAGTCACATCGCATCCCTGGAAATCGACGATTTCGGTCCGGTTTCCAGACCACGGTACTACCCTGTAGAAGGCCAATCCTTCACCGACGAATATCTGGATGATCTCGCAGTCCAGGTGGCCGTGCAGGCACGCATCGCCAATCGTAAATTCAAGACGTTCAAAGCAGCTGGCCGCTTGGTCCTGCCTCGTTTGTCTGTATGGCAGCCCCTCCGGTTATCTGGGCTGTCCAGGTCGTCTGGGAAGCCGGCCAGAACTGGATATCTCGCACCCACTAGGCTCACGGGATCATCGGCTCTTGTGGCCGGCATTAGGTGGCAAATGCCACCCAGATGTTACTCTCTAGGTCGACGTCGATTACTTCATAAGCTGAGCTTCCGCCCAGGTGACGAATTCCTCCAGCCGCTCGAGCGCACGTTCGGCATCGTCTCCCGTCTTTAAGCGCGAACCGTATTGCACCTCGTCCTTCTGCTCCAGAAGCACCTTGAGATTGGCCTCCTGACGGTTCGGCAGCTCTTTGCCGAGCGCGGCGCGAAGCAGCTTGACCACCGCTCTGTGGTCTCCCTGATTGATTTCGCCGCGATACCTTGTGGTCATGACGTCGGCATAGGCGACCGCGCAGTTGATGATCGCCGAGATGGAAGGGTTTCCAATGTCTCCCGGATCGGCCCACGCATTGCTGTTACGGGCCTCCTTGAGGTATCCTCGGGCGACGACAAGACGACCGGAAATGTAGGAAGCGTCCTTCTTCTTGGCCGATCCGGTTCTAACCATGTACCTCTGTTCCCGCCAACGACGGAAGTTCCTCGGGTCGCCTGCCCCCTAGCACGATGGCATCCTTGACCACGCTCGACCACCAAGGATCGTCGTCACGTGCCAGACGGCTGATATCCTCCAAGTCGAGGCCAACGACACTCGGGGTGAAGCCCATCCGCTCGGAATGGACGGCAAGGTTGTCCCGAATGGGAGGCAGGAGTCGATCGGGAAAATGGATCGTGATGATCTGGCCGTCGAAAGCCTTGGAAAAAGCCGCGAGCACCCTCAAATGAACTGAAACTGAGAGACTCCGCCCGGCAGGGCTGGCGTTTCCCACAGCGTTTTTGTTCTCTGTGCGTTCCGGTGGCTACGCAACGATTAGCGCAATCTAATATTATGAAAGCGCTGTCCGCAATCACCGCGCTTCGAATGGCATTACAAATGAAACCGTTCTACGCTTGCCATCGTCTGCCTTGCCGCGATATCGCCGACCTGTGGCTCGGTTCGCTCCGTCCCACCTCGGGCAACACACCCTCCTGTCAGAGCGAACTGAGCCACACCCAGAGTAAGACCGTATGTCCTTTCTGGTTGCCGGCTGTGAGGTGGTTCGCCCTACACTGGCAGTGTTGAAGCGAGGGTTGCTCGTCGAGCCTATCCTCATGCCAGGAGGACGAACCATGGAAGAATATAGCG
>NZ_JARAKC010000029.1:0-52981 GCF_049887195.1 Mesorhizobium abyssinicae
GGGTCGATGGAACGGCGGACGATGACCCTCGCTCTCCCACGGGCTTCAAGGCCCAAAGATGCTCCGGTCTCTCGTCCGCCACCGCACCTGCTGCAATAGCAGAGTCGGCAAGGGACAAGTTACAAGGGCGCTGTCCTAGCCGGTTTCGCCAATCATCAGCGTTGCCGAGAAAGGTGCCGTCGTTGCGGCCAGCCCCTTCTCCCCGTCACTATACGGGGAGAAGTGCCCGGCAGGGCGATGAGGGGCGGCGCCAACCTCGGACAATTGGCAACTGGCGGCGACGATCGCCAGTCAGACGAAGAAGAATTCCTCGACCCGCTGCTTGGCCTTGCGCAGCCCAGGCAGGATCTCGCGCTCCATCGCCTCGACCGAAAAGCGGGCCGACTGCGTCGAGACGTTGATGGCGGCGACGACCTGGCCGGTACGGTCGCTGATCGGTACGGCTATCGAACGCAGGCCGAGCTCCAGTTCCTCGTCGACGATGGCGAAGCCGTCCGTCTCGGCCTGTTGAACGGCCTTGGCCAGCAAGTCCCGCCTGACGATCGTCTTCGGCGTCCGCCGCTCGATCTTTGCATCGGCGAGGAGGGTCTTCATCTCACCGGCGTTCAGGCCGGAAAGCAGCACGCGACCCATTGATGTGCAGTAGGCAGGCAGCCTTGTGCCGACGTCGAGCGCCACGCTGAGGATGCGGCGGCCGGGGATGCGCGCGACATAGACGACATCCTCGCCCGACAGCACCGCCGCGTTGCAGGCCTCGTCGAATTGCGCGGCCACCTCGCGCATGATCGGCGCCGCGAAGGTCCACAGCGAGGCGCCGCCGAGCCAGGTCCGCGCGACGGTGAGCAGGCGCGGCGACAGTGAAAACAACCGGCCCGACTGAGTCGCGTAGCCGGTGGCGACCAGCGTCAGCAGAAAGCGGCGGGCGCCGGCGCGGGTCAGGCCCGCCTCCTCCGCCATCTCGGTCAGCGTCATGCCGGCCGGGTAGCGGGCGAGGATCTCCATCACCGCAAGGCCGCGCTCCAGCGAGCCGACATGATCGCGCGAACTGGCTTCGTCTTCCACGACTGGGCCCATGGCATTGACTCCCCGTCAGGGCAAGATTAGAAAGTATCTCATATAAAACATATGTTCGCAATGCGAACTTTCTTGCCAACGCCGGAGCCCAAGCATGGTGAAGTTCCTGCCGCTGAAGGAGGCTGTCGCAGAGAACCTGCACGACGGCGATACGGCCGCATTCGAGGGTTTCACCCATCTGATCCCGACCGCAGCCGCGCACGAAGCCATCCGCCAGGGCTTCCGTGATCTCACTTTGATCCGCATGACGCCTGACCTGATCTACGACCAGATGATCGGCATGGGCATGGCGAGAAAGATCATCTTCTCCTATGTCGGCAATCCCGGCGTCGGCCTGCTGCGGCGCGCCCGCGATGCCATCGAGAATGGCTTTCCGCGCGCGATCGAGATCGAGGAGCACAGCCACGCCGGCATGGCCAACGCCTATGAGGCGGGTGCTGCCGGCCTGCCTTGCGCTATCTTCCGCGGCTATCGCGGCGCCGGCCTCGCTTCGGTCAACCCGAACATTAGGCCGCTCACCTGCCCCTTCAGCGGCGAAGTGCTCGCCGCCGTTCCATCGATCCGGCCCAACGTCAGCTTCATCCATGCGCAGAAGGCCGACCGCAAAGGCAATGTGCTGGTCGAAGGCATCATCGGCATCCAGAAGGAAGCCGTGCTCGCAGCCAGGCGCGCCGTGGTGACGGTCGAGGAAGTGGTCGACAATTTCGACGATCTCCACCCCAATCTCACCGTGCTGCCGAGCTGGACGATATCGGCCATCTCGGTCGTGCCGGGCGGCTCGCATCCGTCCTACGCACACGGCTACTATGCACGCGACAACGCCGCCTATCTCGAATGGGACGAGATCGCCGCCGACCGCGACCGCTTCCAGGCATGGATGCAGAGGAACGTCATCGAGGGCAGCGCCGGCGACTTCGCCGGCCGCGTCGAGCATCTGAGGAAAGCCGCATGAGCGACCCCGGAAATCTGGGCTTCACGCCCAACGAAATGATGACGATCGCCGCCAGCCGCGCGCTGAAGAATGACGACGTCTGCTTCGTCGGCATCGGCGCGCCATCGGCCGCCTGCAACGTCGCGCGGCTCACCCATGCGCCGGACATCACGCTGATCTACGAAAGCGGCACCATCGGCACCGCGCCCGACGTGCTGCCGCTGTCAATCGGTGACGGCGAACTGTGCGAGACAGCAGTCACCACCGTCGCGGTGCCGGAGATGTTCCGCTACTGGCTGCAGGGCGGCCGCATCTCCATCGGCTTCCTCGGCGCAGCCCAGCTCGACAGGTTCGGCAACATCAACACCACCGTTATCGGCGACTACGCGCACCCGAAAACGCGCCTTCCCGGCGGCGGCGGCGCGCCGGAGATCGCCACCTCTTCAAAAGAGGTTTACATCACCATGGCGCAATCGAAACGCGGCATGGTCGAAAAGATCGACTTCTTCACCTCCTTCGGCCATGGCGAGGGCGGCGATCACCGCAAGCGGCTCGGCATCGATACGGCCGGCCCGACGCTTTTGATCACCGACCTTGCGATTTGGAAGCCGGATCCGGTCACCAAGGAATTCACCGTCGTGTCGTTGCATCCAGGCGTGACCCGCGAGCAGGTGCAGGCGACCTGTGGCTGGGTGGTAAGATTTGCCGAGGCTCTTGACGAGACGCCGGCGCCGACGGAACTCGAGCTGACGACATTGCGCGATCTTCAGGCCCGCACCAAGGCGGCGCATGAGGGGACCGCCAAGGGGAAAGCTGCATAGATGACCGACGCCTTCATCTGCGACTACATCCGCACGCCGATCGGCCGCTTTGGCGGCGCGCTCTCCTCGGTGCGCGCCGATGATCTCGGCGCCATACCCTTGAAGGCTTTGGTCGAGCGCAACACGGGTGTCGATTGGGCTGCCGTCGACGACATCGTCTATGGCTGCGCCAACCAGGCCGGCGAGGACAACCGCAACGTCGCCCGCATGGCGCTGCTGCTCGCAGGCCTGCCCCAGGACATTCCGGGCTCCACCGTCAACCGCCTCTGCGGCTCGGGCATGGATGCCGTCACCATCGCGGCGCGCGCCATCAAGGCCGGCGAGGCCGAGCTGATGATCGCCGGTGGCGTCGAGTCGATGAGCCGCGCGCCCTTCGTCATGCCCAAGGCTGACACCGCCTTCTCGCGCAACGCCGAGATCCACGACACCACCATCGGCTGGCGCTTCATCAACCCGCTGATGAAGAAACAGTATGGCGTCGATTCCATGCCGGAAACGGGCGAAAACGTCGCCGGGGACTTTGCCGTTTCGCGCGCCGACCAGGATGCCTTTGCCGTGCGCAGCCAGGACAAGGCGGTGGCGGCGCAAGCCAATGGCCGGCTGGCGAAGGAGATCACGCCGGTGACGATCCCGCAAAGGAAGGGCGACGCGATCGTGATCGGCAAGGACGAGCATCCACGCGCCGGCACCACCATCGAGGCGCTGGCCAAACTGCCGACGCCGTTCCGCCAGGGCGGCACGGTGACCGCCGGCAATGCTTCCGGCGTCAATGACGGCGCGGCCGCCCTCGTCATCGCTTCGGAAGCAGCCGCGAAGAAACATGGCCTGACGCCGATCGCCCGCATCCTTGGCGGTGCTGCCGCCGGCGTTGCGCCGCGCATCATGGGCATCGGCCCGGCGCCGGCGACGAAGAAACTCTGCGCCCGCCTCGGCCTGACGCCCGACCAGTTCGACGTCGTCGAGCTCAACGAGGCCTTCGCCTCGCAGGGCATCGCGGTGCTGCGCCAGCTTGGCATCGCCGAGGACGCCGCGCAGGTCAACCCGAATGGCGGTGCGATCGCGCTCGGCCACCCGCTCGGCATGTCGGGCGCCCGCATTACCGGCACGGCGGCGCTGGAGCTTCGCGAGCGCGGCGGCCGCTATGCGCTCGCAACCATGTGCATCGGCGTCGGCCAGGGCATCGCGATCGCGCTGGAACGGGTTTGACGGATCCTGCCGATCAATACGGCAGGCCGACATAATTCTCCGCCAGAGCGGTAGACGCCGCTTTGGAATGCACGAGATAGTCGAGCTCGGCTTCCTGGATGCGCTGGCCGAATTCACCCGTCTCGGGAAAACGGTGCAGGATCGTCGTCATCCACCACGAGAAGCGCACCGCTTTCCAGACCCTCGCCAGCGCCTTGGCTGAATAGGCGTCGAGCCCTGCCTGCGATCTCTCGCGATAGAATTCGCGAAGCCCGGCAAAGAGATAGCGCACGTCGCTGGCGGCAAGGTTGAGGCCCTTGGCGCCGGTCGGCGGCACGATATGGGCCGCGTCGCCGACCAGGAACAGCTTTCCGAAGCGCATCGGCTCGGCGACGAAGGAGCGCAGCGGCGCGATCGACTTCTCGAAAGACGGCCCGGTGGTGACGGCGGCGGCCGTCTTCGGCGGCAAGCGCCGGCGCAACTCGTCCCAGAAACGATCGTCGGACCAGGCTTCGACGCGCTCGTCCGCCGGGCACTGTACATAGTAGCGGCTGCGGTGCGGCGAGCGCATCGAGCACAGCGCAAAGCCTCGCTCGTGATTGGCGTAGACCAGCTCGTGGTCGGCCGGCGACACCTCCGCCAGCACGCCCAGCCAGCCGAACGGATAGGTCCGCTCGAAGGTCTTCAGTGCGCCCTCCGGCACCGAGCGGCGGCTGACGCCGTGATAGCCGTCGCAGCCGGCGATGAAGTCGCAGTCGATGCGGTGGCCGACACCGTCCTTGTCATAGGTGACGAAAGGCGCCGTGCCATCGAAATCGTGAAGCGCGACATTGGCGGCTTCGTAGACGGTGACCAGCCCCGCCGCCTCGCGCTTGTCCATCAGATCATGCGTCACCTCGGTCTGGCCGTAGACGGTGACATGCTTGCCGCCGGTGAGCGCCGTGAGATCGATGCGGTGCAGGCGACCGTCGAAGGCGAGCGAGATGCCGGCATGCGGCAGGCCTTCGGCGTGCAGCCTGTCCGCGGCGCCGGCCTCGCCGAGCAGGTCGACCGTGCCTTGCTCCAACACGCCGGCGCGCACGCGGCCGAGCACATGCTCCCGGCTCGACCGTTCGAGAATGACGGTCTCGACACCGATGGTGGCGAGCAACTGGCCGAGCAGCAGGCCGGATGGGCCCGAGCCGATGATAACAACCTGTGTACGCATCAGTGTCCGAGGCTTTCGATCTGTCCGGCAAGCTCCGCGGCGAGCCGGAGTGCTCCCGCTGTCGCCACCACCATCTGTGGCAGGATCAGCCATTCCAGTGTCCAGGCGGCGCCAGAGCGCTCCTGCTCGTGCACCAGCGCCTGGTGCATGCCGGCAAGCTGGGTGGCGTTGAAGCGGGCAAGGGCCACCAGCGCCTCCGCCTTCACCGGGTTCTGCTTGTGCGGCATGGCCGACGAGCCGCCGCCCGCGGACAGCTTGATGTCCATGCCGCCTTGCGCCATCAGCGCGATGTCCTGGCCGAACTTGCCGAGACTGCCGGTCACCAGCGACAGCCAGCCGGCGAAATCGGCCAGCGCGTCGCGCTGGCTATGCCATTGCGCCGCATCGCCAAGGCCGAGTTTTGCGGCAAGGGCCGCCCGCACGCGCGCAGCCTTGTCGCCGAGTCTATCGAGCGTACCGGCCGCGCCGCCCAACTGGACGACGAGCAGCCGCGCGGACTGTTCCTTCAACCTGAGTTGGTGGCGCTCGAGCGGCGTCCGCCATGAGGCAATCCGATCTCCAACCGTGATCGGGATTGCCGGCTGCATGCGCGTCATCGCCATCAGCGCCCTGCCCCCGAAATCCTGTTCGAGGCCCGCAAGCCGCACGATGTTTTCGCTGAGCAGCAGGCCGATATGGTCGACCGCGCCGCTCAGCCGCAGCACCATCGAACTGTCGATGACGTCCTGGCTGGTCGCGCCGAAATGAACGAACGCATTGTGCGGTTCGCCGACGGCGGCCTTGATCTGGCGTACCAGCTCCGGCACCACGACCCCGTCCCTGGCGACGCCGGCCCTGAGCCTGGCCGTGTCGGGCCGGAACGAGGTCAGAGCCGAGCCGATTGCCGCTGCGGCGTCGTTGGAAATCACGCCGCACTCGGCCTCGGCCTCGGCCAGGGCGCGCTCGAAAGCCAGCATCGCATCGATGTCGGCTTCCACGGAAAAATGCCTTGCCGCCTCCTCGTCGCCGAGGAGAGCCGAAAGCAGCGGATGATCGAAGGGCGATACGGTCATGTTCAGGCCGGTCAGCTGTCGAAGAAGACCGTCTCCTTGTCGCCCTGCAGGTGGACATCGAAGACGTAGGTGTCGCCCTGGCGCTCGGCGATCAGCGTCGGCACGCGCTGGCGATGCTCGATGCGGGCAAGGATCGGGTCCTCGCCATTGGCCTTTTCCTCGTCCGAGAAATAGAGCCGCGTGTGGAGGGCGATATTGATGCCGCGCGCCACGATCCACAGCGTGATGTGCGGCGCCATCAGCCGCCCGTCGCGGAACGGCACGCGGCCTGGCTTGATCGTCTGGAACAGGCAGGCGCCCGTTTCCATGTCGGTCGGCTGCCGGCCCCAGCCCAGAAAGTTCGGATCGGCCGCGCCGCGCAATTCGGCCGGCGAATTGTAGAACCCGCTGGCATCGGCCTGCCAGATCTCGATCAGCGCGTCCTTGAGCGGCGCGCCGGCACCGTCGAAAACGCGGATGCGCAGCTCGATGCGCTCGCCCCTGGTCTCACCGTTGACCATGCTCGAGCCAAGATCGCTCTCATAGACGCCGCCGATGCCGCAGAAATTCGGCGTCAGCCCGATATGAACGTAGGGTCCCGCGGTCTGCGAAGGGCTCTCCTTCAGCCGGTCGAGCGATTGCGCCATCAATTGCCCTCCGGCCTGTTCTCGAACAGCGTCGAGCGACGTCCGCGCAGCACGATATCGAACTTGTAGGCGAGCGCGTCCATCGGGATCGTCGACTGCATGTCGAGGCTGGCAATCAGCGCTTCGATGGCTGCCTTGTCGGAAATGCCGCCGACGATCGGGCAGCGCCCGATCAGCGGATCGCCTTCGAAATACATCTGGGTGATCAGCCGCTGCGCGAAACCCTGGCCGAACACCGAAAAATGGATGTGGGCAGGGCGCCAGTCGTTCGGACCGTTCGGCCACGGATAGGGTCCCGGCCTGACGGTGCGAAAGGCGTAGCCGCCGTCATCGCCGGTGATGGTGCGGCCGCAGCCGCCGAAATTCGGATCGAGCGGCGCCAGATAGCCGTCCTTCTTGTGGCGGTAGCGGCCGCCGGCATTGGCCTGCCAGAATTCAAGCAGCACGCCCGGCACGCCCTTGCCCCGTTCGTCGAGCACCCGCCCATGCACGATGATGCGCTCGCCGATGGCGCTCTCGCCTGGCTGGGCGAAATTGTGGATCAGGTCGTTGTCGAATTCGCCGAGCATGGCGTGCCCGAACGCCGGGCCGGTGAGTTCCGACAGCGTATTGTCGAAGGAAAGCAGTGCCTTTTGCGGCGAGCGCAGCACCGAGCTCTTATAGGCGGGCGTCAGCGCCGGCGGATGCCAAAGGCGATCGCGCTGGAAGAAGGCGCCGGTCTCCGGCGCCCGGTTGGAGCCCGGCTCAGGCATGGGCATTCTCGTCCATCTGCGCGAACACCTCCTTGGCGATCCTGAAGGCGCGGTTTGCGGCCGGTACGCCGGCATAGATCGCGACATGAAGGAAAGCCTCGCAGATATCGTCGCGCGATGCGCCGGTGTTGGCGGTGGCGCGCACATGCATGGCCACCTCCTCGTCATGGCCGAGTGCCGCAAGCAGCGCCAGCGTCACGATCGAGCGCTCGCGTTTCGACCAGCCCGGCCGCGCCCACACCGTTCCCCACGCGGCCTCGGTGATCAGGTGCTGAAACGGCCGGTCGAAATCGGTGGCCGCATCCTCGGCCCGGTCGACATGCGAATCGCCGAGCACGGATCGCCGGACCTCAAGTCCGGTCCGGTATCGGGTTGTGTTCTTGGAAATGTCATCCATGGATTTGCTTTCCGCTGGGAAGCGATGCGACGAAATCGCGGATCAGCCTGGTAAACGGCCCGGGCTGCTCGACGCAGACAATGTGGCCGGCATTGCGGATCACCTCGAAGCGCGCGCCAGGAATGAGATCGGCAAGCGAGCGCACGAGGTCGGGCGGCGTCGAGCCGTCCTGGTCGCCGACGACGCAGAGCGTCGGCACCGCGATGCGGCGCGCGGCCTCGGTGAAGTCAGCATCGCGAACGGCGGCGCAGGTGCCGACATAGCCGGCGAGCGGCTGCCTGGTCAGCATGTTCCAGCAGCCGTCGAGATCGGCGGAACGCTCCGCGTGGAAGGCAGGGGTGAACCACAGCTTGAGCACGGCGTCGGCGATCTCCTGGATGCCTTTGCTTTCGACCGTCGCGATGCGTGTGTTCCAGTTGTCGGCCGTGCCGATCTTGTGCGCCGTATCGCTCAGTATGAGGGCCTCGACGCTTTCGGGGCGCCGCGCATAGAAGCCCTGCGCGATCAGTCCGCCGACCGACAGGCCGCACAGCGCGACCTTGGCCAGGCCGAAGTGATCGACGAGGCCGCAGAGGTCATCGACATGATCGTCGATCGAGCTGACGCCGCCGATGTCGGACAGCCCGTGCCCGCGCTTGTCATAGACGAGCGTCGGCATTTCATCGCCGAGCAGCGAGACAATTTCGTCCCAGATCCGGAAGTCGGTGCCCAGCGAATTCATGAATATGATCGGGCACGCATTGCCAGTCCCCGGCCTGTAGCGGTGGTGCAGCGTAACGCCGCCAATGCTGACGAATGGCACGATTTCGATCCTCCGATGTTAGCTTGCACTAGGTATTTGGTTCGGTAAAATGATATTTTGCGGCGTTTCATTAACTCCGAGGTTATCGAACCATGGCCGAAAGCCGCATCCGCTTCCGACACCTGCAAGCGTTTCTCGAAGTGGCGCGGCAAGGCAGCGTGGCAAGGGCGGCCGAGTTCCTGCATGTCAGCGCGCCGGCCGTGACCAAGACCTTGCGCGAGCTGGAAGAGGCGCTCGGCATCGCCGTCGTCGAACGCGACGGCCGCGGCATCCGCGTCACGCGGCTCGGCGAGATCTTCCTCGGCCATGCCGGCACGGCGATCACGGCACTGAAGCGCGGCGTCGATTCCGTCCGCCAGGACGGCGCCATCAACCGCCATCCGATCCGCATCGGTGCCTTGCCGACGGTGTCGGCGCGGGTGATGCCGCTCGCCATGAGCCTGTTCCTCGGGGAGAACACGGGCGCTGCCCTCAAGATCGTCACCGGCGAGAACGCGGTGCTGCTGGAACAGCTGCGCGTCGGCGCGCTCGATCTCGTCGTCGGCCGGCTGGCGGCGCCGGAGCACATGACCGGCTTCTTCTTCGAGCATCTCTATTCCGAACAAGTGTTGTTCGTGGTGCGGGCCAGACATCCGCTGTCGGAACCGGGGGCCGATATCTTCGCCCGCCTCGACGAATTCCCCGTGCTGATGCCGACGCGGGAGTCCGTCATCCGCCCCTTCGTCGACCGCCTGTTCATCACCAATGGCATGACCGCGCCGGCCACCGAAATCGAGACCGTCTCGGATTCCTTCGGCCGTTCCTTCATGCGCCAGAGCAACGCGGTGTGGATCATCTCGGCCGGCGTCGTCGCCAACGAGATCGCCAGCGGCGCCTTCGTCGCCTTGCCGGTCGACACCGAGGAGACCAAGGGACCGGTCGGCCTGACCATGCGCACCGACACTGCCCCCTCGCCGGCCTTTTCCATCCTGCTGCAGACGATCCGCGAGGCGGCGCGGCATAACGCCTGACAACGCACTCCGTTCGGCATGGCCTTTCGTAACCTATGGGTTAATGAAACACCGCAAAATATCATTTTACCGAACCAAACCGCTAGTGCAATGTGACCGTGGAGGATCAAGGCCGAGCCCTGTCTGGCGGCACCGGAAAACCGGTTCCGGCCCATAGGGGGACGGCCACGAAGGGAGGACCAGATGACCAGGACTATCGGCAGCAAACCTGTTATCGCCGGCATGTCGCGACGCCAGTTCATTGCCGCTTCGGTGGCCGGCAGCGCGGCTCTTGCGCTCGGCCGCGGCAAGGCCTTCGCGCAGGCCGCGGACACCCTGAAGGTCGGCTTCGTCAGCCCGCGCACCGGGCCTCTCGGCGGTTTCGGCGAGACCGACGGCTATGTGCTCGACCTCGCCCGCAAGGCGCTCGCCAATGGCATCGAGCTCGGCGGCAAGAAATACAGCGTCGAAATCCTCGACCAGGACACGCAGTCGGATCCGTCGCGCGCCGGCCAACTCGCCAAGGACCTGATCAACAACCAGGCCATCGACCTGATGCTCGCCGTCTCGACGCCTGAGGTGATCAACCCCGTAGCCGATGCTTGCGAAGCGGCCGGCGTACCTTGCCTGTCCACCGTCATGCCGTGGGAAGCCTGGTATTTCGGCCGCGGCGCCAAGCCGGGCCAGCCTTCGCCGTTCAAATGGACCTATCATTTCGGCTTCGGCGTCGACGAATTCTTCAAGGCCTATGCCTCGCAGTGGAATCTGATCGAGACCAACAAGAAGGTCGGCGTCATGTATCCGAACGACGCCGACGGCAATGCCATCCGTGCCCATCTTGCGCCGCTGCTCGCCAAGCAGGGCTTCACCATCGTCGACCCCGGCGCCTACGAGACCGGGACCACCGACTATTCCTCGCAGATCGCGCTGTTCAAGCAGGAAGGCGTCGAGATCTTCAATTCCTTCCCGATCCCGCCGGATTTCGCCGCCTTCTGGCGCCAGGCGGCGCAGCAGGGCCTGACCCGGCAGATCAAGATCGCCCAGGTCGCCAAGACCGGCCTGTTCCCGTCCGACATCGAGGCGCTCGGCGACCTCGGCATGAAGATTGCGAGCGCCGCTTACTGGCACAAGGCCTTCCCCTACAAGTCGCCGCTCACTGGTGTTTCCGGCACCGAGCTGGCCGACGGCTACGAAGCGGCGAGCGGCAAGCAGTGGACGCAGCAGCTCGGCGCCACGATGTCGCTGCTCGACGCCGGCTTCGAAGCGCTGAAGTCCAGCACCGACGCCAAGGACAAGGCGGCGGTCGCCAAGGCGCTGAGCGCGCTCAACACCGAGACGATGATCGGCAAGGTCGATTTCACCAGCGGCCCCGTCGCCAACGTCTCGCCCGGCCCGATCATCGGCACGCAGTGGGTGGCAGCGAAGGAAGGCAGCAAATTCCCGCTTGACTATGTCGTGACCGAAAACGCCACCGACCCGAAGGTGCCGGTCGAAGCCAAGCTGCAGCCGTACAACGGCTGATTGGACTGCTGACGGGGTTCGCATCGTGACCATTTCGCCCAACGCTGCGATCCTCGATGCCGCTGGCATCCACAAGCGCTTCGGCGCGCTGGTGGTGCTCGACGACATCGACTTCGCCATGGGAGCCGACGAGGCGGTCGGCATTGTCGGCCCGAACGGCGCCGGCAAGACGACATTGCTCAGCGTGCTGTCCGGCGCCTATCCGCCCAGTGCCGGCACCGTCGCCTTCAAAGGCGGCGACGTCACCGCGCTGCCGGCCACGGCGCGCTGCCGCCTCGGCCTCGTGCGCACGCATCAGGTGCCAAAGCCTTTCGGCGGCATGACCACCTTCGAGAACGTCTTCGTTGCCGCTTCGCATGGCGCCGCACTCAAGCGCGACGAAGCCTATGAGGAAGCGCTTGCCTCGCTGAAACTCTGCGGCATGCTGGGCGTTGCCAACCGGCGCGCCGAGACGCTTGGCCTGCTCGACCGCAAGCGGCTGGAACTCGCCCGGGCGCTCGCTGCCAGGCCGACGCTGCTTCTGCTGGACGAAATCGGCGGCGGCCTGACCGACGGCGAGGCCGGCGAGCTGGTCGAGACCATCAGGGAATTGCGGCGCCGCAAGATCGGCATCGTCTGGATCGAGCACATCGTCCACATCCTGCTGCAGGTGGCCGAGCGACTGATCTGCATGGATGCCGGAAAGATCATCGCCGACGGCGATCCGCAAGCGGTAATGGCCAACCCGCAGGTGATCAGCGCCTATCTCGGCGGAGGCCCGAAATGAGCCTGCTTTCGGTCGAGGATCTCGTTGTCCGCCACGGCCTGTTGCAGGCGGTACGCGGCGTCAGCTTCACCGTCGAGCGCGGCGAGACGCTGGCGCTGGTCGGCGCCAACGGCGCCGGCAAGACGACGCTGCTGCGCGCCATTGCCGGAGCGCATCCGCAGGCATCGGGTTGCGTGCGGTTCGACGGCGCCGACCTCTCCGGGGTGCCCTCGCACAGCAGAGTCGGCATGGGCATCGCGCTGGTGCCCGAAGGCAGGAAACTGTTCGTCGAAATGACGGTCGAGGAAAACCTCCTGCTCGGCAAGACCGCCGGCCGCTCCGGCGACTGGAGCGTCGACAAGGTGCTCGACACGTTTCCCAACCTCAAGCCGCGCCGCCATTCCAGGACCGGCCATCTGTCCGGCGGCGAGCAGCAGGCGACCGCTATCGGCCGCGCGCTGATGAGCAATCCGGAATTGCTGCTGCTCGACGAGGTCTCGCTCGGCCTGTCGCCGCTAGTCGTCGACCGCGTCTACGCCTCGCTGCACGGCCTGATCAGTTCCGGCACGACGATCATCCTGGTCGAGCAGGATCTCAACCGGGCACTCTCCGTCTCCGACAAGGTCATCTGCATGCTGGAGGGAAGGATCGCGCTTGCCGGAGACAGCAAGAGCGTGTCGCGCGACGAGGTGACGAAAGCCTATTTCGGCCTGCATCGGAAGGGCGCCGGAGGCGTGCCGGCATGACCAACCAGATCGTCCAGGGCATCCTGCTCGGCGGCTACTACGCGCTGATCGCCTGCGGCCTCTCCTTCATGTTTTCGGTGATGCGCATCATCAACCTCGCCCATGGCAGCCTCGCCGTGCTGTCGGCCTTCGCGCTGTGGCTGCTCGCCTCGCGCTTCCACATTTCACCCTTCCTTGGACTGCTGATCGTCCTGCCGCTGATGGCCGCGATCGGCTGGGCCTTGCAGCGCTTCCTGCTCGAACGCAGCGCGCGCGGCGGTGCGCTGTTGCCGATCCTGACGACCTTCGGCCTCGCAATCGTCATCGACAATCTCTTGTTCGAGCAGTTCGGCGCCGACACGCGCTCGCTGGCGCCCTTTATCGGCAGCCTCTCCTACGATTCCTGGGAATGGCCGGGCAGCATCTATGTCGGCAAGCTCGCGGTCATCATCTTCGTCACCGCCGTGGTGCTGCTTGGCGGGCTGCAGCTCTTCCTCACCCGCACCGGCCTTGGCCGCGCGATCCGCGCCACCTCGGCGGACCCTGATACGGCCGGCCTTGTCGGCATCGATGCGCGCCGCGCGAATGCGGTCGCCGCATCCATCGCCATGGTCACCGTCGGTCTCGCCGGCGCCTTCCTCGGCATGCGCGCCACCTTCGATCCCTATGCCGGCGCGCCGCAGCTGCTATTCGCCTTCGAGGCGGCGGTCATCGGCGGCGCCGGCTCGCTGTGGGGCACGCTGATCGGCGGCATCGTGCTGGCGCTCGCCCAGACACTCGGCGCCCAGGTACATCCGCAGGGCTTCCTGATCGGCGGCCATGTCGCGTTCCTGATCGCGCTGTTCATACGCCTGTCCACCTCCGGCCTCGGCCTGCGCGGCCTGCTCCGCCTGCCCGCGGGGAAGGCATCATGAGCGCCGCCTCCCCTGTCATCGAGCGCGGCACCGCCGCCTCGCGCATCGCCGCGATCGCGGTGGCCCTGATCATCGCGCTGCTGGCGATCGCGCCGCAATTCCTTTCGGCTGGCGCCGTCGACCGCATGACCGCGCTGTTCATCTATGTGATCCTCGCGGCGATGTGGAACGCGCTCGCCGGTTTCGGCGGACTGGTCTCGGTCGGCCAGCAGGTGTTCTTCGGCCTCGGCGCCTATTTCAGCATCCGGCTGGCGGATGCCGGCCTCAATCCCTTCGTCGCGCTCTTCGTCTCGGCGATCGTCGTCGGCGCTGTCTCCTGGCCGATCTCGCTGTTCATGCTGCGGCTCAGGAACGGCGAGTTCGCCATCGGCATGTGGGTGATCGCGGCCCTCACCCATCTCCTCGTCAACCTCGACCGGCTGGTGCAGGGCGAGACCGGCACGTCGCTGATCTCGCTCAACGTCTATGACGCTTCGACCAGACGCGTGGCGATCTACTGGCTGGCGCTGGCGTCGATGACCGCCCTGCTTGCCGTCCTGTTCGGCCTGCTGCGCGGCAGCACCGGTGCCGCCATCCGCGCCATCCGCGACAACGAGGATGCGGCAGCCTCGGTCGGCGTGCGCGTTACCGGCACCAAGCGGCTGCTTTTCGTTCTCGCCGCCTTTGGCATCGGCATTGCCGGCGCGCTGTGGCTGGCGACCTCGATCACCTTCCAGCCGAAGACCTATTTCAGTGTCCAGTGGACGGCCTACATGATCTTCATGGTGCTGGTCGGCGGCATCGGCACCTTCGAGGGCGCCATCCTTGGCGCCTTGCTGTTCTTCCTCATCGAGACCTGGTTCGGCGGCGCAGGCGTCTGGTACCTGATCGGCCTCGGCGCCACAGCGCTTGCCTTCTCGCTGCTGTTGCCGCGCGGCCTGTGGGGAACCCTGGAGGAGCGATTTGGGCTTCGGCTGCTGCCCGTCGGCTATAGCGTCAGGATTCCCGTCAACGCGACCCTAACGACGGGCGAGACCGCCTCGCCGGCACAGACAACGACATCTCGGGAGAAAGCCTGACCATGCTTTTCGGCAAGACCATCCTCATCACCGGCGTAGCCTCCGGCATCGGCGCCCGCACGGCGGAACTCGCCGGTCAGCTCGGCGCCGACGTGATCGGCGTCGACGTGCGTGAGCCAGCAGCAAGTGCTGGCAGCTTCGTCAAGGCCGACATCTCGTCGAAGGCCGGCGTCGACGAACTGGTGGCACGGCTGCCGGAGCGCCTCGATGCGCTCTGCAACGTCGCCGGCCTCTCCGGCAACACTGGCGCCGTGTCGACGCTCGCCGTCAATTTCTACGGACTGCGTGCGCTTTCCGAGGCGCTGGCGCCGAAGCTTCGCGAAGGCGGCGCCATTGTCAATGTCGCCTCGATCGCCGGCTTCGGCTGGCGCGCCAATCTCAACCGCGCCGCTTCGATGATCGGCACCGAGGGCTTTCCCGATGTCGCCAGGGTGGTCGCCGACCATGCGGTCAAGAACGAGGAAGGCTATCCGGTCTCGAAGGAGCTTCTGCTGCTGTGGACCTTCCGCGCCGCGCATCAGGAGCGTTTCAAGAGCCGCGGCATCCGTGTCAATGCGGTCAGCCCAGGGCCGGTCGAGACGCCGATCCTGAAGCAGTTCCGCGCCGTGCTCGGCGACGACCGCGTCGACAGCGATATTTCGCGTGTGGGTCGTGCCGGCACGTCGGGCGATATCGCGCCGGTCGTGCTGTTCCTGTGCTCGGATGGCGCGCGCTGGATCAACGGCGCCAACGTGCCGGTCGACGGCGGCCTCGAGGCCTCGATCAACGCCGAGGTGCTCGGCTTCTAGTTTGCAACGCTCCACCCGGAGCGAGGGAGAGACCAAATGGATATCGGACTTCTGATCGACGGCGACGAAAGAACTGCAGCGGGCAAGGCTTCCTTCGACCGCCTGGACCCCTTCACCGGCAAGCTGGCGACGCGCGCCGCCGCCGCCAGCATCGCCGACGCCAACGCCGCCGTCGACGCCGCTGCCGCGGCTTTCCCGGCCTGGTCGCGGACGGGTCCAGGCGAGCGCCGCGCTTTGCTTTCCAAGGCCGCCGAGGTGATGGCCTCCAAGGTCGGCGAATTCACCAGGCTGATGATGGAGGAGACCGGAGCGACCGGGCCGTGGGCCGGCTTCAACGTCATGCTGGCCGCCAACATGCTGCGCGAGGCAGCCGCGATGACGACACAGATCGCGGGCGAGATCATCCCCTCGGACAAGCCGGGCACGCTTGCCATGGCGATCCGCCAGCCGGCCGGCGTCTGCCTCGGCATCGCGCCCTGGAACGCACCCGTCATCCTCGGCACCCGCGCGCTGGCGATGCCGCTCGCCTGCGGCAACACGGTGGTGCTCAAGGCCTCCGAGATGTGCCCCGGCACGCATCGCCTGATCGGCCAGGTGCTGGTCGAGGCCGGCCTGCCGAAGGGCGTCGTCAATGTCGTCACCAACGACCCGAAGGATGCCGCCGGGATCGTCGAGGCGCTCGTCGCGCATCCGGCGGTGAAGCGGGTCAATTTCACCGGCTCGACCAAGGTCGGCCGCATCATCGCCGAGCTCGCCGGGCGCCATCTCAAGCCGGCCCTGCTCGAGCTTGGCGGCAAGGCGCCGCTTCTGGTGCTTGACGATGCCGACATCGACGCGGCGGTCAACGCCGCGACCTTCGGCGCCTTCATGCATCAGGGCCAGATCTGCATGTCGACGGAGCGGCTGATCGTCGACGAGAAGGTCGCCGACGAGTTCGTCGCCAAGCTTGCCGCCCGCGCCGCGCAGCTTCCGGCCGGCGACCCGCGCGGCCATGTCGTGCTTGGCTCGCTGATCAGCAGCCAGGCAGCCGACAAGATGGAGGAACTGGTTGCCGACGGTGTCGCCAAGGGTGCGAAGCTCGTCGCGGGCGGCAAGCGTGCCGGCACTGTCGTCGACGCGACGCTGCTCGACCACGTGACGCCTTCGATGCGCGTCTATGCGGAAGAATCCTTCGGGCCGGTCAAGCCAGTCATTCGCGTCAAGGGCGAGGACGAGGCGGTGCGTGTCGCCAACGACACCGAATACGGCCTGTCGTCGGCCGTCTTCAGCCGCGACATCAAGCGCGCCATGGCGATCGCTGCCCGCATCCAGGCCGGCATCTGCCACATCAACGGCCCGACTGTGGGCGACGAGGCGCAGATGCCGTTCGGCGGTGTCAAAGGTTCCGGCTACGGCCGGTTCGGCGGCAAGGCCTCGATCGCCGAATTCACCGACCTGCGCTGGGTGACGATAGAGGATCCCGGCCAGCACTACCCGTTCTGACGGAGAGCCTGGCGAACCTTCTATCTTCCGAGGCTCAGCCCTGCCTTCCTCGCCTCGTCGCGCAGGAACGGCAGGCCGACCTCGATGACGTCGCGCGGGTCTTCAGCCACCGGGCGCCACACCGCCAGTCCGCCGGCGATGTCGACGTCGACATGGTTCATGCTTTCGAGCGTGATCGGCCCCTCGTAGCCGATGTCGGCGATCGCCTTCATGCAGGCCGCCCAGTTGATCATGCCGCGCCCCGGTACGCCGCGGTTGGCTTCCGACACGTGCACATAGCCGAGGAAGGGTGCGGCCGCCTCGAAGCCGGCGGCAAAGCTCTCCTCCTCGATATGCATGTGATAGGTGTCGAGATGGATGAAGATGTTGTCGGCGCCGATGCGCTCGATGATCCTGGCCGCATCGATGCCGCGGTTAATCAGATGCGTCTCGTAGCGGTTGCAGGGCTCGATGCCGAGCTTCAGCCCGCGCGCCTTCGCCGACTTCGCCGCCCGTTCGAGGAAGCGGCACATGCCGTCGATCTCCTTGCGCGTCGGCGCCCGGCCGGTGGTCTTGCCGATCGTGCCGTAGGTGACGCCGCCGAGCGCTTCGCTGCCGACCTCGTTGCAGACCTTGAAGGCGGGCTGCAGGAAGTCGAGCGCCTCGTCCGGCCGCTCGACCACGTCGAGGGAACGCGGCAGGCCGAGCGACGGGATCAGCTCGACGCCATAGTGGGTAGCGAAGCCCCGCGTGCGTTTGGTGTCGATCTCCTCAGGGCGCAGCAGCGGAATTTCCATCAGGCCGATGCCGTGTTCCTTCAGCCGGTCCATCTGCGGCTCGATGCGGGCAAGGTCCCAGACCGGAGCGATGGCGAAAGTGTGCAGTCCAAAGGTGTTCATGAGTTCTAGCCTCGTTGTTCGTGCGCCGCCGCGGCGCTGACATCGCCGCCGCCGACGATGCGGCTGACGACTTCGTTCATGTTGGTCTTGCTGGTGACGAGATCGGCATCGGCGCGGCCGTGACGCAGCACGACGATGCGGTCGGTGACCGATAGCACGTCGTTCAGCCGGTGCGAGATCAGGATGACGGCGATGCCTTCCGACCGCAGCCGGCGGATGAGGTCGAGCACGCTCTGCACCTCGCGCACCGCAAGCGCAGCCGTCGGCTCGTCCATGATCACGAGCTTCGGGTTGAAGGTCAGCGCGCGGGCGATCGCCACCGTCTGCTGCTGGCCGCCCGAGAACGAGCCGACCGAACGGTTGATCGACGGCAGGCGCGCGCCGAGCCGCTCGATCATCCGCGTGGCTTCGCGGTCCATAGCCGCCTTGTCGACGAAACCGGGAAACAGGCCGAACACCCGTTTCGTCGGCTCGCGGCCGAGGAAGATGTTCGAGGCCACGTCCTGCTGCTTGGCCAGCGACAGGTCCTGATAGATCATCTCGATGCCGAGCTCGCGCCGCTGGCCCGGGTCGAGCCCAAGGATGTCCTTGCCGTCGAATTCGATCGAGCCGGAATCGGCACGGTAGATGCCGGTGATGGTCTTCATCAGCGTCGACTTGCCGGCGCCATTGTCGCCGACCAGCCCGACCACCTCGCCGGCAGCGACCTTGAGGTCGACGCCGTGCAGCACGTCGACCGCGCCGAAGCTTTTGCGGATGCCTTGAAGCGAAAGAAGCGTCATACGCGCGACTCCTTCCGAACCTGGTACTGGTCGATGAAGACGGCAAGGATCAGCACCGCGCCGATCGCCATCTGCTGGTAATAGGACTGCACGGCAAGCAGTGTCAGCCCGTTCTGTAAGACGCCCATGATCAGCGCGCCGATCATCGTGCCGAGGATCGAGGCGCGGCCGCCGAACAGGTTGGTGCCGCCGATGATCGCCGCGGTGATGGCGGTGAGCTCGTAGTTGATGCCGGCGGTCGGGTCGCCGGCATTGACGCGGGCGGTGAACAGCAGGCCGGCGAGCCCGGCGAGCGCGCCGGACAGCGTATAGATGATGCGGCGATGGTGCTCGACGCGGATGCCGGCGGCGCGCGCCGCGCCCTCGCTGTCGCCCAGCGCCAGCGTGTGGCGGCCGAAGCGTGTGTAGGCGAGCACGCAATGCGCGACGATCGCCGTCAGCACCAGGATGATCACCGGCATCGGGATGCCGAACGGCCTCCCTTGCCCGATATAGACGATCGCCGACGGCAGCCCGTAGATCGCCCTGCCTTGCGAGATGACCAGCGCCAGGCCGCGCGCCAGGCCGAGCATGCCGAGCGTGACGATGAAGGCCGGCACGAAGGCGCGGGTGACGAGCTGCCCGTTGATGTAGCCGGCAAGGCCGCCGGCCAGGATGCAGGCGATGAGCGCGAAGACCGACGGCCAGCCGAGATTGACCGCGACGAAGGCGCCCGCCACGCCGGCAAGGCCCATGACCGAGCCGAGCGACAGGTCGAGCCCGCCCGAGCCGATGACGAAGGTGGCGGCGATCGCCAGCACGCCGATCGTCGATGTCGCGAGCAGGATGTTGAGGAAATTGCTCAGCGACAGGAAGAACGGCGACAGCAGCGCCATCGCCGCACTCAGCGCCACAAGCACCAGCAGCGACTCCAGCCTGATGTGGAGCCGTTCGACGGATGCGCGCTGCACCCGAGCCCAGAAACCGGGCTGTTCAGAAGCCATGTCTTTGCACCTTTGAGAGCAGTAAGGCAGTAGCCAGTAGGGATTAGGCAGTAGTGGATTAAGGAGCGATCTGAAGCGATGCGAACCGCTTACTCCCCTACTGCCTACTGCCTACTGCCTACTGCCTACTGCCTATTCCCTATTCCCTGCTCACTTCACATATTGCAGCATCGGCTCCTTGCCGGCGTCGAGCATTTCCTTGGTCAGCACCAAGGTAGGCACGGCGATGCTCTCCTCGACCTTCTCGCCGGCGAGCGCCTTCTTGACGTTCTCGACAGCCTGCTTGCCTACGAGATAGGGGAGCTGCGCCACCGAAGCGTTGAGGCGGCCCTCCTTGATCGACTTGACCGCATCCGAATTGCCATCGACGCCGATGATCGTCACCTGCTCACCCTTACCAGCCGCATAGACCGATTCCACAGCGCCGAGCGCCATGGTGTCATTGGCGGAGAAGATGGCGACCAGGTCAGGATGCGCGGTCAGCGTATCGGTTGCGATCGAGGCCGCCTTGCCGCGATCCCAGTCGCCGGGCAGCGAAGCAACGATCTCCAGCCCCGGCGCCAGTTCCTTGAGCTTGTCGGCAAAACCCTTGGCGCGTTTCTGACCGGTGATGTTGCCGGAAAGGCCCTCGATCACCAGCACCGGACCCTTGGCGTCCTTACCGAGCTTGGAGACTAGATATTCTGCGCCCTGTCCGCCGGCCGCGACATTGTCGGAGCCGATGCGGAAGGTGATCTTGATGCCTTCCTTGTCGAGCACCGCCGGATCGAGATTGCCGTCGAGGTCGACCACCTTGATGCCGGCATCCTGCGCCGCCTTCAGGCAGGGCAACAGGTTGGTCGAGTTGATCGCCGCGGTGATCATCGCCACCGGCTTGCGCTCCAGCATCGTGTTGCAGAGGTTGAGCTGCGGCTCTGCCGCCTGGTCGCTCTCGGCGGCCTGCTGGAAATATTTCACCCCGGCTTCCTTGGCGCCGTCCTCGACGCCCTGGCCCATCGCGCCCCAGAACGGGTTGGCAAGCGTTTTCATCAGCACGCCGTATTCGCCGTCCTCGGCCTTGGCGGCGCCTACTGCCGACATCGCCAGAGCGATGCCCAAGGCCATCGTAAATCGATTTATCTTCAGAACGAATGCTGTCACGTTTTCCTCCCTGTTGATGTCACGCGCCACGAGCCAAAGCCAGGTGCGGCGCCACTCGGTTTTCGACAATGGGGGCTATTGTCGGCTTCCTCCCCCCGAATGCGGGCCGCTGCCTGGCGAGCCAACGGATTCCCGCATCAACACCTTGCAGGGCTCGAGCCGCGCCCTGGGCGGGCCGCCCTCCCCCTCGATCCTGCGAAACAGCACGTCCATCGCATTGCTGGCGATCTCGCGCACCGGCTGCACCACGGCGGCGATCGCCGGCCAGGTCACCTGCATCCATTCGGCGTCGTCGAAGCCGACCAGCGAGATGTCGTCCGGGCAATGCCAGCCACGACGGCGGAATTCGGAAAGCGCCACCAGCGTGCCCTTGAGGAACAGCGAATAGACCGCCGTCGGGCGTTCACCCCGATTGGCACCCTCGCTGAAATAGTCGCTGAGCAGCGTTCGCAGCGGCTCGACCTCGCTTTCGGCAAGCACGACGTCGATGCGGATGTCGGGCACCAGTTGCAGCGCGGTCGCGCGAAACCCTTCGAGGCGGGCGCGCACCGTTGCCGCCTGCTGGCCGAGACCGACGACCAGTATGTGGCGATGGCCCTTGCCGACCAGCGCGCGCGCCACCTCCGCACTTGCCGCGGCGCTGTCGGCCGAAACCGTATCGAATGCGTCGTCGGCGAGCACGCGGTCGATCAGCACGCCGGTCATGCCGTTGGCTTTCATGAAGCCGGCCGCCGGCCCATGCTCGTTGCGCACCGGTGCCAGCACGATGCCGGCGACGCGCCAGTCGTGCATGCGGGCCAGGATCTCCTTTTCGCGCGCTTCCGACTCACGGCTAGAGGCGGCGACCAGCGTGAACCCGCGCTGCTCGGCGAGCCCCTCGAGCTCGCTGACCATCTGGCCGAAGAACTCGCTTTCGAACTCTGGCATGATGGCGCCAATGATGCGCCGCTTGGCCCGGCGCATGTCGGACGCCAGCGGATCGACACGGTAACCGAGGAGATCGACGGCATCAAAGACGCGCTGCGCATTTTCGGGCTTCACCGTGGTGACGCCTGCCAAAACCTTGGAGACGGTGGCGGCGGACACGCCGGCGCGGCTTGCCACGTCGTGGATCGACGGACGCCGCTGCTGGGTCTCCCGATGCGCCATCATCCTGCTCCGAAGGGCGGGCAGCCGCATGCCACCTCGCCAGCGCAATGGATAAATCGATTTTTCGCAGTTGTAAATCGTTTAATCCGGAGTAAAACACCGCTGTGAGTGGCACGATCCGGCAACGCCGGGAGGAAACATCATGTCAAACAATGCCTTGCCGCTGGTCATCAGCGCACCCGAGCCGCGCACGCTCGAGCTGATCTTCACACCACCGCAACTGGCGCTCTTTCGCAAGCGATATCGCATCGTGGAAACAACGCCCGAAGGTGTCGCCGGGTTGCCGGCGCATGTGCTTGCCGAGGCGCGCTACATCGTCGGCCAGCCACCGATCGCTCCCGAGACGCTGGAGAAAATGAAGGCGCTGCGCTGCGTCTTCAACGTCGAGACCAATCTCGTCAACAACATGCCCTACGACACACTGTTTGCCCGCGGCATCCATGTCGTCACCACCGGCCTGGTCTTCGCCGAACCGGTCGCCGAGCTCGGCCTTGCCATGGCGCTCAACCTGGCACGCGGCATCGTCGATGCCGACCTTGCCTTCCGGCATGGCAAGGAGCTGTGGGGCGGCGACGGCAACTCGACCGCGCGGCTCCTCTCCGGCGCCGAAGTCGGCATCATCGGCTTCGGCGATCTCGGCCGCGCGCTGAACCGCCTGCTGACGGGCTTTCGCACCCTGATCAGGGTGTTCGATCCCTGGCTCCCGCCGTCGATCCTCATCGACAACGGCGTCGAGCCCGCCTCGCTCGACAAGGTGCTGTCGGAGAGCGATTTCGTCTTCGTCGTCGCCTCGGTGACCAGCGAGAATCAGGGCTTCCTCGGCACCGAGGCCTTCGCGAAAATGCGCAAGGGCGCCGCCTTTATCCTGCTCAGCCGAGCCGGTGTCGTCGACTTCCCGGCGCTGATGCAGGCGGTCCGCAACGGCCAGATCGTCGCCGCCAGCGATGTCTTTCCGGAAGAGCCGCTGGCCAGGGACCATCCGGTGCGCACCCTGCCCGGCTTCCTGCGCTCCGCGCACCGCGCCGGCGCGCTCGACGTCGCCTTCAAGCGCATGGGGGACATGGTGCTGGAGGATATGGACCTGATCGACCGCGGGCTGCCGCCGCTGCGCTCCAAGCGGGCGGAACGCGAGACGGTTTCCAGGATGCGATCGAAGCCGGTCGACAAGAACTGAGGACGAATTCCCGGTAAACGCGCAACGTCATTGCAGGCGTCGGCGGAGTACAATTGAATCGAACGTTGGGCGACCGAAAAGGTTCAATTTGCGCCGGATCCTGTTTCGACAGAATTATCATCTCTCCAGTCGTCTCATCGTGGAACTTTCGTCCAAACCTGTCGTTTGGCCTTCGATCGTTGCTTCGACGATCCCCAAAGCAACAGGAGGATTATATCGTGAACATCAAGATGATAGGGCTGGGCGCCATGGCGCTTTCGATGGTCGCCGGCTCGGCGCTGGCTGCAGGGAACACCGGCACGTCGGCACTCGACGACCCGGCCAAGATGCAGCCCTTCTATACCGACTCCAGCATGAAGACGATGGTCAGCAGCGACGACTTCGTGAAGGCCTGGAAGGCGCTGACGCCAGAAGACCAGATGGCGATGATGACGGCCTGCGACGACGAGTCGAAGAACGCCAATCCCACCAACACCCATCCGGAGTTCTGCAGCAGCGTCAAGGCTAACGGCGGCAGCAAGTAAACCTGCCGACATCGCAATGGATGAAACGGCTCCGCTTGCGGGGCCGTTTTCTTGTTGGTCGGGACTCTACAGCGACCGCAGCCGAAGCGCATCGCGGGCGATGCGCCAGGCGGATTCGACATGCCGCCGCGCCGCCGCCTCCGCCTCTTCCGGCTTGCGCGCCCTGATGGCGTCCATGATCGCGTTCATTTCGTTGATCGCCGGCTCGCGGCGGTTTTCCGAGGCGATCGTCATCGAACGCAGCTGGTTGATGCGAACATTGAGCCCGGTGACGATCTCCCAGGCGATCCGCTTGTCGGCGGCCTCGAACAGCACCTCGTAGAAGCTGGCCGTCGCCCGCATGACCTCCACCGGGGCGCCCGAGGCCCAGGCTTCGAGCAGCTTTTCCAGGGCGGCGTCGAGAAGAGCGATCTGTTCCTTGGTGGCCGAGGTCGCGCAGGCCCGCGCGGCGATGCCTTCCAGCAGCGCGCGCAGTTCGTAGATCTCGTCGGTACGGCCGAGGTCGGGCTTGGCCACGGCTGGTCCGTGGCCCGGTACCATCTGCACCAGGCCCTCGGCCTCCAGTTGCCGCAACACCTCGCGCACCACCGAACGGCTGACGCCGAGTTGGTCGCACAGCGGCCGCTCGACCAGCCTTTCGCCGGGCTGGAAATGGAAATCCATGATCGCCTCGCGCATGCGCTCCAGCGCCAGTGTCCGCAGCGTCTTGGCAGAACGGTCGATCCGAAGCGTGTCGTCAGCCATTTTTTCCGCCCTTAGGGCAATTCCAGGAAAAGTGTGAAGCGGCTTTCCGTCAGGAGTTGCGTCAAAACAAAGAGTTAGAGCGGGTCGCCGTTTCCATGGAACGGCGAGGCACTCTGGCGTCGCCACAAAAACAGATTCCATGGCCGGTTGACAAGGTTCTTGGCTCTCCATATTATGGTATACCATAAGACGAGATAGAAATGACGAACCCGCATCGCGCCGTTTCGTCCGAGGAATTTCATGAAACCGGCCATTCGCAAGATCGTGACCTATGTCGAGAACACGCTGATCGAAGGCGGCAAGGCGGCGCCCCGCCCGCTGCGCCTGATCGGCGTTGCGGCGGTTCTGACAAACCCGTGGGCCGGACGCGGCTTCACCGAGGACCTGTCGCCAGAGATTCGCGCCGTCGCCCCGGTGCTCGGCGAAACGCTGACCAACGAGATCATTGGCGTCGCCGGCTCCGGCGAAGCGATCGAAGGCTACGGCAAGGCCGCCATCTGCGGCACGTCGGGCGAAGTCGAGCACGCTTCGGCGCTGATCCACACGCTGCATTTCGGCAACCACTATCGCCGCGCCGTCGGCGCCAAGACCTATCTCGCCTTCACCAATCTGCGCGGCGGGCCGAACACGCCGATCATGATCCCGCTGATGGACAAGAACGATGAGGGTCGCCGCTCACATTATCTCACGGTGCATTTCCAGATTGGCGATGCGCCGGCGCCCGACGAGTTGGTGGTGGCGCTCGGCGCGTCGATCGGCGGCCGCCCGCATCATCGCATCGGCGACCGCTACCAGGACCTGAAGGAGCTCGGGGATCTGCATGGCTGACGCCGCCGCACTGGCCCTGGGCAAGGCTCCTGACGGCACCGGCTTCATGCGGGCCGGGTCCGGAGCGCCGGTTCTGCTGATCCATGGCGTCGGCATGGGCGCGGCGATCTGGCAGCCGCAGATCGCCTTGATGCAGGACCGCTTCGACCTGATCGCCATCGATATGCTCGGCCATGGCGGCTCGCCGCTGCCGCCGCAGGATGCCGGGCTGCCGGACTTCGCCGACCAGGCGATCCGCCTGCTCGACCATCTCGGCCTCAACCGCGTCGCGGTCGTCGGCCATTCCATGGGCGCGCTGGTCGCACAGGAGATCGCGCTGCGCGCCCCGTCGCGTGTCAGTTCCGTCGTTTGCCTCAACGCCGTCTTCCGCCGCCCGCCGGAACTTGCGCAAGCGGTGCGCGAACGGGCGGCCGCCCTCGGCGGCCATGGCGATCCCCAGGCCATCGCCGCGACGATCGCGCGCTGGTTCGGCGATCCGATCCCGCCGGATCTGGCCGACGCCGCCGCGACCGCGCAAACCGCGCTCGAAGGCGTCGATGCCGAAGGCTACGCCCGCACCTATCGCCTCTTTGCCAGCGCCGACACGGCCCATGTCGATCGCCTGGCCGCACTTGCCGCGCCGGCACTGTTCATGACCGGATCGGAGGATCGCAATTCCACGCCTGCAATGTCCGCCGCCATGGCGCGGCTCGCGCCATCAGGACAATGCCTGGTGCTGAGCGGAGAAAAGCACATGATGACAATCGCTTCGCCCAAGAAAGTGACTCAGCACATCACGGCCTTTCTCGACCGGACGGCCGACGTTGCCGCAACCGCCGAGGCCGCTTTCGACGCCATCGAATTCCGCCGCGCGCTGGGCTCCTTCCTGACCGGCGTCACCATCGTCACCACGGTGGACGAGGCAGGCGTCCCGCGCGGCTTCACCGCCAACTCCTTCACCTCCGTCTCGCTCGAGCCGCCGCTGGTGCTTGTCTGCATCGCCAAGAAGGCGCTGGGGCATCAGGCCTTCTCGACCTCCAGGGGGTTCGCGATCAACATCCTGTCGGAAGACCAGAAGGCCGCGTCCGGCATTTTCGCCTCCAAGGCGGCCGACAAGTTCGCGTCGGTGATCTGGCAGCCGGGCCAGACGGGAAATCCGGTGATCGAGGGTTCCGTCGCGGTCTTCGATTGCGACATGGAGCAACTGGTGGATGCCGGCGACCATTCGATCCTCATCGGCCGGGTCCACGATTTCACCCACAACGGCGCGCAGCCATTGGGCTATTGCCGGGGCGCCTATGTCACGCCGGGCCTCAGCCAGGAAGCGCTTGCCGCCGCCCCGCCCGGAACCGAAGTCGGCGCCATCCTCGAGAGCGAAGGCCGCGTGCTCTTCCTCGAGGCGGCGGATGGCTCCCACCAGTTGCCGGCCGGTCATGGCCTCGGCGCCGCGAACGATGCCCGCAGTCTGAGGGGAAAGCTTGCCGCCAAGGCGATCGACGCCGATCTTGGCTTCCTTTACGCGGTCTGGGACGATGCGACGGACGCCTCGCGCACCCATGTCTACTATCGCGGCACGGTGAGCGCCCCGCTGTCCGGCGACGGGCAGATCAGGCTTGTCGACATCGACCGGATGGCCGATCTCAAGATCGCCGATCCGGCGGTGCGCTCGATGCTCGCCCGTTATGCGCGCGAGCGCACCGAGGACCAGTTCGGCGTCTATGTCGGCAATGAGGTCGAAGGTGAGGTCCGGCCGCTCGCCAAGGCCGCGCCGTCAGCAGCAATCCATTCCGGCCACGGGTGAGACCGATGAAGTTTTCGCTTTTCGTCCATATGGAGCGCTCGGATCTGGCCAAGCCGCAATCCGAACTGCTGACGGAGCTGGAGGAACTCGTCGTGCTGGCCGAGCAGGCAGGCTTCGAGGCCGCCTGGATCGGGGAGCATCACGGCATGGAATTCACCATCTCGCCGAACCCGTTCGTCAACATCGCCTATCTCGCCGCCAAGACCTCAAGCATCCGCCTCGGCACCGGCACCATCATCGCGCCGTTCTGGCACCCGATCAAACTCGCCGGCGAAGCCGCGATGACCGACATCATCACCGGCGGCCGCCTCGACATCGGCATCGCGCGCGGCGCCTACAGCTTTGAGTATCAGCGGCTCTTTCCCGGGCTCGACGCCTGGGGCGCAGGCCAGCGCATGCGCGAGATGGTGCCGGCACTGCGCGGCCTCTGGGACGGTGATTTCGAGTTGTCCGGCGAGTTCTGGTCCTTCCCGCCGACCACCTCCTCGCCCAAGCCCTTGCAAGCCCCCTACCCGCCGATCTGGGTGGCGGCCCGCGATCCGAATTCGCACGACTTCGCCGTCGCCAACAAATGCAACGTGCAAGTGACGCCGCTTGCCTCCGGCGACGGCGAGGTGGCGAGCCTGATGGAGCGCTTCAACACCGCCTGCCAGGCCCATCCGGACATAGCCCGGCCGGAAATCATGCTGCTGATGCACACATTCGTGGCCGAGGACGCCGCCGACGCCGAGCGCCTGGCGCGGGATCTGTCGCTGTTCTACTGCCAGTTCGGCGCCTGGTTCCAGAACAAGAAGCCTGTGCATCAGGGCATTCTGGAGCCGTTGACCGAGGACGAGATCGCGGCCATGCCGCAATACGCGCCCGACAAGATCAGGCAGAATCTCGTCATCGGCGAGGCCGACGAGGTGATCGCCCGGCTGAAGGCCTATGAAGCGCAGGGCTACGACCAGTATTCGATCTGGATCGACAGCGGCCTTTCGCATGAGCGCAAGAAGAAGTCGCTGCGGCTCTTCATCGACAGCGTGATGCCGGCCTTCCAGGCGGGATCGCGATGAGCACCGTAGCCTTCAAGAATTATATAGATGGGGCGTTCGTCGAGGCGGCGGCGACCTTTGACAGCATCGATCCTTCGACCGGCACCCCTTGGGCGACGATGCCGGCCGCTGGCGTCGCCGATGTCGACCGCGCCGTCGAGGCCGCGCATCGGGCGCTGCGTTCCGGTCCCTGGGCCTCGCTGACGGCGACGGCGCGCGGCAAGCTCCTGGTCAGGCTCGGCGATCTCGTCGCCGCCAATGCCGGCCGGTTGGCGGAACTGGAAACGCGCGACACCGGCAAGATCATCCGCGAGACGCGCGCCCAGATCGCCTATGTCGGCGACTATTACCGCTACTATGGCGGCCTCGCCGACAAACACGAAGGCGCCTTCATCCCGATCGACAAGCCCGACATGGAGGTCACGGTCCGGCCGGAGCCGATCGGCGTCGTTGCCGCGGTCGTTCCCTGGAATTCGCAGCTCTTTTTGTCGGCGGTCAAGCTTGGCCCGGCGCTGGCAGCCGGCTGCACCGTCGTGCTCAAGGCTTCCGAGGAGGGTCCGGCGCCGCTGCTCGCCTTTGCCGAGCTTGTCCATGAGGCCGGCTTTCCGGCGGGTGCCGTCAACATCCTGACCGGCTTCGGCCACGATTGCGGACGCCGCCTGACCAGCCACCCGCTCGTCGCCCGCGTCGCCTTCACCGGCGGCCCCTCGACAGCCCGCCAGATCGTCGCCAACACGGCCGAGAACCTCGCCTATACGACGCTGGAACTCGGCGGCAAAAGCCCGGTTGTCGTGTTCGCCGACGCCGATCTCGACAGCGCCGCCAACGCCGTCGTCGCCGGCATCTTCGCCGCGACCGGCCAGAGCTGCGTCGCCGGCTCGCGCCTCCTGGTCGAGCGCTCGGTCAAGGACGAGTTCCTTGCTCGGCTGAAGCGCAAGGCTGAGGCGATTGCCATCGGCGATCCACAGGACACCGCCACCGAAATGGGGCCGCTCGCAACCTTGCGCCAGCGCGAACGGATCGAGACGATCGTCGCCGAAAGCCTGGCCGGCGGCGGCCGGCTCATCACCGGCGGCGCACGGCCCGAGGGCAAGGCGGACGGCTTCTACTACGCGCCGACGATCATCGAGGCGCAGAACCAGGCGCTTGCCTGCGTGCGCGAGGAACTGTTCGGACCGGTGCTGAGCGCGCTTGCCTTCGACAGCGAGGCGGAGGCGCTGGCGCTCGCCAACGACACGCCCTTCGGCCTCGCCTCCGGCGTCTTCACCACCAACCTCGCCAGAGCGCACCGCATGGCCCGCGGCATCCACGCCGGCGTCGTCTGGGTCAACACCTACCGCGCCGTCTCGCCGCTGGTTCCGTTCGGCGGCTACGGGCTGTCCGGTCTCGGCCGCGAAGGCGGCATCGACGCCATCCGCGACTACACGCGCTCGAAATCGGTGTGGATCCGCACATCGGACGAGCCGATCCCCGATCCCTTCGTCATGCGCTGAGGCGGCATGGCGACGGTGCACTGAAGAACAAGAAACGGAACACACAGAGTCAGAGGAGAACGACATGAAACTGATTTTCGCCGGCATCCTTGCCGGCCTCATGGCAACGACGGCCGCCAAAGCCGAGGAAATAGTGTTCACCAGTTGGGGCGGCACGACCCAGGAAGCCCAGACGAAATCCTGGGCCGAGCCGTTCACCGCTTCAGCCGGCGTCAAGGTGCTGCAGGACGGTCCGACCGACTACGGCAAGCTGAAGGCCATGGTCGACGCCAAGAACGTCACCTGGGACGTGGTCGACGTCGAGATGGACTTCGCCATCAAGGCGGCCAAGGACGGGCTGCTCGAGCCGATCGATTTCGCCGTCGTGCCGAAGGACGATCTCGATCCGCGCTTCAGCAACGAGCACGCAATCGGCAGCTTCTACTATTCCTTCGTGCTCGCCTGGAACAAGGGCGCGGTCTCCGGCGAGCCGGCCGGTTGGACCGACATGTTCGACACCAAGAAATTTCCCGGCAAGCGCACCTTCTACAAATGGTCGGCGCCCGGCGTCATCGAGATCGCGCTGCTCGCCGACGGCGTGCCGGCCGACAAGCTCTATCCGCTTGACCTCGACCGCGCCTTCAAGAAGCTCGACACCATCAAGTCCGACATCGTCTGGTGGGGCGGCGGCGCTGAATCGCAGCAGCTGATCGCCTCCGGCGAAGCCGCCTTCGGCCAGCTCTGGAACGGCCGCGTCTTCGCGCTGGAGAAGGACGGCGCCGATGTCGGCGTGTCCTGGAACCAGAACCTGACCGCCGCCGACGTTCTGGTGGTGCCGAAGGGCGCCAAGAACAAGGACACGGCGATGAAGTTCCTCGCCGCGGCGAGCAGCGCCACCGGCCAGGCGAAGTTCGCCGAGGCAAGCGGCTATGCGCCGATCAACACCAAGGCAAAGGCCGAGATGCCCGCCGACGTGGTCAAGGGTCTGCCCGACGCCCATGTCGACGGCCAGATCAACCTCGACATGAACTACTGGGCCGAGCATCGCGACGAGATCGCCACGCGCTGGTACGCCTGGCAGGCGAAATAACGCCCGCCTTCTCGTGACAGAAGCGGGACGGCCTCCGCCGTCCCGCTTCGCAACCCGGGATACCGCTATGTCGGTGGAAATTGAGCAGAGCATCGCCAGAATGCGTCTCCCGGCGGGTCTCGGCGGCCTGCTGCCGGCGCTGACCCTGATCGGGCTTTTCTTCGTCGTGCCGGTGCTGGCGCTGCTCCTGCGCAGCGTCACCGATCCGGCTCCCGGCCTGCAGAATTATGCGGCGCTGCTCGGCGACGGCACCTACGCGCGGGTGTTCTTCAACACCTTCCTGGTCGCCTTCGTCGTCACCGTCGTCACCGTTCTCGTCGCCTTTCCGGTGGCCTGGATGCTGGCGATCATGCCGCCGGCCCTCGCCTCGCTCCTGTTCGGCATCATCATCCTGTCGATGTGGACCAACCTCTTGACCCGCACCTATGCCTGGATGGTGCTCTTGCAGCGCACCGGCGTGATTAACCGGGCGCTGATGGCCATCGGCATCACCGAGCAGCCGCTGCCGCTCATCAACAACCTCACCGGCGTCACCATCGGCATGGTCTACATCATGCTGCCGTTTATGATCCTGCCTTTGGTCGGCACCTTGCGCGCGATCGATCCGATGACGCTGCGCGCGGCGGCACTCTGTGGCGCCAGCCCGCTCGCCGCGTTCCGCCGCATCCTGTTGCCGCTCTCGCTTCCCGGCATCGCCGCCGGCGGGCTGATGGTCTTCGTCATGTCGCTCGGCTATTTCGTCACGCCGGCCCTGCTCGGCGGCACGTCGAACATGATGCTTGCCGAAATGATCGCGCAGATGATCCAGTCGCTGCTCAACTGGGGCCTCGGCAGCGCCGCCGCCTTCATCCTGCTCGTCGTCACCATGGCGCTCTACGCGCTGCAACTGCGCCTTGTCGGCTCGAAGCGACCCGCGGGAGGCGCCTGAAATGCTGCTCGACTATGACCGCCTGGGCTGGCTGAAGGTTGCGCTGCTCGCCTTCACGGCTTTGGTCGCCGCCTTCCTGCTTCTGCCTGTTGTCTTCATCGTGCTGCTCTCCTTCGGCTCCTCGCGCTGGCTGGCCTTCCCGCCGCCCGGCTGGACGCTGAAATGGTATCAGGAGCTGTTCGCCGACCCGTCCTGGATCGAGGCGGCGCTCACCAGCGCCCGCATCGCCGCGCTGACGGCAATCCTTGCCGTCGCCGTCGGCCTGCTTGCCTCCTTCGCGCTGGTTCGTGGTGAGTTCCGTGGGCGCGAGATCGTGCGCGGGCTGCTTTTGACGCCGATGGTGCTGCCGGTCGTCGTCTTCGCCATCGCCATCTACGCCTTCTTCCTGCGCCTTGGCCTCGGCGGCACCACGGTCGGCTTCGTCATCGCCCACACCGTGCTGGCGCTCCCCTTCGCCATCATCCCGATTGCCACCGCGCTCGAAGGCTTCGACAAGTCGATCGAGGACGCGGCCATCGTCTGCGGCGCCAACCCGCTTGAGGCCAAGCTCAGGATCACCTTGCCGTCGATCCGCATCGGCATCTTCTCCGCCGCGATCTTCTCCTTCCTCGCCTCCTGGGACGAGGTGGTCGTGGCGATCTTCATGGCGAGCCCCACCCTGCAGACCTTGCCGGTCAAGATCTGGGGCAGCCTCCGCTCCGACCTCACTCCCGTCATCGCCGCCGCCTCCAGCCTGCTGGTCGCGCTCACGCTCGCCCTCATGGTGGTGACGGCACTCTTGCGCCGAAAGTTGCAGACATGACCGAGCCTTTCCTGTCGATCCGCAAATTGCGCAAGGCTTTCGGCGCCTTCGTCGCCGTTCATGACGTGACGCTGGAGATCCCCAAAGGCGAATTCCTGACCTTCCTCGGCCCGTCAGGTTCGGGAAAATCGACGACGCTCTATGCGATCGCCGGCTTCCAGGACCCGACCTCCGGCGATGTCCGGTTGCAGGGAAAGTCGCTGCTTGCGGTGCCCTCGCACAAGCGCAACATCGGCATGGTCTTCCAGCGCTACACGCTGTTTCCGCATCTGAGCGTCGCCGAAAACGTCGCCTTCCCACTTCGCGTCCGCCGCCGGCCCGACGCCGAGGTCAAGCGCAAGGTCGCCGACATGCTCTCGCTGGTGCGGCTCGAAAGTTTCGCCGAACGGCTTCCCGGCGCGCTGTCCGGCGGCCAGCAGCAGCGCGTCGCGCTTGCCCGCGCGCTGGCCTACGATCCGCCGATCCTCCTGATGGACGAGCCGCTTTCGGCCCTCGACAAGAAACTGCGCGAGGAGATTCAGGCCGAAATACGCCGCATCCACCGCGAGACCGGCGTCACCATCCTCTATGTCACCCATGACCAGGAGGAGGCGCTGCATCTGTCCGACCGCATCGCGCTGTTCAGGGATGGCCGCATCGAGCAGATCGGCACCGGCGAGGATCTCTACCTTCGGCCCGCGACCGATTTCGTTGCCGGCTTCATCGGCAATTCGAATTTTTTGGCCGCCGAGCATCTGGAAACCGTCGGCGGCGCCGCGACCATCCGGCTTGCCGACGGCTCGGTGCTCTCAGGCATCAACGCCAATGGCAGCTTCGGCAGCGGACAAAAGGCCAGGCTGATGATCCGGCCGGAAGCGTTTCGCCTGGAGCGTGGTCCGAGAAGCGCCGAGCTTGCCGTCGAGATCGTCGATGTCGCCTTCTACGGCGAGCGCCGCCGCATCGTCGCGCGCACCGCCGCCGGGCAGGAGATCGACATCAGGCCGACATCGTCGGCCATGGCGTCGCACGATGCGACGGCAAGCCGACGGCAGGTCTTTTTCGACCCGGCCGCCGCATTCCTGTTTCCCGCCTGATTGCTCTGGCGTGCCCCTATTCCGCGGCGACACTCGCCCCGGAGCGATTGGCAAGCACCAGCCCGACTTCGCCCACCGCCTGCGCGACGCGCTTCAGGATCGGCTCGGAGCGCAGCACGCCGTCGGCGAAATCCTTGTCGGTGGCATAGACCGCCGTCGACAGGGCAAGCGCCTCGAAGAAGCCGAACAGCGGCCGCAACTGGTGCTCGACGATCAGCGCATGCCGTTCGCCGCCGCCGGTCGCCAGAAGCACCACAGGCTTGCCGCGCAGGGCGGCCGGATCGATCAGGTCGAAGAAGTGCTTGAACAGGCCGGTATAGCTGCCCTTGTAGGTCGGCGAGCCGACCACCAGCACATCGGCATTGATGACTTTGTCGAGAATGGCGCGGGCCTGCTCGTCGAGATCGCGCGCCCATTTCGCCTGGCCGAGCGACGGGCCGAGATCCTCCACATCATAGGTGCTGGCCGACAGGCCATGCTGACGGGCAATATCCTTCACGACCTGTTCGACAAAGCCCCGGGTCTTGGAGGGTCGGGTGAAATTGCCGGAAAAGCCGACAACGGTGGGATTGGGCATGCTCAGGCACCTTCACGCCGCGGATGGGTTCGCGTTAATGTCTACAAGTTTGATAGACTTCAGGGCCCGATAAAAGGAACAATCGGCTTTCGGCGGCGCCGGTCCCGAACAATTTTTCCACGACCAGGCCTATTGGCGACAGCCAGCTCATGGTCCGCGGCTGCGTCGGGCTTCGCCCCGGCCAGTCTCGATGGCGAGATCGCCGAAATTGTCCTGAAGCCAGCCGATCGCGCCGGTGACATCGGCAATGACATGGCGTGCCGCCGTTGGTCCCCGAGGCTTGATCCGGATGGATATCCCGCCCGCGGCATTGGTCGTCTCGAAGCCGTTTTCATCGGATGTGTCGTCGCCGAGGAAAACCGGCCGTCGCCCGGCAAAGGGTGGAATGTCCATGAACCTCCTGATGGCGGCACCCTTGGCCGCCTCGAGCGGCATCAGCTCGACCCCGGCATTGCCGGCGATCACACGATATTCCTTCGGCAGCCGGTCCAGAGCCTGCTCGACGAGCTTCGTCGCCCGCGCAAGCAGATGCGGCGCGGCGCGCGTATGGACGGCGAGCACCGGGCCCTTGCGCTCGACATAGACGGCCTGGCTCGCCAGCTCCAGCTCGATCTCGTCGGCGAGCGCCGCCATGTCCGCCGGTTCGTCAGCGGCCTCGACAGGGCCGCCAGGGGCAAGTCTGTGCTCCAGTCCGTAGAGACCAGCAGTGCGCAGCTTCAGCGGATCGAACAGTCGGTCGACCGCCGCGACCGAGCGGCCGGTGATGAAGGCAAGCGCGCCGTCCAGCCGGCGCTCGATCGTCTGCAGCAGAAGGCGAAGCTCCTCGCTGACCGACACGGCGTCCGGATGGGCGGCGTGCTCCAGCAAGGTGCCGTCAATGTCGAGGAACAACGCCCATCGGCCTTCGGGGAGGCGTGGCGTCAACTCTGGCTGAAGATTCATCGGAGTCCGGCTACCTGTTTGCGTTCGAAGATGGGGACGACGTTGTCGGGGGTGGCCAGGCGCTCGGCGCTGGCCGTGACGCGGTCGAGCTCGCCGCGCTTGCGCAGGCGCGCCGCGTCCAGAAGCATGCTTCCGGCCCAGCGGTAGACATTGTTGTCGCGCACGATCTCGCGCATCCTACGCATCCGCTCGCGCTGCTCCTCGGCCGACATGGTCAGCGCCTGCGAGAGGGCCGCGCTCATCATCGCCGCGTCGTAGGGGTTGACGATCAGTGCTTCCAGCAACTCGCGCGAGGCGCCGGCAAAGGTCGAGAGCAGAAGCACGCCTTGCTCGTCGTCGCGCGCTGCGACGAATTCCTTGGCGACCAGGTTCATGCCGTCATGCAGGCTGGTGACCATGCAGATATCGGCGGCGCGGTAGATCTCGTAGACCGCCTTTTGCGAATGATGCTCGGCCACGATGACGACCGGCCGATAGCCGTCTGCGCCATAACGCAGGTTGAGGTCGTCGGCATAGCGCATGCATTCGTCGTACAATTGCCTGTAGGCAGGCAGCGTGCCCCTGCTGGGAGCCGCAATCTGCAGGAACACGACCTTGCCGATCAGCTCGGGATGCCTGGTGAACAATTCCTCCAGCGCATGAAAGCGATCGAGAATGCCCTTGGTGTAGTCGAGGCGCTCGACGCCGATGCACAGCTTCGCATCCGCCGGCAGCCCGAACCGGTCGCGGACGCGCGCACGGCACTCAGCGACATCGGGCAGCTTGGCCAGAAGCTGCAGGGGCCATTCGATGGAGATCGGATAGGCGTGCACCAGCGTCGTCTGGCCGCCGTAGGAAATGGCGGCGTCCGCCCGTTCGATCCGGCTTTCGAGGAAGCGGTCGACGCTTTCGGTGAAATTGTTGGCGTGGAACTGGGTATGGAAACCGATGATCGAACTGCCGAGCAGCCCGTCCAGGATACGCTCCCGCCACGGGCAGATGCTGTAGACTTCCGAGTTCGGCCACGGAATGTGCCAGAAGGTGATGACGATCGCCTCCGGCAGGCGCTCGCGGATCATGCGCGGCAGAAGCGCGAAGTGATAGTCCTGGACCAGCACGATCGGCCGCTCGTTGCGCGCCTCGGCGACCACGGTGTCGGCGAACTTGCGGTTGACCGCCTCGTAGGCGTCCCAGTCCGACTCGCGGAAGATCGGCCTCGTGAAAGCGATATGGCAGAGCGGCCAGAGGCCTTCATTGGCGAAACCGAGATAGTAGCCCTGATATTCCTCCTCGCTGAGCCACACCCTGCGCAGCGTGTAGGACGGATTGTCGGGCGGCACCTGCACCCGGTCGTCAACGTCGACCATCTGGCGGTCCGCCGTGCCGCCGCCATAGGCGATCCAGGTGCCGGCGCAGGCACGCGTGATCGGCTCCATCGCCGAAACCAGCCCACTCGCCGGCACGACGAGTTCGACGCCGTCGCCCTTGGTGTTGTGGATGTAAGGCTCGCGGTTGGAAACCACGATCACCTGCGCCTCCGGCAGGTCCTCGTGAAGGATCTTGCGCAAGGTTTCGGGCGACCATGTCACCAGCGCCGCGTCGACCGACTGGCCGTTCTTCTCGAATTCCCGGAGTACTTTGCGCGCCGCTTCGGAAGCCACGTCCTCGCCAGCGACGTGCACGGTCGCAGGCGTGGAATTGCGGCGGTGTCGGGATATGGAAAAAAACACCGCAAGAGCGGAAAGTCCAAGACTTACCAGGAGCAGGCCCCACAGCAAGTCGATGCCTTGATCAGTCATTGATACGCCAATTTGCCACCGGCCCGCCGCAGGCCTCATTCTTCTTGTTTTCGACACCTTGGCGGGCGACGGAACAGACCGCCGCGCGTCCGGTGTGATTGTGCAACGCACAAACGGACCATCGGTTCCGACATTTGTCAGGCGGCGAGCGAACCCTTGGCTAAGTTCGCACGATGAGCGGCACCAACCCCTCATGCCGGTCGGCAAGGAAGGCGACGACCCGGTCGCCGACGCGTTGGAATGTCAGGTCGACCGCCCGGTCGCCGACGGTCAGGTGCCGAAGTGTAAGCATGTCGATGCCGATCGGCAGCCTTGGCCGCGTGACGCGGACCTCGCCCTCCCAACCATCGATTTCCAGGCCGAGGCAGGCCTGCATCAGCATGAAGGCGGAGCCGGCCGACCAGGCTTGCGGCAGGCAGGCGACGGGATAGGCGATGGGCGCCTCGCCCGGCGCGCGGGTGAAGCCGCAGAACAGTTCCGGCAGCCGCATGTTGAAATGCACGGCGGACTCGAATGTGCCGCTCATCAGCCGCACCACGCTTTCGCGCTCGCCATAGCGCGCCAGGCCGACGCCGCAGATGGCGGTGTCATGCGGCCAGATCGAGCCGTTGTGATAGGACATCGGGTTGAAGAACACGGCGTCGTCGGCAAGCGTCCTCAGGCCCCAGCCCGAATGGAAGGGAGCCGAAAGCAATTGGTCGGCGACCAGCTTTGCCCGCTCGGGCTGGGGCAACCCGACAAACAGAAGATGCCCGGCATTCGACGTCCGCACCTTGCAGGGCTCACCGGCGCCGTCGATCGCCAGCGCATAGAAATTCAGGTCGTCCACCCAGAAATCGCGCTCGACCGCGATCCGTATTTCTTCGGCCCGTTCCTCCCAGTGCTCGGCCTCCGCATATCCGCCCCGGCGCCGTGCCAGCGCCGCCAACCCCCGGAACGCCGCAAAGACGTAGCCCTGCACCTCGACCAGCGCGATTGGTCCTTTGGGGATGCGGCCGTCGGCATGGAAGACGGAGTCGAAACTGTCCTTCCAGCCCTGGTTGGCGAGGCCGGATTCGGCGGCGCGCTGATAGGTGACGAACCCGGTCTCCCGGCTCGCCTCTTCAGTCCATTCGGCCGCGGCCTTGAGCGACGGCCACAGCGTGTCGATGAAGTCCATGTCGCCGGTGCGCTCCGCGTAGGCGCAGGCGAGATGGATGTAGAGCGGCGTGGTGTCGACGCCGCCATAGTAACGCCCGAAGGGAAGCTCGCGCAGCGCCGCCATCTCGCCCTTGCGGGTTTCGTGCATGATCTTGCCCGGCTGTGAATCGCTGAACGGCGACGTCTCGGTCGCCTGGTGCTGGGCGAGGAAGGCAAGCACGCCGCGCGCCAGACCAGGGTTGAGCCAGAGCATCTGCAGTGCCGAGATCACGCCGTCGCGGCCGAATGCCGTCGAAAACCAGGGGATGCCGGCATAGGGATAGGGCCCTGTCGCGAGTTCGGTGGTGAGCAGCGCCACATCGGCGCGGGCGCGCTCGACCCAGTCGTTGAAGACGCGGCCCGAACTGTGCACCGTGGCGCCGTGGCGGCGCTTTGCCCGCATGCCGAAACGGGCGCGGGCCGCTGCGGCGCGGAAGCGATCGCGATCCGGGGTCTCGACAACCTCCGAACCGACCTCGACATAGAGCACCTTGCTGGAACGCTTGGTCACCGCGACGAGGAAATCGGCGCGGCTGTCCGTCAGTTGATCGGGCGCCTGAGAGAACGATATCGCCGACAGGCGCGCCAGCCCGTCCAGCCCGTCATAGTGAAGCAGCACCGACGTCGCATCGATCTTGGCCGCGTGTGCGGTGCCGCGCTTTGCCCTCGTCGAGCCGCGCACCTCGAACATGTCGCGGAAGTCGGCGGCAAAGTGCAGCGAAACGCGGATCGCCGACGTCTCCTGGCTGTAATTGGAAAGCGTGATGCGCTCGAACAGCCGGTCCTGCCAGATCAGCCTGACGCGCTCGACATGGATTGCGCCTTGCGAAATGTCTCGCCCGCCGGTGCTCTGGATCGGCAGATTGGTGAGGTTGCTGGTGAACAGCACATTGTCCTGGCTGAGCGAGGCGCCGAGCAGCGAGGTCTGCCGGCCGCCGACGGTCAGCCGGAACTCCGAAAGCACGCGCGTGTCGTCGCGGAAGAAGCCGTCACCCGCGCCCCTGATGTCGCCATAGGCATCGGCCACCACGAAGCAGTCGCCCTGCTTCAGCGCGAACAGCCGGTGCGGTTCGCGCGGCGCGGTCTCGTCCAGCGAGGCAAGGGCAACGGCGGGATCAAGCTTGCGCTCGTCGAGCTCTGTCATCGGTTTCTTCCCGTTTGTTTCGCCCCCGGATCAGGCTGCGCCTCTCACGACGCCTTGGCTTCGGCTGAACCGCCGATGAGGCGCGCATAGGCCGCTGCATAGTCGCGAGCCATTCTGGTGGCGGAAAACCGCTTTTCGAAGGCCGCCCTGACCTTTCGACGGTCCAGCCGAAGCAGCGCCGGCACTGCCTCGATCGCCTCGTCCATCGACTCCACGACAAATCCGGTCACGCCCTGGTCGATGATCTCCGGCAAGGCGCCGCGATTCCAGGCAATCGACGGCGTGCCGCAGGCCATCGCCTCGATTGGGGCCAGGCCGAACGGCTCAGGCCAATCGATGGGAAACAGCAGGCCGGCCGCCTTGCCGAGGAAGTCGGCCTTCTCGTGCTCGGCGATCTCGCCGACATAGTCGACTCGGTCACCGTCGATCAGCGCCTCGATCTCGTCATGGAAATAGGCGCGGTCGTCGTCGCCAATCTTGGCCGCCAGCTTCAGCTTCAACCCCGAGCGGCGCGCGATCTCGATGGCGCGGTCAGGCCGCTTGTCACGCGAGAGCCGACCAAGAAAGGCAAGGTACGGTTCCTCCTTCGTCGTCTCGAAAGCGGGCCGGTAGATATCGATCGGCAATCCGTGGTGGATCGTCGCCAGCCAGTTGGCCTCGGCCAGCCCCGCTCTCTGGCTGCGCGAGATGGAGATCATCGGAAAGCGCGGGAAGCGCCGGTAGGCGGGCGCCAGATCGACATAGTCCAGCCTGCCATGCGGCGTCGTCACCGTCCGTCCGGCCATGTCCGCGAAGAAGGGAAAATGCAGGAAATGGCTGAGATGGAAGTGGATGAGGTCGAACTCGTGCGCCCGCTCGCGGACCGCGGCCAGCATCGCCAGATGCGCTGCTATCTCCGATTTCTTCGGGCGCGGGTCGAGGCGAAGCGCGCATTCCCGGCCAGGGATGAGCCTCGCGGAGGTGCGGCTGTCACCGCTGGCGAACAGCGTCACCTCGTGCCCCAGCGCCACCAGCGCTTCCGTCAGGTAGGAGACGATCCGCTCGGTGCCGCCATAGAGTTTCGGCGGCACGGACTCATAGAGCGGCGCGACATGGGCAATGCGCATGATGTCTCCAGCTGATTGGCACAGGGCCAAAATGCATCAGCCGGCAGATCGTTCCGGGTTCCGCTTCTCAAGCTGACAGCGCCGCGCCGACCCAGTCGAGCCGCGCGGCGGGAACGAGGCCGTAATTGTAGAAGTTGATGCCGTCGACGCCGGGCGCCCTCGCCGGCTTCACCTTGGCAGCGAGCACGTCCGCGCCGGCCATCTCCGGATAAAAGAGCCGGTAGCCGGTGCCGAGGAACTTTTCCGGGCCGAGCGCCGCGCGTCCGGCTTCGAGCAGTCCAGCGACATCGCCCGCCTGCATGTCATAGGCGCACAGGATCGCCCCATCGCAGACCTTGCCGAGCGCGGCGAGATCGCCGCCGCCGAGCCAGCCCTCCTTCAGATCGATGATGACGACCCTGGTTGACGGGTGCGCCACCTCGCGCAGCTCGGCGACCAGGCTGGTCACCGGCTCGAAGCGCCAGGCGAGATAGGCGTGAAGTTCCGGCCACGGCAGGAAGGTATCGAGCCCGCTTGCCGGAAAGTCGGGAAAGCGCCGCTCGGGCACGGCGCGCTCGCAGGTCTCGGCGATCCACTGCCTGACCAGCTTTCGCGCCGGCTCGCCATCGACACCGGCCTCGGCGGCGCGATCCAGGCAGGATGGGCAGAAGCACAGCGACAGCAGGAAATCGTCCTCCGGCGTCAGGCCGACACCATCCTTTTCGTGATGGTACTCATGCGCAAAGCCCATGAAGGATGGGCTCTCGAGCTCGATCCTGTCCGGCCTGTAGCCGTGCGAGACATCCGCGACCAGCGCGCGCACATAGGCGCGCGCGTCCGGATGCGAGGGACAGAGATTGTAGTAGTTGGCATCGCCGAAGGCGTTGCGGGTGACGGCCTCGGGGTGAAGCATGCCGAGGCGGGTGTTGTGCAGGCACACTGTCCAGCACGAGACCCCCGGCCCGCCCGCCTCGCGGCGGCGCACGAGCTGGCCGAGCACGTCGCCGCCTTCGCCGATCACATCGGCCACCTTGGGCTGGATAGCAAGGTCGGCCCAGCGCGCCGCCGTCGGCTGGAAGTAGATGGTGCCATCCTCCGGAAAGTAGGCCTTCCGGCGCGGGCTGCGCGGCTGCAGGAACCGCCCGGCATGGTAGGACGTGGCGAGGCTGACCATGTTCAGTCCCGCGCGCTGGGTTAGATCGCGTTCGACCGTCTCAAGGCCGAGATCCTGGATGTCCCAGGGATAGGTCCACATCGATAGCTGCATGCTGATCCTCGAGTTCGCAGTGTGGCCAGGAGCCTCGGTCTTCAGCCTTCGACCGGCTCGGCCACCTGCATCAGACAGTCGCCAGCCTCGCACATCGTGTGCAGCCGGCGCGACAGCACGATGCCGCTCTCGGCGAAATGCAAGGCTTCCTCGTCGACATCGAGCCGTTCGAGGTCGTGATACCAGCCGGCCAATTGTCCAGCGCTCACGCTGTCACCGAGCCTGACGGCGGGCTCGAACCAGCCGCGCCGCGTCGCATAAATGCCCTGGCTGTGGCGGGACAGCGAAAGCAGGCGCGTTGGAGCAATCGGCTCGGCCTCCGGTGCCAGAACGGGCGCATCGACCACGCCCAGCGCCACCATCAGCCTGTCGAGTGCGCGCGCGGTGAGCGCCATCGAATCCACCGTGGCCGTGCCGCCGCCACCGAACTCGCCGCTGACGCCGATCGCGCCGGCCCGGCGCGCGGCACCCATCGAGGTTGGCGAGGCAGCGCCATTGTCGGCAATGAAGCCATAGGGCATGCCGAGCGTGCGCATCAGCTCGACGCCGCGCCGGTGGCGCTCGGGCTCGGGATTGCGTTCGACCAACGCCGTCGGCAGATGCTCCATCGAGGTGCCGCCGGAATGGATGTCGAAGACGACGTCGTGACGGGCAAACAGCTCGGTCTCGAGGAAATAGGCGAGCCGGCTGGTCGGCGCGCCCGAGGGATCGCCCGGAAAGGCGCGGTTTAGGTTGCCGCCGTCGAGCGGCGAGCAGCGCTTGGCGGCCATCACCGCCGGCGCGTTCGCCATCGGCAGGATGGTGACGCGACCCCTGATCCGCTTGGGATCGAGCCTGCGCACAAGCTTGGCCAGCGACAACTCGCCCTCATATTCGTCGCCGTGATTGCCGGCCATCAAAAGCAGCGACGGGCCTTCGCCGTTGCGGATCAGGCAGATCGGCACCTTGACCTGGAAATAGGGCGAGCGGTCGATCGAGAACGGAATGCTCAAGTGCGCGAGCGTCTTGCCGTCGCGGTCGAAATCGAGCGTGTGGACGAGGCCGGTATGCATGGCTCCCCCCCTCAGACAGCCGCGACCGCCGTGACCTCGATGCGCAGGTCCGGATCGGCCAGCCGCGCCTCGACGCAGGCGCGGGCAGGCAGCCGCGTTGGGTCCACCCAGGCATCGTAGATCTTGTTCATCGCATCGAAGTCGCCGATCTGCGGCAGGAAGATGTTGACCGCTACGAGCTTCGACTTGCTGCTGCCGGCTTCGATGAGCAGCGACTCGATCTTGGCCAGCACATCGCTGGTCTGCGCCTCGATCCCGGCCTTGCGGTCGTTGGCGACCTGTCCTGCTATGTGCACCATGCCGCCATAGACGACGGCCTGTGACATGCGGGAGCCGGACTGGAAGTACTTGATCATGTCGGATCCTTTCGAGAGTCTCTTCTTGTGGCCCTGGTCAGCCGAAATAGGTGGGGAAGGCGTGCGTCACATGCCCGCTCTCGTCGACGCCGAAGATGACGCGGTAACGGTCGAGGCAGGTGCAGGGGTGCGAGATGCCGAATTCGATGACGTCGCCGACGGCGATGTCATCGTCCGGCTGAAGCGACAGGAAGGCGTGCTGGTCGTTGAGTTTCACGACCTCGGCTTTTAGCGGCACCGCAAGCGACTGGCCGGCGCGATAGACCGTCAGCGGCTTAGGGAAACCCTGGTCGAACGAGACGTCGCGCATGCCCATGCCGCAGATGGCGAGGCCGGTCTCGGGCCGCGACAGCACCTCCGCCCAGATGCGCAGCGCCGGGCGGAACGAACGCCGCGCCGAAGCGCCGGCGCCATCGACGGCAAAACCGTTGCGGGCATCGACCGCGCCCAGCGATCGGTCGTAGACGCCATGGTCGTGGAAGAAGATAGCGCCGCTGCGCAGCACCAGCCTCGCGTTGCCGTCCTTCGCGGCAAGCGGCGAAAGTGACGCGACCACCTTGTCGAAGAAGACCGAACCACCAGCCGTCATGATCAGCGGCGCCTCGCTGCCGACACGGGCGCGCAGCCTGAGGAACATGTCGCCGACATTCGCCAGCAGCGCCGAGACGACCTCGTCGGTGCGCACCGGATCGGGCTGCGCGGCTGCCCCTTCATAGGTCGCGACGCCTGCGATCAGCAAGCGTCCGCCGGTCGCCGCGATCGCATCGGCGATCGCCTCGGCTTCGGCGGTGCTTCGCGCACCTGCCCTCGCCGCGCCAAGCTCGACCAGCACGCGCAACGGAGCAAGCGCAGCATTGGCGCGCCAGGCCTGCGCCAGCGCGTTCACGGCGGCGACCGAGTCGGCAAAGACATAGAGCTCGGCGTTCGGCCAGGCACCGACGAGCGCCGCGAGCCGGTTCGCGCCGCCCGTGCCGCCGACCTCGTTGGCGATGATCAGCCGCGTCAGTCCGGCCTTGAGCATCACCGTGGCCTGCCTGATGTCGGCGACCGTGGTGCCCCACGCGCCAGCCTGGACCAGTGACCGGGCAAGATCGGGCGCCATCGGCGTCTTGGCATGCGGCGCGATCTCAGCCCCATGCTCACGGACATAGCGCAGGAACAGGTCGCGATTTGACGCGAAGGCGGCCTCTTCGAGCGTCAGCAAAGGCAGCGACATGCGCCCGTCAGCCGGATGCCAGCCTTGCTGGCCGACATGGCTGCTGTCTAGCGCGGCCGTGCCGGGCGGCACGCCGCGTATGCGGTCGTCGAGCCAAAAATTTTCATGCACGGCAAGCGGCGGAGCCGATGTGTTCCCGCTCATCGAATGCTACCTCTTGCGCCATCGCCAAACGAGGGCCTGACCGATTGTCGGCGCCCCCCACAGCCTGCGAGAAACGCGTGCCAGCCCCCTACTCCGGACCGATCATCGACGCCCATCATCATCTCTGGGACCTCGGCCTCGGCCGGCACCCCTGGCTGAACGCCACGGCCGGCGAACGCGGCGGCCTGGGCGAGCTTGGCCCGCTGCGTCGCAACTATCTTCCCGACGATTACCTCCGCGACGCCGGCCGGCACGATGTCGTTGCTAGCGTGCATGTCGAAGCCGGCTGGGCCGCCGGCGACTGCGTCGGCGAGACGCGCTGGCTGGAGACGCTCGAAAAGTCGCAAGGCGTCGCAGCCCGCTATGTCGTCCACGTGCCGCTGGCCAGCCGACAGGCGCCGGCGATGATCGAGGCGCAGGCCGCGTTCGACCGCGTCGTCGGCGTCCGCGACATTCTGAGCTGGGATCCTGATCCGGCGCGCCGCTTCGCCGCCCGCGACGGCATCATGGACGATCCGGCCTGGCGCTCCGGACTGAAGCTGCTCGGGCGCCACGGTCTCTCTTTCGACCTGATGGTGTTCCCGCGCCAACTGGCTGACGCCGCTCGCCTCGCCGCGGCGTTTCCGGACCAGCAATTCGTCCTCAACCATTGCGGCAGCCCGATCGACCGTGACGCCGACGGCATGCGCAGGTGGCGCGACGGGCTGCGGCTGCTGGCGCAGCGCGACAACGTCGCCGTCAAGATCTCCGACCTCGTCGCCTACGATCATGACTGGACGCTCGACAGCCTGCGACCGGTGGTCCTGCACTGCATCGACTGTTTCGGCGCGGATCGCGCCATGTTCGGCTCCGACTTTCCCGTCGCCGGCCTGCACGCCTCGTTCGACGAGGTGTATGACAGCTTCAAAGCCATTTCGGCTGGCCTTTCCGCGGACGAGCAGGGAGCACTGTTCTTCGGCAACGCAAGGCGCATCTACCGGCTGGACGAATTGTCATCGGCGGGCCTGCTCCCTGCCTGAGAGAAGCAGCAGGCCGAGGATCAGCGAGCCGAACAGGATGCTGCGCCAGCCGGGCGATGCGTTGACGACGGTGATCAGCGCGGTGATCGTCACCAGCAGGATCGCGCCGGGAATGGTCCCGGCATAGGTGCCGAGCCCGCCGAGAATGGACGTGCCGCCGAGCACCACCGCCGCGATCGAGGCAAGCAGGTAGGGATCGCCGATCCCCACATAGCCCTGTCCGTTCATGCCGAGCGCAAGCACGCCGGCGAGCCCCGCGGTAAAGCCGCTGATGCCGTAGACGGCAAGCGTCGTCGACGTTACCGGCACGCCGGACAGGGAAGCGGCAAGCGGATTGGCGCCCATGGCGAAGATGCGCGCGCCGAACGGCGTGGCATGCATCACCGTCAGCACGATCGCGGAAACGGCCACCCAGAGCAGAATGCCCGCCGGAATCCCGGCCGGCCGCGCATTGCCGAGCCAATGGACGAGCGGGTTTTCGGCGGTGACGGCGCTGCCGCCCGCAATGATGATCAGCAGACCCTGCAGGAAGGTCGCCATGGCCAGCGTCATGATCATCGGATGAACGCGCAGCAGCGCGACGCCAAGTCCATTGACCAGGCCGATCATTGTGGTCAGCGCAAGCACCGCGAAGACCGGCGCAAGGCCGGTCGGATCGGCCTGCCATGACAGCAACGGCAGGCTGATGGCGCTGACGGTGACGATCGCCGCAACGGAAAGATCGATGCCGCCGGCGATCACGACGAAGGTCTGGCCCGCAGCGACCAGGCCGATCACGGCGCCAAGTTCGACCAGATAGCGCAGATGGCCATAGGCGCCGAAGCCACGCGAGGCGAAGCTCGCGCCGATCCACACCGCTGCGACGATGGCGACGGTGAGGAAAGGCCGGCTCTTCAGGATCGCCACGGCGCGCCTGCCGCCCGCGTTGTCGTTCCAGGCTGTCATGGCTGCACCTTGCGAAATTGCGGGATGGCGACGGCGCCGATGATGATCAGCCCCTGCGCGACATACTGCGCCACCGGCGTGAAGCCGAGGAAGAACATGACGCTGATCATCAGGCTGAGCAGCAGGCTGCCGGCCAGCGCGCCGCGCATCGTGCCCTGCCCGCCGAGGAAGCCGATGCCGCCGAGCACGGCGGCGGCGATGGAGTTGAGCGTAAAGGCATTGCCGATCACCGGGTCGCCCGAGCCCGTCTGTGCGGCGACGAAGAGCCCGGCGCTGGTCGACAGCAGGCCGCTGATCGCATAGGCGGCGACGCGCGCCATATCGACCGGCACGCCGGACCGATAGGCGCCGACCGGATTCTCGCCGGCGGCATAGAGGCTCAATCCAAGCGGCGTCGCCAGATAGAGCTTCCACAGCAGGACGATCATCACCAGAAGCACGAAGGCTGCGGGGGTATCGCCGGCCAGCTGGTCGGAGAGCCATTCCGGGATGGCGCCACCTGGCCGCGGCAGGACCAGCAGCGCGGCCCCGCCGATGATGAAGGAGCCGGCGAGCGTCACCACGATCGCCGGCAGGCGAAGCCGCACCACGATGAAGCCGGTGACGGCTCCGATGCCGAGCCCGGCCGTTGCAACCGCAGCAGCGCCGCCGGCGACGCCGAGCGGCCCGGCCATAGTGGTCGCGGCGATGACCGCACCGAGGCTGACCGTGGCGCCGATCGCCAGGCTGATGCCGCCGGTGAGCATGAGGATCGCCTGCGCCATCGCCACCAGCGCCAGCGGGAACCAGCTCTGGGTGAATTTGGCGAAGCCGGAGGCCGTGAACAGACCGGGGAACAGCACGCCGTACGCGATGAGAAACGCCAGCACGACGACGAACAGGCTGCGCACGCCGATGTTGCGGCGCGCTTGGACCGGCCAGTAGAGCGAGCCGGCAGGTTTCGCGGAGGAAGAAATGCTCATGCCGCGACCTTCTGCTTCTCGGCGCCCATCGCCGCCGACACGATGGCTTCTTCGCTCAGCGCCGCGCGCTCGAGGGTGGCGACGATGCGGCCTTCCCGCACCACCGCCACGCGGTCGCACAGATGCACCAGCTCCGGCGTGTCGGAGCTGAGCAGTACGACGGCCTTGCCGGCGGCGGCGAAGGCGCGCAGCATCAAATAGATCTCGCGTTTGGTCTCGACATCGACGCCGCGCGTCGGGTCGTTGAGCAGCAGCACCAGCGGATCGTGCGGCATCCATTTCGCCAGCGCCACCTTCTGCTGGTTGCCGCCGGAAAGCGCCTGCGCCGGCCGTTCAAGATCGCCCTTGATGGCAAGCTGCGCGGCAAGGCCCTTTGCCGTCTTGCGCTCAGCCAGGCGGCTGCGCAGCTTCAGCGCCGGCAGCCGCGCGAAAGCAGGCAGCATCATGTTGGTGATGATCGGGTGGATCAGATGCAGTCCCTCGCGCTTGCGATCGGCCGGCACATAGGCGAGGCCGAGCGCATTGGCCTTCGGCACGCCGCCGGGCAGGCCCGACGCGCCATTGACGCTCGCCGAAGCCGTCCTTGCCGGAATGGCGCCGTAGAGGCCGAGCAGCAGATCCTCCTGCCCCTGCCCGACCAGGCCGCCGATGCCCAGCACCTCGCCCGTCCTGATGTCGAAATCGACGTCGCGCATCAGGCCGGCCGAGAAGTTGCGGACCGAGATCGCCGTGGCCGTCGACGCGGAAGGCTGCCACTTGGGAAAGAGATCGCCGGGGTCGCGGCCGACCATCAGCCGCACCAGCCCGCTGGCGTCTGTTCCGTCCAGCGAACGGTCCGCCGTGCAGGTGCCGTCCTTGAGCACCGTGACATGCTGGCAGAGCGCCATCACCTCGTTCAGCCGATGCGAGATGTAGAGGATGGCGATGCCTTCCCGGCGCAGCCGCTCCAGCAGATCGGTCAGGATCTTCGTTTCCGTCGCCGACAGCGACGAGGTGGGTTCGTCGAGGATCAGCACCCGCGGCCGGCGGTAGAGCGCCTTGGCGATCTCCACCATCTGCCGGCGCCCGAGCGACAGATGCCCGACCGGCGTCGACAGCGGCTCGTGCAGCCCGACGAGGCCGCACGCCGCCCTGGCCCGGGCGGCGAGCTCATTGTAGTCGACCAGGCCGAAGCGCTTCGGATAGGCGCCGAGGCCGATGTTCTCGGCAATCGAAAGGCTGGCCGTCAGGCTGAGTTCCTGCTGCACGACGGCAATGCCGGCCTGCCGCGCCAGCGCCGGCGTCATGCGCGCGACAGCGCGCCCGTCGACCTCGATCGTCCCGCCGTCCGGGCGCAAGGCCCCGGACAGAAGGTTGATCAGCGTCGACTTTCCGGCGCCGTTCTCGCCGAGCAGCGCATGCACGCGACCGGGCTGGAGAGCGATCGAAACCTCGCGCAGGACGGGGTTGCCGAAGAAAGCCTTCGACACCCCCCGCGCGGCAAGGAGCGGAGCCCTGGTTGTCAATTCTACAACCCTTCCGGCTTACTTCTGCGCCAGCAGCTTCTTGAACAGCTCCTCATCGTAGGGCGAATAGATGTAGCCGTCAGCCGGGAAATCCTTGGCCCTGGCGAGGTATTCGTCGATGTTGGAATTGTCGATCACCGGCAGGGGGATCTTGACGAAGGCCGGCACGTCCTTGCCTTCAAGCGCCTGAACAGCGGTGTAGGTGGCGAAGGCGCCGAGCCAGTTCGGCTGCATGGTGGCCCAGCTCTTCAGGCCCTTATCCTTCCACAGTTCGAGGAACTGGCGCGCGTTCTCGCCGGTGATCGGCACCTGGTCGCGGCCCTGCTTGTCGAGCGCCAGCACCGCGCCCGCCGACAGCGCGCCGCCGAGCGACAGGATGCCGTCGATGTCGGGATTAGCGAACAGCAGGCTGGTGACGGCTTCCTGCGCCGGCGCGACATTGTAGGGCGTGTTGGTCTCGGCCAGGACCTTCACATCGGGATGCGCCTTGAGCTCGGCATCGGCGCCCTTGCGGCGGTCGTCGCTGACCGAGACGCCGGCCGGGCCGTTGAGGATCAGGATTTTGCCCTTGCCGCCGATGGCGTCGATCAGGAATTTGGCGGCCTGGTCGCCCCACTGCGAGGAATCGGTGTTGACCTTGGCGGTCACCTGGTCGGTGTCGACGAGGCTGTCGAAATTGATGATGGCGATGCCCTTGGCGCAGGCGTCGGCGATGACGCGCGCCGGCGCGGTCGAGGAACCGGCGATCAGGATGATGGCGTCGACATTGGAATCGATCATCGACTGGATCTGCTGGATCTGCACATTGGCGTCGCCCTGGGCGTCGGTCACCACCAGCTTGTCGACCAGGCCCTGCTTCTTCAGCGTTTCGACCTCGGCCTCGATGGTGCCCTGCGTCTGCTTCATCCAGGTCGGCACCGAATAGATGTTGGCCCAGCCGATCGTGTACGGCGCCTTGCGGTCGCCCTTGATGCATTTGGCGGCGGCATTGGCCTGCGAGCCTACGCCCAGGGCCAGGACGAGACCGAGGCAAAGGGCGCTGGCGGATGCGAAAAACGACGATTTCATCATGACTGTTCCCCTTCAGTGGTTGTGTCCGGGCGTGCGGGGTCGGGACGACAAAACCCGCCGGTTGCCGCGTTGCGGAACCGCCCGTTTTTTCGTCTGGACTTCTCTGTCCGGCTCGTTAATCTGTCCGGTATTTCAGACATTATGTCTGTATATCGGACAGGCGGGATGCTAGACCGAGCCTTGACTTCTTTCAAGCGTCTTGAGACGAGGACTTAAAAATGATTTCGGGCGGCTGAAATGAGCGATGGCAAGACCGATCTGATCGAGGCCGGCGGTGCGTCACCGCAAGGTGGCGAGCGGCGCCGTGGCATCGACCGCGTCATCATGCTGCTCGAGGCGCTGCTCAGGCACCGCGCGCCGGTGCGCGTCGGCGACCTCGCCAAGATGATCGGTGCGCCGCGCTCGACCACCTACGAGATCGTCAACAGCCTGCTCGAAGCCGAGATGCTCGAGACTGTCGGCACCGAGGGCTATGTCTATTTCGGCCGCGCGATGCACCTGTTCGGCTGGGCCTATTCGCACCACAACGCGCATTACCGGCGCATCCTCGAGACGCTGGACAGGATGGCCGCGGAGACCGGCGAGACGGTTCAGATGTGCGGCCTGCGCGGCAACAAATACGTCGTCCTCGACTGCCGCGATTCGCCCGGACCGTTCCGCATTTCCAGCGATGTCGGCGTCGAGGTGCCGATTCCGTGGACGGCGTCGGGACGGCTGCTGGTCGGCCATATGGGCAAGGACGAGCTGAAGAGCTTCATTCCCGCCGGCGACTACAAACTGCCCGACGGCCGGATCATTCCTGCGGAGGAATTCTTCGCCGACGTCGAACTGGCGCGCCAGCAGGGCTTCAGCGAGACCGCGGCGCTCGCTGACCGCTTCACCTGGTGCATGGCCGCGCCGATCCAGGACGGCCACGGCGCCATCAACAAGACGCTCTGTTTCGTCCTGCCCGTCGACACGCCGGAAGCGCGCCGAAGCGAGTTGCTGGCCCTGCTGCGCGAACGCGCCAGCGGCCTGTCGTTGGCGGGAAGCTAGCTCTCGCCGACCGGCTCACCGAGTTCGGCCACGAGATCGCGACGCCGGCCGAGCCACGCCGGATGCTTGGCCTGAAAGGTGCCTCAGGATTTTGATGCCCGCAGTTGCTTGGCGAAACGCGCCCGGTGTCGAGCAAGGCCGCCGGGCCATCGGCCCCTGCCTTCTTGGCCGCACGAGGAAAAGAGCGGCAAGGCGGAGCTGAACCACGGGGTCTCTACCGGCGCGGCCTATCTTCCGGATGCGTTGATTGCCGCGCGACTGGTCCTGCGGCCATGCGTCGAAATGAGTAGCGGCCCTAATATTAACTGTTATGCCAAGCAGGATGTTGACGCCTCCTCGCTGACAGGGTTAATAATACCCTAATATAAGCGTCGAATAAAATGGCCCCCGACCGGCAACAACGGGTTAAGCGACGCTAAAGGGGCTGGGGAGACGCAGCGCGGCGATCGCTTTCGCCGCAGCCATCACCATTTGAGCCACCACCGCCTGTGACCGGCCACGCATTTTGCTGGCCGTCGCTCAGCGCCGGCATCGGGGCCTTCGGGTGCGCTGCTACAATTGATGCCGCCGGATTCTGCGCGCCGGACGTGCAACATTTTCAGTCAAGAAGCGGCTGGTCTTTCAATGGGGTCGACAGGCGGTGGGGCGTCTGTCGTTAAACAACAGGGGTGAAAAATGGCTACTCAGGTCACCGGTGCCGGCGGCACCACGACGTCTTTTTCCAACACACCGCAGGCCAAGGATGACACCTTCCTCTATTCGGAAGATGCGACTGGCATTCTGATTCTGAATGTGCTGGCGAACGACCTGGGCGGCGCGGCCAAGACGCTCTATTCCATCGACGACACCATCAGTGCCTCGACAGCGACGAAGACCTATGCCCCGGCGGACCTGCTGACCAAGGACATTACATATTCCAGCTCCAACGACAGCGCGGGAGCCGCCGGGACCACCGACACCAGCCAGCTGGGCGCCAAGATCTGGATAGCCAGTGACGGCACGATCCACTACAGCACGGCCAGCATCGACGGACTGTTGCAGTCGCTTGCCGCCGGACAGGTCCTTGTCGACAAGGTGACCTACGCCATCCAGCTCGGCAACGGCACGCTGAGCTGGGCCACGGCCACCATCCAATTCACCGGCACCAACGACAAGCCGGACATCCATCTGGTCACGACGGACAAGGACGCCGCCTCGCTGACCGAGACCAATGCGCCCCTGACCGCCAGCGGCACGCTGACTGTCAACGACGCCGATGTTTCCGACACGGTGAGCGCGAGCGTGACCTCGGTGTCGCTCGGCGGCACCACCGGCGGCCTGAACAGCGCTGCCGTCATCAACATGCTGACGGTGTCGCCGGCATCGCTGTCGGCCGATGCGGGCGAGACCCACAATCTGACCTGGACCTTCAACTCGACGCCCCAGGCCTTTGATTTTCTTGCCGCGGGCGAGACGCTGACGCTCACCTACACGATCACAGCCGACGACGGCCATCTCGGCGGCACCGACACGCAGACGGTGACGATCACCATCAATGGCACCAACGACGCGCCGGACATCACCGTCGGCTCTGGCGACAGCGCTGCCGCTGGATTGAACGAGACCAATTCGCCGCTGACCGCGAACGGCACGCTGACGGTGAACGACGCCGATCTCTCCGACACGATCACCCCGAGCGTGACCCTGGTGTCGCCCGTCGGCCCCACCGGCGGCCTGAGCAACGCCACTTTGCTCGGCATGCTGACGGTCGCGCCAGGCCCGCTTGCGGCCAATCCGACCGACGCCCACAATCTGAGCTGGTCGTTCAACTCGACGCCGCAGGCCTTCGATTTCCTGGCTGCCGGCGAGACGCTGACGCTCACCTACACCATCAAGGCCGACGACGGCCATGTCGGCGGCACCGACACCCAGACGGTGACGGTGACCATCACCGGCACCAACGACGCGGCGGTGATCACCGGTGACGACACCGGCTCGGTGACCGAGGCCTCGGGTGTCTTGAACGGCACCGCCGGCACCTCGCCGGCCACCGGCGATCTCGACGCCACCGACGTCGACAGCGCCAACGACTTCTCGGTGGTCACCAACGGCGCGCACGGCACGCTGTCCATCAACGCCGCCGGCGAATGGAGCTATGTCCTCAACGAGGACGACGCCGCCGTCCAGGCGCTCAACACCGGCGATCCGGCGCTCACCGACACCATCACGGTGCAGACCTCCGACGGCACCACCAAGGACATCGTCATCTCCATCC
>NZ_JARAKC010000030.1:0-51875 GCF_049887195.1 Mesorhizobium abyssinicae
CTTCAGCGCGAAGCCTCTTCAGCTGTGCAAGCGTGCCAACCTCGTCGGCTCCCATGAGGCGGCTGTAGCCGACGACGTCGGCAGCAAGAATTGCGGTGAGGCGTCGCTCCATGCCTGTGTCCTGCCTGCCCCATAGGTCGAAGCTTCGGCACAGCGAGCGTATGCTAGTCCTACCGCGAATGCGAGCGTGCAGTGCCGACGCCAGCAGCGATCAACTCGCCACGTCCTTTTGGCTTTCTCACATGGCGTGGTTTGTGGTCCGATCGCGGATGCTGCCGAAGGGCTACTTGGGGTCGGCTCACGACATCAGACCTTGGAGGTTGAACGTTCCGCTATCGTTTATTCTTGCACAAAAAGCGGATTTATGGAGCACTCCAGACTACGCTGACCCCTACTCCCACTCAATTGTTTTAAACCCATCTAAATCCTTGATTTAGATGGGTTTTTTATTCGCAATGGCCTGAATTTCCGACACGCAGGCCGCCAAAACTTACGATATTGATTTTAAAGAGAAAATTGTCACAAAAATTTTTTTGAGGTTTCAGCAACTATCGGTGCCAATCGGCCGATTTTCGTTCTCACGGTGTTCGGTCGACACTCGACTCGATCGCAAAAAGTACCGTCAGCACAATCTATCACGCCCCACTGGAGCGATCCATCCGTCGCGAACCATCGGCACTTGGTCGCGCCATCATTCATGCAAGCCCCAATTTCAGTTGCAACCACGGCCTCAGCGCCGAGTAGCCAGGGGGGAATGGACGAGCGGCATCGCCGTCTGCAGGACACGCGGCCGACCGATTTGCTTCAGCATGTCCTGAAGTGTTCGCTACCAGAAATAGGCGGACTCGCCCCCCAAGCTCTCGGGGAGCAGTTAAACTCGGCTGTCTTCGACGTCGACGGGATGCGTGACTACCAAAAATTGTCGGAACAAGAGTCGAGCTGATCGCTTTGATACGCGCTGTCCGCGAAGAGGCGATCTGCGACCTCTTTGCTAAAGGCGCCGGCAGAGACTTGCGCCGCGAGGTCCGCAAGCGCTCAAATTTGCCGAGCAAATGGTCCGCGATTTCACCGGTACTGACGCCGTCGATCCTGAAAAGAAGCGCCCGCTGTCAGTATGAAGCCTGAGGCTCCGCTTCGGGTGCTGGTGGGGGCACCAACGGGTCACGGTGAGCGCTTCACCCTTCGTTCACGATATTAGCGCAAGCTCATACGTGGACATGCAGGGTATTGCGTACATGCCCAAACAAGCCCTAGCGCAGAACACCCCTTCAGCGCTGGGGCTTTTCCTTTAATGCTGCGTCTTGCCGCTTGATTGATCCGCCTGCGCCATGAACTTGTTGAAGGCGCGCGCCTCATCGACAGTCTCAAACTGCCGAGACGTTGTCGTGCCGTCCGGCTTTAGAACCACGGCGAGGAATGGAAGCCCGAACACGGGCGGTTGATAGACGGCATAGATCGTGCTGCGCTTCATCGCGGCATTTTACAGGGATTTCTCGCCCGGAACTAGATACGCGTCGGTGTTCGGGTCGGCGATCTTTGGAGCCTTTAACTCTGAAGGGTGAGGTGCCGACTTAATCCGCGCCGGGGCTGTTGCGTCCACGTTCCCCAGTGGGCCCCACCCGCCAACTAATGACATTACACCGGCGCACTGATCGGCGTTGCCGGTGGCGCTCTGTCGGCCAGGCTTTTGGCGGCAACACCCAGAGCACCGTGATCGGGTGCCCTTCTCGGCGCGGTGGTCGGCAGTTCCACCCCGCCCCAGCGCCGCGGCGAATTAGCTATGCCGCTATCATTGAGGACCTTTGCCGGACCAGCGCCCACAGCGCTGGTCCCCGCACCGTCATGAGGAGGTCGAGAATGACAAGCCTTGCCGGGATCCTAAAGGTTCGCGGCAAACATGCAGTGAAACGGCTGATCAGCTACGATAGCCGCAGCTGGCTGCGCATCCGCCAGATCGAGGCGGTTTTCTCGAGGCGGGCAACCACAAGGCCTCCGACGTGATCGAGACATCGCCCGGCGGGACCGCTATTGGAAGGCAACCTGTCCGAGCTATCGCTCGTCGACTTCACCGACTTCGACATCTGCCGCGACCGCAACCGACGAGCAATTCTCGGTCGTCATCGCCGACCAGGCGCTGGAGCATGTGCAGCGGCCGACGTCCGCGTCGTTTCCAGCATCGTCTTGCGGCCAAACCGTTGGACGACGAAACGGCCAGCCTTCTGGCCCGGAATCTCGATCAGGTTGTAGGTGATCCAAGACAGCAGGCTCACCGTCGGCAGGACAATGAGAAGGACGATCGCGAAGCGAAGCGGCGCCACCAGATCGTGGCCATATTGCGTGATGACGAAAGCCGCGACCGGTTGGAGCACCAAAAGATGGATCAGGTAGATGCTGAAGGAAAGCTCTCCCATCAGATGAAAGAACCGGTTGCCGAGCGTCGTGGCTATCCTTGCTGCCACGACGCCCGCCATTCCCGGCAGCATCCGATAGAGAACAAGAGCAAAGAAGCCCATGACCAGCACTTCGCCTATCAGCAGCTTTCCCAGCCCATATTCGCCGCCATAGGGCAGCGCCGCCAACAGCATGGCCAACGCCAGATAGAGAATGGGCCGTGGCCGGCTCGGATGCAAAACGCCGGCCAAAAGCATCCCGCACAGGAACACCTGCATCTTCAGCGCCAGGAACGACGGCATCGGAAAATGCACCGACATTTGCTCCATCACAAACACGACGAGGCTGCCGAGCGCCGCGATCAGGACGGCGCTCTTTATCCAACCGAGCCTGCGGACAAGCAGCATGACGGCCGGAAAGGCCGCATAGAACTGCATCTCCAGCCCCAGGCTCCAGTCGGGAAGCGGCGTGCGGTAGGCGAAATTCGGCAACAGGCCAAACAGGAACAGAAGATGGGCGACGATGTTCTTCAGGCCGTTGTCGAGGTAACGCTCGGGCGCCTGATGCGATCTCAGCAGGAAGTCGTCGATGACCGTCCTGGATTCGTAGAGAGAGGGGCCGAGCGCCAGCGCCAGGAAAAGCATGACATAAAATAGCGGCGCTATCCTGAAATAGCGGCGCGTCCAGAATTTCAGCCAGGTCTCCGGCTTTTGCCAAGGCTCCTTGTCCTGGCGAAGCTGGTAGTGGAGCACCATCAGGAAACCGGACAGCATGATGAAGAGATCAACGCCGAGATCCGGTTCGCCCAGGATCGGAACACGCCAGCCGGTCAGAAGCAGACAGTGCCCGACAAGCACCCACATCGCGGCAAGCGCCCGAAGCCCGTCCAGGCATTCGACACGGGATCGGGTCATGCCGAACTCCCTGAGAGCGGGAGCGTCAGCAATGCAAATCGTTCATCGAGGCAGGCCGGTGGCCGGGGTGATACTGACACGCCAAAACCTTGGTGCAGAAAACCCCGCCGCAAGGAGAGTTTCGAGCCGGTGCGCTGATATCGCAATGCAACAAATTTAACGCAACGCAACATGAGCGGAGGTTTTAGGGGATCCGGGTGGAAAGGTGGAAGGCCGGAACTGCCGATCTCCCCTTGTGCGAGGGAGATCAGCGTATCACCGCCGCTTCGTCAGCCGCGCATGCCGGCGCCAATAACTCGGCGGCGCCGAAGCCAACTCCGAATCGACATCGAGCTCGGCGACATAGGCAAAGCCCTGCAGCGCTTGAGCCCCGGCAGCGCCGGTGTCCAATGGTCGAGCTGGCAGTCGGCGATATAGGAGAGATCCCGCACCGTGGCGGGGATGATGCGCTGGCCATGAGCGGGCATGCGTTTCTCGGAGGCCTTGACCGGCATCGCCGCCGGTGACCTACTTCGATCATCGAACGTGCACGTTACCAGTTATCCGACGGGAGGAGACGGGCGAATGGACATCCGATCGACGCTGACGGAGTTATGCGACGCCTTCAACGCCCATGATCTCGATCGCATCATGGCGTGCTTTGCCGACGACTGCGTCCTGGAGATGCCCAGGGGCAACAAACCATGGGGTTCCCGCGTCGAAGGCAAGGCAAATGTCCGAGACGCGCTGGCCACGCGTTTCGAAGGCTTGCCCGATGTTCACTATGGCAATGGCGAGCATTTCGTGGATGCGGCAAACAATACCGGCATCTCGAAATGGCTCCTCACCGGCACTGCCCGCGACGGGACGAGAAAGGAAGTCCGCGGTTGCGACTTCTACACGTTCCGCGACGGCAAGGTGATCCGCAAGGACTCGTACTGGAAGATGGTCGAGTAGAACGGCGCGTGCCTCAACTCTAGGCGGTCCACAAGCCGCTCCGCTGATCGTTCGCCACTAGGACTCCATATCCAAAACTTCAAAGGCCGCCAAGCCTGCAGCGGTTAAGATCGACGACTCCACGCATTCGGCAAATCGGCACCGATGAGCGCGAAGGCGACACGAGCGACGATGGATGCTCACCCGGCCGGACCCGAACCGGGGCCTTTGGCGGCATCACTGTGCCCAACGAACAGGTTTACACTCCTCAGAGTCCGGTCTTCGGAGCACAATTCGATTGCGCCCTCTTTCCTTCGCGAGATAGAGCGCTTCGTCGGCGTGGCGCTGTAGCTGTTCCGGTGAGATGGCCTCGTCCGCGGTCTGCATTGCAACTCCAACGCTGAGAGTAACGCGGCGCGCGCGAGTGCCCGGGTTGGGAATGGCTGCGGCCTCAACGCTCGTTCGAATGCGTTCGGCCACGGCGCTCGCCTCTTCCTCCGTCACCCCGGGCAAAAGCACGAGGAACTCTTCGCCGCCGTAGCGGGCCACGTGATCGTGATCGCGCCTGACGTTTTCCTGGATAATCCCGGCGACCTCGACAAGACAGCGGTCGCCTTCGGCATGGCCGAGGTGATCGTTCAGCTTCTTGAAGTGATCGATGTCGCACATGAGCAGTGCCGCACCGTCAAGGCAGCGTTTGTCGCTTCCCCAGATGCGGCTGAGCGTTTCCGTCATCCAGCGCCGGTTGGCGAGGCCGGTGAGCGGATCGGTCCTTGCCAACAGTTCCAACCGCTGGTTCGCCTTGGCCAGTTCGGCAACCCTGCGCCGATCGCGAAGCTCAAACAGGAAAGTCTTCTGCGCCAGAATTGTCATGATGCGTCGCGCGGCGACTGTTGCGAAGATACCGCTGGCGAAGAACAGCGTCCCAGCGGCCGCGCTCCCATGTTCGATGGCGGCGTTCTGAAGCTGAAACACGAGATACAGCCCGAGCGCCAGCCCGGCGATGGCCACCGTCCAGGCCAGCGGGATACCGAAAATGATGATCGCGGTAATGGCCACGAACAGCATGACATTCAATTGCCGTTCATAGAACTCGCCACCAGCGCTTACGCCGACCAATGCGACTGACAACAAGATCAGGAACATCCCTGTGATGAGCGAGGACGCTTCGACCCACGGTGCCTGCGGTTTTCGCCAGAGAAGGACCACGGCCGTCGCGACGGGAGGAATGATTGCGGCCGGCAGAAGCATGCTAGTGGCGACCGCGCCTGGAAGGATCACCATGTTGACCGTCAGGGTGAGCACATCCAACAAAGCCACCCAGATCATCCATGCACGTATGATCTTCGCGGTCTGTGACCAGACACGCGCCCTGAACAGGCGCATGATCTCGCCTTTGAGACGGATGTCGCGCGTGCGGCGAGCCAGAAGCTGGTCAACTTCTGCACCTATGGCGGGGTCATGCTGCTCGTCGGAGGGCACCAGATTTGTCACAACCTTAGGCCTTTTGGACGCTTTCCCCTAACGGTTTTCCAACCAAGCGCGGTGGCGGAATAGGCAAAACATGTCCGGTCTTTCTAAAGATTCGCTTTCCAGTTGAACGAAAATCCCATTCATCCGTGCCTGTCTCGTGAATAGGGTTCAACCGTTCGGGCTCGCGCATCGCCGCTAAGAACAAGCGCTTGGACGAATGCCTGACTGGCGATCGAGGGCGGCGGCTTGGCCCCGGCCCACGAGGGGTATCGAAGCCTGTGGGAACGCAGCAAAAGGACCGTCGCTTGGCGACGAGCCGTCTACCTGCCGGGCGGGAGAGTGTTGTACCGCCTCGCGACCGGTTAAGCCAAGATGGTTATGACCGCGGCTGACGCCAGCTCTGTCAGCTGATCGCCCGTCGCTAAGGCATACGCGCCGAAACTGTCGGCGACGACGCTGATCCTTCTCGGATTGCTCGGATTAGAGGAATTGGTCTGACCGGAAAGGCTGCTAGAAGGCTAGCGGTCCCCGCACCTGCCGTGACATCGCTTCCGATGCGGACATGCAAGCGGCAACAGCGATCCTGTCCAAAGCCATGCAGGACATCGAGGACCTACCGGTCATCCCCCGCGAGGTCGAGGGCATCCTGACGACCTCTCCAAAGGTCTCCATTGCTTCATCGCCGCGCCTTTCGCCAGCCCGCCGTGCGCGCTGCGGCTTCAGCGCAGAACCATCGCTCGCCCTTGCCTGGCGTGATCACCGTTTCGTCGTAATGCTCTTGCCTCCTACCCCATCCATTGCTTCCTTGTGAAGGCAGGTCAGGCGCGCCATGGAACATAAGTCCCCCCTCCCCCATTGTTGATCCGAGGCCGAGGGCGCATTCCGTGACCCTGGTATGGTGCAATGGCCGAAGATCAGAACCCTGTTTCAGCCATAAGCGAGGATGAGACACGCCTTGAGCGACAGGTGACGCCCGCGCCGCGCAACCGCTTCGTCATCGTCATCGGCGCGTCTGCCGGCGGGGTCGAGCCGCTGAAACAGATCGTCGGCGACCTGCCGTCCGATCTGGCGGCGGCGGTGTTCGTGGTGCTGCATGTCGGGCAGGTCAGCTATCTGGCGGAGATCCTCGATCGCGCCGGCCGGCTCAAGACGTTGGTCGCCGAGAACGGCGCCACGTTCAGGACCGGCAGGATCTACGTCGCGCCGCCCGGTTTCCACCTTCTGCTCCATGGCGACCACATGATGTTGCGGCGCGGACCGCGCGAAAACCTTGCCCGGCCGGCCATCGACCCGCTTTTCCGCTCTGCCGCGCTGAGCTACGGCGCTGCCGTCATCGGTGTCCTGTTGTCGGGTTCGCTTTCCGACGGCACGGCGGGCCTGAGGGCGATCAAGGCGGTCGGCGGGCTGGCCCTCGTCCAGCATCCGAAGGACACGCTGGTGCCGGCCATGGTGCAAAGCGCGCTGCACCATGTCGAGGTCGACCACTGCCTGCCCGCGGCTGAACTGGGCGTCTGCCTGGCAAAACTGGCGGCAGAGCCGGCCGGCAAAACCTTGCCCGCCCCGTCAAGCGTCAGGCTGGAAGCGGCGGTCGCCGCTCAGGAGCATTCGACCATGAAAGATGAAGATCGACTCGGCGAATTGTCGGTGTTTACATGTCCGGAATGCCACGGGCCGCTGTGGGAGATCGAAGATGGTGACATGGTTCGCTATCGGTGCCATACCGGCCATGCCTTCACCGCTGACGCGATGATGGAAGCGCAGGCGGTCGAGGCAGACGAGATATTGTGGAGCTTGCTGCGCTCACACCAGCAACGGGCGGCGTTTGCCCGGCGGATGTCCGAACGCGAAAAGAAAAAGTTCCGCTCCGAACTCGCCACACAGCTGGATGAGCGAGCCAGGGAATATGAAGCGGATGCCGCTGTCATCGAGCGCATCCTGGAAAGCAGGCGGGTGCAGGTAACGGACGATGGCGCAGTCACCCAGGAAGGCAACGGGAAGGAAAAGGCGAGGTAATCCAAGCGACGGCACGGGAGCGCCTGTCAATGGGTCCTTCCCAATCGTCGGTATAGGCGCATCGGCAGGTGGCATCGGGGCATTGCAAAAATTCTTTCCCGAGGTTCCGGCCGACAGTGGCTTTGCCTATGTGGTGATCCAGCATCTCGACGCCGAGCATGAAAGCGTGCTCGCTAGCATCATCCAGCGCTGCACCTCGATCGAAACGCAGACCGCAGCCGAGGGCATAGAGATCGAGCCGGACAAGATCTACGTGATCCCGCCAGGGGTTTCGGTGACTGTCGAGGACCATCGCTTTCACGTCGCCAAGATGGCGACCACGCGCGCCCGGCGAACGCCGATCGACGACTTCTTCACCTCGCTTGCCCACGAGCAGTCCGAAAACGCCGCCGGGGTCATTCTCTCGGGAACCGGCAGCGACGGCACGATTGGCCTGCGGGCGATCAAGGAACGCGGCGGGCTCACGCTGGCGCAGGAAAGCGCCGAATATGATGGCATGATGCGTAGCGCCGTCCAGAGCGGCCTCGTCGACATGGTGCTTCCGGCCGAGGACATGGCCGGCAAGCTGGTGAGTTATTTTCGCCATTCGAGCCGCTCTGACGGCGAGCGCGATCGCCACAATCGCGACGTCGCCGAACAGCTTTCGCGGATCGCCGCCTTGCTTCGCATGCGCACGGGCCATGATTTCAGCGGCTACAAGGACAACACCATCCTGAGGCGCATCCAGCGCCGCATGCAGGTGCTGCAGATCGACGATCCGGCCGCCTTCTACGAACGGTTGCGCGAGGAGCCGCAGCAGGTCGATCTCCTGTTCCAGGATCTCCTGATCGGTGTGACCAGCTTCTTCCGCGACGCGCATGCCTTCGATGCGCTGGAGCGGCTTGTCGTTCCAAAGCTCTTCGAGGGCCGCAAGCCCGACGAGACGATCAGGGTCTGGGTGCCGGGCTGCGCCACCGGCGAGGAAGCCTATTCGATCGCCATGCTGCTCAAGGAGAACGCGCCGCGCGGTGCCGCTTCGCCCAACCTGCAGATATTCGCCACCGACATCGACGAGCGTGCGTTGGAAGTGGCGCGCGCCGGTCGTTATCCCGCGACCATCGCAACCGACATCACGCCGAAGCGGCTGAAGGAATTCTTCTCGCGCGAGGACGGCACTTATCGTGTCGCGTCCGAGCTTCGCGAGGTATGCTTGTTTTCGTCGCATAATCTGCTGCGCGACCCGCCCTTTTCCAAGCTCGACTTGGTCGCCTGCCGCAACCTTCTAATCTACATGGGTCCGGAACTGCAGGAGAAGATCGTTCCAATCTTTCACTACGCCTTGCGCAACAACGGCTATCTCTTCCTCGGATCCTCCGAGAACGTCACTCGTCACGTGCGCCTGTTCTCGACAGTCGACAAGCCGAGCCGCCTGTTCCAGAAGCGTGCTGGCGTCACGGCGCAGCGGCTGCCCGAATTCCCGCTCGCCGCCGCGACCCGGCAGGCCCCTCATGTGCGCCAACGCGCGACCGGCGGAACCCTCCAGGAGAGCGCCGAACGGCTGCTGCTCGACCGCTATTCGCCCGCCTATGTAGTCATCAACGCGGCCGGCGAGCTGATCCACAGCTCGGGCGGCACCGGGAAATATCTGGAGCTCGCCGCCGGCGCTCCCGACTCCAACGTCTTTTCCATGGCCCGGCGCGGCCTGCGGATGGACCTGAGGGCCGCTCTGCATAAGGCGGTGAGCACGGGCCAGGTGGCGATCCAGAACAAGATCACAGTCGGCACCAACGGCGGCCGCCAAACAATCAGCCTTGTCGTGCAACCGCTGCCGACCGAGAGCGGTGCGGACCCACTCTATATGCTGGTGTTTCGTGATGTCGGCGGTATCAAGCCGGAGTCCGAAAGCGAGCCCGTCCATACCACCGACGATGTCGAAAGCGCCAATGTCAGCCAGCTCGAGAAGGAGCTAAGGGAGACCAGGGAGCGCCTGCAGATCACGACAGAGGAGCTCGAATCCTCCAATGAGGAGTTGAAATCCTCCAACGAGGAGCTGTCTTCGATCAACGAGGAGCTGCAGTCTTCCAACGAGGAGCTGGAGACCTCCAAGGAGGAGCTGCAGTCGATCAACGAGGAACTGCAGACCGTCAACGCCGAGCTCAACATCCGCGTCGACGAGCTCAGTCGCGCCAACAACGACATGGCGAACCTGCTCGAAAGCACGCAGATCGCGACCGTGTTCCTCGACCGCGACCTCTGCATCAAGAGCTTCACGCCGACGGCGCGGGACCTGTTCAGGCTGGTCGAAAGCGATGTCGGCCGGCCGCTCGCGCATGTCCGTCCGCGGTTTCTCGCCGACGGCCTGCAGTCCGACATTGAGCAGGTGCTGCAGAAGCTTGGCACTATCGAGCGGCAGGTGGAAGGCATCGACAATGGCAGACGCTACATCATGCGCGTGATGCCATACCGCACCGTCGACAATGTCATCGCCGGCGTGGTCGTCACCTTTGTCGACGTCACCCAGATCGCCCGGGCGGAAGAAAAGATCGGCGCGCTTTCGCACGACCTGCGCAACCGCGTCGAAAGCCTGGAAACCCTGCTCGATCTTGTGCCTGTCGGCATCTTCATTGCCGAGGACGGCAACGGCGAAGAGATCCGCGGCAACCGCCACGCGGTGGAGCTCGCCGGTCGGCCCGCCACGGACGGCAAGCTCAGTTCCATGCCCGCCATCCTGCCACTGATGATGCACGGCACCGTGGTCGACGCCGCTGATCAACCCTTGCTGAAGGCGATGCGGACAGGCAAGCCCATTCCCGGTTTCGAGGCGCGGATCGCGCGCACCAAGGGCGGCAGCGTCGACGTCATGATGTCGGCCAATCCGCTGTTCGACGAGCTTGGCAAGGTGCGCGGAGCGATTGCTGCCGTAATCGACATATCCAGCCACAAGGATGCCGAGCGCAACCAGGAGCGGCTGCTGCACGAATTGCAGCATCGCGTGAAGAACATCCTCGCCACTGTCACCGCGCTCACCTCTCGCATGGTGCGTTCATCGGGCACGCTCAACGATTTCGCGAGCGCCTTCCACGCTCGCCTGCAGGCGATGGCCCGCACGCACGAGTTGCTGGCTTCCTACCAATGGGGAGGCGCCGATCTCGAAAAGCTGGTGCGGGCGACCCTGTCTCCCTATGGCGGCAAGGAAGGCCAGAGCCTCGTCGTTCAGGGCGAGCCGTTCCAGCTCAATGCCAGCGCGGCTGCCACGCTCGGCCTGGTCTTCTTCGAGCTGGCCAGCAACGCCGCCAAATACGGCGCGCTTTCCACCGAAAAAGGCCGCGTGGAGGTTTCCTGGCGCGTCGATGGATCGCAAATGCTGTCGATCGCCTGGAAAGAGAGCGGCGGACCGAGGGTGAAGGAGCCGTCGAAGACAAGCTTTGGAACCACTTTCATCCAGCAGAGTTTGGAGTACGAGCTAGGTGGAAATGTGGATCTGCGTTTCAAAAGGGCCGGCCTGGAGTGCTTGTTGAGCATTCCGCTGCCCAAGTCGGCAATGATCGACTATTTATCCCTGCCTGCTCCAGGCAAGGTATGAATGAGCAAACGTCTCTTTCAGGGCTCAACGTTCTCGTCGTCGAGGATGCGTTCCTTGTCGCGCTGGACCTTTCCGATCAGTTGACGGATTCGGGATGCCAGGTGATCGGGCCCGCCGCCTCGGTGGAGCAGGCCCTGCGCGAGATCGATGGCGTCGAACTCGATGGCGCCGTCCTGGACGTCAATCTGAATGGCGAGCGGAGCTTTCCGATAGCCGAATTGCTGACCGCGCGCGGCATCCCCTTCCTGTTCCTGACCGGCTATGACAGCTCGACCGTCTTTCCCGATGCGTTCCGGCAATCGCCAAGATTGTCGAAGCCCGTTGACCCCAAGGCGTTGACCGAGGCGGTCGCACATTTCCGCAGGCACGACGGCTTCAGCTGACCCCTGTGCCGTTCCACCGAATGAACGCACTTCCTTCCCGGTGACGTCTCGCACCGTTTTCAACAGCGTCTCATGCGGGACTTGGAGCGACCGGTAGTGATCGCATTGCGGTCATATCAGCGGGCCGACGATGCTTAGATGCAGCCGCTCCGCTGCTGCCAGGAATTGTCTGAGTTGCTCGGCCCTGCCTAGTGGCAACCTTCTGCGAGGATCGCTCCACCTCATTATTCCTATGGAGTCGCCTTAGTAAGGGCAGCCTATGCTCACCGAATATCGTCAGGCGGCGTTCGATTCCGCATATCCCGCAGGCGTTTTCACCCCGCCCGTCCCATCGCACTCAGCGCATGTCACGGTAATTCCAGGACATCTGTGCTGATGCGTGCCCGCCGGGCAGCAATGACCGTTCGAGCTTCGCCATCTCGGACAATCAAACATCGTGCCGGTGCCACCGCAGCCTTGGCACTCGTCGATTTTAAGTAACGCCAACCCCATTTTGCCCAACCATGCATGCGCTGCCTGGGAACGCTGCTAGTCCACGTTCCACAGCGGGTCCCCACCCGCCAACTAATGACATTACCGTAGGGCAATTAAGGATTTTCTAAAACAGAGAATTTGGGGATTGTTTCCAATGCCTGTTGAAAGCCGCAAATTGTTCTGGGAAACGATGGGCGACACACCGCACCACCTTGGGACTGTCCATCAGGCGGTTGATATACCCTCGCGCCGCCACAAGTTCGAGGCTCCACGAGCCACAGCGCTCGGCGGCGTTTCGAAACCCTTGGCTTACTTCGGCAAACTCAATTTCCATAGCAGTCGAGCGTCATGCTGCACCTCCGATGGGTGCCCGTTTTGCCAATTCAACCACGGCGCCAGAGACGGGAATAGGAAGGCGTCAAGGCGCACGCCGTTGTTTGGGGTAGCATGGGCGGTGCCTGCTCTGCTTCCCAGGCCGGCGCAAGGTAATAATAGCGGACCGTTGCATTATCGGGCAGCACCCGGATCAGCACCGAAACGTCAGCCCCCAACAGCCGGCGCTTGCGGGATGGCCAGTGAGAGTATCCGTATCCGATCGGGACAATCCGGCGGGCGTCGCCATATTGGTTGCCTGAAGGCCGAATGAAGCCGGTGCGGGTCATCGTAAGCATTCCGGAGGATGTCCTCCACCAGATCAACCAAGCGGAACGTCATGGTTACAGCCCTCCGGCTTTCTGACTGCCGCTGCGAAAATGGCGATGCGGACCGAGGCGGCTTGGCGCTTTCGCAACCTGATTCAAGCCGAAGCGTTATCGTGCTGTTCGCGCAAGGCGTTTGCAGTTTGGCGACCACGATCCTCAAGAGCCGAGAAACCATGTCTTACTTCGTGAGGAACGCCGCCTACGTTCCGCCGCAATGCGCCAGCAACTGGCAACCATTCGCCCCCAATTTCAATCTCTGGGGCGCTTCAGAGGAGTTCTAGAGATGATCATCAAGAAGGCTATTCTGGCAGTGCTGATGACCGCGGCCCTTGCCGGCTGCGAGACGCAGACCGAAAGCCAGCAGCGGGCCACCACCGGCGCGCTGGTTGGCGGCGCCGGCGGCGCGTTGGTCGGCCAGGCGATCGGCGGCAACACCAAGAGCACGGTCATCGGCGCGGCGGGCGGCGCGCTGCTCGGCGCGGTCGTCGGCTCGGCCACGACGCCGCAGCGCCGCGGCGAGCAGCTCTGCCGCTATCAGGATCGCTATGGCCGCATCTACACCGCGCCCTGCGACGACCGGTACTACAACGGCGATTATTGAACCCAGACATTTGACTGGGGAGGCCAGCGTTTGGCGCTGGCCTCCTCGTAGCGTCATTCTTTGTACGGTTCTCGATGTAGAAGGAGTCTGGCGGCGCAATCTGCGGAGGATTGAACGACAAACCCTGCCGGCACCCTGAAAATCCGAAGCAAGCAAGCGGTGAAGCGGCTGATCGGCTACGAGAGCCGCAACTTGCTGACGCATCCGCCAGATCGAGGCGTTGCCTTTCTCGAGTCGGGCAACCGCAAGGCCTCCGACGAGATCGAGATCTCGCCGGGCTGGAATCGCTATTGGAAATCCCGAACTATCGCTCGGTCGACTTCCCGACTTCGATGTCTGCCAGCACCGCACCGACGAGCAATTCCCCCGTCGCCATCGCCGACCAGGTGCTAGAGCATTGTGCAGCGGCCGGGGGCGGCGGTTGGCGGCTGGGCGATGGTCGCCACCCTGTTCCTGTTCAGGGTCCATGCCAGGCCGCACGACTACAACCGCCGGACGCCGGGTCAAAAGGCGGCTTTGCTGAGGAGCCCATGGCGTATTTCGGCGCGCCCCGTTCGCGCTGCCCCTTTCCGAAAGCAAGGTTTGGCGGCGGCGCTCTTGCCGTCATCCGCGTGTTGTCGGCACCCAGTGGCAATGCGCATGACGCGGGCGGCGGGGCCGATCACGTCGGCATTCAGGCTATCTTAGCAGCAATGAGGGCTTGGGCCAGCGGACCAAGTTCTTCGATCATCTCTGATGCAGGGATGCGCGCCTCACTCGCTGCCATGTTCAGGTTGAACAAATGGGTTCCCATGCTCAATCCCTTCAGGTCTGGGTGGTTCAGACTGCTGGCAACGTATTTGTCGAACAGTTGGCGTGCGCGTTCCGACATCATACATCCCCGTGCTTTCCGCTAAGCATAGGCGGTTTCGCCTAGGGCTTCAAACGCCACATCAATTTTCTGAAATTCAAACTGAGACACTTTCCAGGACCTGCGCGGCTGGCTCACAGCCGATGTAGGTATAACTCGGCAGTTGAGCAAACGCGCAAAGGGCGACTAGGCGGAGGCTGTTCTCACGTGTGGCAAGGGCAACCTTTTGGCGGGCCAGCTATATGCCGCTACAATGGTCGGAGAGTATCTTGACGCGGTTCCACCTCATGACCGGGTTGGACGAGGCTGCTTTGCAGAGTCAGATTCTCTTCGCCAGAGTGACGGACAGCGTTAGACCAGGTTGCGGGGACGCTATGACGCACCTTGGGAAGACCCCTCCGACGACTCGGGCAACCGGTCGCGTATGGCTTCCTCGGTTTTTTCTACCGTCGATTTCACGACTTTGCCGACCTGGCCTGCTAGCGTGGCGGCATCTCCACCAGAGCCTTGCCGGTCGGCCTCTTCCTTGACAGTGTCGTAGGCTTCGGCGGCGACTTGCTTTACCTGCTCGAGGCCTGTTTCGAAAGCCTTCTCTGCGGTGTCGCGAAGTTTGTCGCTGTAGCCGCCAAGCTGTTCATCTTCCGTGGTCGTGCGGGGCAGCATCGTGCCCAGCGCAGTGCCAAGGACAAGGCCAACTGCTGCGACTGCCAGCGGTTCTCGTTCCAATATATCCTGTGCCGATTGACGTGCCCGGGCCTTCATCTCACTAGCGCCTGATCCAAGCTGCCCGGCCGAACCCGTGATCCCTTCCATTGCGCCCGTTGCGGCGTTGGCCGCAGTTGTGATCGCATCGCTTGCAGCTGATGCAACTGAGTCCGCAGTATCGGAGAGCATCGCCGCAATTCCGGAACCTTCGCTGTCCTCATTGAGCTCATCGACGGGTCGGTCGGACAGGGAGTCGCTTGGCCTCATGCCTGTATGGTTGCCAGCCGCTGAAGTGGTCGCTGACGCCCCGTTGCCAAGCATTAGCCAGGCCAGGCCGGCTCCAACCAACGTTAGCGGCAGCGGGTTGTCCCTGACCTGCGCCTTGAGATTGCCAAGCATGGCGGCTCCCTCACCGCCGGCAAACATTCCGGTAAATTCATCGATCAATTGACCGGGAGTCATCCTGCTGCGGATGGAATCAGCGGTGTCCACGACTTTCGCCCGGGCGATATCGGCATCTCGTTCCAGCTCGGCTGCGGATTTCTCGCTCATTTTATTTGTTCCTTGATCACGCGTGCGTCACGCTTGAGTTGGTCTTGTGTCCGATCCGGCGTCAGCTCAGAAGGGGCCATGCTTGCTGTGCCGCTGCGCAACAGAAAGATGCCCAGGATTGCGACAGCGATACCGACGAGAAGCGAGGACCACCCCGGTCCCAGACCGGCATTCGCCAATGCGATCACGAGAGCTTGCAAGAGCACGATCAAGGCGGCGAGAATGCAAATCGCGCCGCCCAAAAACTCGACCGCACCCGCGCCGACCTTGCTCAGGCTTTCCGACATCTCAGCCCGCAATAGCCGGCTTTCGGTTTGAAGCAGCGTCGTGACCTGCTGTGCCAGATCGCCGATGAGGGTGGTGAGACCGCGATTGTCCTGATTACCGATCATGGCTCTCCTCCGTGCTTGCGGCCCCGGTCATCGCCAGCCGGGCTGGAGCGGGGCTGCGTCGGTTCAGTTGTCCCCGACGGCCGCGATCCAAAACTTTCGACAGGGCGTGATGAGCTCTTGATGAACCTCCCCAGCGCCAAGCCTGCCAACACTGAACCGGCGATCAGCGCCCCGGAATTTTCGCGGCCGAACGATTGGATCTCGCCAAGAACCTCTTCGAATGGCTTGTCCCTTAGTGAAGATGAAAGCCGTTCGAGGCCGCCCGCGGCGTCGAGGATGAACTTCGATGCCGTTCGTTGATCGTTGTTGGCAAGGTGTTCGCTTGCCGCTCGCAGCGCTCCGCCAAAGACCCTCAGGTTGGCGCTGACATCGTGTTGTGTTCCCTCGGCCTTGTTGAACAACGCCTGCTTTGCTTCCGAGGCATAGTCGCTCGCCTTTCTGGTGAGTTCATCGCGAGCGCTATGCAGCGCTTCTGTCGCGGTCTGCGTTGCCTGCTGGAACGTTTCGGACAGTTCGCTTTTGGCTGTTTCGAAATCGGCCGGCTTACGGCCGTGATCGTCTTCGCGCTGCATGGGATCTCCTAATGGATTCCGAGGAAGGAGAGGATCGCAAGCACGACGACGACAAAGCCGATCAGGTAAATGACGCTGTTCATGGCAGCAATCTCCTCGATTGGATATCGAACTTACCGGCGACCATCAGGTTCCATCCGTTTTCACTAAATTAGCGAGATCGATTCCTGCGACTCATCCGCCGAGCCGCGCGCGGGGTCGCTAGCGCCCTGTGCCAAGGCGCTTACCGTGCCGCTTCGGTGGTGCCCAAGTGGATGCCGAGGGAACTGTTTCTGAGCTGAGATGCAGGGAAGTCTCACCGAGACAACAGTCGTCCCCACCCTCTTCTAGAGCTTGACGGCCGGTTCCCTCCCCCAGAGACGCAGTCTCCGGCAGGATTGCACGAACGTGTTTATCCCGCTCACTCCGTCGAGCGATATCAGCCCTTCGTCTGCGTCGGTTGCAACCCCGGCTTTGACAAAAAGCGGGGAGGAAGACTGGACAAACGCGATGAACTTGAGATGAGCAAAGGCGTCCGCCACGAAGTCCCGCGCTGCTGACTCTCTGGCTAGCCGATCTGCTCCCTCTTCCGACAACAGGACAGCTATGGCATCGAACAGGACGGAGGGTCCTCCGTCGATCATATGCCTGGCTTCGATCCAGCTTCCATCCCCGGCTTCGACACCGCCGACTTTCGGGGCAACCACCTCTATCGTCGCACCTTCCTTCTCAATCGCCGATTGCAGCTTCTTCAGCAACGCGGCATCGGTGCCGGAACTCACCAGCACGCCGACCTTGCGTCCCGCGAAACTGTCTGGCCCATTCTCGATTATGCTGAGCGCCGGTGAGGGTTCGAGATCGTCCCTTGGCACGACAGCGGCATCCGCCGGCTTGGGCATTTCTTGTATGCCGAGCTTGCCAGCGACGGTCACGCCCAATCCTTCGTCGATATTGAGGAGATGCGAGACCATCCGCTCGCGGATGACTGGGGTCTCCACCTTGCTCAGTTCGAAGGTCAAAGCCATTGCGATGTGACGTTGTTCGGGTGGCGTCTGGCTGTTGAAGAATTGCCGCGCCTGGCTGTAGTGATCGGCGAAACTTTCCGCCCGCAGGCGGACTTTCTGGCCTTCCTCCGCGTCCGCAAAAGACCGAAATCCGCGCTGTGGTGACTCCCTGGGTCCTTCTCCGAAAGAGTTCGGCTGGTAGTTCGCCCGGCCAACAGGGTTGCGCATTGCCATATGCCCATCTTGCTGGAAGTGGTGGAAAGGACATTTGGGCGCATTGATCGGAATATGGGTGAAGTTCGCACTGCCAAGGCGTTTCAGCTGCGTGTCCAGATACGAGAAGTTCCGCCCCTGAAGCAGCGGGTCGTTCGAGAAGTCGACGCCAGGTGGAACGTTTTGCGTCATGAATGCTACCTGCTCGGTCTCGGCAAAGAAATTGTCCGGCATGCGGTCGAGAACGAGGCGACCGACAGGAATTGGCTCGAGCTCTTCCTCCGGAATGATCTTCGTCGGATCCAGGACGTCAAAAGCGAAACTGTCGGCGAAGGCCTGGTCGAAGAGCTGAACCCGCAGCTCCCACTCAGGGAAATTGCCCGACTGGATTGCCTGCCACAGATCGCGGCGATGGAAATCCGGATCGGCGCCGTTGATCTTCACGGCCTCGTTCCAGACCACCGACTGCAGGCCAAGCTTCGGCTTCCAGTGAAACTTGACGAAGGTCGACTCATCCTTCGCGTTCAGGAAGCGAAAGGTGTGCACCCCGAACCCTTCCATGAATCGGAAGGAGCGCGGGATAGCGCGATCCGACATCACCCACATGATCATGTGCATGGATTCGGGCGTCAGCGAAATAAAATCCCAGAAATTGTCATGCGCGGACTGGGCTTGGGGAAAGGCCCGGTCCGGCTCCTCCTTGACGGCATGCACCATGTCCGGAAACTTGATGGCGTCCTGGATGAAGAAGACCGGGATGTTATTGCCGACGATGTCCCAGTTCCCTTCTTTGGTGTAGAGCTTGACCGCGAAGCCCCGGACGTCGCGCGCCAGATCGAACGAGCCCTTGGATCCGGCAACGGTGGAGAACCGGACGAAGGCCGGCGTCTTCTCGCCGGCGCGCTGAAAGATGTCGGCGCGGGTGTATTTGGCGAGCGAGTCATAGGTTTCGAAATAGCCGTGCGCGCCGTAGCCACGAGCATGCACGACACGCTCGGGAATCCGCTCGTGGTCGAAGTGGAAAATCTTCTCGCGGAAGTGGAAATCTTCCAGGACCGTCGGCCCCCGCTCGCCGATCCTCAGCGAGTTCTGGTCATCCGAGACCAAGCCGCCCTGCGCAGTGGTGAGCACTGCGTTGTCATCCCCTGCGATCTGGTGAAGCTCTCCCCCATTGCCCCGCACAAGCTTTTGGTCATGGATTATCGCGGACTTGCCTGAGGGCCGTTTTGCCGTCTTTACCATTGTGATTTTCCCAAGGATCGAGGAGCAGGTTGAACTCTCTCAATGCCGGGGTGCACACTAGGTTCCTGAAAACTCCAGACCTGCGGAAAGGTCTCGCATCTCGAGCACGTCGAGTTTTTCGTTGAATGGAGCGCAAGAGGCTTTGGGATCCGCGGGGGCAGCCGGTCTCGTCGGAAGCCGCCGCTTGCCCCTGCGTCGACGGCACTAGCCGTCCTGCGCCTAGCCGACTAGCCAATGCGACCGATGTCCACGAAATCTCCTCGGGGAACCTGCGTCGCAGTCGAAGGTTCTTGGTGATGGCAAATCACCCAATCTATGAGCGTGCTCACCTCGATCGGCACGTTGATCTCTCGTCCCGCCGCCTACCTGGCTCGCGGGAACGTGTGCGGCGCGCTTGCGTTATCTGGGACGCTTGGAACATAGGTTCGGAGACCTGAGAAGGCGGGTTATGAAAAACCCAGAGGCGTACGCCCCGCTGCACGCGAGCTTCCTCCTGAACGCTATACCAGGCCAGGGGCGCCGGGGAACTCGACGCAAGTCGGCGCAGGACATCAATCACCATGAGGTGGGAGCGTGGCCGTTCGCGCGCCTTGGAGCAAGACGATTACATGCTCCACTTGAGGAGAAGCCTGGCCTGCCTCAGGCAGATGGGGTTAAAAATGACATTGAAGACTAGCTCGGCCATTTCCAAGCCCTACAGCGGGCCGGCCGGCGGCTGGGGTTCAGCCAAATCCGTGGCTGCGATCATTTTGAGAGAACGCGTCCCCTTGAAAGGACCAAGATTGCTTTCGACCCAGAACCGGCCGGAAGGCTACATGTGTGTCAGTTGCGCCTGGGCAAAACCTTCACAACCGCATCCACTCGAATTCTGCGAAAACGGCGCGAAGGCGACCGCGTGGGAAATCACCTCCCGCAGGGCCGACCCCAAATTCTTCGCCGGAAAGCCGCTGAGCGAACTGGAGCTTTGGCCAGATCATGATCTGGAAGAACAGGGCCGGCTGACCCAGCCGCTGCGCTGGGACGCGGCCAGTGACAAATATGTCCCGGTGGCGTGGTCAGAGGCGTTCGAGGAGATCGGCAGGGAGCTTCGCGCGCTCGATCCGCATCAGGTCGACCTCTACACCTCCGGCCGAGCGTCGCTCGAAGCGAGCTACATGTACCAGTTGTTCGCGCGAATGTACGGCAGCAACAACCTGCCTGACAGCTCCAACATGTGCCACGAGAGCTCCTCGGTGGCGCTTCCAGAAAGCATCGGCGCCTCTGTCGGCACGGCTATTTTGTCGGACTTTGAAAACACCGACTGTATTTTCTATATCGCGCAAAACGTGGGTACGTCGTCACCTCGCCTGCTCCACGACCTTCAGGATGCCGTCAATCGTGGCGCGAAGATCATCACCTTCAATCTGCTGCGCGAACGCGGCTTGGAACGCTTCGTCAACCCGCAGTCGCCAGCCCAGATGCTGACCGGGAAAGAGACGCAGATTTCCTCGGAATATTATCAGGTCAACAATGGCGGCGACATCGCGGCGTTGTTCGGCGTCTGCAAGGCGCTCATCGAAGCCGACGACGCCCTGAAGGCATCTGGAGACAGGCGCGTGGCGGGAGAGGACGGCAAGCCGAAGGACCCGAACAATGCGGCGATGGTCGCTTTCGCCGCCTCGATGGCTTCAGCCGACAAAAAGCACGTGCTCGATCATGATTTCATCAAGCAGCATACTGCCGGATTCGAGGAATTTGCCCAAGCTGCCCGCGATCACAAATGGAGCGAACTGGAGCGTGTATCCGGGCTCAGCCGCGACCAGATGATGCAAGCAGCGGCGACCTATGCGAAATCCGATGCCGTCATGATGGTATACGGCATGGGGCTGACGCAGCACCTCATGGGTGTCCAGAACGTCCATATGGTTTGCAATCTCGCGCTGCTGCGCGGGAACATTGGCAAGCCTGGAGCGAATATCTGCGCCGTACGCGGCCATTCCAATGTTCAGGGACAACGCACCGTCGGGATCACCGAAAAGCCCGGGCTGGCGCCGCTGGACAAGCTTTCCGAACTTTATGGTTTCGAGCCGCCGCGCTGGACGGGCCGAACCACAGTCGAAACCTGCGAAGCCATCATGAACGGCCAGTCCCGCGCCTTCATCGGCCTTGGCGGGAACTTCTTGAAAGCGGTGCCTGATACCGCCGCCATGGAAGAGGGGTGGCGCAAACTGCGTCTGAGCGTGCAGATCGCGACCAAGCTTAACCGCAGCCACGTATTGCATGGCGAGATTGCATATCTCCTGCCCTGCCTCGGCCGCATCGAACTCGACCAGCAAGCGACGGGACCGCAGGCCGTGTCCATCGAAAGTTCCATTGCCCATTTCCACGGATCGCGCGGCAAAGCTAGGCCCGCCAGTACCGCGCTGCTATCGGAGCCTGCAATCATCGCCGGGATGGCCAAGGCCACGCTCGGCGAAACCAAGGTTCCGTGGGACGCCTGGGTCGGCAACTACGCCGAGATACGAAACGCCATCGAGCGGACGTACCCGGAAACCTTCAAGGACTTCAACGAGCGGTTGTTCAGGCCGGGTGGCTTTGCCAGGCCGCTGCCGGCACGCGAACGCAAGTGGGTGACCAAAAGCGGAAAGGCGAATTTCATCACGCCAGCCAAACTCTTTCCTGAATTCTCAACCTCTGGCAGGGCCGACGTTCTGCACCTTGCAACGCTGCGATCCAACGATCAGTTCAACACCACGATCTACGGCTACAGTGACCGCTTTCGCGGCGTTGAAGGCACGCGCCGAATTATATTCATGAACGGGGAAGACATCCTCCGACTAGGCTTCGCCGATGGCGAGATCGTCGATGTGACCACGGCGATCGATGACAACGTCGCCCGCACGGTCACCGGTCTGAAGATCGTTTCCTACAATATCCCGAAGGGCTGTTGCGGGGCGTATTATCCCGAAACCAACCCGCTCTTTCCCTTGGCGCATCACGACCCGAAGTCGAAGACGCCGTCCTACAAGCTTTTGCCAGTCCGTCTCAGCCGATCACACCTAACTCCCGTTGGTTGACCCCCAGGGCAGAGGAACGCTTGACAGAGAGGGTTTTCAGCATTGCGAAGTCGGTCCTGGCGGTTGCGGTTCTCCTGTCCCTCGCCAGCGCAGGTGGGGTGCTTGGCTATTTGCGGCAGCCAAGAGAGCTCCGTTTCGAACCGCCGGTTGCAGCTGATCTCGACCGGTTCCGCCTCATGTCCAACGGCATCGGGGGCACGCCGCCCGAGAGCTATTTCGCACTTGGCAAGCCATACGAGGCTGACGCCTACAATCTAAGCCAGGGCAAGCGGCTTTATGCCTGGTTCGGTTGCGGTACCTGTCATGGTGACGGTCGCGGCGGGGTCGGTCCGTCCTTCCTCGATGGCTGGTGGCTTTACGGGCCTGAGATGGTTTCCATCGTGGCTTCCATTCGTGACGGCCGCCCGCACGGTATGCCCGCGTTTCGCGACCGCCTGACCATCGAGCAAATTTGGCAGCTTGCGGGATATGTCCAGACGATCGGTTCCTACAGCCCGAAGGTGGCGGCACCCAGTCGCAACGACGACAAACAAACTCGCCCGGCCGAGAATCGCGGTCCGGCGACAATCCTTTTCGACGAGGGACCAGTAGGCGTCCCCCCGGATCAGGGACCCTCGCCTTGAGAAATGTTCGCCTTATTCTGCTTTCAATCATGGCTGTTGCATCTGCCTGCAGCGGCAAGCAGTCCGCGCTTGATCCGCACGGCGGTCCTGCAATTCATGTCGAACACCTGGTCATCGGTATAGTCGCCGTGTGCACGGTGATCTGGATCGTGGTGATCGTCGTGCTTGGCTTGGCGCTCCTGCGGAGCCGCCGCGCCGGAACGGAAGACGCAAACCCCGAGGGCCGGCTGACGACAGTGGTGTCCGCCGCGGTCGCGGCCAGCGTTGTCATCATCGCCGGTCTGACGATTGCAAGCTTCTACACCACCCGCAACATTGGTGTTCCGGGGAGCGCGGCCCTCACGATCACGGTGCGGGGACAGCAATGGTGGTGGCAGGTATTCTACGCCGGCTCCGATGCCTCGCCCGGCTTTCAGACGGCCAACGAAATCCACATCCCCGTGGGGACGGATGTCCAGGTCCGGCTTGAAGGCGCCGATGTCATCCATTCGTTCTGGGTGCCAAGCCTCGCCGGAAAGCAAGACGTTGTCCCGGGCCGGTCCAACAGTTTGCTGCTGCGTGCCGAAAAGCCGGGGGCGTATCGGGGCCAATGCGCGGAATTCTGCGGCTTGCAGCACAGCCACATGGCAGTCCTGGTGATCGCCGAGGCGCCGGCCGACTTTGAACGCTGGGCTGCGTCGCAACGTGGTGATGCATTGACGCCGGCCGATCCGGATGCGGCCGCTGGGCAAATGGCTTTTCTGGCCAAGCCCTGTTCGGCCTGCCACACGGTACGCGGTACGGCCGCCAAAGGCACGACCGGACCAGACCTCACTCACATCGGCGGACGTCAGACGATCGCGGCCGGGCTGCTGGAAACCACGCGTGGTTCGTTGGCGGCCTGGATTGCCGATCCCCAGACGCTCAAACCCGGGAACAACATGCCGATGGTGCCGCTGACCAGCGTCGAGCTGCAAAATATCTCCGCCTACATGGAGAGCCTGAAATGACGTCAAGAAATGCCGGCGCGCTTCGTGACACAGCATTCGACGCTGCTGAAATCGACCGTCGACTTGCGGCGATCTGGTCGACAACGCCGGGCGTGTGGGGCGCCCTTGCCACGGTCGATCACAAAGTCATCGGCCGACGCTACATCACCACTGCCTTTGTCTTCCTGGCGCTTGGTGGATTGCTGTCCCTGCTAATGCGATTGCAACTGGCGCAACCCGAAGCTCGCTTCATCGGGCCCGATCGCTACAACCAGATTTTCACCATGCACGGCACGAACATGATGTTCCTGTTCGCCGTGCCCGTCATGCAAGCGATGGCGGTCTACCTCGTGCCCTTGATGGTTGGGACCAGAAACATCGCCTTTCCGCGTCTCAATGCATTCTCTTATTGGATGTATCTCGCCGGCGGCTTGCTTCTATGGATCGCCTTTGTGCTCGATACCGGACCGGATGTCGGCTGGTTCGCCTATGTCCCGCTCTCCGGTCCCCAATACGCGGCGGGAAAGCGGGCCGACATCTGGGCGCAGATGATCACCTTCACCGAAGTCTCCGCGCTCGCTGTAGCCGTCGAGATCGTCGTGACTGTCTTCAAGCACCGCGCGCCAGGAATGTCTCTCGACCGTATCCCGTTGTTCGTCTGGTCGATGCTGGTCACCTCGTTTCTTGTCATCCTGGCGATGCCGGCGATCATGGTCGCAAGCACGGCCCTTATTCTCGACCGACTGGTCGAGACACATTTCTTCAATCCGGCCGAAGGCGGCGATGTACTGCTATGGCAACACCTGTTCTGGTTTTTCGGACACCCGGAGGTTTACATCATCTTCCTGCCGGCGGTGGGGATGGTATCGACAATCGTCGCGACGTTTACGCGTCGGCCGGTGTTCGGCTATCTGGCCATGGTGATGGCATTGATCGCCACAGGTATCCTGGCCTTTGGGCTTTGGGTCCATCATATGTTCGTGGCCGGCCTTCCCCGGTTGGGAGAGAGCTTTTTCACCGCCTCGAGCATGGCGATCGCGGTTCCGGCGGGACTGCAGATATTCTGTTGGCTCGCGACGATATGGGCAGGCAGACCGATCTTCACGACGCCATTCTTGTTCGCAATCGGGTTCATCGTCACCTTCGTCATCGGTGGTCTGACCGGAGTGATGGTGGCGTCTGTGCCGTTCGACACCCAAGTCCACGACACCTATTTCGTCGTCGCGCATTTTCACTACGTCCTGGTCGGCGGCGCGGTCTTTCCTTTGCTCGGCGCGCTCTACTACTGGTTCCCGAAGCTGACCGGGCGGTTGATGAGCGAGACACTCGGACGCTGGGTGTTCGGCCTGATCTTCGTGGGCTTCAACCTGACTTTTTTCCCCATGCATATCCTCGGCCTGCAGGGAATGCCGCGCCGGATCTACACCTACCAGCCAGAGATGCCATGGTCCGGCCTGAACATGTTCATCAGCCTCAGCGCGGTCGTCCTTGCTGCGGGCTTTGTTTTGTTTTTCATCGACGCCATACGCAGTGCGAGGTCGGGCGCCGTCGCGTCGTCCAACCCTTGGGGGGCCTCGACGCTCGAATGGGCCACCTCGTCCCCACCACCGCCGTACAACTTCGCCCGGCTACCGGTGGTCGGCGGCCTTGATCCCCTGTCGGACCGCCGAGATGTCCTTCCCGTTGCTGCGGGCCTGCGCGTCGACCGTCGTGAGCTGTTGGTCAGCAGCATCGTTGAAGCGACCCCGGAGGCGCGTGAAGCGTCATCCGGGGATTCGATCTGGCCGCTATTGGCGGCAATCGCCACCACCGCGACGCTGATCTGGTCGATATTCACACCCTGGGCGGTGGTCTGGGGATCGATACCAATCGCGATTGCACTCATTGGCTGGTTCTGGCCCAAGGGCGTGCCGGAGGACGAGTCATGAAGGAAGGCGTGGTGCTCGACCTGACGGAGCTTCCCCCGCATGGCCTCGGCACCGCGAGCTTGTCCTGGTGGGGGACGCTCGCCTTCATGCTTATTGAAGGCACTGGCTTTGCGCTTTCCATCGTCGTCTACCTCTATCTCATGAGCCTGGCACCACGCTGGCCTCCGGACGCCCCGCCACCCGATCTGCTGCCTGGGACGACGCTGACGGTGTTCCTGGTGGCAAGCTTGTTTCCGAACATCTTGTTGGCGCGCTGGGCGCGCGACCAGGACTTGCGGAAGGTGCGTATCGGGCTGATCATCATGTCCCTGATCGGAATAGCGCCGCTTGTCCTGCGTGCCTTCGAGTTTCCGGCGATGCATATCCAGTGGGATCAGAATGCCTACGGGTCGATCGTGTGGGTCATGCTCGGGCTGCACACCACCCATATCCTGACCGATCTGGTGGAGACGTTGGTACTGACTTGCCTGATGTTTTCGCGGCATGGCGACAATCCGCGGCGCTTTGGGGATGTCAGCGACAATGTGATGTACTGGAACTTCGTCGTGGCGACCTGGTTGCCAATGTATGCCTGCCTCTATTGGGCTCCACGGCTTTGACCAAAAGTTGGCTCCGAAACGCTGGACTCCTTGTGCCGCCCATAAGCTGGGCGCTCAGCACCCAGCTTGGGCAGATCACACCCTACATCGATTGCCGGCAAAGTTTTTCCTGGACCGCCGCCTTGTGCGGCATCCTTCTCGTTGCGTCGGTCGCCGGCGTCGCCGCATCTCGGGTGACGTCAAACGGATTGGTCAAATCGAAGCGATTTGTCGACGCAGGTTTCCTAGTCGCACTGGCGTTTGTCCTTGCGTTGTCGTTACAGGAGGCGGCCACGATGCTGCTCGACCCATGCCAGCGCTGATCCGCATACTGTTCTTCTTCATGATCGCTTCCCCGGCAATGGCGCACGGCGACGAGACCCATGGTTCTGGCTATCCCTGGACGTTTGACCCGTGGATCGTCGTGCCACTTGCGATGCTTGCACTACTCTACGGAGCGGGCGTGACAAGGCTGGCACGGCGCGCGCGGCAACCCGGCGGCATGCTCATGCGCGCTTTGCTCTACTGTAGCGGCTGGCTGACACTGGCGGCGGCGCTGCTGTCGCCGCTTCACTGGCTAGGTGAGCACCTTTATACATTCCATATGATCGAGCACGAGATGGTCATGGCCGTCTCGGCACCTTTGATCGTGCTTGCGCGCCCGGTTGGCATCCTGATGTGGGGGCTGCCAGGACGAGCGCGTCGCGTGGCTGCATCAGGGATGTGTTCGCCCCTGGTTCGCGGTCCGTGGGACTGGTGTACGGGCACCTTGAATGCGACCATCATTCATGGCTTCGCGATCTGGGCCTGGCACCTGCCGGTATTGTTCGACGCGGCCGTCACCAACACTGCCCTGCATCGCGTCCAGCATCTTTGCTTCTTTGTGACAGCGATATTGTTCTGGTGGGCGATGATCTGGCGGAGTGATTACGGCGCCTCGGCCTGGCATCTGTTCGCGACCATGGTTCACACGAGTATTCTGGGTGCCTTGATCGCTCTCGCTCCACGCGTGCTCTACATCGCGCAGACCCGGACCGCCCTGGCCTGGGGGCTGACGCCTCTGGAAGACCAGCAATTGGCGGGCATGATCATGTGGGTGCCCGCCGGCACGATCTATGCGGTGGCGGCAATGGCGATGCTTGCGCTCTGGATTCTGGGATCGAGTGAACGAAGGGCGCAAAATGCCTGACCTGCCGACACCTCTCTCAGGCCGCGCCGCCTTAATAGGCATTGCCCTCGTCGCGGCATCGGCCGCTTTTGCCACAATCAATATCGCGCGCGACAACCACAGCCGGGCGGCCGTAGCCAAAGCGATCACCGACGGCGATCCCGCACGCGCACCGGAAATCTTCCGACGATACGGCTGCTCCGGCTGCCACACTATTGCGGGGATACCGGGAGCCGACGGCCAGACAGGCGCGCCTCTCACTGGGCTGTCGAAGCGGCTGTACATCGCGGGCGTACTGGAAAACAATTCCGACAACCTTGTCGCATGGATCGTTTCGCCCCGGAGCTTCTCCCCGCGGACTGCGATGCCGGCGACCGGCATCTCGCAACAGGAAGCCAAAGACCTCGCAGCGTATCTCTACGCACAATGAAGCGGATGAAATGTCACTTCATGCTTTCCCTGGAATTGCTTCAAGGGCGCGGCGTGGCAATCGGTGGCAGACGTTTGATGTAACGTGCAATCGCCTGGCGATCGCTGTCAGGCAGCATTGCCGTATTCGTCACCACATCGGCCATCGAGGATCCGACGCGACCGTGGCTGGGCGTTTCCCCAGTTTTGAGCATCGTCGCGATGTCGTTCTCTGTCCATCCGCTCAATCTGTGCTGCGTGATGTTTGGCACGAATCCCGTTCCTTGAGGATCGATGCCACCGGCAAATCGAGTGTCCGACTTGATGGCGCCAAAAGCGTTGCGGGTCGAATGGCACTCAGCGCAATGCGAGACGGACTCGACGAGATACGCGCCGCGATCATGCACGGGATCTCCGTCGAGGCGCGCAGAGGTCGTGCCTTGGCGAAAGAACATCATTTTCCAAATGCCCATGGACCGCCGGATGCCGAACAGGATCGCGGGATCATGCGGTGGCGCACGCCCCGAAACCTTGGGAAGCGTCCTGAGATAGGCGCGCAGGTCCCTGACGTCCTCGGCCGTCATGCTGGTAAAGCTCGTGTAGGGAAAAGAAGGGTAGTAGTGTTGACGCTCTGGCGACACGCCGCCGAGGAGTGCATTTGCCAAGTCGGTGACGGTCCATGCGCCGATGCCATCCACCGGATCGGGAGATATGTTGGGAGGCCGAAAGGTGCCGAATGGTGAAGCGAGCGCCATCCCGCCGCCCAGCTTCAGGCGATCGGATTGCCCCGGTGTCGCATGACAGGAAGCGCAATCCCCTGCCGCGAAGACGAGCTCACCATGCGCGACATCGACCGGGCCTTCAAATTGCTGATCCTGGTTCGAGAAAGGGGGCTGCGCCGCGGTCATGTACCACAAGACCGTACCAACGCCGCTTGCACATAGGAAAACTGTGAGAGCAATTTTCCACACTGTGCTCGCCATGACGTGCCGCAAGGTGTTGGACGACGATGCCTCGCCCTTGCCGTCAATTCCCGCCTTCATATGAGAAAGTTGCTCGAGGGTGCATCGCAGCCGAGGTCTGGTTGGATCGGAGATATCAAGCTTCTCCCAGGGAATGCGGTACAGGCAGTCGCGGTGGCGCAAGCCAAACAAGTCCAGCATCGCGACGCCAATTGCCGAGGCAGAGAGGCGCTCGAAAGCAGCGAAAATGCCGACGTGGAATTCGGTTATGACGAGATCGTCACCATCACGCTCGGCGCGTATCTCCTCAATGTGACCGACGCTTTTGCCGCGCAGCGATAGCACCCGTCGACCGGCAAGATGTTCGAGGTTGACGGAGGCCATGGTCAAGCTCCTGGGATGCGGCCGATGATGTGATCGCGCAGCCAGTCCTGCCAATCGAAGATCGCCGTCCGCCGCACATCAACGTCGACTTCGATGTCGACACCGATATTTCGCACCTTCTTCCACGCTATGCGGTGCGGCTCGGCATGGCGTTCGCCGCCAAGCCTTGCCGCGAGCCAGGCCATCCAGCGTCCCGGTCGCGAACCAAGGCGGCACGCCAGCGTGATCGAGCCAAGCTCGACCGCGACGATCCTGGGCGGTTTGCCGTGCCTCAACTCGGCCACCAATCCGTCCACCTTTCCGATCTTGACCTGCCTGCGGTCGACGACCTGTTTGTCCAGTAGATCGCGCAGCAGATCCATCACGAGCCTCCGAATATCTGCAAGGGTATGGCCACCACGGCAAGGACGAAACCCAGCGCAATGACGAAGATCACCGCGGCATTCGAAATCATGCCGTTGCGATGGTCGCCGACATAACGTTCATCGTTGAGCAGGAAGAGGAATGGCACCACGGTCAGGGGCAGGCTGGCTGCCGTGACTGCCATGGAGAAGATCGTGAGTTTCAGCGGGTCGAGGCCAAGGCCTATTGGTATGGCGGCAAGAAGCAGCGAGATCGTATAGACGCTGCAGAAGCCGGGATCTTCGCGTGGTTTCCTGTCTTCTCCCCACGTCCAGCCGAAGCCTTGCGCGACGAGGTAGGCCTGCTGCAGGGCGATTTCGAGCGCCGCGCCGAAACAGGCTATGGCAAGCGAAGCGACAAAAAGGACAAAGCCCCAGAACCCGAATACCGGGATCAGGAGCAGTGGCAGTTGATGATAATCATCGACCTGGTTAACTCCGTGCTCGCCTAAGACCAGCGCGGCCACGACCAGCACACTGACCGAGATGGTGCCGCCAAAGCTCATGCCGAGGCCCGCAATTGCGCGATTGGTGCCGAGATAGGTCTTGTCCCAGTGGTCCTCGACGGCGCCCGAGGAATAGAACATGAAGAGATAAGGCGATATCGACGCGCCAAGAATGCTGACTGCCATGAACCAGTAGTTTGCAGCGTCATGATCCGGCAAGCTCGGCACGGCGCCAGCCGCAACCTGTTTCCAATCCGGCTTCAGCATCACCGCCGCGACCACGAAGCAGAGCGTGACAAGACCGAGGACCGCCACGCCCTTCTCGATGAACCCGAAGGTGCCTTTCCATAAGAACAGCCACGCCAGGAATGCCACTGGTATTGCCCACCATTGAAAGCCGATCCCTGTCGCAAGGTCGGCCGCGATGGCAACGCCGCCGATCTCTGCCGACATCACCATGAAATTGACCAGCAAGGTGGCCAGCAACGGCCATAGGAAGGTGTTGAAGCCGAACCTCTCGCGGATTCCGTCGGCGATCGTGTGGCCGCTGACGGCCGCGAACCGGCCCGCCATCTCGACCAGGAAGATGATGCAGATGGTGCCGAGGAGGATTGCCCAGATCAGCCGCAAGCCGAAAGTGGCGCCGGCTTGCGCGGCTGTCGCCATTGATCCGACTTCAAGAAAGCCGCCAACGCTGGTGACGATACCAAGCGAGATTTCGAGCAGCTTCTTCATGATTTCGGCGCAAAATATTTGGCATAGGCGGCGGCGAGGTTCGCCGCGGCCGCCCGAAGTTCCTGCCGCGCCTGACTCACTTGCCGCAGGTTGCCAGCCTCGACCCCCGCTTGAGCGTCCTTGGCTGCTTCCGACAGCTGAGCGACCGCCGTTACGACCTCGCGCCGCTTGGGGGATTCAGGAGGATTGTCAGATTCTATCTGACGACCGACCTCGACAAGCGCCTCGGCCGTCGATTGCAATGTGGCCGATGCATAGTTTGAAGGAGCCGCGCCGGCGGCCCAGGCGTCCATGACCATCACCGCTGTCTGCGAAGCCGACGCCGCGATTTTTGATTCCTGTTCGACGGGTCCGGACGACGAACAGGCAGCCAAGGCGAGCATGGTCGACAACAGGCATGAGCGGCAAACCCGATAGCAGTCCTGATCGACGATGCCTACAGTCAGCGGCATGGCAGCACATTATCCTCCGGTCAGCTCGGATGGTGTCTGCTTGAAGAGCATTCAAAGATGGGCAACGGGTGCATGGTACCGGCGTCTCCATCTGCCTGGATCGGATCTGAAGCTGGTTATCAGGGACATGGCGAATCCCGATCTAAGGATCTCGGCCTCCCGGGAAGCGTATGACTTCGCTGGGCAGGGTGCGTTTTGAAAGCCTATGTGGATTGGGCCCGGCCTGCTCGCTTTTACCTCGGCCAAGGGGTCGCAACGTCACAACGTCTGGCGCCGACAAAGCAGCTTGTTGTCTGAAAAGATGCACAAGTTCGGGGTGGAGTCCGTCCCCTCGACGAGAGGCCACGTCGTGAAGAAATACGAAGAACTGCATCATGTGCCTTTCCACGCTGGCGTCGCCCCTCGTACCAACGCCGGTGTCCTGCATGATCGCAATCGAGGTTGGAAATGCGGGACGATCTAGTCGCATCGCAGGCTTGCGTTTGGCCTCTCCTGGTTCATCATGGAGTGTAAAGCTGCCGGGGCGCGAAGGTTCCGCCTCGTCTCATAAATTCAGCTGACAGGAACGACCTCAGTGGAGAGATAGGTCGACGGCGGTTCCGCCCGGGCGGGGGCGGAAGACTGGCTTCCGCCAAAGCAGCGATCGATTTCTCTTCGCCCCCAGGACATTGACGCTCGGCTACTTCTTTAGCGATGCTTTCCGATTCCATCGCCAACATCACAATGGAATGCCTCGATGTGACCGTAGGACGGAAACCACATTTCCGTTCGAACGTTCAAGCCAGATGGACACAGTCGAGATTGCCTCCCGGACCGCCGCCGTCGAACGAACAGGTGGATGTCTTTGCGGCAGGATCCGTTATCGAGTGACCGGCGATCCGCGCGTTCACTACTGTCACTGTGACATGTGCCGCCGCGCGACCGGCAGCGCCTTCGCCGTGTTGGCCTGGACGTCCTCCTCCAGCCAAGAACCTGCCTATCGCATATCTTCACCCATCGCCCGGAGGGGATTCTGCGGAGCATGCGGTTCTCCGTTGACCCTTTCCTACGCCGCCGCCGAGGACGAAGTCGCTCTGCATGTCGGAACCTTTGACAATCCTGAAGGTCTGGAACCGCAATACAATTACGGGTCCTCGCAGCGGCTTGCCTGGGTTTGCTGTGGCGTTGACTTGCCGCATCACGACACGGAAGAGCGATGGTAGCGGAATCCGATCATGAGTTTCCGCTCACTGTGGACACGCCGCCGATGGAAGCCCGGACTGCCGACACGCTGCCAGAGGGCAACGGCATCTGGCAGTATGAGCCCAAGTGGGATGGCTTTCGCTGCCTTGCCTTCAAAGGAAGAAAGGCGGTCGAACTCAGGGCGAAATCCGGCAAGCCGCTTGGCCGCTATTTTCCCGAACTGACGGCGCTTCTGGGCGAGCTCGAAGCACAGGATTTCGTTGTAGACGGCGAGATCATAATCGAGATCGAAGGACGCGCATCCTTTGACGCGCTGCAGATGCGGCTTCACCCGGCAGAGAGCCGTATCCGGAAGCTGAGCAGACAAACGCCTGCGCGGATAGTCCTCTTCGATACCCTTGCCGCGCCCGGAGGCAAGATCGTTCTCGAACTGCCGTTGCGGGAACGACGCGGGGCAACCGAAGATTTTGTCGCCAAGGCGGAGAATGAGGCGCTGCGACTTTCGTCGGCAACCACAAGTATCGCCAACGCCAACAAGTGGCTGCAGGGTGCTGGCCACGGTTCGACCGACGGGGTCGTCGCCAAGATGCTCGACGAGCCCTATCGGCCCGGCGAGCGTGCGATGGTCAAGGTCAAGCGGCTGCGCACCGCAGACTGCGTGGTTGGCGGGTTCCGCTACCTGAACCGCAAGCGCCAGGTCGGGTCGCTGTTGCTGGGCCTCTATAACGACAATGGCTTGCTCGACCATGTCGGCTTCACCTCGACCATCAGCAATGAAGAGCGGCAGGCGATCACCGTGAAGCTGGAGGAATTGCGCGGCGGACCCGGCTTCACAGGCAAGGCGCCGGGCGGGCCAAGCCGCTGGAGCACGGAACGCAGCGGCGAATGGGAGCCGGTGCGGCCGGAACTGGTCGTCGAGGTGCGCTTCGACCATATCACCAGCGCCCGTTTCCGGCACGGAACCAGGCTCTTGCGCTGGCGGCCCGACAAGGCGCCGCGCCGGTGCACGTTCGAGCAGATGGAGTAGTGGCCTAGCAATCGCGACGAGTTTTGTCTGCCATCGCGCATTCACTTTTTGCGCAAGGTTCGCAAAGTAATCGAATAGCGGTGTTCGGTCAGGGGCGGGATGCTGTGCTCCCATTCATCGCGCGCCGGGCCTCTCAAGAGGTAAGCCGACCGCGGCTCGACAATGATTGTCTTGCGGTCCCATTTCGTGCCGTTCTTGCGCCGGAGTCGGAAGCTGCAGGGAGCAAGAAGAGATACGCCGGCCACCGTCTCGAAATGCGGCTTGTCGCGATGCCAGCCGATACCTGCGCCCGGTCGATACTCGTTGATCAGAACCTGTTCGAAAGCGCTTTCCGGCAACCCGACGAAAGTCGCTACCTTGCGCCTTAGCGTCATCAAGAAATCTGGTATCGGGGGCGCCTCGACCACCTGGCGCCGATCGTAGTCGTAACGCAGGCCGAAACCGATCACCTGTCGATTTGCCAGGTGGCCGTGGAAATCGAAAGGCTGGAAAGGGAGGCCCTCAAGATGCCGCAGCAGCTCCCATTCTTCCTCCGGCGTGATCAGCTCCGGCTTGTAGCGAAACCCTTCGGGCAGATCATCGGCCGCGGCGAACAGGTCGGGCTGGCCGCCATTCGCGCCGGTTGGTCCTTTGGATCTGAGAGACATGTACCATAGCTGGGGAAGCTGCTCCCTTTGCGCAAGCCAACGCAGCGGCGGTGCTCCCGGCAAGGATGCCGTCCTCGCTACGGGCAGCGGCGATGCTGGCGACGACTAGCCTATCGCGGTTGTCCCCCTTCGCATGGCCGGACGGAGGCAAAGATCTCACGCAGGTCGTTTAGTGCAAGAGGACGGTCCTCAACCAAGCCAGGAAGCGGCTGCCATTGACGGTCCTGCGCACCCTGGCGGCGGCCCATTTGCCTTGCATGGTGGCGCCGACATGACAGCTGCAGACGATTTCGTGCAACTGCCAATCGCTGAGCTCGAAGAAGCGTAGGGCCTCTCCATAGGTGTCGTTCCTAAGTCCCGCGGCTTTCAGCAGCGGATCTTCCAGGGCAACTGAAATTGGCGATCCATCGGCTCGTGCGGCCTGGCGGGCGTCCAGACGCAGGCGTTCGGTGCCAGCAAGCGCGCCCAGGCATCGGCCTGGGTGCCGCTCGAGCAGTTCCGCCCAACGCTCGATCCGTTGCCTCCGGGTCATAACGGGGCTCTGCGCCAGCGGCTTGACGTCCGCGATCGCCTGCAGTTGTTCGAGGGTCTGGTGTTTCATAATCAGCTCCTGTTGATCGAGCATTCACCCAAGGGGTTTTCGCGACAAGCCTATCGGTCGGCTAAATAAGTGGCCTCCTCATCGTCACGCTGGCGTCCGCCAAGCGCCGCTGCGACGCTGGCAATAAAGGCGCCTACCACCATGGACAGGGCGCCAAGAAGGGCGAAGGTGGCGCCGGCTTTCCTGGCTGTGTCGGCCGCCTGCTGGGCCTTGATCTTTGCGTCCTTCACCTTGGCCATCATTGCATCTACCCGAGCCTTGGCATCGGCCTGCGGAAGCCCGGTGCGGGCGGCCACGAGTTGCGTCAGATAGGCGCTGTCGTCAGCCGCAAGTTCGCCGCCGTTCGCAGCAGTCGCCAGCAGGATGCGCGACGCCTGCGCGGTCGCTGCAGCTTCGTTCTGCAGATCGGCGTCGACGGGCTTGGTCAGGTCGGCGGGGCGGAACAAGGCATCCACATAGTAGGACGTGCTGTCGAATGCTGAGCCGTCCTTGCTTGCGGCACCGGCCGAAGCCCCGGTCGCGGCGCCCGCGGCCACCGTCGAAACTGCCTGCACTCCAGAACCCAATGCCGCCGAAAGCGCTGAACCGAGAACTCCCGCAACAAGAAGCGTGGCGAGTGCCCAGGCAAGGAAACCGTGAGCTGTGTCGCGGAAGTAGGTTTCATCGGTATGAATCCCCACCCATTTGGTGCGCAACCGACCCGTGAGATATCCACCGACGCCAGATGAAAGCCATTGCACGACCACCAGCCAGACTGCGGTGGACACAGCAAATGTCGTGGCCGACGCGCCGGCACCGGACCACGGCGAAACCATGCTCAGCCCAAGGCCGGAGCCCAACAACAGGAGCATGACTGTCAGGGTCGAAGCGGCGAAGGCGCCGGCAATGATTGGCCCCCAGTTCACTGCTGAAGATGAGGATTCTGTCGGTGCAGAGGCCTCGGCAGTCGCAAGTGTTGCCTGCATCTGTGCCTCCTACCGCGCAAACAGCATGATGAGAATGATGATCGGAATGGGAATGCCGAGCAGCCAGAGCAAGATACCGCGACCCATGGAAGCCTCCTGTGGGTTAGTGTGTGATGATCTAACAATGTCGCTGCAGGTCTTCTGTTCCGTGGCAGTAAGCCGGGTCATTTACAGGCGGCAAAGGCCTTCATGCCCTTCTTGATCGCCCTGCGCGCCTCGTCGGCATTCTGCCATCCCTTGAACTTGATGGTCTTGCCCGTCCCCAGCACGGACGACAGGAAGAACTGCTCGATTTCGCGCCGCAGGTCATCTGGCACACGATCCACCGCAACCGGTTCGGCAGCATCTTCCCTATGTGGAGAGAAGACATAGCGGTCGTTGCGCAAGGCCTCGCCACCGGAGTCTTTCTGCTTGACACGCAATGCACCCAACAGGTCGCATTTGATGACAATGCCAGGAGCGGAAGCCGCCTGGTGGATGACCAGCCCGTCGAGGGGATCGCCATCATCGCCCAAGGTGGAAGGGATAAAGCCCCAGTCGTAGGGATAAGTCATCCCGACCGGTAAGGGGCGGACATAACCGAAGGTCCGGGTTGCGCGATCGTAGGCGATTTTCGCCTCCGCACCACGCGGTGTTTCAATCACTACTCTGACAAGCCCATTCGTCGTGGTTGGCAGCTTCAGATAATCGGGCATTGCGATGCTCTATCGCGGGGGGTTGCTCCGGTTGGAACTTCAAGACGCGACGAATGTTCCGAAGGGCAGCGCGAGCACAGCCGCAGTTCCGACTCGTTGGGGCGAATGGGCGCCCAGGCGCCGAGCGGGCTCATCGCCGAGCCGGCTGCGTGCTGCCGCGGAACCAAAATTCCCGCAGTCGCTTTTACCGAATACGCGGCTGCCGGGCCGAGGCGGACGGTGGAGACATACGTGGCGCTTGAAGGTGCGGCGCGTGCGAATATCGGCATTCGCATCATGATAGTCACTGTGGTGGCGGTGCCGCTGCTCTTCGCGCTGAGCGGCCTTGCCATTCGCTATGCGGCTTTTGCCTCGGTATCGTCGGACACGGGTTTTGCGGCCTATGCTCAGGCGCTCTGCAGGTGGGACTGCGCCTGGTATGTCGACATCTCCGAAAAGGGCTATGAGCGCTTCCCAATTCCGAACGCAAGCAATGTCGGGCGCTGGGGCTTCTTCCCGCTCTATCCGCTTCTAGTGGCGGCGATCCGATCCGTCCTGCCCTTCCCCACGATCCTGATCGCGACGATCACGTCGCTGGCGTTGAGCTACGCAGCCTGCCTCGTGGCATGGCCGCTCGTGGGGAAGAACATGCGCGCCTACGTGCTCTATTGCGCCTTCCTGCTCAGTGGCCCGTTCTCGTTCCATTTCACCACTTTCCTCAGCGAACCGCTCTTCGTGCTGCTTACCTCGTGCGTCTTCCTAGCGCTCAAGCGCTCCAACTATCTCGCCGCCGGGGTGGCCTCGGCGCTTCTGTCGGCAACGCGGCTCGTTGGCGTGCTAGCCGCGTTCGCAACCGTCATCCACATGTACGAGGAGTATCGCGCGAGGGGCGGTTCGATCGTCGCCTTTCCTCGCTGGCTGCTCGGCCGGCCGGACCTTCTGGTCGCCATCTTCATCTCGCCCGCCGGTTTGTTCGCCTACATGCTCTTTCTCTATCTCACGGTCGGGGACGGCTTTGCCTTCCTCCACATCCAGCGCGCTTTCGGGCGCGTGGCGGGCAGTCCACTGCTGTTCCTGTGGGACGGCCTGGCCTACCACCCGAATGCCGGCTGGCTGCCCACGGCACCGCAATGGAGCGCAATGACGGCAATTGCCGGCCTGGCGCTCTGCATCGTGCTCGGGGCTCGCAGGCAATATGGCGCGGGCCTTTTCTGCGCCGTCAGCATCATCTTGCCGTTGACCACGAACCTGGCCTCGATGGTCAGATACGTCGTCGGGCTCGCGCCGCTGGCGATGCTGGTAGCCGTCTTGCTGTCAGCGTCGAAGCTGACCTTCGTCGCGGCCTTGGCGCTGTTCCTCGCCGCCTGCTACTTCATGACGGTGGCGTGGATCGGAGGCTATCTTGCCTTGGTCTGAAGCGCTGCGATCCCCTAGGTCCGCTGTATCACTTGGCGGTTACGGTCTGGCGGCCGCCCTTGCCTTGTCCGAGCTCGCCATCCTCACGCTTGCCCTCAATCCCGACGTCAACGGCGACTACGGCGCCTATTACATCGACCGCACGACGACGTGCCTCAACCGCGACGCGATCGGCAGCTACACGCCAGGCAGGACAATATCGTTCCGGTCCGATGGCGCCAGACAGACCGCGGATATGAGGGTTTGCGGCTGGTCGGGTCCGGTGGCGGACGGCACCCATTCGCTGGGCGAGTCCTCGCGCCTTCGCCTGGCGCTGCCGCCCGTCCGTGGCGGCCTTCTGGCCACGCTGCAGGTGGCCGCCGTCATCCGCCCTCCCCAACTCACACAGAGGATCGTCATATCGGCAAATGGCATAAGGCTGCATCAGGCGACAGTTTCGGGCGCGGCACCGATGACGGTGGCTTTCGTCATTCCCCAGGCAGCCCTGGCCGACACCGGCAGGCTGGAATTGTTCTTCGACTATCCCGACGGCATCGCGCAGAGCCCGGCGGCAAGCAACATATACAACCGGTCCATCAAGCTGATCTCGTTTCGGCTGGATGCGCTCTAGGCGCAAGCGACATTCACCTAGGACGGTTCGCCTCTTCGGTCGGCTCCCCGCCCGGCAAAGACCCAGCGGTCGAGCACGATAAGATTGAGCGCCGGGATGATCAGGCAGGTCAGCAGTATGGGGACGAAAAGCGGCAGGCCGAGCATCACCGTGAAGAGCTTGGGCGCAGCATAGGCGACGCCGAGGCCGGTCGCCGTCAGCAGCAGGAAACGTGGGGCTTCCGAGCGATGCGATCCGGCCGACATGAAGCTGAAGGACTTGTGCGCCAGATAGGAAAACAGTGCCGCTGCTGCATAAGCGGCGAGCGAAGCCTGCACCGGCGTGAAGCCGAGGTCCGCCCGGGCGAAGACCGCAGCCAGGACAGCGTAGAGAATCGTCGCGGCGATGCCGACCGATCCGAAGCGCGCCAGGAATTTCACGCCAGCGGTGAAGCGGTGCTCAGGCATAAGCGACACACGCGTACTGTGCTCCGAGCGGCAGGGCGGCGAGCGCGCGCTCGACTTTCCTGGCAAAGGGTCTTGCTGAAGGCAGCAACAGGAAATGCTCGGACCGGATATTTCTGAATTCTGCTTCTCGAAACAGCGATGCCGCCTTGCGGGTGCCAAGCAGGACGGCGTCCTTGTCGAACGGGCAGCGGAGCACCGCCATGCGCGTCAGCGGATTGTAGGGATTGTGCTCGATGATGCAGGCAACGCCGCCCCGCCGCAGGACACGCTTCATCTCGCGGAAAAAATTGAGCCAGGATGTGGGCGGCACATGATGGACGACACAGCTGGCGAAGGCCAGGTCGAAGGCGCCGCTCTCATAAGGCAGGCTACCGTGGGTGCAGGCGCTGTAGCCGACATGCGGATTGTCGCGCGCGGCGCGCGCGAGTGAATCCCGGGAAACATCGCAACCCTCGAGGCGATCGAAGGCGCCTTCGAGATAGGGATGGAGCGCGCCGATGCCACAACCCACGTCGAGCGCACGCACCTCCGCCCTGCCCGCGCGAAGGAACCGCTCGACGACCAGGCGCCGCAAAAGGTCGGCCTTGGCTGCGAGGAAGAAATCATGCTGAAGCCCTGAGAACCGAATCGAGCCTTCGACCACATCGCGGTAACTGGTGTTATAGCTGTCGAAGTGTTCGGACATCGGCCGCAACCCCGTTCTCTGCCTTGCGAAACGAGGTGCGCCGGTCACCGGAAGCGACGCGCACCGAGCGGCCGAAGCCGTTCAGCCTGTCGACCACGTAGAGGGGACGGCGTTTGACCTCGGCGTGGATGCTGCCGACATAAAGCCCGACAACGCCGGTCATGAAAAGGTTGATGCCGCAGAGCAGCGACACGACGACCACGGTCGACGTCCAGCCGGCGAGGACGCCCGCTTCAAAGAGCCATGCAAAGATGGCGTAAGCGCCGAAAAGGACGGCAAGGGCGGAAACGACCAATCCCGCCCAAAGCGCCAGACGCAGCGGTTTTTCCGAGAAGCTGATGATGCCGTGGACCGCAAGATGCACCATCTTCCAGAACGGGTATTTGGTCTCGCCCAGCGTGCGCGCCGGTCGCTCGAACGACACAGCCGCCTGCTTGAATCCCATCCAACCGAACATGCCTCTGACGAAGCGGTCGTGCTCGGGCATGCGCTTGAAGGTCTCCAGCGCCTTGCGGCCGACCAGGCGGAAGTCGCCGACATCGCGGGGAATCTCGACCGGCGTCATCTTCTCCAAAACGCGGTAGAAGAGGCGCGCGGACATACGCTTGAACCAGGATTCGCCCTCGCGCCTGGTGCGCCTTGCATAGACGATCTCGAAGCCTTCCTTCCACTTCGCCACGAGGTCGAGCACGACCTCCGGCGGATCCTGCAGGTCGGCATCCATGACGATGATGGCCTCGCCCGCCGCCGCCTCCATGCCGGCCGTGATGGCGATCTGGTGTCCGAAGTTGCGGGAAAGCTCGATCAGCCGGAAGCTCGGCTCGGCAGCGATCATGCGCCGAAGGTATTTCACGCTTCCGTCGTGGCTTCCATCGTCGACGAAGATGACCTCGGCCCCTGCGTCCAGCTGGCCCACCAGCAGGCTTATTCGCTCGACCAGGCGGGGCAGCACCTCCTCCTCATTGTAGATCGGCAGCACCAATGAGTAGCGCGGGGACTGCGCGTTTGCGCGCGTCCGAATGCCGTGCATCACAGCGTCTCGCATGCGGTTGAAAATGGAACACCCGTCACAAAGTTCCCAAGGTCCATCAGAAATCGCTAATTTGCCAGCCTTCTGGGATCAGCCAATGATGCAACCGGCCAGCCCGCGCCTGCGGCGCTCTAATAATCGCCTCGTAACACTGCCTATTACTTCATCTATCTCGCGGATCGGAACCCTCGACCAAGGCGGCGCGCATGAGGTGCTACGCCATTTCGGTCACGAGTTGCGCAGGGTCGCGTCTCGCGCATGTCGAGCTTTGCGGTGAAGATCGAAGACCCGTGCTCGGCAGGCGCCACCATGAGGACGTGCGGTAGAGGGGTCTGGTCCGAGGCCGCTTCGTAGCGCATCCATTCGAAACCTTCGAGCAGAGCTGCCCGGATCGCCAGATCAACGCAAGGGGCATCCACCGGGGGTGGCTTGCCCCCCGACCTTCAGGTCGCGCGGGAACTTGCGTCACAGTCGAAAGTTCTTGGTGATGGCCAATCACCCAATCATGAGCGTGCTCACCTCGATCGGCACCTTAACCTCTCGTCCTGCCGCCTTCCTGGTGTTGTTGGTTTATTCCATTCTTTGGATGGTATTCGATCGGCAAAGTTTGAATTGGCATGGGGCGGCTACTCTCTTCACCTGGGCCATGACGCTGTTCATCCAGCGAGCAGAGCATCGCGACACTCAGGCAATCCACGCCAAGCTGGATGAGATGTTGCGATCAAATAGCTCGGCTTCAAACATCACCCGGATTGACGATCAGGAACCTGAGGAAATCGAAAAACATCGCGTTCGCAAACAGCAGGGAGATTGACGTGCGGCCTTCCGGTCTCGTGGCGTTTCTGGCAGGCGGGAAAGCGATCGGGTCCGACGGAAGGTTCGCACGCTTGCTCAAGTTTCTGAGCTATGTGGCCGTTGCGTTGATCGCTGTTTTGATCACGTTGCTTGTCATAAACCTGATCCCTGAACCTCGCGTCTTGCGAGCCATCGTGCCTCACCGTTTCGACGCCTCAGACCCCCAGTTTCCCACGAGCATGAGCGGGTATTCGCAAGGGCAGCTTTCCAATTCGAACGCAGTGCAAACCTTGGTCAACGGAGATGAGATCTTTCCTTCAATGTTGCAGGCGATCGGCGCGGCCAGGTCCACCATTGATATGGAGACCTATATCTACTGGTCGGGTGCCGTCGGCTACAAGTTCGCGACAGCTTTGGCCGCTAAAGCCAGAGATGGAGTTGAAGTCCGTGTGCTGGTTGACTGGGTCGGAAGCCTTCCATTCGATGAAGGCCTGATCCGAATCATGACAAGAGCCGGCGTTGCGTTCGAACGCTATCGGCCCGTCTATTGGTATACGTTGGACCGGGTAAACAATCGGACGCATCGCAAATTGCTCATTGTCGATGGGCGCGTCGCATTTACCGGCGGCGTCGGCATTGCAGATAACTGGCTTGGCAACGCCCGCAACCCCAATGAATGGCGTGATACGCACTACCGGGTAGAAGGATCAGTGGTCTCTGCTTTTCAGGCGGCGTTCGCGGAAAATTGGCTGGAGACAACCGGCGAGACCTTGCAGGGTGCGAAATTCTACCCGCCACCCGAACCCGCGGGTGCGCTTAGCGCTCAGCTGATACTCTCTTCGCAGCCGAACGGCTCGGAGAACATGCAACTGATGATGTTGGCGGCCGTTGCCGCCGCCAAGGATCATTTGCGTATCGGAATGGCCTATTTCGTGCCGGACGACATCGCCCTCCAGCAGATTTTGGATGCCAGGAGGCGCGGGGTATCGGTAGACGTCATTGTGCCCAGTTCGCTGACGGATGTGCCGCTGGCTCGAAAGAGCTCGCGCTATTTCTGGGGCGACTTGCTCCGAGCGGGTGTGCGGATCTTCGAGTTTCAGCCTACCATGTATCATCCCAAGCTCTTGATCGTTGACGACGTCTGGGCAAGCTTTGGTTCTGCCAATTTGGACGAGCGCTCTTTGCGGCTAAATGACGAAGCCACCCTGAACGTCTACGGAAAGGATTTCGCAAGGACGCAGATCGACTTGTTCAACCAGGATCTTCAGCGATCAAGGCAAGTCAGTTTGGACGAATGGGAAGCGCGTCCCCTGTCCGAAAAGATCACGGACTGGTTTGCCAGTCGGCTACGCTCTCAACTTTGAGGGACATTGTGATCCTGCCCCTGCGCATATAGAACATGGCCGGATGGGAAACTCGTCGGCGCCTTCTCGACCAACATCGGCACAGCGGCGCCCCCTTTGCAGGCGCGTGCGCGATTGTTCGCGCTCTACCCGCCGGTGCGGTGGAGGCGGATCGCCTTTGCTGGAACGCTACGCCGTCCTGAGCATTGCATGGGGACAGGAGATTTCCCATGCCCACTTTCCGCTTTGAGACGGTCCAATTCGGCAAGACCAAGATAGTCGAGGAAGAGCTCTCCAGCGCCGATTTGGCCAGCCCGAGAGCGCTGGAAATGGCTCACGCCGCACTCGTCGCCGAGGACCCCTCCGGCGCTGCCCAATCGGGCTCGATTATCAAGGTTTACGATGCGGCAGGCTATCTGGTGGCGACCGTCAATTTCTCCGATCTAGTGCGTGACACTTCCGGACCGCGCTCCTCCAGCAGCAAGGCACCTGTCGAAGAGCCCGGTGTCATGCGTTCTGGTTGAGCAATCTCGAAGCACCTCCCAAGTCAGCAAACCTTGCTGAGGTCGCGAGTCTGTTTTCTGCCTTCCATGCTGCGGGCGTTTCGGCGAGCAACTCTCAGTTCGGGAAGTCGGTTGCCACCAGCCCCTCGAACGTTTGTCCGCTTTTGGCGCACTGCGAGCTGGCCATGTGCCGATCAGTTCGGACAGCGTGGCCGAACGCCACCTGCCCCAAATGTAGTTCGCGTTTGCGCACGCCGCGTTTGGATAGGAGGCGGTCAAATCTTCCGCCTCGACGAGTTCACCGGACACTTCGCTGAAAACGACAATGCCATATTCTTCTGTCGCAACTGGCTTGCCAACGGGCGGTAGGTGTTCCGCTGGAAGTGGATAGCGATGACGGCGGCGTTCGGCATTCCGCAGTTGAGCGGCCTTGTAAGCGTCAGAGCTTTTGGCAGACTCTCGTCGTCGTTTCCTTTCTTCCGGTTCCGCCTGTTGGGCGGCCTTTTCGATTCTGGGCCAACGGCGTAGTAGCTCTTCAAAAGAACGGAACGGCACTCGCCAGGTCCGTAATTCCTCGTCCCAACTGGCCCAGGGAACTGTTCGCAGTTCCTCGATCACCGTCTTCGAATACGGCGTTCGAATACGGAGGTCGTCGGACACCTCCAGGTATGGGCTTGATATTGGATCAAAGGCGAAGGCGTCGCGTCCCTTGCTGTCGCCGTGAACCGCCAGCATTGCTGCCTCTTTTTCCAGCCAACGGTCGATCCGGCCGGCGGCCGTCTTTCCAGGAACGAACCAGCTCTTGCGCTCGTCGCTCCACCTCGCTCGCGGAAAAGCCTGTCGGAACCGTTCGACGGCCATCCTGTCGAAGGGAAAGCGCGCTTCGGCACCGGGAGTATGCGGCTTTTGTGGCATGGGACCAGCGTCCGATTTTTCCGCTCCCTGCGGGATCACGGTTCCATGCATTGAACGCCGGCCGAGCCAGCAGGTTCACAAACTTCAAGCGATCCTGCGGCAGGAGGACAAGTGTAGCCCTACGTATGCAAGCTCTGCGAAGCGCGGTGAAACCTTCCCCACATTCGGCGGTTAACTCAGAAAGGTGAGACCATGCCGAGACGCGATGAAACAGGGACAGCGCCCATGCGGCCGAGAAGACCTCGTTCTCGGCCGCTGAAAGGCGAGGAAGCAGAGGTGAAACATATTGTGGAAACCCAGAATGTGTCGCCAGCCCAGGCGCGAGAACTTGTGCGTCGGTATGGACACGATTGGCGCAAGATCGATGAAGCCGCCAAATCCTACAAGGACGAAAAATGAGCTCCCCGTTTGCGAGATGACACTCTCCAGATGGCTGAGTTCGAATGACCCGCATCGCAACCTTCAATCTGAATGGCGTCCACGGCCGGCTACCCGTTCTCAAGTGGCTCGGGCAAACCGAGTATGACGTCGTGTGCCTTCAGGAGTTGAAGACATCAGACGACAAATTTCCTGCCGATGCGATCAGAAGGGCAGGCTACGGCGCGATCTGGCACGGCCAAAAGTGTCAAGCATCCAAACGGATTTCGTCGCCTCGCCGAGGCTCACTCTTTGACGTAAGCGCCTGGTTGGCGACCTGTCTTGGGCGCCTTTGCGTCTTTCGAATGTTCCGAGATCGCAGGGCCGGCTCCAGATGTCTTTTCTGTTGCTGGGCTCGGAGTCGCCTGTTTCCCTGGATTCTGGCCGGCGGACCGATGGGAGCTGTCCCCTTGACCGGTTGGCCTCGTTAGGCCGATCCCGCCCGGCGGCTTTTTGTTGCCCGCCGCCTCTTGCTCGAAATCATCCGATGGATCGGCGTCTTTCGACGCCGGATATTTCCTGGCACCCGTCTCGCGACGGTTTTCATCGCCTGTCATAGCTCATTGCTCCTGAAGATCATGAGGATCAACCCACTGATCAGCGGCAAGTTCCCTCATGCCGACTTACGAGTTGCCTTTGCCTTGGAGCCTTCTTTGATGCCTTCCTTGGCAAGGCTCTTGCGCAGCACCGACGCGAGGTCGACGATGTTCTCTTTAGGCCTTGGTGCCGGTTTCGGCGGCTTCTTGCCCTTGCGCTTTGCGTCGATCATTGCAACGAGCGCATCCTCGTAGGTGTCCTCGAATTTCGATGGATCGAATCTGGTCACCTTCTTGTCGATCAGCAGGCCGGCGATCTCGAGCAGGTCCTGATCATACTTAGGACTCTTCAGATCCTCGAAGACGGTCTTTTCCGGGATCATTTCGTCATGGGTGCGCAGCTCGGTGAGCAGCATGCCTTTGCCGAAGGGTTGAATCACCACTTCCCGCCCGCGCTGGTAAAGCACCACACAGGATCTGGCCGCTACGCGCTTTTTTGCCATGGCCTCTCGCAGCACCGAAAACGCTTCGACAGCCGCGCCATCGGCAGGGATGACGTAGTAAGGTTTTTCCAAATAACGCGTGTCGATGTCGTCGAGAGCGACGAATTCCTCGACCTCCAGGGTGTGGGCGGACGTCAGCTTGAGCTTTTTGATGTCGTCGGGCGGAACTTCGATGAATTCCCCCTTTTCGACCTCGTATCCCTTCGTCTGGTCTTCTGCCTCGACGATGTCGCCGGTCTCCTCATCGACGTAGGCGCTCTTTACCGGAAGACCGTCCTTCCTGTTCAGAATCTTGAAATGGATTTTCGAGGCTTCACTGGTCGCCCCGACCAGCTTCACGCCACAGGAGACCGAACCAACTTTCAGGAAGCCTTTCCAAACTGCCCGCGGCGCCGTCATGGTCGTTGCCTCGCTTTTCTGGAGTTCTACCGAAATACTCAGGAGCCGGAGATGTTCCAAACGGCAGGTTCGACTTGGCAGTCTCGCGAGGACATCGAGCGAAACGCGGAAATGAAACCCGTGTCCCGACAATTCATCAGCGGACTCAGCTCAGCAGCCTTCTGCCTTCAGGGATCGCACCATGCGGACCACAACCGGATCGTAGGGGATTTTTTCGGATTTGCTGTAGTTGATGGTGAAGAGCGCGGCACGGTCATTGCAGACGGCAATGGCACGGACATATCGGATTTGGCCATTGTTGATGCCCGAGTAACTGGCCCATCGGGGCGTGACGCGTCGATACGTCAGCTTCCAGCCGGCCTTTTCGTCCTCGACCATGCGATGCTCGATCTCGGCCCGAAAACTGGCCTTGCCGAGTCTCGCACCCCACACGGCGAGGAAGGCTTCGTTTGCGCCCCGAAAAGCCGCGCCCTGGTCCGAACGTTGGGTCAAGACAAAGCCCGGCGGCACATCGAATGTGAAGCCAAATTGCCTGACGCCGAAAGGCTGCCACGCTTGCGCCTGAAGAAGCGTGCTGAAAAATAGGATCGATGCGAGGCTCAGCAGAAAACGTGTCATTGGCGTGATTTAGCGCTTCCTCAGATAGCGTCCAGACTGAGCAAGGCCGCCGACAAAGAAAAAGAACTGCCAATTTTGCGCGCCGCGGAGGGCTTGCACATAAGAGCATCGTCGATCCGCTGATATCGCCGCAATGCGATCATTGCCGATCGACGCACGCGCTTCATGAGACGCTGTTGAAGACGGTTCGGGATGTCACAGGGAAGGAAGTCACATTCACCCGTTGGAACGGAACCGGGCCGGTCAATCAGGGTTGAGCGATAGCCCGGTCTGCTTTTCATTTTGTGGCACAGGATTCGGACAAGGTATGCCTTTGAGGAGGGTGGCCCCGCGCTCGCCTCGGACGCGGAAAGCACGGGCCTAGCCACCGGGGTTTTTCATCACCAAAGGCTCACGAGCGCGCCGAGACAACCATTACCGTTGCCCTTGTGTAGGCTGGATATGACTCGTCGAGTAGGAGCGATAGCCGCGCAGGTGCCTCAGTGGCCCGGCTCGTGTTGGGTCAATCATTTCACACCAAAGCTCGTTTTCGCCGATGCTAAAGACGTTCGTTTTCAGTCACGCGGGCGAGTTGCCGCTGCCAGATTGCGGTGAACATAAATTCGAGCACAAGCGTTCGACGACCTCGGAGTGGGCGTGCAGGAATTGTGGCGGGCGGCCGCAGGGGCGGCCAAGGCTGATCCAAATCACGAAATATTTCCGCCGGAACAGAGCGCGATGACCGCAGTTGAGTAGGGTTAGGAAAATCTTACCAAGACAGGAGAATAACATGGCCAATCAAGGCGGAAGTCGCGAACAGCATGTGAAGACCGGACAGAGCCGGAAAGCCGCCGACGATCAGGATCAGCGCCGCGGCAGCGGCCAGCAGCAGGCCGACGACAAGCAACGCGGCGGCCAACAGCGCGGCGGCAGCGGCAACTTTGCTGACGACCGCGAGAAGGCTTCGGAAGCCGGTCGCAAAGGTGGTCAGTCCTGATAGAGGAAGCGGCGCTCTCAGGCGCCGCTTTCCTTATTCATTCAGAAGGAGAAAGCGCAATGCCGACGAAATCGGAAAACGGTTTGGAGACCCTGTTTGTGGATGGTCTGAAGGACCTCTATTACGCGGAAAAGAAGATCCTGAAGACATTGCCGAAGCTGGCGAAGGCCGCGCAATCCGAACAGGTAGGCGCTGCATTCGACAAACATCGGATGGAAACAGAACGCCAGGTAGAACGGCTCGAACAGGTTTTCGAGCAACTTGGCAAACCTGCCAGGGGCAAGACGTGCCCCGCCATCGACGGTATTCTCGAAGAGGGCTCGGAGGTGCTCGAAGAGTATAAGGGGGCGCCCGCCCTCGATGCGGGCCTTGTAGGCGCCGCACAGGCGGTTGAGCATTATGAGATTGCCCGCTATGGGACGCTCATCGCCTGGGCGGAGCAACTCGGCATGAAGGATGCCCTCCCGCTGTTGCGCGAAACCCTCAAGGAAGAGACGGCGACCGACGAAGCTCTCAGCGCGTTGGGCCAGAGCGACGCCAACAAGCGCGCGCTGCAAGCGGCCTGATCAGCTCTCAACAAGCGGCTCCGGTGCTTGTCCGGAGCCGCATGGTGCTACGATGACTATACCGATGCCATCCAACTTCCATGTAGAACAACCAGCCGATGCGATGGTACCAGTCGCATCGGTGACCGAGGCCGTAGCTGAACGTCGACGATGTATAATGATCCTGCAGCAACGAGCGCGCGCCTTTGAACGGCTAAACCTGTTCAATGTTTCACGGGCTCTGTCGTCAGTTGCTGAAGAGATCCGGGGGAGCGACGATGATGGAAGCGTTCGCGAATGGGACGAACGACGGCAGACCCCCGACTTCGTAAAATGACCAAGCTTTCCGATCTTGAGCGTCGGTTGCCGGCGCGCGACTTGAGCGACGGCGATCATTTCCACAAATGTCCCGTCTGGGGTCAAGCAGTGGACTGGCGCGACTTGCGACAGGTTGTCTGGCATGAGCAGCCCAGACACCGGCGGATGGATCTCGATTCCTAAGTGCTATCGGCCGTCTTTGGGTTTCATCACAGGCTGCCGCTCATCTTCGGAACAAGACCTCGGCCCCACTTGGGATGCGGTGCAGCGGCCGGGAACCAGCCCTTGGGAAGGCACGTTGCTGAGAGAGGATTTTACTGAAGGTTCGCATCCAATGGCAAAACACCTGTCTCGCGCCCCGGAGCCACGCGGCACCGGAAATATCCTGATGTGGGGTGCCATGGTAGCCGCGATGCTTTTTGTCGCCCTCTTGATTATTCTCACTTTCGGACCGTCCGCGGCGGGGTCGTAGTGCACGCGGGACATCTGAGCGTGAACAGCACGTGGCCCTGTTGGAGCCTTACTCCATTCACAGGCTCATTCGATGCTGTCGGCCTGTTTGAAAGTTACGCGGCAGACGCCGGCAACGCTGCACTCAAGACATTCGCCCAAGAAACGCGCCCACGCTGAAAATGCACAAAGGAGATGATCGACAAGATCGCTTCCTCGGCTGGGGCGGGACAACCCCGGGCGGTAAAGACATCGAGCACCCCGTCGACAGCGTCTCCACTGCCTGGCGCCAACAGCTTCACCGAGGACCAGGCCAAAGCCCGGATCGAAAGCGCCGGGTATTCGAACGTGGCCGACGTCGCAAAAGACAACCAAGGTATCTGGCGCGGTCAGGCCACCGCCAAGAACGGGCAATCCACAAGCGTCGCCCTGGGTTATCAGGCAATGTGTTTGCCGGCACCAATGAACGCGATGGAGAGAAAATGAAATCCTTACCGGACTACTGTTTGACGACTAGGCCGACGCCTCTGACGCGGTTGGCGAATTGGATGCGATCGGAGTCTCCTCGGCCGATATCAGTCTCGTGGCTAACAACTCTGCCGATTGGTACTATGGCGAACCCTCCGACGTTGCAGACGATGCCGCAGGCGGTGCTGGCATAGGCGCGGCTATCGGGGGAGCCGGGGGTCTTTTGACGGGTCTTGGCATAATGACCATCCCAGGCGCGGGACCTTAGTTGCAGCTGGATGGCTCGTCGCCACATCAGCCGGCGCGGTAGCCGGCGCCGTAGTTGGGAAGCGGCCGGCGGGATATTGGCGCGCTCACCGAATCCGGAGTGCCAGAGCGGGATGCTCACGTCTACGCAAGACATCAGACGCGGCGGAACACTTGTGACTGCCAAAGTCCAGGATGAACTCGTTCCGGAAGCCGAGCGCATCGGGCAGGACGGTTCGGTTGACGTGTCTGAACGCCGTCGGGAGTATGAGGCAGCGGATGGAGCGAATTCAACCCAGATGCGCCTGCATACGGGCCGGATGAAGTCGAAAGCGAAAGCGTGCGCTACGCTGCGTGGCCTTAGGCCGCTTGCCGGGAGCTCCTCGGTGACGAAAGGGGCAAGTCATAGAGAAGCCAAGCGCCGGCGGGCGATGCTATGTGGAATCAGAAGGCGCTTGCCCCGAACGGCACGAACGGGGCGGCGTCGTGGAGCTAGCCTTTTTCGTTATAGGGCTGCTTGAGCTCGGCCACCATTCTGGCAAGTTCGGAGAATGGCGGAATCTCTGTTTCCGACTGAGCCAAGTTAGCCAACTGAAGCAATCTCAGCGGAAAACACACAGCATCGCGATTTGACGGGGACATATCCTCGTAAAGCCGTGCGTCGTCCAACAGCGAATCCTCGGCATGTTGTAAGGCCCGGTCAATTTCGTCGATCGAAAGAACCCCCTTGTGAACCAGCAGATTGTTGATTGACGCTACGGACATAAGAAGGCCTTCAAGTTGCAAGTTGGCGACGTTCATCAGCTTATCCTCCCTAGATCGCCGAAGGACCTGTAAGGAGAAAACAGGGTTCATGGATGAGATGTTCCGGGGAAAGCGAATTAATCTCGGCTGGCATTACGTGGGTCGGAAGTAAGCAACATCCCAGCCTCCTTTGCCGCAGCTTCGAAGGCTTGGCGTATGACCTGCGGATCAATCGGATCGCCCTCCAGAGCTGACAGGCAAAGGATCATTGCCTTGTGCCATCCGGGCCCCCGCTTCGGCCATTTGACGAGTTGCTCGGCCGCTTCCTGGACGTGGCCGACTTCACAAGGCCTGTCCGCCGGGGCGGCTCTCACATAGACCGGAGAATAGAAGCGCCGCCTTGCCAGCCGGTCATCGCACTTATCGGCCCTGCCGGGGAGCAGCGGGCTCACATCGGGGGCGGAGATTGAACCCCGCGAATTTCTTGCGCGACCGCCTTCAGCGCCCTGGCTACCGGGAAGATTTTCTTTCGCTCAAAATGTAAGGCCTGCAGGTCGACTATGTCGGCGCAGCGCTTGCGTTCCACCCCGGCTCCTACCACGGCTGGCTGAGTTTGTGTCGCTTCCATGGTGACACTCTTCCTTTTAGAAACCCTCAGGAAACAAACTCGGCAAGCGGGCAAAAGTTGCCGGCGATCGCGATTCTGATCGGTGGGAACTGGTGCCCTAAACCAACGTTGGTTGCGCATCATCATCCAGGGTTTGTGTCATGGAAAAGACGTTCAATCGAATGGCGGAAGCAGTCGCTCACGCAACAGGTAGGCCATGGGCCTTCACTCTTTGCTTGGGATCGGTTTTGACCTGGGCGGCAACTGGCCCTGTGTTTCAATACTCCGAGACCTGGCAATTAGTCATCAACACCGGAACCACCATCGTCACTTTTCTGATGGTCTTCTTGATTCAGAATACACAGAACCGCGATGGCGCCGCCATCCAGGCAAAGCTCGATGAGTTGATCCGCTCCGGCCAGGGCAAGAACGCCTTTATCGGCATCGAGCATCTGACGGAGCAAGAGGTCGAAGAGTTCCGCGCAGCGTGCGCCCGGGCGAAGGAAAGGTCCCGAGATGTGTAGACTGCGCCTTTCAAAGACGCACGCGTCGACCATCACGGGCCGGGTGCAGCCCGGGAATTCGCCATGGCGTCAGCCTCGACGATGATGTTCACGAGTTCGGTGGCGCCGGATGCCGATGATCGAGAACTCGCCCCTTCTGAGATCCATGTAGCCGAACATCCAGGCAATGCAGATCACGATCATCGCGATGGCGGCCAGCAGCTCGGCGATGTTGTGCAGTGCCGTTTCGATGCCGGCGGCTTGCGCGAATGCGCATCGGTAGGACGACGCGGATGCCGCCTGATCGACGCGTGGGTCGTCTCTCTGCTCGTCGACAGCGGCAGACTCACCGTCCCCTCCCCTGCCTCGCGATCGTCCGCCAAGCGCTGACGGCCTCCTCGGGCTAAGTGCTCGTATTCGGTTGATGGCGGTTCAGAGCCCGAACGTGCAACTGTCGACTAGTTGTGAGCTTTCAGGAGGTTGTCCATTCGGACCGGACCGAGGAGACTAGAGTTACCAGGCTTCAGCACTCATCGGAGGGTCCGAATGAACATTCACAAGAATGCCCGTCTCACGCCGCTGCGTCGAGAGGAGATGGCGCTGTCGGTGATAGAGGGCGGTTTTTCCAAAGCCCATGCGGCGCGCGTCTATGGCGTGTCAG
>NZ_JARAKC010000031.1:0-51386 GCF_049887195.1 Mesorhizobium abyssinicae
CATAGCGCTTGTATTCGCCAAAATACTTCGTGATCGCCGCCGTCAGCGACGTCTTGCCATGATCGACGTGGCCGATCGTGCCAATGTTCACATGCGGCTTGGTGCGCTCGAATTTACCTTTTGCCATGTGATGTCTCCGTTCCTGCTTGCCCGTGCGGGGCTTGAATTAAGGTGTCGTGCAACCCGCTCGAGTTACGCGTATTTCTTTTGAACTTCCTGGGCGACCGCGGTCGGCACCGGCTCGTAGTGGTCGAACTGCATCGTGTACTGGGCGCGGCCCTGCGACATCGAACGCAGATTGTCGACGTACTTGAACATGTTGGCCAGCGGCACCATCGCGTTGACCACGACGGCGACACCGCGGGTCTCCTGACCCTGGATCTGGCCACGGCGGCCGTTGAGATCGCCGATGACGTTGCCGACGTAGTCTTCCGGTGTCACCACCTCGACCTTCATGATCGGCTCGAGCAGCTGCACGCCGAGCTTCGGCGCCGCTTCACGGAAACAGGCGCGGCCAGCGATTTCGAAGGCCAGCACCGAGGAGTCGACGTCGTGGAAGGCGCCGTCGATGAGCGTCGCCTTGACGCCGATCATCGGGAAGCCGGCGAACGGACCGGACGACAACACGCTGTTGATGCCCTTCTCGACGCCGGGGACGTATTCCTTCGGCACCGCGCCGCCGACGATCTTCGACTCGAACTTGAAGTCGCCGCCTTCGGCATCCGGCTCGAACAGGATCTTGACGCGGGCGAACTGACCGGTACCGCCGGTCTGCTTCTTGTGCGTGTAGTCCTGCTCGTGCGTGCGGGTGATCGTCTCACGATAGGCCACCTGCGGCGCGCCGATATTGGCCTCGACCTTGAACTCGCGACGCATGCGGTCGACGATGATGTCGAGGTGCAATTCGCCCATGCCGGCGATGATGGTCTGGCCGCTTTCCTCGTCGGTCTTGACGCGGAAGGACGGATCCTCGGCAGCCAGGCGATGCAGCGCGAGGCCCATCTTCTCCTGGTCGTTCTTGGTCTTCGGCTCGATGGCGATCTGGATGACCGGATCAGGGAATTCCATGCGCTCGAGGATGACCGGGTGCAGCGGATCGCAGAGCGTGTCGCCGGTGGTGGTGTCCTTGAGGCCAGCCAGAGCGACGATGTCGCCGGCGAAGGCCTCTTCGATGTCGGCGCGCGAATTCGCATGCATCTGCAGCATGCGGCCGATGCGCTCCTTCTTGCCCTTGACGGTGTTGTCGAGCGAGACGCCCTTGGCCAGCTTGCCCGAATAGATGCGGGCAAAGGTGAGCGAGCCGACGAACGGGTCGTTCATGATCTTGAAGGCCAGCATCGACAGCGGCTCGCTGTCGTCCGCGTGACGCTCGATCTCGGCGTCGGTCTTGGCATCGACGCCCTTGATGGCCGGAACGTCGGCCGGCGACGGCAGGTATTCGACGACGGCGTCGAGCAGCGGCTGCACGCCCTTGTTCTTGAAGGCCGAGCCACAGAACATCGGGAAGAACTTGACCGCGATGGTGCCTTTGCGGATCAGCGCGCGGATCTCGTCATTCGACGGCATCTTGCCTTCGAGATAATTCTCGAGCGCGGTCTCGTCCATTTCGACGGCGGCCTCGATCATCTTCTCGCGATACTGCTCGGCCTTCTCCTTGAGGTCGGCCGGGATCTCGACGACGTCCCAGGCGGCGCCCAGCGTCTCGTCGCGCCAGACCAGCGCGTTCATCTCGACGAGGTCGACGACGCCCTTGAACTCGGTCTCGGCGCCGATCGGCAGCTGCATGACGACAGCCTGTGCGCCGAGGCGCGAGCCGATCATTTCTTCCGAGCGGTAGAAGTCGGCGCCGATCTTGTCCATCTTGTTGCAGAAGATCATGCGCGGCACGTGGTACTTGTCGGCCTGGCGCCAGACGGTCTCCGTCTGCGGTTCGACACCGGCATTGGCGTCGAGCAGCGCAATGGCGCCGTCGAGCACGCGCAGCGAACGCTCGACCTCGATGGTGAAGTCGACGTGTCCGGGAGTGTCGATGATGTTGAAGCGGTGCATCTTGCCGTCACGACCCTTCCAGAAGGTCGTGGTCGCGGCCGACGTGATGGTGATGCCGCGTTCCTGCTCCTGCTCCATCCAGTCCATGGTGGCAGCGCCGTCATGGACTTCGCCGATCTTGTGCGACTTGCCCGTGTAGTACAGGACGCGCTCGGTCGTCGTCGTCTTGCCGGCGTCGATATGCGCCATGATACCGAAATTGCGGTAGTCTTCGATTTTGTATTCGCGGGCCATGGGAGGTGCCTCTCAGTCTCGTTCGCGCTTTACCAGCGGTAGTGCGCGAAGGCGCGGTTGGCTTCCGCCATCTTGTGGGTGTCTTCACGCTTCTTGACGGCCGTACCGCGGTTGTTGGCCGCGTCCATCAGCTCGCCCGAGAGGCGGTCGATCATGGTGGTCTCGTTGCGGTTGCGCGCCGCGGTGATCAGCCAGCGGATGGCCAGCGCCTGGCGGCGCTCGGGGCGCACGTCGACCGGAACCTGGTAGGTGGCGCCGCCGACGCGGCGCGAACGCACTTCCACATGCGGCGCGACATTGTCGAGCGCCTGATGGAAGACGGTGACCGGCTCCTGCTTGGTCTTGGCCTGGACCTGGTCCAGCGCGCCGTAGACGATGGTCTCGGCAACCGACTTCTTGCCGTCATACATGACGGCGTTCATGAACTTGGTGACGATCAGGTCGCCGAACTTCGGGTCCGGATTGATCTCACGCTTTTCTGCACTGTGACGACGGGACATGGCTTTTGTCTCTCAATCTCTCATAGCCCGGCGCAGTCAAAAAAAGCGCCGAAGCCGGAAAACCTTACTTCGGACGCTTGGCACCGTATTTCGAACGGCGCTGCTTGCGGTTCTTGACGCCCTGGGTATCGAGCACGCCGCGGATGATGTGGTAGCGCACGCCCGGAAGGTCCTTGACGCGGCCGCCGCGGATCATGACCACGGAGTGTTCCTGCAGGTTGTGGCCTTCGCCCGGGATGTAGCCGATCACCTCGAAACCATTGGTCAGGCGGATCTTGGCCACCTTGCGCAGCGCCGAGTTCGGCTTCTTCGGCGTCGTGGTGTAGACGCGCGTGCAGACGCCCCGCTTCTGCGGGTTCTGCTGCATGGCCGGGACCTTGTTGCGCTTCACCGGCGCCAGGCGCGGCTTGCGGATCAGCTGGTTGACGGTAGGCATTAAACCCTCTTGTCTCTCAATTCCGTGTCTTGCCCGGTCAGGGCCGCTCAAAGCGTCGTTTCCATACGCAAATTCGGGCAACACACCGCGCCTCGCGGTCTTGCCCGAACAAATAGCAGAGGAAGCGGAAACCGCTTCATGCGCGCCGGAAATGTCTTTTCGCTCGTAAAACGAACCCTGTTTGAGGCAAACTCCAAGGCGTGTCGCCTCGAAAAGGAAAGCCTCACATCGGTTCTGACTGGGCGGCTTCTACTCGCAACCCTTCGAACCGTCAACCCCGCGCTGGCAAATATTGCGCGCGGACCGGGGCTTGGCAGCCATGCGAAAAACGCATGTAATTTTCTTGCGTCTTTTTGCAAGCGCGAGGAAGAAAGTGACCGGCTTTTGGCTGTTGCCCAGCCATGCTTCATGCCAAAAGGCGGCATGAGCAGCAGAAACGCCCTCGCCCGCCCTTTGCCGAGAGGAATCAGCCCGTGAACGACAATGAGGAACGCCCGGTCACCATCATCACCGGCCGTGTCTGGAAGAAGAAAGGCGGCAAGCCGGAAGGCGTCCATGTGATGCTTGTGGCGCCCGACGACGATTCGGCGGTGCGCAAGGCGCTCGATTCGCTCGCCGCGGAAGGCTATGCCGAGGCCGAGCTCGATCAGATCGGCGACATGGACGGCGCGCCCGACGACGAGCCGCATCTGTCGGCCTACCAGGGCGCGCTCGAAGGCGAAGTGTCGATCATCACGTTCGACGAGCCGATCTGAATCAGCGTTGAGCTTGCAGGGGCCCGCGACTCGCAGGCGTCGGCTTGCCCCCCATCGCTTCCCTGCGTAGAAACACCCACCTTTCCAAATCCTCGGAGTTCCCATGCCCTCGAACAAAGGTCCCATCAAGCTCGGCATCGTCGGCGTGGGCAAGATCGTCCGCGACCAGCATCTTCCGGCTCTGGCGAAGGACAGCGACTACCAGCTCATCGCCGCCGCCAGCCGGCACGGCAAGGTCGACGGCATCCCGAACTTTCCGACCATCGAGGCAATGCTCGAAGCCGTATCGGACCTCGAGGCCGTCTCGCTCTGCATGCCGCCGCAGTTCCGCTACGACGCCGCGCGCGCAGCGCTCGAAGCCGGGAAGCATGTCTTCCTGGAAAAGCCGCCGGGCGCCACCGTCAGCGAGGTCGAGGACCTGAAGCGAATTGCCGGCAAGCATGGCGTTTCTCTCTTCGCCAGCTGGCACTCACGCTATGCGCCGGCGGTCGAGGCCGGGCGCGCATTCCTGGCCTCGGCCAGGATCAGTTCCGCCGCCATCATCTGGAAGGAAGATGTGCGCCGCTGGCACCCGAACCAGGAATGGATCTGGGCGCCGGGAGGCTTCGGCGTCTTCGATCCGGGCATCAATGCGCTGTCAATCGCCACACACATCCTGCCGGCGATGTTCATCACTTCGGCGGTTCTCGATTTTCCGGAGAATCGCGCCTCCCCCGTTGCCGCGCATGTCGCCTTCCGCACCTCGAACGGAGTGCCGGTGACGATGGAGCTCGACTGGCTGCAGACCGGCCCGCAAAGCTGGGACATCGTGGCCGAGACGGACAAGGGCAAGATGGTGCTTTCGGGCGGCGGCGCGAAGCTCGCCATCGACGGCAAGATCGTCCATGACGAGCCGGAAGCGGAGTATCCGATGCTCTACAGTCGCTTCGCCGAGATCGTCCGCGCCGGCGTCTCCGACGTCGACCTGGCGCCGCTGCAGCACGTCGCCGACGCCTTCATGCTCGGCAAGCGCAACGTCGTCGAGGCGTTCTTCGACTGATTTATGCATGCGATTGGCTCGCGGACCTGGCTGGAATGCACGCTCCTGCCAGGTCGACCCCCACTCCGTCTCGGCTACGCCGAGCCACCTCTCCCCCGATCGACGGGGGAGAGGAAGGGCGCGAGCCTATTGCCGCCGACGCTCGTCCAACGCGCCTTCCTTTCCCTCCGGAGGGGGGAAAGGTGGCGCTGCGAAGCAGCGACGGATTGGGGGAAGCCGGTCGTCAAATGAACAGCCTATGACAAAGTGAGCACGACCAAGTTGGTCTGATCATCATCATTCACGGTGTGATGTCACTCGACGATCGCTATCGCAAAGCCGTCATAGCCCTTGGCGCCGACGGTCTGGATGGCCGTTCCATCGAGCCGCTTGTCGCCGCCGATGAACGAGAACGCCGCGCGTGCGCCTTCGACATTGGCGTCGCCGCTATCTTCCTGCACCACAGCGCCGTCACGAATGACGTTGTCGCAGACGATGACCGTTCCAGGCCGTGACAGCTTCATTGCCCAGTCGAGATAATTCGGATTGCTCGGCTTGTCGGCGTCGATGAAGACCAGATCGAACGGACCCGCGTTTTCGCCACTCAGCGCGGCGAGCGATTGAAGCGCCGGACCGATGCGCAGATCGATCCGGTCTGACACCCCTGCCCGCTCGAAGTTCGAGCGTGCGACCCTGGCATGGTGCGGATCGAGCTCCAGCGTCACAACCTTTCCATCGGCTGGCAGTCCCCGCGCCATCCAGATGGTCGAGTAGCCGCCCAGCGTTCCGATCTCCAGCACCCTTCTCGCGCCGCGGATGCGCACCAGCAGCAACAGCAGCTTGCCTTGCGCGGCCGAGACGTCGATCGCCGGCAGGCCCTGGTCGCGATTGGCCGCGAGCACTGCGTCAAGCACCGGATCCGCCGCGAAGAGCGAGGAAACGATGTAGTCATCGACGGCCGTCCAGTTCTTCTTGCTCATGATGGTTCCTCGTGGCGCTGAAAACGCGAAAGGGGCCACGCGGGCCCCTTTCCTTCTTCTCTTGTCGTCCCGCGCTTACTGCGCGGCGGTGACCATGTCGGTCAGCATCGGCTCGGCGACCTCGACGCCAGACGCCTTGCGGCGCTCGTCGATGATCAACTCGTCGCGCGAGGTGGCGATGCGCCGGATCTGGCTCATCGTGCCGCCCGTGCCGGCCGGGATCAGCCGGCCGACGATGACGTTTTCCTTCAGGCCCTGCAGCATGTCGGTCTTGCCGGCAACCGCCGCTTCGGTGAGCACCCTCGTCGTCTCCTGGAAGGAGGCGGCCGAGATGAACGACGGCGTCTGCAGCGAAGCCTTGGTGATGCCGAGCAGCACCGGCTGGCCTTCGGCCGGCTTCTTGCCGTCCTCGATCAGCCGCTCGTTGACCTCTTCCAGCTCGATAACGTCGACGTGGTCGCCCGGAATGTAGGTCGAGTCGCCCTGCGTGGTGATCTCGACCTTCTGCAGCATCTGGCGAACGATCACCTCGATGTGCTTGTCGTTGATCGACACGCCCTGCAGGCGGTAGACCTCCTGGATCTCGTTGACGAGGTAGGACGCAAGCGCCTCCACGCCCTTGATCGCCAGGATGTCGTGCGGCGCCGGATTGCCGTCGAGGATGTAGTCGCCCTTCTCGATGACGTCGCCGTCCTGGAGATGGAACGGCTTGCCCTTCGGGATCAGGTATTCGACCGGCTCGAGCGTCGAGTCGTGCGGCTCGATGATGATGCGGCGCTTGTTCTTGTAGTCGCGGCCGAAGCGGACCGTGCCGTCGATCTCGGCGATGATGGCGTGATCCTTCGGACGACGGGCCTCGAACAGCTCGGCAACACGCGGCAGACCGCCGGTGATGTCCTTGGTCTTGGCGCTTTCCATCGGGATACGCGCCAGCACGTCGCCGGGACGGACATGCGCGCCCGGCTCGACCGAGAGGATGGCCTCGACCGAGAGCAGGAAGCGTGCATCGCCGCCCTTCGACAGCTTGCCGACCTTGCCCTTGGCGTCATGCACGACGATCGCGGGCTTCAGGTCGTTGCCGCGCGGCGTCGAGCGCCAGTCGATGACCTCGCGCTTGGTGATGCCGGTCGATTCGTCGGCCGTTTCCTGCACGGAAATGCCGTCGACCAGATCCTCGAACTGCACCTTGCCCTCGATTTCGGTGAGGATCGGGCGGGTGTAGGGATCCCACTCGGCGATGCGCTGGCCGCGCTTCACCTTGTCGCCATCGTCCACGAAAATACGCGAACCATAAGTGACGCGGTGCGTGGCGCGTTCCTTGCCGGTCTCGTCGAGGATCAGCACCGCCATGTTGCGGCCCATGACCATCTGCTGGCCGTCCGAGTTGCGCACCACGTTGCGGTTGCGGATCTCGACCTTGCCCTCATACGAGGCTTCGAGGAACGAAGAGTCCACCACCTGCGCCGTACCGCCCATGTGGAAGGTACGCATGGTGAGCTGGGTGCCCGGCTCGCCGATCGACTGCGCCGCGATGACGCCGACGGCTTCGCCCTGGTTGACAGGCGTGCCGCGGGCGAGGTCGCGACCGTAGCAGACCGCGCAGACGCCGGTCCTGACCTCGCAGGTCAGCGCCGAGCGGATGCGTACCGACTGGACGCCGGCCTTCTCGATCTGCTCCACATCGCGTTCGTCCATCAGCGTTCCGGCCTTGACCAGAACCTCGCCCGACACCGGATGGTTGATGTCGTCGAGCGACGTGCGGCCGAGAACACGCTGGCCGATCGAGGCGACGATCTGGCCGGCATCGACGATCGGCTGCATGGTGAGGCCCTTGTCGGTGCCGCAGTCGAGCGAGTTGACGATGCAGTCCTGCGCCACGTCGACAAGACGACGGGTGAGGTAGCCCGAGTTCGCCGTCTTCAGAGCGGTGTCGGCCAGACCCTTGCGGGCGCCGTGGGTCGAGTTGAAGTACTCGAGCACGGTGAGGCCTTCCTTGAAGTTCGAGATGATCGGCGTCTCGATGATTTCACCCGACGGCTTGGCCATCAGGCCGCGCATGCCGGCGAGCTGACGCATCTGGGTGGGCGAACCGCGCGCACCCGAATGCGACATCATGTAGATCGAGTTCATCGGCTTCTGACGGCCGTTGTCCTCGAACTCGACGGCCTTGATGCGGGCCATCATCTCGTCGGCGACCTTTTCGGAGCACTTGGCCCAGGCATCGACGACCTTGTTGTACTTCTCGCCCTGGGTGATCAGGCCGTCATTGTACTGCTGCTCGTATTCCTTGGCCAAAGCCTCGGTCTCGGACACCAGCTTGATCTTGGTGTCCGGGATCAGCATGTCGTCCTTGCCGAACGAAATGCCGGCGCGGCAGGCATGCGCGAAGCCGAGCGCCATGATGCGGTCGCAGAAGATAACCGTCTCCTTCTGACCGCAATGGCGGTAGACGGTGTCGATCATCTTGGAGATGTTCTTCTTGGTCATCTCCTGGTTGGCGGTCTCGTAAGGCACGTTGACGTTCTTCGGCAGCAGCTCGCCGATGATCATGCGGCCAGGCGTGGTGTCATAGATCTTCGACACGACATTGCCTTCGGCGTCGACCGAGCGGAAGCGGCCCTTGATCTTGGCGTGCAGCGTCACCGCCTTGGTCTCGAGCGCATGCTGCAGCTCGCCCATGTCGGCGAACACCATGCCCTCGCCCGGCTCGTTCTGGTTGACGATCGAGAGATAGTAGAGACCGAGAACCATGTCCTGCGACGGCACGATGATCGGCGCGCCGGAAGCCGGGTGCAGGATGTTGTTGGTCGACATCATCAGCACGCGGGCTTCGAGCTGCGCTTCCAGCGACAGCGGCACGTGGACGGCCATCTGGTCGCCGTCGAAGTCGGCGTTGAAAGCCGTGCAGACCAGCGGATGCAGCTGGATCGCCTTGCCTTCGATCAGGATCGGCTCGAACGCCTGGATGCCGAGGCGGTGCAGCGTCGGCGCGCGGTTCAACAGCACCGGGTGCTCGCGGATGACCTCGTCGAGGATATCCCAGACCTCCGGACGCTCCTTCTCGACCAGCTTCTTGGCCTGCTTGACGGTCGAGGAGAAACCCTTGGCGTCGAGGCGGGCGTAGATGAAGGGCTTGAACAGCTCGAGCGCCATCTTCTTCGGCAGGCCGCACTGGTGCAGCTTGAGCTCCGGACCGGTCACGATGACCGAGCGGCCGGAATAGTCGACGCGCTTGCCGAGCAGGTTCTGGCGGAACCGGCCCTGCTTGCCCTTCAGCATGTCGGACAGCGACTTCAGCGGACGCTTGTTGGCGCCGGTGATGACGCGGCCGCGACGGCCGTTGTCGAACAGGGCGTCGACCGCTTCCTGCAGCATGCGCTTTTCATTGCGCACGATGATGCCGGGCGCGCGCAGCTCGATCAGCCGCTTCAGGCGGTTGTTGCGGTTGATGACGCGGCGATAGAGGTCGTTGAGGTCGGACGTGGCGAAACGGCCGCCGTCCAGCGGGACGAGCGGGCGCAGGTCCGGCGGGATCACCGGAACCACCTTCATGATCATCCATTCCGGACGGTTGCCGGACTCCATGAAGTTCTCAACGACCTTGAGCCGCTTCAGATACTTCTTCTGCTTCAGCTCGGAGGTGGTCGAAGCCAGTTCCGAACGCAGGTCGCCGGCGATCTTCTCCAGGTCCATGCCGGCCAGCAGGTCGTGAATGGCCTCGGCGCCGATCATGGCGGTGAACGAATCCTCGCCATACTCATCGACGGCCAGCATGTACTCTTCCTCGCTGAGCAGCTGGTGCTCCTTCAGCGCGGTAAGGCCGGGCTCGGTGACGATGTAGTTCTCGAAGTAGAGGACGCGCTCGATGTCCTTCAGCGTCATGTCGAGCAGCGTGCCGATGCGCGACGGCAGCGACTTCAGGAACCAGATATGGGCGACGGGCGCGGCGAGCTCGATATGGCCCATGCGCTCGCGCCGCACCCGCGACAGCGTGACTTCGACGCCGCACTTCTCGCAGATGACGCCCTTGTACTTCATGCGCTTGTACTTGCCGCACAGGCACTCGTAGTCCTTGATCGGTCCGAAAATGCGCGCGCAGAACAGGCCGTCACGCTCCGGCTTAAAGGTGCGGTAGTTGATGGTCTCCGGCTTCTTGATCTCGCCGAACGACCAGGACAGAATCTTCTCAGGGCTGGCGAGCGAAATCCGGATGGAATCGAACACCTGCGCCGGCGCCTGGGGATTGAAGAGATTCATGACCTCTTGGTTCATGCCGTTCTCCTTTTCGGGGTCCTCGAAAACCCCTTGCATCTGACGCGGGCCGAATGCCCGCTGAGTGGTCGGCCCACCGGCCGAAGAATTTGATTGGCGCGCCGCGATCTTGCGCGGCGCGCCGTTGCCTTATTCGGCTGCGCCCCTATTCGGCAGCATCGGGCAGCCGCACCGGAGCGTCGTCGAGCTTGGTGTTCTCCAGCTCGACATTGAGGCCGAGGGACCGCATTTCCTTGACGAGAACGTTGAAGCTCTCCGGAATGCCGGCCTCGAACGTGTCGTCGCCACGGACGATAGCTTCGTAGACCTTGGTGCGTCCGGCGACGTCGTCCGACTTCACCGTCAGCATCTCCTGCAGCGTGTAGGCGGCGCCGTACGCTTCGAGCGCCCAGACCTCCATTTCGCCGAAGCGCTGGCCGCCGAACTGCGCCTTGCCGCCCAGCGGCTGCTGGGTGACCAGCGAGTACGGGCCGATCGAACGCGCGTGGATCTTGTCGTCCACCAGGTGGTGAAGCTTGAGCATATAGATATAGCCCATCGTCACCTTGCGATCGAACGGCTCGCCGGTGCGTCCGTCATAGAGCTGCGACTGACCGCTGGTGTGCAGGCCCGCCTGCTCCAGCATGATGTTGATGTCGCCCTCATGCGCGCCGTCGAACACCGGGGTCGCGATGGAGACGCCGCGGCGCATCTGCTCGCCGAGGCGAATGATGCTTTCGTCGTCGTACTCGCGGACCGGCTCGTTGCGGTCATTGGCCGGCATGAAGCTCTCGATCGTCTTGCGCAGCGGCTTGATGTCGCCGCCCGCCTTGTACGCCTCGATCAGCTCGCCGATCTTCCTGCCCATGCCGGCGCAGGCCCAGCCCAGATGCGTTTCCAGGATCTGGCCGACATTCATGCGGCTCGGCACACCCAGCGGGTTGAGCACGATATCGGCATGCGTGCCGTCCTCGAGGAAAGGCATGTCCTCGACCGGAACGATGCGCGACACGACACCCTTGTTGCCGTGCCGGCCGGCCATCTTGTCGCCCGGCTGCATCTTGCGCTTCACGGCCACGAAGACCTTGACCATCTTCATGACGCCCGGAGGCATTTCGTCGCCGCGCTGCACCTTCTCGACCTTGTCCATGAAGCGCTGTTCCAGCGCCTTCTTGGAATCGTCGTACTGGCCGCGCAGGGCTTCCAGTTCGCTCTGGAGCTTTTCGTTCTCCACCGCGAACTGCCACCACTGCGAGCGCGGATAGTCGTCCAGCGTATCCTTCGCCAGCTTCGAGCCCTTCTTGAAGCCCTTCGGTCCGGCAATCGCATCCTTGCCGACCAGCATGTCGGACAGGCGCGAATAGACGTTGCGGTCGAGGATCGCCTGCTCGTCGTCGCGGTCCTTGGCCAGGCGTTCGATCTCCTCGCGCTCGATCGCCATGGCGCGCTCGTCCTTCTCCACGCCGTGGCGGTTGAAGACGCGCACTTCGACAACCGTGCCGAAGGTGCCCGGAGGCATGCGCATGGAGGTATCGCGCACGTCGGAGGCCTTTTCGCCGAAGATGGCGCGCAGAAGCTTCTCTTCCGGCGTCATCGGGCTTTCACCCTTCGGCGTGATCTTGCCGACCAGGATGTCGCCCGGCTGCACTTCGGCGCCGATGTAGACGATGCCGGCTTCGTCGAGGTTCTTCAGCGCTTCTTCCGAGACGTTCGGAATGTCGCGCGTGATTTCCTCCGGCCCGAGCTTGGTATCGCGCGCCATGACCTCGAACTCCTCGATATGGATCGAGGTGAAGACGTCGTCGGCGACGATGCGCTCCGACAAGAGGATCGAGTCCTCGTAGTTGTAGCCGTTCCACGGCATGAACGCGACCAGCACGTTGCGGCCGAGCGCCAGATCGCCGAGCTCCGTCGAAGGACCGTCGGCGATGATGTCGCCCTTGTTGACGCGGTCGCCCATGCGCACCAGCGGACGCTGGTTGATGCAGGTGTTCTGGTTCGAACGCTGGAACTTCATCAGCCGGTAGATGTCGACGCCCGACTTGCCGGGATCGAGATCTTCCGTGGCGCGGATGACGATACGCGTCGCGTCCACCTGGTCGACGATGCCGCCGCGGCGGGCGCCGATGGCGGCGCCGGAGTCACGGGCGACGATCGGCTCCATGCCGGTGCCGACGAACGGCGCCTCGGCGCGCACCAGCGGCACGGCCTGACGCTGCATGTTCGAGCCCATCAGCGCGCGGTTGGCGTCGTCGTTCTCGAGGAATGGGATGAGCGCTGCCGCCACCGAAACCATCTGCTTCGGCGACACGTCCATCAGGTCGACGTTCTCGCGCGGCGCCATCATCACTTCGCCGGCGTTGCGGCAGATGACGAACTCATCGACGAAGCCGCCATTCTTGTCGAGCTCGGCATTGGCCTGCGCGACATGGTGCTTGGCTTCTTCCATGGCCGACAGGTAGACGACCTCGTTGGTCAGCTTGCCGTTGACGATCTTGCGGTACGGGCTCTCGATGAAGCCGTACTTGTTGACGCGCGCGAAGGTCGCCAGCGAGTTGATCAGACCGATATTCGGGCCTTCCGGCGTCTCGATCGGGCAGATGCGGCCGTAGTGCGTCGGGTGCACGTCGCGCACCTCGAAGCCGGCGCGCTCGCGGGTCAGACCGCCCGGTCCAAGCGCCGAGAGGCGGCGCTTGTGGGTGATCTCCGACAGCGGGTTGGTCTGGTCCATGAACTGCGACAGCTGCGAGGAACCGAAGAACTCGCGCACGGCGGCGGCCGCCGGCTTGGCGTTGATCAGGTCCTGCGGCATCACCGTGTCGATCTCGATCGAGGACATGCGTTCCTTGATCGCGCGCTCCATGCGCAGCAGGCCGACGCGGTACTGGTTTTCCATCAGCTCGCCGACCGAGCGCACGCGGCGGTTGCCGAGATTGTCGATGTCGTCGATCTCGCCCTTGCCGTCGCGCAGTTCCACCAACGTCTTGACCACGGCCAGGATGTCTTCCTTGCGCAGCACGCGCACGGTGTCCTCTGCCTTGAGCTCGAGGCGCATGTTCATCTTGACGCGGCCGACGGCCGACAGGTCATAGCGCTCGCTGTCGAAGAACAGCGAGTTGAACATGGCTTCGGCAGTTTCGAGCGTCGGCGGCTCGCCCGGGCGCATGACACGGTAGATGTCGAACAGCGCGTCCTGGCGGCTCTCGTTCTTGTCGACGGCGAGCGTGTTGCGGATATAGGCGCCGACATTGACGTGGTCGATGTCGAGGATCTGGATCTCGCCCTCGCCGGTGCCGAGCAGCACCTTGAGCGTCTTGTCGTCGATCTCGTCGCCGGCCTCGAGGAAGATCTCGCCGGTGGCGTAGTTGACGATATCCTCGGCGAGGTAGTTGCCGAGCAGGTCCTCGTCGGTCGCCTTGATCGCCTTCAGACCCTTTTCGCCGAGCTGGCGGGCCTGGCGCGCGGTGATCTTCTTTCCGGCCTCGACGACGATCTCGCCGGTATCGGCATCGACCAGGTCGCCAACGGCCTTGAGGCCGCGGAAGCGCTCGACGTTGAAGGGAATGCGCCAGTGGTCGCCGGCGCGCTTGTAGGTGATCTTGTTGTAGAAGGTCGACAGGATCTCCTCGCCGTCCATGCCGAGCGCCATCAAGAGCGACGTCACCGGAATCTTGCGGCGGCGGTCGATGCGGGCGTGCACGACGTCCTTGCTGTCGAACTCGATGTCGAGCCACGAGCCGCGATAGGGGATGACGCGCGCGGCGAACAAGAGCTTGCCCGACGAGTGCGACTTGCCCTTGTCGTGGTCGAAGAAGACGCCCGGCGAGCGGTGCATTTGCGAGACGATGACGCGCTCGGTGCCGTTGACGATGAAGGTGCCGTTCGACGTCATGAGCGGCATGTCGCCCATGTAGACGTCCTGCTCCTTGATGTCCTTGATCGACTTCGCGCCGGTATCCTCATCGATATCGAACACGATGAGGCGCAGCGTCACCTTCAGCGGCGCGGCATAGGTCAGGTCGCGCTGACGGCATTCGTCAACGTCGAATTTCGGTCCTTCGAACTCGTACTTCACGAACTCCAGCATCGAGGAGCCGGAAAAATCGGAGATCGGGAAGACCGACTTGAAAACGGCCTGCAGTCCTTCGTCGGGACGGCCGCCCTTCGGCTCGTCCACCATCAGGAACTGGTCATAGGATGCCTTCTGAACCTCGATCAGGTTCGGCATCTCCGCAACTTCCGGGATCTTTCCGAAGAACTTGCGTACGCGTCTGCGGCCATTGAAAGTCTGGGTCTGGGCCATCGTCGCTCCTTAGCTCGATTCTCGGGGCGAACCTCGCCGCGGCTCGCCTTGCATTCCGGGCCGCCTCGGCGGCAGCCCCTGATCTGTTTTTCCCGCCGCCTGGCGGCAGCCGGTTAAAACGGGAGAAAACCCGTTTCCTGAAGGCCGGTTCGCGGCCATCAGGAAAGAGGTTTTCGTGCTTCTCGCGCTCTGTGGCTCCCTTGACGTCAAGGGAGTGGCGGGCGGCGCGAGGCCGCCCGCCGCAGCCAAAGCTTACTTCAGCTCAACCTTGGCGCCGGCTGCTTCCAGCTGGGCCTTGAACTTGTCGGCGTCGGCCTTGGAAACGCCTTCCTTGACCGGCTTCGGAGCCGCTTCGACCAGGTCCTTGGCTTCCTTGAGGCCAAGGCCGGTGATGGCGCGGACTTCCTTGATGACGTTGATCTTCTGGGCGCCGGCGTCGGCGAGAACGACGTCGAATTCCGTCTTCTCTTCGGCCGGAGCAGCGGCAGCGGCACCAGCGCCGCCAGCAGCGGCAACCGCCACCGGAGCGGCAGCCGAAACGCCCCACTTCTCTTCCAGGAGCTTCGACAGCTCGGCCGCCTCGAGGACGGTCAGCTTCGAAAGGTCGTCTACGATCTTTGCGAGATCAGCCATTTGCATATTCCTTCGTAAGGTTCGAACGTGTGTTTGTGATAGCGAGGAACGGCCTCATGCCGCCTCGTCCTTCCGGGCGTAAGCGCCGATGACGCGCGCGACCGAAGCCGCGGGTGCATTGACGATCTGGGCGATCCGGGTTGCCGGCGTGGCGATCATGCCAACCAGCTTGGCGCGCAGCTCGTCGAGCGACGGAAGTGTGGCGAGTGCCTTCACACCGTCGGCGTTGAGCGAGGTGGTGCCCATTGCGCCGCCGAGAATGACGAGCTTGTCATTTCCCTTGGCGAAATCGGACGCGACCTTCGGCGCCGCAATCGGATCCTCCGAATAGGCGATCAGCGTCTGTCCCTTGAACAGGTCGATGATCGATGCGGAGTCCGTGCCCTGAAGAGCGATTTTGGCGAGACGGTTCTTCGCGACTTTGACGGTGCCACCGGCGGCGCGCATTTTCGACCGAAGGTCGTTCATTTGCGCGACGGTGATACCGGCGTAGTGGGCCACGACGACTGAACCAGCGCTCGAAAACGCATCATTCAGGCCCGTGACGAGTTCGCGTTTTTCCGCTCTGTCCACTGCCTATCTCCAGTTGACCCCTGCCCCATCGATGGGAACATTCCCATTTAGAGGACAGGCGTCGGGTTGCCTTTTTGCCGGCCGGGCCATCCAGTAACGGATCTCCCGAACGACGCTCGAGGATCCTGCCCCCTTTCGCCACACCGACGGCAAGCCGCCGGTGCGCAGACAAAAGGCAAACACGGTTCGAACCTTTCATCGGAGCCTTGGCTCCTTTGTCGGGTCTTCACCCGTCTCATGCAGGCCCACATGAATTAAGGCTGTTGGGCCGCCTGCAATCTCGGACAGGATGTCCGGAAGCCTTTCGGCTTCCGGTACCGGGCCGCCAACCAGTCGGAGGCCCGGAATTCTTTGCGGATCGGCCGGTTAGCGGCCGATCGGAACGGTTCGCATCAGGACGCGGCGAGCGTCGCGATGTCGAGCTTGAGGCCGGGGCCCATCGTCGAGGTGACCGACACCTTCTTGACGTAGTTGCCCTTGGCGCCGGACGGCTTGGCCTTGTTCACCGCATCGGCGAAGGCACGCACATTCTCTTCCAGCGCCTTGACGTCGAACGAGACCTTGCCGACGCCGGCCTGGACGATGCCGGCCTTCTCGACGCGGAACTCGACGGCGCCGCCCTTCGAAGCCTTGACGGCCGCGGCGACATCGGGGGTCACCGTGCCGACCTTCGGGTTCGGCATCATGCCGCGCGGGCCGAGCACCTTACCCAGACGGCCGACGAGCGGCATCATGTCCGGCGTCGCGATGCAGCGATCGAAATCGATCGTGCCCTTCTGGACGATGTCGACCAGATCCTCGGCGCCGACGATGTCAGCACCGGCGGCCTTGGCTTCCTCGGCCTTGTCGCCGCGCGCGAACACGGCAACGCGCACCGAGCGGCCGGTGCCGTTCGGCAGGTTGACCACGCCGCGAACCATCTGGTCGGCATGGCGCGGGTCGACGCCGAGACTCATCGCGACTTCGATGGTCTCGTCGAACTTGACCGAAGACCGCTCCTTGAGCAGCTTCAGCGCTTCAGTGAGCGCGTAGGACTTGTTCGGATCGATGCCTTCGCGGGTCTTGGCGATACGCTTTGCAATCTTAGCCATGATCTCAACCCACCACTTCCAGGCCCATCGAGCGGGCGGAGCCCTCGACCATGCGCATGGCCGCTTCGACGTCGTTTGCGTTCAGGTCCTTCATCTTCTGCTCGGCGATCGCGCGCACCTTGTCGCGGCTGATCGTGCCGGCCTTGACCTTGCCCGGCTCCTTCGAGCCCGACTTGAGGTTCGCGGCCTTCTTCAGGAAGTAGCTCACCGGCGGCGTCTTCATGACGAAGGTGAACGACTTGTCCTGGTAGTAGGTGATGACGACCGGGATCGGCGAACCCTTCTCCAGTTCCTGGGTCTGCGCGTTGAACGCCTTGCAGAACTCCATGATGTTGATGCCGCGCTGACCAAGCGCCGGGCCGATCGGGGGCGACGGCGTGGCCGAACCCGCGGCAACCTGGAGCTTGAGCTGGCCTGCAACTTTCTTAGCCATCTCTATTCCTGCCTTTTCTCATGCCGGCCCCACTTTCTGGGAAACACCGGCGGTTGCAGTCTGGTGGTGCGGTTCCCGCGGCCGGCTAAGCCGCGTTCGCCTCCCACCCGTTCATGGCCGCGCGACCTTCGCGCCGCCTCCCCGCCACCGAACCGGCGCAGGGCAACCCGACGCCTTTCGGCGCGGGTATTCGGATCAGCCCTTTTCGACCTGTCCGAATTCCAGATCGACGGGCACCGCGCGCCCGAAGATCGAAACTTCCACCTTGAGCCGCGCCCGCTCCTCGTCCACTTCCTGGACGAAACCGTTGAACGACGCGAACGGACCGTCCGAGACGCGGATCGCCTCGCCGATCTCGAAGGTGACCGAGGGCTTCGGACGCTCGACGCCTTCCTGCACCTGGTTCAGGATGCGCTGCGCCTCGGTCTCGGTGATCGGCACGGGCTTGGAGTCGCCCAGGAAACCGGTCACCTTCGGCGTGTTCTTGACCAGCGAGAACACTGCGTCGGTCAGGTTGGCCTTCAACAGCACATAGCCCGGGAAGAACTTGCGCTCGGCGTCTACCTTGCGGCCACGGCGTATCTCCACGACCTTCTCGGTCGGCACCACGATCTGCTCGATCTCGCCGGACAGGCCCTTCTGCTTGGCCTTGTTCTCGATGTCCTCGGCGACCTTCTTCTCGAAGTTCGAATAGGCGTGGACAATGTACCAGCGCGCAGTCATTTCACGACGTCTCCGTAATCGCCGAACTTAACGTCCGAGGCCCAGAATGAACTCGATCGCATAGCCCATGGCTATGTCGGCGGTGAAGAAAAAGATCATCGCGATGACCGCGAAAACCAGGACCATCACCGTCGAGATCATCGTTTCGCGACGCGACGGCCAGGTCACCTTGGCGGTCTCCGAGCGAACCTGCTGGAGAAAGGTGAAAGGATTTGTGGTTTTCGAAGCCATATGCCGCTCTGTCTTCAAGACCCGTTGGCCGGGTCTCCTGGATGATCCCGCAGGCCGGGACGTGCCGCCTGGGCTTCATGTCGGCGCCGAATCAGCGCATCCATTTCGCCCATGCAAATCGGACGCGTAAAGCCGGCTTCCCAGCTCCACGCGTCGCGTGTCTGTTCTGTCTACATAAAACCGATTCTTGATCCACGCAAGTGGCAAGTGTCCGCTTTATGGCCAAACGCCGCCTCGGAACCATCCAGTCGTTCCGTCCCGGCTATGCGCGCCTTATGCCCGAATTATCGCCATATGGCAAGCCACCCATGGGTTTTCAAGGACCTGGTGGGCCATCGACGATATTGAAATCGGCCATTTCGGGAAAATGGCACGGGCAGCAGGGCTCGAACCTACGACCTGCGGTTTTGGAGACCGAATAGCCTTCTCATATCTCGTTGTTTTACAAGTGATTTATGACATATTGCCTTATGCTGTGCAAGGATTTGTGTAACGAAGAGACGCCCTTTTGGCGCGAATTGCGTCCACCGGGGCCATGTAGTTCCCTGATGAGGGCCGCCTCTGTCTCGTGCATAATGCAGCAATGACCTCTATCGAAATCTTCGTAGGTGCCCCTATCGAGCACGCATCGGAGCGGGCCGCCCTCGAGCGGGCCGTCGAGATCCTATCGGCGCGGGGCATTCCGGCTGTTGTCCTTGCCAACGTGATTTTCGGCGGCCGCCAAATTGATCTTATTATCGGCCTCGACCGGCGAGCTCTCGTTATCGAAGCGAAGGGATATAGTTCCGCTGTCCGCGGCGGGGAAAACGGCACATGGCATGTGCAGCTTGCATCCGGCCAGTGGAAGGAAACCCCGAACCTCTACGCCCAAACTCTGGGGGAGAAGAATGCGCTCCGCGACACGATGGCCGCCTTTGCGGGTGCATCGGTCCCCTACCCCGACGCCGCCTTGATCTTCGTTCCCGCCATCCCGCCGGGTTCGACCGTACCAAGCGGCGATTTCAAGGTTTCGGTCGGCGGCCTTGGTGTGCTGCCGGATTTCATTACGTCGGTAGCAGCGAACCGCAGCTGGTCGCTGGATGAGTGGCGTGCCTTCGCGGCCCATCACAGATTGATTGCGGCCCCTTCACTCGACGCAGCCTTGAGCCCGGAACTACTCCACGCCGAACAGCTGCTCTTGGCTTATGGACAAGCATTCACGCGCACCTACGGCCCAACCGCGTCTGAGATGGTTCCGGTGCGGTGCGTCCTCGATGGCCAAGCGATGTCGTCGGAAGCGGCTGTCGAACAGGTTGTCATGGACGGCAACGTTCTGCTGACAGGCAATTCCGGTTGCGGCAAGAGCCTTATCTCGTACAAGGCAGCTCTTTTCGCGCTCAGCCAAGGCTTTGTCCCGATCGTCATTCCTGCGAAGGATTTCGACGGAAGCTTGCGCGATGTGGCAAATCGTGAGGCAACGCTGCTTGATGCACGATCAGCGGCTGCCTTGATTTCCGCCGCCCGGCTCTCGGCTCGGCGCCTCGTGCTTGTGGTCGACGGCTACAACGAGTGCACGCCATCGGAGCGGCAACGCTTGACCCGAAGCATTGCAGCGACCATTCGGCGTTATGACGCAATCGCAGTCGTTTCGAGCAGGATTGCGCTTGAACGCGACGATCTCTTGCCTGCCGCTAACTACATCGTCCAGGTACCGGATGCCGAAACCAAGCAAGCAATTGCCCGGAACGCGGCAGGTGGCGCGGGATCGGAGCCGCTTTCTGAACTTCTTGAGATGGTGGGAAGCGGTCTCGAAACCAGAATGGTCGGGCAGCTTCGACGAAGCCTCCCTGCCGGAACCACCAAATATGGCCTGTTCGATGCTTATGTGCGTGAGCGACTCGGTTCGGCTGCTTCAGACGGTATCCGCGCCTTGTCACGCATTGCGGGAGCAATGACTGACCAGGTTAGCTTCAGCCTGTCCGTTCGGGAGCTTGACCGCTTGTCGGATCGTGAAGGCGTTGCGGGCACCCTGCTGCAGACGCTTCAAGCGGCGAACCTTCTGGACAGGCGCGCCGACCGGGTGAGCTTCAGCCACGAAATGTTCCTGAACGTGTTCGCCGCCGAAGCGATTTTACGGCGCGCGGGCGATGATTCAGGTGCGGTGGGGTTGGCATTGGAGCACCCGCGGTATCTCGAGATGAAACCCTTCCTGCTGGGTGCTATCGATGATGACCGCTTTCGCAGGCAGGTGTTGTCCAACCTCTCCGATGCGTGGGCGGTGAGTGCCTGCTTGGCCGGGCAATTCGGCAGGGACGCCGAGCGCTGGGCGAACACGCGCTGCGATGAGGTGTTTGCCAGACTCGGGCAAGAAATCGAGACGGTGCGGTTTGAAGTGTCGAAAGAATTTGCCTGGAGTGTTCGGGCAAGGCCGGAGACATTGCAGGCATGGACGGCCCAGGACCGGGCGGTGCTTGCCGCCATCGCTCAGGAACTTGTAACCGGGCGACGGCTTGATCAGGTGCTGGACCTGATTGCAAAGATGGATGTCCGACTGGCCGAGGAATACAGCAGGCTGCTTGATGAGGCCAGAAAACATAAGCTGGGCCTGAGAAGTGGCCTTTATGCGATGAGTTACACAGGGTTTGCAGGGCACGACATTGGCCTTACGCATATTTGCGGCCCCGTCCATAGCGGGCAGCTCTATGACGGGCCGAAAGTCGCGGTCGAGGCAAATCTCTTCGACCGGTTGCGTTCGGAAAACTTAAGCCCCGGCCAAGTCGGTTTGCTTATCGAACTGGACAAATATTCCGAGCGGGACGCTCCTTCAGTCGGCACCCTTTTGCCAGCCATCCTGAGCCGGCTCTGGGCAAAGGCGGCAGGCCATTTGCGGATGGCGCTTATGCACGCAGCCGGCATGAGCGCGCATGCTCTCACCGATGACGAACGTCAGACCCTGATTGATGCAATCCACGATCTGCTGCCCACGAACAACGGGTTCGATTCAACGGGCATGATCGATGCGCTGAAGTTTCTCGGCGCATTGGATAATGACCAGGAAGAGCATGTCGCAAGTGCTAAACGCGAAATCGAAGCCGTGCTGGCCAACTGCGATGACCCGTTGATGGCCGGAGCCGCTGCCGGCCTGTGGAGCGCACAATTTGACCATCCCTATGATGGCGCCTACTGGGAAGCGTGGGGCGCTTTGACGAGCGACGACCGCAATGCCTTGTTGTTGTTAGCAGCCCAAGATGTCGACCGTCAGTCAATGTTTTCCGCACCGTTGCTTGCGGAGGTGGCATCTTCTGGGGATCCGGCTGCTGGCACCGCCATCGCATCATGGACGGCCCTTCCGCCGAAAAAGGAAGTGATGATGCAGGACGCCGTTCGCACCTTCGAAATGGCGCATGCGGCGCTTGCACGGTTGCATTATCCTTTGCCCGATCGTTCGGCGGAAGCTGCGTCCCCGGCGGATCATGCGTTTTTAGCTTGTGGGGCGATTATCTATTGGCTGAACCGCGATGATCTTTCCAAAGCTGAGCGCATCGTTAATTGCGGTGCGCCGCTGGCAACATTGTCACGGCATGAACACGGGGTAGCCGCTGCTGTGATCAGGGAGTTTTCAGGTGCCGGCCACATGTTTGAGGAAAGCGCCCGGCGGCTTCCCGGTTCAGAACCGGTGGTCACATCCTTCGCCGAGGACTTTCCCAATGAAATCGCCGCGATTTACCGCGCGGCGCTGGAACAGCCAACACGTCAGTCAGGATATTTCGAATTCTTCAGGATCGATGATGTAATGCAGAAAGCGTTGGCGAACCTCGGGAAAGTTGGCGACGCCGCCGATATTCCGCTGCTTCGGGCCTGGGCAATTCATCCCGGCTACGGGCACGTGGCGGTACGGGCAATCAAGAGAATTGAAGAGAACCCTCTCTAGGCTCTGAGGCGCTTGGTCCTCAAGAGAAATATTGAAGCCTACCCACTACAGAAATGCTCTGCCGAGACAATAAAAAGTATCAGGATTAAAATTCTTGGCTACTATATTGTCACGATTCGATAGTGCCACTTGAATATTAAGAGGGCGTCAGGCAACTTCATATCTGCTTCCAGAGGGCGCTTACGGGCTGATGGCAGCGATGTGGTATCGTTGGAAAGGGACTATTGAGGGGAAACGTGGGGCTATACGAAAAGTGGCTTGAAGCCACCAAAGAGGAAGATAAGCGCAAGCGCTACTGGACCTATGTCGAGAAAGAAGGTGGTCGCGACGAGATTCGCAACCTCCTCGCCGAGACTATTCGCTCGCACTATGACCGCCTCGAACGCATCGCCGAGGATGTGGCGAGGCTTGGATACAAGGTCGCTGCCGAGATCCTCAGCGAGGCGATGCCTCAGACGTCCAAAGGCCGCTCTGGCGATCTTGGCGAGATCCTCGCAACCGAGCTTGTCGAAGAAGAGATCGGGCTGCGCGTCCCTGTGCGCCGGCTCCGCTACAAGGACGGCCGCAATATGGCGATGCGCGGCGACGACTTCATTGGGGCCGGATATGATGAGGACGACGACAAGCTTTGGCTCCTGAAAGGCGAAGCCAAAAGCAACAAGGCGCTCGGCAAGGCGACAGTGACGAGCGCCCGCAAGGTGCTCGACCGCGACAATGGCCGCTGCACACCCGACTCCCTGCTGTTTGTAGCCAACCGGTTGCTGGAGAGCAACGACCCTGACGACAACGAGTTAGGCCGCAGTCTCCGTGACGAGGTGGGCCTGAAATCCCTTCGCTCCGATCGCATCGACCATATGCTGTTCACTGTGTCCGGCAACGGTCCCCACGCCTCGCTAAAAGAGGATCTCGACGCAACAGGGACTAACCGGGACCACTACGTCGTGAACATCCACGTCGAAGATCACCAGGAGTTCATCGCCGAAATGTACAAAGAGGCTGAAGATCTTGGAGACGATTGACGAGCTGACCGCGTTCCTAACAGCCGCGACGGTTGACGGCATTCTTGGGCGCCTACTCTACCGCGGTGCCGCCTGGTCGCTTATGCGACAGGAAGGCGTTCTGCCACCGAATGCGCCGCAGCTCGGCCAGACGATCGAAACCGATCTTGCAGAACACGGCTTTGCCTTGCTTCGGGGCGCGATGGCTCTCCGCGCTCAGGCTGGCGCGTCGGATCTGACCAATAGAGCATTCGAGCGCGCCGCCAATGCCTTCGAGGCCCTAGTGCGCAATGGTGACCCGGGGTCCCCCGCCCGCGGCTTCCGCCGCACCATCGCTGCGGCAGCCTACCACCTGGCTGGCTTCTCCGCTGTCGCCTATTCGCTCTTCAACGAAACTGCGGACGACCTCAATGCATCGCCAGGTGAAACGGCGATTCGACACCTAATCCTACGCGATCTTGGCCAGTTGCGTGCTTTCGTCCGCAAATGGCTCGACGATGAGGCGCACGGCGACCAACAACTCGCTGAAGCGCTAAGGGGCGAAGACCCTGACATCGATGAGGTGCTGTCGACCATCCTCAACACCACGATCTGCCGGGCTCTAGCGCACTTTGACTTCGCGCTTGAGACAGGCGAGCCCGAGCCGATCGCAAGCGCGCGGGAATTGTTGGGCACCGCCGTCAACCTAGCGGACAACGCGGAGAATGTTCCGCTGTGGTGGAGCACGAACCTGTGCCGCCATCTCATCGACGACCTCTGGCAGCACTCGCTGCACCAAAACCTGCCGACCGAGCCGCCCGAAGGAACAGAGGAGAAGTACCCGGACCTGCGCCGGCTGTTCATTTCGTCGCTCTACGCCCGCAAGACCGCCGAGGTAGAACTATGGCCGTCGCAGCGCGAAGCGGCCCAACGCTCCACAGACGTAACCGACGACCTTGTCGTCGCTCTGCCGACCAGCGCTGGCAAGACGCGGGTGGCTGAGATCGCCGCCCTGATGACCTTGTCGTCAGCGCGTCGTGTGCTGATCGTTACGCCATTGCGTGCTTTGTCGGCCCAGACAGAGCGCTCTTTCAGAAAAACCTTCGCGCCACTCGGATTCAGCGTCTCCTCGCTCTACGGCGCCAGCGGGCTTTCGGCCGGTGATGAAGACGCCTTGCGCTCCCGCGAGATCATCATCGCGACACCAGAGAAACTTGACTTCGCCCTGCGAAGCGACCCGTCCCTGATCGATGATGTCGGTTTGATCGTCCTGGACGAAGGCCACATGATAGGCCCGAGCGAGCGCGAAATCCGATATGAGACGTTGGTACAGCGATTGCTCCGGCGCGCCGATGCAGCGGACCGCCGGATCGTGTGTCTCTCGGCTATTCTACCGAGCGGCGACGAACTTGACGATCTTACCGCTTGGATTCGCTCCGATAAACCTGGCGGACCGGTGCGTTCCGACTGGCGCCCTACCCGTCAGCGCTTCGGCTCACTCTATTGGCGGGGCAAGGACGCTTTACTCCGGCTTGACCTGAACGACAATGGTCCCTTCCTTGACAAATTCGTTGTAGAGAAGCCTGCGCGAGGGAAGGAAAAGAAGCCCTATCCTCGTAAGAACTCACATCTCACCCTGTTCGCGGCTTGGGAATTCGCAAGCCAAGGCAAGCGGACCCTAATCTTCTCGACCCAGGCGAATTGGGTTGAAGGGTACGGCAAACAAGTCGTTGACCTCTGCAAGCGCGGCTATTTGGACTCCCTGCTGGAAGACGAAGCCTCAATCGCCCGCGCTTTGGAAATCGGCAAGGAGTGGTTGGGCGAAGACCATCCCGCTGTCGCATGCTTGAAGCAGGGTGTCGCAATCCACCATGGGCGACTCCCGAGCCCCTTTTTGCGCGAATTGGAAGCCCTCCTGTCCGACGGCGTACTCAAGGTCATCGTCGCATCGCCAACGCTGTCGCAAGGCCTCAATCTTAATGCCGCCGTGCTCTTGGTGCCTGTCTTGTATCGCGCCTCAGAGAAGATCAAAGGCGAGGAGTTCGCGAATGTTGCGGGCCGTGCCGGGCGCGCATTTGTCGATGTGGAGGGACTGATTGTTCACGTCATGTTCGACAAGATCGACTGGCGGAAGCAGGAGTGGCGAAAGCTAGTCGCCTCCGCCAAGGCGCGTACGCTGAAAAGCGGACTTATCCAGATTGTCGCCGAAATCCTTGAGCGCCTGTCGCGTGAGGGCGTCCTGGATCGCGATGATGCCTGGGAATATCTCGCCAATGCCCGCGAAGCCTGGAGATCACCTGAGGAGGAAGCCGCGGTCGCCGAGCGCCTGGCAGCCGGCGCGGAATACGATGCTGATGGTGACGACGATGAAGACGGCGGGGATGATGAAGAGGAGACCATCGACGAGGAGCCGCTTTCGCAAATCGTCGAACGCCTCGATGCCACCGTGTTCGGCCTGATCGAAGCACTCGATGCCGATCGCGCCGACCTACCCAGGCTTTTGGACGAGGCATTAAAGGGGTCGCTGTGGGCCCGCCAGATAGCCCGAGAAGACAAAGATGTCGCCCCATTGCACAAGAAGGTATTCGAGGCGCGGGCCAATCTTATCTGGAGGACGACCACGGCGCAGGCGCGACGCGGACATTTTGCCATGGGCGTCGGGCTTGAGGCTGGCCTCGCGATCGACGCTATGGCCGATGATTTGGCGGTACTCCTAGACCGGGCTGACAAGGCGGCGCTCAGCGGCGACATTGATGAACTTGTCGATGCGCTCGGTGGTCTCGGGGAGCGCCTGTTGTTCATGCGGCCCTTCATATCTGACAAAGCCAACGCGCTGCCGGCAAACTGGAAAGCCATCCTGCGTAGCTGGGTATCCGGCGACGAGGTCTCCAAGATCGGGCCGCAGAACATGCGCGCCGTCGAGGAGGCTTTCACCTATCGCCTCGTCTGGGCACTGGAAGCTGTTCGTACCCGCCGCGTGTCGCTCGGCTGGTCGCCGGATACCGTGGCCGGTGGTGCCGCAGCAGCGGTCGAAACCGGCGTGCCGCAATTCATGATGGCTATGTTGATCCGTGCGGGCCTGCCATCCCGACGCTCGGCTATGGCGGCAATCGAGGATGCCAAGCCTGTCTTTGTTACGCCAGCCGAGATGCGGGCATGGCTAGAATCCGACGAGATTACGGCCTACACCGACGCTGGCGATTGGCCTACACCCGAGACCGCCGCGCTATGGGCGCGCTTCCGCACCGAAGCCCTTAGCGGCGGCATCCAAAAGTGGTCGATCGAACACTACAAGCGCCTGCTCGACATCGCTGCGGCTCCGCCTGCCGGCCTCTATCGGATCGTCACCGACGAGGGCGACGGGCGGACTTGGCTGTCTACACCCGACTACCGACAGGTTGCCGCCTTCAAGAAGTCGGCCGTTGATCCCAAACCCAGCCTCTTCTCGGGTCGATTGCCTGGCAACACCCGGCTGGTGGAAGCCTTGCGCGTCGGCCGTGGGAAACTGCGCTGGCCGCAGGCCGACTCGTAGGGTCATGGCTGCGCTATCTTGTTGGCTGGATGGTAAGCGCCGACGCGATTCGAATGCACGCCCTTTTCTTACGAGCAAAAAGGGTTCGGCGCTGGGGAATTCAACCGAGTTTCTTGAGGAACGCGGCGTAGGCGGCGATATTGGGCAGAGCGGCACTCACGCGCTTCACGATCTCCGGGCGTTTCGTTTTCCGGTGGGAATCGGCAAAGCCGTTGTAGCCAGTATGAAGTTGCGCGCCGGTGGCCAGCAACCGGCACCACTGCCTAATGTCGCGTTCGATCTCGATGAATTCGTTCGTACTTACAAACTGGTCCGGCAACTGGCCATGGAAGAGCTTGTTCCTATAGCCTTTGGCCGTCCAGAGAACTTTCATGAGCCTAGCGTGCTCAGCGCCGACCATGTCCGCCAGTGTTTTGCCAGCTAGCACAGCTATGCCTTTGTCCAGGCCTTTGAAAGACAGGTCATCGGCGTCGTGCAGGGTCTGGCGCAACTCGCGACTTAGGCGATGGTCAAACGCGTCCGACTGGAAGACTAGGTTTGTGAAGACCTTCCGAACTTGCCGGTCGGCGCGAAGATACGTGAGAGTGAAGGCATCAACCCCGCGGGTACGGTGCGTTGAAGCCAAAATCGTATCGACCGGTATGAATTCGTTGTCGAAATCCGCGTCCATCCCCCGCCTCCGTTTTGTGCGAATACTATCACGACACGAATGTACCCGCATCGACCTTGAGGACTGGATGTGCCAGCCTCGCTTTGGGAGGGTCCGATTTTGAAAGAACTCAACGATATTCTAGCGGACTACCAAGGGTTGCCTCTGCCGGTTGTTGGCGACGCGCTCCCCGATCTGGAACAATTTGCAAAGCGGTTCTTCGCCGACTGCGCCGAAGTCTACGACATTCTCACCCGTATAAAGGATACCGAGCGGAATCCCTCGGGGTTCTCGCTAGTTGATGCTCCCATCCTAGGCTTGCTGGTCAAGATCAGTAAGCTCATGCGGGAGATCGTTAAGTATTACGACAGCGGGGACGCCAACGTGATCGCTTATCTGGAGCGGCATGCGATAGAGGCGGCGGTCGTTGCCCGGTACTTGCTCTCAGCAACTCCAGAAACGATTGAAAACTATCGAAAATGTTCGTTCAAGGACCGCCTCGCAGTCTTTGAAGCCGCGGCGGAAGGCTTCTATGCCACCAAGGCTGGGAAGCGTCTGAAGGCTTCGATTAGAGACCAGTTCCAAGCTGAGGGTTTCGACGCGTCAAGTTTCGAACTTCAAAAAAAGCAGAAATGGAAAGTCGACGGAAAAAGTGTTCGTGACATGTTTGCTGAGATCGGCATGGCAGACCTTTATGGCAACGTTTACGGCTTCGGCTCGGAGTCGATCCACGCGAGCTGGGGCCACTCCATGAACTTCGATCTCTCCAGAAACACCGACGGCACCTATTCGGCACTCCCGATAGAGATGCCCGCCGACGTGCGGTATGTTGGTCCCGTCTTGTTATTTTGCAACCCAGCCTATGTCGGATGGTGCAGACGGATCGGATTGGGACAGTTGGTGGGCGTGCTGGACTGGATAGAGCGGGTCAACCGCCAACTGTTCGCCGCTTTTGATGCGGTCTACCAACCTCTGGATGGATAGGGTGTCCCACACGTTGCGACATATCCGGAGTCTTCAGGGGTTTAACAAAGGAGAGAGAGGCCTTGATGAGCCGGCATCACATTGAATTAACGCCAGATGAGAAAGCTTTGGTCGATCGCATCGACCTGCGAGAGGACTTACCTCATACCGTGGATGGCCATCAGGTCTACCAGGCCAACAAAGAGCCCATCCTGGGTCTGTTGAAACTGCTCACGGCGAGAGACGGTATTCCCAAGCACCGCGTCGCTTACTGGATTGATCCGGAGTTGAACTCCGGACGGATCAAGGGCTCCCACAGAGACTTGTTTGCGCGAAACGGTTCATCTGGTGCTGATGCCTACACACATCCGCACTTCAAGCCTTACTTGCGCTATTTTTTATATGGCGCCGATCTTCCCGAGCACGTTATCGAGGAGTTTGAGGAACAAATTGGCAACCCCGAGTGGTTTAGTGGTTCTGACATCATCGCATTGACGAAGAAGACGCGGGAGATCGTACGGAGGAACCGGATGCGGGACTCAAGGTACGCGGATGAATTTCACAAACTCGCATTGGACAATGGTCTCAGTGCGTCGAATGCAGAAGCGGTCAAAAAGAACGCTGCGGAGGCAATCCGTCGCGAGTTCAAACGTTAGGCACCTAGTTTTTTACCGCAGCTGGGTAGTGTGCAAATCGCACGCTGCCCGGCTGCACCCCAATTAGCTGTCGGCTTCATTTTTGATCAGAGATATCGACATCTCAATGCGATGAAGCTGCCGGCGAAGGGGTGCGCAGTCCGAATATGCCCTTTGGAGCTGAGCCTTTAGCTCGCCAAGCATCCAGATGAGGCCTTCCCGCGATTTCGTTCTTTCAAGATGGTCTTTGTTTGCGACCGTGTCGCCATAGTAGACTTGGAAGAACTCGGGACCGTCGAGCTCTCCTCGACGCCGCTCAAGCTCCAACCAGTCCTCCAGAGTCGAGCGCAATGGACTTAAGCGGTTCCAGACCCCGCCAGGCCGATGACGTGACATGAGCACCGCTTTGATGATGCTTCCTGCCTCGATATGTCCGGCAACGCTAAGTTCACCGATCGGCCGACGCCGGGTCGAGCCGAGTTGGTAGGAGTAGGGTACGGAAGTGGCGCTGGCACTCGGATAGATCATACCGCGACACCGAGCTCGGCGCATATCTTGGGCGGTCTTGGCTAACGGGCTCACGAACGTATCCCAGGAAGGCGAAGATTCCCCAGGCCAACTCTCGGCCGTCAAAGGCGGCGGCATGGCATCGATGCTGGCAGCAAGGGCGTCCAAATCGTAGCCAGATCTGGCATCCGTCACAATGTAGAGGTCGCACTCATAGGGACGGTACATACCCGGCCAAGCAGTTTTGACGCTGCTCCAGCCCGTACGGGCAGCCCATGCGGCACGCTTGGCTTTGTCAGGAGCGCCGTCGTAAGGCTCGTCTATCAGAATAAATTGGCCGCTGGATGGGTCGATCCAAGAGGTGGAATGATCCCTGCCGGGCAGTTGGTCTCGGGCCAGCGTTTTGGGGTCGGCTTCGCGAGAACTGCGGGGAGGACGCAACCCGGTGTGTTCCATGAATCGGATCGAACGCTCCGCGGTGCACAGCCGGTCACGAGCATACTCCTGCGACTGAACAAGATCATCGCAGATGAAATGGTCCTCAGCCACCATCCGAAGATTGCCGAAGCCGCGAACTTTCTTGAGGGCATATCTGCCGCAGATTTCCAGGATGGGCCGCGAAAGTACGATCTTTAGGGTCTCGCGCCCGCTTGCGTATTTCCGCTCCTTATCGCACCAATAAATGCTTAGCAGAACATATGGACGCGTCGCCTCCGGCCCTCTTTGCACAAGTAAGCGTTGGGCGTTTCGGAAATTTGAGCAACTTGCTGCCTGAGCCGCAAGATCGAGCGCTGTCGCATGCTTAATGCCGCGCTCCTTGCGCAGTTGCGCGGCGAGACTTTTTACACCTTCGAGCGTCGTAGGACGCACGTCACCAGTCAACATGATCATTCTCCTGGCTTGATCCGTGAGCGTCACTCGCCAACCGCCTTTCAAGCCCGAATGAGTGTTGAAAGGTTTGAAGAGAATATGGGCAGTGCTGCCAGCAGCTTCGGAACGGCGAGTGCCATGCTCATGCCAAGAGCGAATCGACAATAGGCGAAGAGGTAAACTTGTTCAACCGCGAGGTCGAAGAATCCTGTGGTTCTTACGTCCGGAGAGGACATTTCTTCAGACTACCTTGCCGTCCTTTTCGTACCGCCACCCGCCAGGTTACATGAATGTTACATCGCGCATTTCGGAAAATGGCCGCGTTGCGTAACTAACTGAAATCCATGGTGCCGGCAGAGAGGATTGAACTCCCGACCTTCGGTTTACAAAAAACTTGCTGGGCCGCAAGCATCTTTCATCGCCTGCGGACTGATTGACAGTTGCGGTCCACTGATAATCGCCCGCCTGAGCTCCATCCCTAGCTGCCGCTCGGTAGCACGCGAAGACTTGCCGCCTGACTTACTTGCCGCGGGTCCTGACCCGGTGAGTCTCATGCCGTTGGCCCGTCGCCACAGCGCGCCAGTGCATCGCGAGCGCGACAATGCCCGCGAGGGTTAGCGCGCCAAAGATTGTTGGCTCAAGACCCGGCAGCACGGTCGCATTGCCGATGCACGGATCGGCCAGCTCCTTGTGAAATTCAGTGCAGATACGAGCGGGATCGTTTAGCGTCCGGAGCTGCGACCAATCCCAAACGCTGGCGCCTGGGTCCTTCTTGCCGTCGTTCAGCATTACCGTCGCGGAGAGAAACGTACTCCAGAAATAGACCAGCGCAATCGCGGGCAGCAGGGAGAAGACTGTGATCATCGCGCCTTGATAGACGCGGCCTTCACGCGAGCCCGTATCGATCCCGTCGAAGCCGACAACCGGTATTCGCTCATGCCATTTCGAGCCGGCGCGTAGGGAATAGACGCGTCCAACGAGTGAGGTTAGTGCGAGCAAAATTGAACATATCGGGATTGCGATCATTACTGCAGGCACCCTCGCCTTCATGACCAGCTTTGCACCGAATATCTCTTCCCCGCCTTGCGCTACCACCCAAGAATTCAGGGCGTAATAGAGAAGGAGCGCACTGACCACAAACCAAACCTTGCTAAGCTGCGATTGCGTCATTTGCACCTCTTGATCGTTATGGTGGCCACGGCTCGTTTGGCAGACCGGCTACTGAACTAATTCAGCCGATAGCGCCATATCGAAATTCATTTTGAGTCGGGCACGGGCAATCAGATTTTTCGGCCCGACAGTGATGTCGAGAAGTTCAATCGACGGAGTGTCAGCGGAAATCTTCAATCCCGGAATGTTGGTATTGTGAACGGCCTTGAAAATCTCATCGGACGCGTCGTTGATCTGCTTGTTGAGACCCACCTTCGAATGAGCCTCTAAATCTGCCAGGATCTGGGTTTCAAATAGGGATTGAGCTGCCTTCCAGAAGGCGTTGTCCAGGACGGTCGCGAAATGCAAGTCATTGATCGAGATCGCTGTTCCAGTTTTCTCGACGCGGGGCAGCCCTGAGAGGTAAACCCAGCCGGTCGTATTCAGGAACTCGCCTGGCAGCTTTGCCTTGACCTTCAAGCCAACCACGACGGAGCCAGCGCTAGGATAGAGATCAACATCGTCGACTTTGACATCGATGGCGCCTGCCGGCGTCTGCTGTTGGAAATCGCGACCCTTAAGGTTCTTTGACAGCTCGGCCAACAGCAATCCATAAGGTGTAGTTGCTTGCAGGGTGATATCGGCCTGACTTCGATCGGCTGATGTTTTGCCCAATGGCGGCAGAGGCTGGGACTGCGTGGCAACTGGTTCTGCGGCAAGACTGGTCTTTGCCGCGACACGCACAGTCATCTTCATGCCTTGCGCTTCACCGACCAGGCCCGAAAAGCTCGCCGCCGTGGGGACGATGTTGAGATAGACGGGCGTGCTGTCCGCTCGGTCGATCTTGATCGAAATGGCGTGCCACTGGGCCTCAACCTTTGACCGAAGTGCGTCACAGGGCAGAGCTTTGGCGATGGCATCCTGTATCTTGGAACGGTGGTCATTGATCTGGCCGTTCAACACGTCGGCCAGTCCCAGATTGATCGGCCCTGCGCAGACTTGGGGGTGCCCCAGGTTTCCAAAATCAAGGCCGAGGCAGTTTTTGCCCACTACCTCTACCGAAGCACTGCTCACCCATCTGCCGGTTGGGGTTCCCGCGAGCACGGGGCACCACTTATCGTTCATATCGAGCTGCAGATCGAGGCCAGGGACCAGCCGAGCCTCGAAGTTCTTTCCGGAAAGCGAAAGCAGTTTGGCGAGATCGCCGCCGACGCCGGCCTGACCGCTGACAAACAGCGGCTGTTCGACGTGAACGCCATTGCCTGCCCGGGCCACGACAAGAGGGCCATCGGTTTTGATATCAGCGTGCCAATGATAGTCGGCGCATTGGTTCGTAGTGCCAATGCTCGGCGCGGTAACGTCAGGCACTTCAGCGCAAACACGGACACCGATCCAACGGCACTCAGTATGATGTCCCACGTGTCCGGGATTAATATGAGGAACACCGACACATCCGATTTGACCATCTCCCTGCACCGGAACGGATTGCGGTATCTTCGATTGCGCTGCTTGCACTAGCGCCCCATACGGGATTTGCGCCACCAGGGTGAGCACGCTGTCCGTCACGGGTGCCGGCGGCACATCGGCAGTGCCACCATGGGGCGGCGCCTGGAACAGATTTTTTTCGCAGCCCGAAACGCTAAGCAACATGAGAAGGACCGGAACGAACCGCCGAGCGGCGGCGCCAAAGTGAGCGACACGCAACTTCGTGTCGGGTCCGGTATGCGCTGTCATGGACGTCTCCCCCAAGAATGCTCTGCACCTGCTGAAGCGGTGGCGCTGAGAGTCACCGCTTTGCGATCTCTACGTGATCGAATGAGCTTCAGGTCTCCCAGGCGCAGGCCAGCGCCGAAGCGCCTGCCGCCAAAGACAACCGAACAAGCGATCCCGCCCTACGAACTTCGTTGAGAACTCTATTCTTCACATTGACCGCACATTACTCTTTGTTGCATAGTGATGTAAGAGGAGTCTGGAGCTTTTGAAAGAAATTTCCCGACCAGCGGCGTGAGCCGAAAGGCCTTCTGGTGGAAGTTGTTAGCCGCTTAAACATAAAGCGTTTTGAGCGCTAATCGTTTTAAGTCCAATCTCTCAATTACTATCGTCAAATAGAGTTCTATCGACTTTCCCTATTCCTTGGAGGGAGGAACCTACCATGGCCGCGACTAATTTGTTCGACGAGCGACGCCGCGCGGTAATGATTGCGGCTGCAAAACGATGGAAAGCACAGCCGCCAACGCCTGCGACGACGCAAGTGACGCCTTCGGAACAGGCGCGCTACGACGCTCGCCGTTCAAGCTTTGATCAGGCGAGCGAGCTAAAGGCACAAGGCCGTCTTCCGGTGTTCGTCGAGCGGAAGATAGGCCCTACCCTTGACTGGTACACCTTGCCGCCAGACGATGCTGCCCGAGCCGCTGGCCGGCCGGTCGCGCGCATCGTGGCCAACGTCGATCCCAAGGTCGATCCGGTCGGGTTTGCGACCGGGTTCATGATCTCACCTAACGTTCTTCTGACCAACTGGCACGTATTTCCGGATCCCGGCTCGGTACGAGGAACCGGCGCCAACTTTCTTCATGATGAGACGGCATCGGGGGTCGCCCGCGGCATCATTTTCGAGTTTGATCCGGACGCCCTTTTCTTCTCGGCGGAGGATCTCGATTTCGCGCTCGTCGCGGTGAAGCCGAAGGCGATCACCGGCGAGCTTCTCTCCTCTGTCAACTTCCTGGCGATCAATGGATCGCGGTCAAAGATCCTGCCTGGAATGCCGATCCGGATGATCGAATATCCTGACGGCGGGCCAAAACGCTATGCGATGCAGAATTGCCGGCTGCTTGAGCTGCGGGACGACGGTTTCCTCCGGTACGAGACCGACACCGAGCAAGGAGCATCGGGCTCCGCCTGCTATTCGCAGATGTGGGAGGTCGTCGGTTTGCACCACGCCTCCATCCCAAAAATGCGCGGCAACACGATTCTCAACAAAGACGGTTCTGCGTGGTCACCTGGGCAACCAGACGACGGAATAGTCTGGATCGCTAACGAGGGTGTGCGGATAAGCGCATTGGTCAAGGCCTTCGGCGGGCTTGTGCCGACCACGCCCGCCTCCAAGCATCTTTTGGACGAATTGCTGGCCAACACGACCGATCCTACCGATGAGGTCGCGAAGCTAGCGACGCCTCGCGCGCCAGAAGCGCTGCTTCTACCTGATCCCTCCAAAATTTTCGAAAACACGAAAGGAAACGTGATGGGCGGCGTTACCATGAATTTTTCCGGACCAGTGACGATTTTCGTTGGTAGCGGTGTGCCGGCATCACAGCTTCCTCAGGCGGCGGCCGAGATCGCGGGAGACGAGGCGCTCGAGAAAGCACTTCGCTTCGACCCCAATTACGACGATCGAGAAGGCTACAACCCTGATTTCCTCGAAAACGATATCACCGTGCCGCTGCCTCGCATTTCGCAGGAGCGGGACCAGGAGATGTATAAGGAAAATGGCCAGACCGTCGTGCTCAAGTACCATCACTTCAGCCTGGCAATGAACGCTTCCCGGCGAATGCAGATGTGGTCAGCGGTTAACGTCGATTACGATGCATCGAAAAGGACCTCCAGCGGCCGCGCCTTCTTCGGTCAAGATCGCTGGGTGTTTGACCCGCGGATCCCGCAGCAATACCAGTTGGGCGACCCAGATATTTACGCGCCCGCCAAACAGATTGACCGGGGCCATATCGTGCGGCGGGAAGACAATGCCTGGGGCGATACGCCAACGGAAATCGAGTTTGCCAATTCCGACACGTTTCACTTCTCAAATTGCACGCCGCAGCACGCCGCCTTCAACCGCTCCCAACCGGGAAAGCAGTGGCCGGGAGTTCAAGGCTTGTGGGGCGGCTTCGAAAATCACATTCAACGCGACTTGCAAACCGGTGACACGCGCGCCTGCATCATAGCGGGACCGATCTTGGACGCGAACGATCCGTCTGAGGATTTTGGGACCGGCGTCGTCCAGTATCCTCTTGTCTTTTGGAAAGTGGTTGCGGTCTCGGCGCGCGACACCAACGGGCGCCGGTCACTACGCACCTACGGCTTCAGGCTCTCCCAAAAGGATGTCGTCGACCGGTTCGGAGTGGAATTCGCGCCCGGCGAGTATGCACGCTATCAAGTCGCCCTGTCAGCCATAAGCGAAGAGGCCGGCGTTATTTTTGACGATGTCCTCTTGCGCGCCGATACACACGCCGAGGCGTAACGGTGGCACTCGGCGTGGCAGCGACGGCCAACTGTCGCATATTATGATCGCGTCGCTCCAGGAGGCCGCCGCTCACGCGGCGGCTGCTTCGGAGGCGCTGAAACGCGCCAGATAGTCTGCGGCGCGTTGCGCGTGTGCCGCGGCGGCGAAGATCGCTCGCTTGTCCCCCTTCAGCACGGACAGCCAGTGACCGATATAGGCGGCGTGGTCGTCGCGATCCTCGAGGTGCAGCCCCAGATCGGCGCAAAGGAACGCGGCGCCCAACTCAGCAACAAGCTCCTCGCGGGAATAGCCGTCGTCTCCGAACCGCTTGCCGCCGAGATCACGGTCAAGGCGCGTAGCGTGCCGGGTCCAATGTGTCGATTCGTGGGCAATTGTTGCATAGTACGCCTGCGCATCCCGGAAAGCCTCGAAGGCGGGCATTTGGATGATGTCGAGAGCCGGGCTGTAGTAGGCGCAGTCGCCGCCGTGACGGATGTCCGCGCACGTCGCGGCGAAGAAGGCTTCGGCATGGGCAATTCGCTCATCCGGGTTGCGGACATTTTCGGCGCGGGCATAGTAGTGAGCGGGCAGATCGTCGACCTGCTCGACATTGAAGACCGTGTAGGCCTTCAGGAACGGGATGAAGCGCTCGGCCTCACCGCCGGTGGCCTCGTCGGTCTCGGTGCGCCGCAGGGTGTCGGCATACACTACGGGAGAGCCCTTTTCGCCCTTGCGGACCCGACCGCCCAGCTCGATGGCCTGCTTGAAGGTCATCCAGATCGGCGCGGCATAATGCCCGGTCATCGCGGACGCCCAGAGCGTCAGGACGTTGATGCCGGCATAGGGCTGGCCGTTGTGGCGAAGCGGCCGGGAGACGTGGCCGGCGGCATGGGCGGCGCTCCAAGGCTGCGTCCAGGGTTTTACGCCCTGCTCGAGGGCTTCGATGATCTGGTTGGTGATGCGGCTGTAGACGTCCTGCCGCGGTGTTTCGTTGGTGTCCGACATGACCTTGCTCCTTTTGCGTCGGGTTTTTCTCAAGACGCGGAGAAGCAGGGCCGGGCGATTGAGCCGGCCGGTCAGGCCCTAACACGGTCCCGCCCCTTCCTGGCGGGAGTGGTGCGGGCGGGGTTTGACCGGGCGGTGCGCCTGGCCGATATCGCGGCAAAGATTGAGAAAACCGTTGCAAGGGCAGATCGCCGGAACGCCTACCCGCGCGGCAGGGAACTAGACAGGAAGCGCTCCTGCAAAGGCAGGCAGCACGCGCGTCAAGGCAAATGGATGTCGCTACAAGAGACGAACGCTGCAGGTACGAGCCCACGGCTGGCCTATGCGACTGGGAAAACGACGACGACCTGGGCGAGAGCACCGCGACCGCTACTTGGGCTGTGTATAGTCGACCTTCTCGCCGTCTTCCTTGACGAATTCGCGCACCGGATGGTCGAGCAGCGGCAGCACCGCCTCCGAAGGCCGGCAGAGCCTTGTGCCCTTGGGCGTCTGGACGATCGGCCGGTTGATGAGGATCGGATGCGCGAGCATGAAATCGATCAGCTCGTCGTCGCTCCATTTCGGATCAGCGAGGCCAAGTTCGGCGTAGGGCGTTCCCTTCTCCCTGAGCAGCTGGCGCTTGGTGATGCCCATAGCTGCGATCAGTTGCAGTAGCCGCTCGCGGCTCGGCGGCGTCTTCAGATATTCGATCACCACCGGCTCCTCGCCGCTGGCGCGGATCATGGCGAGCGTGTTGCGCGAGGTGCCGCAAGCGGGGTTGTGGTAGATCGTGACCGTCATGACTTGCCCTTGAATGGTGGGGCTTTCAGTGGCTTGATTGCTGAACGGTTTCGGGCCTGAGCAGCCAGCCCATCAGCGCCAGCCCGATCAGGGCCCCGAACAGCTCGGCGACGACGAAGCCCGGCAGATCGACCGGCCTGATGCCGGAAAAGGTGTTGGTGAGCGAGCGCGCCACCGCGACGGCCGGATTGGCGAAGGACGTGGAGGCGGTGAACCAATAGGCGGCGGTGATGTAGAGGCCGACCAGCCACGGCACGGCCTTTTGCTCGAACCGAAGACCGGCGAGAATGACGGCGACAAGCCCGGATGTCGCTACAGCTTCGGAGGCCCATTGCGCCGGGCCTGCACGTAGTTTCGTCGCGACCTCCAGAACCGGCAGGGCGAACATGAGATGCGCCGCAAGCGTGCCGGCGACACCGCCGACGAGTTGCGCCAGCAGATAGGCCGGAAGATCGCGGGCCGGCAGCGTCCGGTTGAGGCAGAACACCAGCGAGACAGCGGGATTGAAATGCGCGCCGGAGATCGGCCCGAGGATGGTGATCAAGACCACCAGCATGGCGCCGGTCGCCAGCGTGTTGCCGAGCAGCGCCAGCCCCATATTAGGCGTCAGCGTCTCAGCCATAATGCCGGAGCCGACGACCGTTGCGACCAGGAGGCCCGTGCCTAAGGCTTCGGCGGCAAACCGACGGCGAAGATCGAAGGTTGTCATTTCATGTTGCTGCCTGGACTGATTGTGTCGACGACCGGGGCGAGCATATTTGTCGCGCGCCGGTCAAGGAATATTATCTGGATGCGTACAAAAACCCTGGGCTTCTGCTCCAAATGGGAAGCATGTGGGCCGATTGGCGAACGGCCAAAGTATGAAGAAGCCTAGAACGTCCTTTACGGATGTAGCTGGCAACTCCGGTTACATGAAAGTTACATGACAGGAACCGAAGAGACTGAATGCCCTGCCATCCATTTGAAAAAATTGGCGCACCCGGCGCGATTCGAACGCACGACCCCTTCCTTCGGAGCGCCTCCAGGATAATATTACCGCAATCTTGAAATGCGTAATCATTTGTTATTTCGTCATTTTTCGAGACTTTGTATCAATCATTACTTCACTATCCATGTAACATTTGCTATAAATCGGTTACATGGAAGTTACATGAAATGCCTAAAATATTTTTGACCGACGACGTTGTTTTTGAAGCGAATTGCCCGGCTGACAAGGATCAGGAACTCTATTGGGATTACGCGGTATCCGCCAACGGGCAAATCCGCAACGGCTCGGTCCCCGGGCTTGGGCTCCGCGTTACCGCTCTTGGCCACAAGTCCTTTGTCCATGCCTACCAATTCAACGGCAAGCGCTGCCGCAAGGTTTTAGGATCCACGACGACTATGAGCGTTGCCTCCGCCCGCCTCGCGATTGTTGGACGGGACCAGCAGCTCAAGGCTGACAAAGACCCCGACCTGGATCGGATCGACACGCGCCGTAAGCACTTCCTCACCGTCCGGGAGGCCATCGATCAGTACTGGGAAAGCCATGTTAGCAGCCTTTCCGAAGGCTACCGCTATAACTTCGCGATTTTCGTGGCTCACTGGCTGCGGCCGGCGCCGAAGGTGGCCAGCCGCCGCGGATATAACAGCAAGCGGCTGTACAAGGATTTCGGGGCGATGTTCGCCGATCGGCCGCTTGCTGCCATCAAGCCTATTCACATCGAGGAATTCCAGAAGCAATTCACTTCCCCGTACGTCTTCAACAGCGCACTGCGACACGTGCTAGCCCTCTATAACTGGGCCATCCGCATGCAGCTCGTCGATATGCGCAATCCCTGTAGCCCGATCCGCGCACGCAAGCTGATACGCCGGCGCCGTGATTACTCCACGGAGCAAATTCGTCAGATCGCGGCCCACATCTTCTATCCGGCGTTCGCCGCCCCACCAGAGATCGGCCACCTTGACGGGGTCGCGAAACGGAACATGGCATTGGTTCGAGGACAGGCCATCACGGCCAACGACCAGATGCAGGAACTCTGCAATTATATGGGCATCCTCTTCCTGACCATGGCTCGCCCTAGTGACCTCAACAAGGCCGAGTTTGACCATTTCGACCTGGAGAAGTTGATCTGGCACAAACACAACACCAAAGGCATCAAACTGTCACGCTCGCTGTACGAGTATGCCTACCGTTCGGTGCCGATCCATTCCAGGGTTGCCGGAATGGTCCAGGCCCAGCGCCTCCGCTGGCCTGAAGCTAAGTTGCTGTTCCCCTCGCATACCGACAGCACCCTTCCCCGCGACAACTTCCGCAAGGGGCTGGTCAGGTTCAAAGCCCTGCCCGGTGTGCCGGCGTATTTCCAGCTTTATGACCTCAAGCGGATCGCGATTTCGCTGATGTTAGCGGGCCAGGGCGTCTCGCACGAGGCCATCTCCCACTACGTCGACCACAAGGGCAATCTTGAAACCACCATGATCTACGATCTTGGCCTGGTTGATCCCATGCGTCCGGTCACCGAAAAGCTCGGCGCCCTTCTCGGCATATAGTCCTTGACGTCATTTCTCGGTCGTGAGGCAATGAACCGGGCGACCTTCGCCTCAAAACTTCCCATCAAGAAAGTTCGGTTCATGGAAGCCCTCCAGGCGCTGGTGCTAACGAGTACGCAGCTTCGCGATATGCTCACTGAGGCAGCCAAACGGGGCGCTGCACTTGCCATAGAAGACCTCCGCGCCGACCTGCAACAAGCCCCGGACGATTCAACGCTGCAGAAACTCCGCGGCTATTTGGTCGATCCGGCCTCCATCGCCAATCCGTGTGATTATTGGGCACATAGTGAACTGATCCGTCGCATTCAGATCACGGCGCGCGGCAGACCAAAATCTATCGCGTGGTTCATGAAGTTCCAACGGCAGACCGGACTGCGTGAGTGCCATACTCGTCTGAGCCCCGTATTTGGCCGGCGCCGGGAATGGATGTTCACCGATATCAGACTGGCGTGGGAGGCGTACTACCGGAAACGATAGTGGCGATGTGGGTCTGGTCCGAGCTCAAAAGCATTACTGGTCGGCCGTCGGAGCCGCAGCGTCTAGCTTTTTCGCTTCCGCTTGCCGGGGCGAATTCCTGTCATCGATACGATTAGATCCCGAAATCCCTCGTATTCCTCCCCTGCCGCCTCAGCCAGGCTGGATATGCGGTAGAAGCGGTTGCTCGACGGTGACTCCCTAGCGGCCATGGCCAAGTCGATGCGGTCCACATTCACCACTGTCCAACATTCGACATATCCGCTCGCCCGCGCTTTCTGGTGGCTCTTTTCGGCCTCGCCGATGCGGTTGTGGATGTTGGAAAAGTCCGTGCCACCCTTGACCTCAATGGCGACGATGTTGCGAAACGTGTCCCTGCGTATTTCCTCGCGGATCACAATGTCGGGGTCGGCCGCAAACTCAATCAAAACCGTTCGCCCAGCAGCGTTGCGGACGGTCATGCGGCGCGGTTCGGCGGTGGTGACATGCTCGCCCACGATGTCCCGGATAACGTTGAACACCAAGACGATTCCCGCACTTCCCCGGCGCACGTTGGCGCCACCACGCAGCTGCGGCCCCAACGTTAGCAGCGTCAGATCGTCAAGAAGGGCATGAGAAACGGGTTGGTTCAGGATGCCAGCCAGGAGTTGGGCACCCGCCTCGCACATTTGGTGACAGAGCTCAGACACGTTCTTGGCCACAGGTGGCCGTACGATGCCCCGCTCTTCCAGGCCCTTAAACTGACCAGCCACCTCCGTCTTGTAAAATTCCTTCTGACTGTAGCCGTATAATAGGCGGTAGTAGCCAAGAAGCCGTGGATTAGCGTTGAGAACGCTAGGGATCGGGAACATCAGCTCGCCCCGCATTCCGAAACCGGCCAGCTGCTGCAAACTATGCGGTGGGACGAATTCGGCCAGTTCCTTGTCGAGCGTCCGGATGTCCAATTCCTTCACCGTGTCGCGCAAAGCGTCCTGGAGCAGGGCTTGCCGGATCTCAGCGAGTGCAACGCTGAATTCGATCTGCAGTTCGGGCGGCGGAATCATGCGGCGACCCGAACGACTGTCGTATCATCCGCCCTTAGCCTTTCAGCTGCTATAGCGACATATTCCGGGTGCAGCTCCACTCCGACGTACGACCGGCGCAGCTGCTCGGCTACCAAACCAACGGTGCCGGAGCCGAAGAACGGATCCAACACGAAATCTCCGGGGCGTGTGGACGCCCGGAGGCAGGGGTCGATTAGCTTCGGAGGGAAGGTTGCAAAATGAGCTCCCGGGAAAGGCAAAGTGTTGATATTCCAGACCGATCGTAGGTTTCGGCCGTTGATCTCGCGCACTGCGTCGCGATCATAATAGTACTGTTCCTCCTTCGAAAACATGAAAAGGTACTCATGGGCCCGGGTGGGTCGATCCCGCACGCTTTCCGGCATGGCGTTAGGCTTGTGCCAGATTACATCGGCGCGCAGGTACCAGCCGTCGTCTTGCAGAGCAAATGCCAGGCGCCATGGAATGCCTAGCAGATCCTTCGGCTTCAACCCGTCGGGGGTGTCGGGTCGTACAGCCATTGCGCGAGCCCGGTTCTTTTTATCCGGAGCGCGCCAGCCTCGGTTTCCGCTGGTGAACCCGTCGCCGATGTTGAGCCAGAATACACCATCGTCCCGAAGCACACGCTTGGCCTCGCGGAACACCTCGACGAGGCGATTAATGAATTGAGGTAGGGTCGGCTCAAGGCCGATCTGATCTGCTGTATTATAGTCCCTCAATCCCCAATAGGGCGGCGAAGTCACAATGCATTGGACGGCACGGTCGGGCAGTCGACGCAGGACCGTGAGCGCGTCGCCTTCAAAAATAATACTGTCACGAAGCGCTAGGGGGCCCGGACGCTGGATACGTGCCGTTTTCATATGTTGGTCCCGTCCCCCTTCGTGATTCGGCACGACAGTCTCTCGTGGCTGCGAACGTGCTTCAAGGCTTATGACCGGGGATATCTTGGATTGTAGTGGGCATGGCGGAGGTCTCATATGCTGAGCACCATACTCCGACCAGAACAAAAAGGGAACATACCTTTGGATGTTATCCGAGGTATCGCAGCTGCCATGAGGTGGCTCAGTGTTACAATAAAAACAACATCGATCAGGCAGCCGTTGATCGACACATGCTGCGCTGGAGCAGCCCGATTCGTATGAAGTTGTTCGTCGAATCCACTGGCAGCGCGCGGTAAGCAGAAATCACGGTGGTCGTTCAGGAGATTCCAACGTAAACCGGCCTGAGCGGATGCCCTATCCGCCCAGGATGGAGCTTATGGCCGACGGCGAGATTGCGGACATCAAGCTGTCATGGGATGCTTACTACGGGAGACGGCAGGGGCGGTGGGAGTGGCAATCGAAGAAGTCAAATATCCGGGCGAGTTGGCATCTCCCCAGCAGATTCACGAATTGGCTGAAGAATACCGAAAGGCGGCAAACCACCTGCTTCCACTCGGCCGATCTGGCAAACCGCTCAGCCGGGCGCCGTTCAGACTATCGGCAATCCATGCGATCGAACTTTACCTAACCGCACTGTTGCTCCACCGTGGGCACAATCCCAATCAAATTCGCAAACTGCAGCACGACCTGTCGGCGCGGACAGAACAGCCCTGGAAGCAGGGCTGCGTCTTCGCGGGAAAACCGCCAACCATCTTCGGTCCCTCAGCCAGAACCGTGAATATCTCGTCTCCCGCTACGGGCCCGAGCTCGCCGCAACCGTGTCACAGATCAACCACCTAACCGCCACCCTTGAAGAGGTGGCGGCAAAGGTTACGGTACTGATCGCGAAGTTCCCTAGGCAGCAGGTAGAGCCAACTGCCGCCAGAGAGGTTCAAGTCCGAGACTCGGCAGCCTCGTTGTCTGCGGCGCCCGCCAGTTGAGCGACATGGGGCATCAGAAAGACATCAACGAGATACGCGGCGTAGTCCAGCGAGATCGGCAGCATGGATGCGGTGATTTCACCGTCGATGTAACTCTCGGCATCCCAATAGCTTCGAGTTAGCTCCTCATTGGCTGGCTCCATCCGCTCGATAATCCTTTCGAACGCTGCGTTTGCGGCATCGATAAGCACGGTACGCTCAGCCCCAACGACTGGCAGGGACGCTATAACGACATGGCTATCCATGACGGTTGTTTCCTTATGGAATGGCGGTCTCTTGCCTCAGCATTTTCGGTCGCCAGGCCGACGCTGGTTCTTGAGGGGGTGGCTGGTCGAGGCGCCAGGCGCCACCTTATGCTCACATGCGCATCGGCAGGATACTCGGGAATCTCGGCGAAGCAATCCAACTGCCTCATGAAAGGTTCATGATCCTTTGCTAATGGCCCCGTTCGGGGGGAAGTTCCATGGACGAAAATGGACCATACAGGGAAGCGTATCGCCTTGAGCGCATCGTACGCGGCGCAGCCAGTATCATAGTGACTTTCTATTCAGACAAAGAGGCTCGGACGATCATCCCCAGTTTGAATGATAGTTACCGGTTGATGCAGGGTGACAGGCAGATCTGGCCCAGTGAGGGTTCACCCGAACGTCATCGCTAGGCCGCAGATTAGCGAGGCCGATTTCGATCGGCTCCCAAGAAAGCGCTCCTGCCCGATTTCGGCAGGGCATCTTCTAGCTGTCGGCAAGCGCCAGTTTCGACCGGATCGTGCCGATCGCGTTCACGATGGCATCCGCGGAGTGAACATCCAGGGCAACATCCAGGATACCTTCGGTCGTCCGTATCGAGAGGATACCGAGAGTGCCTTGCTCATCCTTCACGGTGCCGACGTGGATTTCGGTTGGCACGAAAGGCCTCGCCTTATCGGTCCGCTTCATCGTTCACCTATGTTAAGGGGTGAGACACAATGGCTGAAATGGGTCGGGCGTTCAAGCGGCCTTGGGTTGTGGCCAGCCCTTTCTCAATCATCTTAGATGTTGCGACTGCAGTCGGGAAATCGTGCTGCCGCTAACCTTGAACGAGCTGGCCACTGCGCTTTTCGCCTCCCCGGCTGCCAGCCGTGCCAGCGCTTCGACACGTTGCTGCATGGAGAGTTTCGGTTTGCGGCCGAACTTCACTCCCATCGCCATAGCGCGGGCGCGGCCGCTCGCCGTGTTCTCCAGAATCCTGCGCCGCTGCCACTTCGCCGCCCATCCGACCAGGAACAGCACAAGATCGGACATTTCCGAGGTCGTGTCGATGAACGGTTCGTCCAGCAGTCTCAGAGCGGCGCCTGCTGCCGTGACGGTCCGCATGATACTCAGCAGATCGAACGGATCCCGCGCGACGCGGTCGCTTACCACGGCGTAAACCACGTCCCCCGGCTTTAGCCCCCTCAAGAGCCGTCTGAGTTGAGGCCGGTTCGCATCCTTGCCGCTCTTTTTTTCAAAGAAGATCCGTTCACAGCCCGCAGCCCGGAGCCGCCCCACCTGTGCTGTCAAGTCCTGAGCTTCAGTTGAGACCCGCGCATATCCATATCTCATTCACATGCGCCTCCCTGTTGCTTCATATGTCACGACATTTGCAAGAGCCGTTTTTGCCTCTTTTTGGGCTTAACTGACAGTTACTTTGCGCAAAGCTTGAGCAGAAAAGCTCCTAGCGCGCGCTGTGGGAGGCGTGCGCAAATGTCGTGAGTTTTGATAGGAATGCTCCCCGTGGGGATGGCAAGGCAGGCGGCCAGCCCGCCCCTTCGTGCCTTTCCCAAATCATTCTCGACGGTCTCTCCCATGATGCGAACTGATCGTTCCCGGCTCAGCGCCAAGTGCCGGCACCCCTGTTCGCGTTAGCCATTCCTCGCCCCATCACTGGACGCCACAAGCCCATCATCGGAGCATCAATGTCGATTCTGCTCATCCCCGCCGGCCTGATCCTTGGCCTTCTCGTAGGTTATGCAACCCGGCCGTCCCATATCGGCTTTCAGATTCCGCTCGAGGTCCTGTTCAGCGCCAGTCCCATGGATGCGCCCTTCCGCAGCGAGCTGATGACCCACCTTATGACCTGTGGCGCGATCGGCCTTGTCGGGGGCGTCGTGCTCTTCGGCATTGTCCGCGCGCTCCTGCCGTCCCGCAAAGCCTAGCCTCACCGGCTGGCAAGCGTTTTGTTCGTCCCTCCGGAGAAACTTCATGACTATCAGAAAAGCAGCCTTACTGGCCTCGTGCATTGCCGCGAACGCGGTAACCGCGCACGCAGGTCCCCCGGACAACCCGCAGAACCGTCGGATTGTCCGCGACGCCGTCGCGGGCCTTCTTTCACCGCTGGACGTCACGGTTGACATGGTCGAACAGATCGACCTTTGCCACTATCGCATCAACCGGCCCAACCTCGCGTTTCAGCGGCTTTATGACTTCACCAAGGCGAAAAACGTCTTCGCCTTCTCCGGCCTGACCGACAGCTTTCCTGACGGCAAGGGCGACATCATGATCTCGGGCACGGACGCGAAGTTCACGTGCATTGTCGGCGGAGACGGAGGTGATACCCCCCACGATTGTGAGGACAAGTTTGTGGTGAAGGATGCCACCTTGAACCAGTTTATTAAGGCCCACTCTGCGGCGGAGCCGATTTTCGCCGCCTGCAGTTCCGACGCTACCTACAAGGCCTGCACCGTGTACCGCGGCTGGAAGTGCGACAACTGAACCGTGGCGCTGTGGAGCTTCTCACGATGACAAAGACTCTTTCCAGGGTGAGTCCGCTCGCGATCATGGCGATTGCTGCCAGTATCACCGCAGCCAGCGCCAAACCGCCGAAACTAGGCGAAGCGGCCGCCACCTTAGCGATCACTGAATATGCCGAAAAGAACTGCCCAGGGCTCGCCGTCGACCATGCCAAGCTCACCGCCTATTTTCAGGCTGGTGGCTTCGCCACCGATCAGCTCAAGCAGACAGGCACGTACCAGCACGTCAGGGACATCGACCTCCCAGGCGACGTGGCCAACAGAGGTTCGGCGGCTGTCTGCTACGACATTCAGGCTTCATGGTATGTGCCGAGCGATCCGCTGCGCCACAAGATCGTCTTCAAACCATAAGCCCAGTGGCTTAATCATCTTCCCGGGGGAAGCATCATGAAAACGAAGCTGCTCGCAAGTGTCCTTGCCGGTGTCCTGGTTTCTGCGTGTTCCGGCTCAAGCAATCCGTTTGACGGAAAGCCGCCGGAGGAGGTCGCGATGTTCATTTTCAGCGGCTTCCAGAAAGGGACTGTTCGAAAGGACAAAGACTTTGAACTGAAGGTCCTGGCCAGCCAAGACAAGCCGCTCGTCCTCACCATCAACGGGTCTGCCCAAGGACAAAGCCGCGACATGGCAACCTTTAGCGTGACCGATCAGGGCAACTGCTCGTTTTTGTACAGCGTGGTCGACAAAGGAGACCAGAATACATTTGGGACCTGGCAAGCGCGCATTGACCTTTCGGGCCTCACGGATGCCAAGCTCGTCTATGGTGGCCCCACCGACTCGATCGCGTTGTCTGGTTCAAAAATTCAATGTCTGGCCAGCGGTCGTCGCGAATGTGAATGGATGGGGAAGAACTTCGCCAAAGGCACAATGGTGCGGTTCGGACCGATCGACCTCGATGAGAAGCAAGACGGATATAGGGAACTCAAGGAAAAGATCCTTGGTGAGGCCGTCCAATACCTAAAGACCAAGATCTGCAAGATTTGACTGGCATAGTCGGTTGGCCGCTGTGAGGACGATCTCCACAATGCGCCGTGCGGCAAGGTGGAGTGCCGACATTCCGTCGTTACGGACGATCGGGTGGGCCGTGGGCGCAATCGGTCTGCTCTTAGCCCCCGCACAAGCCCAGGACGAACCACCTCAGCCTGCACCCATCCAGAATTTCAAACTCGGCCGAACCGACGGATGCTTTCGGTATATCGGTGACGCGGTCGAGTTCGTCGGCCACTTCAAAGCCGGGAGCTACATCGGCATTTCCATGATCACCATCGGCCCCGATGGATTTCCGACGCCCGCAGCCGACGAAGAACGGGCGCCCGCAATAGACTTGCCGGAATGGAAAAGCGCATCGCCCTACTTCTGGTTCGGTCCGGCGACAACCAGTCGGGACTACTGGATTACGTTTGTCCCTCGCGCAGTCTGGGGAAGTGCCGCGATCGTTACGATTTGTGGACGCCAAACGCCACCCGGAAGCTGAGATAAGAGCTCTATCCGCATTCTGGTCGCGGGCACTGCCGCGCAGCAATAAGAAATCCTTCTCCATCCGATCGACAACACCTGGCGTTTCTGCTTTGTATTTGCGCGGGTTGGGGATTTCAGATGTTCAAAACAGTCTTGCTCGCATCTCTTGTCGTGGCGATCAGTGTTGAGCCGTCGCTGGCCTGGCAGGCTAACACTGAAGGTCCTGACGTGTTTGGCGTCACCAAGGTGCTCGCTACCGAAGGTAATGACCGGGAATCTCTCGTTGTCCAATGTGACAGCAAAGACGTGCTCTTCGTCGCCTACATCATGCGTAAGAAGGAGTTCGACGCGGTCACGGAAGGCCCGGCGACCCTCTACCTGCAGGGTAACAGTCCTGCTCCATTGAAACTCGACGCGTCGATCCGCGCTTGGAACGACAACTACGCCGGGATTGTGGCCGTTGGCCGCGTACCCGAAGTGATAGCCGCGATTCAGGAAATCAAGAATACGAAGGGCAAGGTCAATGTCGGCTTCGACATTGCCGGAAACCGTGATTCCGCGAGCTTCAGCTCGCGCGGATCCAAAGCAGCTATGCAGCGGGTGATTGACAGTTGCAAGCTCTCCGACATTCCTCCGACTTGAGCTGGTTATGAAGCGGCTTCGATTGGCGGGGGCGACCGCCGCTCTGTTATTGCTGTCGGCCTGTGGTTCGATGACCCTCCCTGCGGCGGTCCGGCTATCGGACGGCACGTCGATGGTCGGAACGACCACGGCTGCTGTCTCCGGCGGAACATTCAAAGTCGCCACTGCCGATGGGTCGCTCAAGTGCAGCGGCACCTACAACGCGCTCGACACCTCGCCTACCATCTCGGTCCCCGTAACCTGTTCCAACGGGAAACTCGGTCGTGCGGTGGTTACTCGCGCCGCCGATGGCATGAGTGGGTCCGGTTATGTCGAAACCTCCGATGGCCGAACCGGTCAGGTCGCCTTCGGCAACAACGCAGACGTTGTCCTAGGCGCGATGTCGCCTTCGAAAGGCGGAACATCGCCAGCGGATATCGCGGGCGAAACAGGCGTTGCTGCCGCATCCGCGCAAAGCTCGGCTCAGGCTTCGCCTGGCAGCTACAAGCCATCGACGGGCTCTGGCTCGTCAGGTTGCGTTTCTCCCAATCAGTACGGCGCCATCAGCTGCGTCACGGGGTTGCCTAGAACCAACTATGTCAGGGGCTATTTCCGCAAGAACGGGACCTATGTGCGCCCCTACTATCGGAGCCATCGGTAAACGGACACATGGCGAGAACGCCGTACGAAATACCTTGAGCGTCCGAGCCAGGAGGCCGTCTGGCGCTTCGGTGGCCGGGCCCTCTTGTGGGCGGGCGGGAGCGCGAGGGTGGGTGTGGGACCCTCGCCCTAAGCAACAAAGCCCGGCACCGTCACCGGCACCGGGCTTTCCTGCGAAGATACGGCTGACTATTCAGCCGCCTCCGCCATGACAGACGGTTCGGCCTTCCTCGCCCCGCGCAACGGCATCGGCAGCCAACCCTTCCCGGCCAGTTCCTTTTCGGCCAAGGCTACGGCCTCCTCTTTCGGCGACCGTTCCACCGCCTTAGCAGCTGTCTCCGAGCATCCCGCCTCGCGCAGGACATCGGCGATGTCGGCCTTTGATAAGCGGGCCAGAAACGGCGCTCCGGGCTCCCACCACTGCTGCATGTCCAATCCCACGGCCTCGGCAATGGCGTCGGCCTGACCCAGCCTGCTGCGGCTGGCGTTGTAGCGGCCCGCCACGGCGTTGAGGTTGGCGGCAGCCACCACCGCCAACAGGTCGAGCAGGCGAGCAAGCTCCTGCTTCAACAGCCACGGCCACAGGTCTGCCGGTTCACCGGGGATATGGTGGCTCCAACCCTCGATGATGTCGTTCCAGCCCGACAAGGCACGGCAGGCATCCGGGTCCTTGATGCTCGTCGACAGGGTGACGCATTCGCCCCGGACTTCCACGGCGGCATCCACACCCGAACGCAGTGCGTAAGTATGGAACGTGCGGCTCAGGAGCGGCATCAGGATAGCCGCCAGTGCCACCTCCGGGCGCGCCACCAACTCCACGCGCATCGCCGCTGTTCGAATAGCGGTCAGTTCCTCCACCAGACTTGCGGAAAGGCCGCTCGCCTTGGTCTCGGCTTCCTCGTCGCTCTCGGCCTCTTCACCTTCTTCCTGCTCTCCGTCAGGTGCCCGCAAAGCAGCGAGCGCTTTCTGGTCTTCGGGCTTGACCAGCCCCTGAACAACCTCCAGCGTGCCATCGTAGCCGATGCCGACAAGGCAGCCCGCCACCGCCACTTCCTGCGGGTCGAACGACTGGCTGGCCGACTGGATGGCGTCGATGCGCGCAGACACCTTCTGCTGCCGCTGCTCGTCTGCCTCAAGCTGCGGGTCGCCGTCGTCATACCCGTCAATCCGCTCCGCCAGGGCATCGAATTCGGCGGCCAAAGCATCAAGTTCGGTCTGCTCCGTCTCATCGAGCGCCCGGCTGCGCATGTGGATGCGCCCAAACCCGCCGCCATAGCTGATATTGCTCTCCAGCGAGACCTCGGCCCATTTCCAGCCGCGCTGCCGCAATTCCTCGGCAACGACCTCCAATCGCCCGCTCGCCAGCGTCACCAGCAAAGGCCGGTCAGTGAGGTAGGTGGTGGCATCCTCCGCGAACAGGTCGCGCAGCACCCCGCCCCCGGCCTGCTCATAGGCTTCAAGCCCGACAAAGCGCGCCAGCCGGTCGGTCGCCCGCACATGGGCCTGCGTCAGGAACGCCCGTAGGCTGCGCGGGTCACGGTTCCAGTTGGACTGCTCGAACCAAGCCTTCTCCTGCGCCTCGTGGTCGTCGCTGATGGCGAGTGCCCGCGCCTGTTCAAGGGTGATTTCATCGTCACGCATCACGTCAAGGATGCGCGGCGACAGGCTCGCCAGCTTAAGCCGCTGCCGGACGGTCACCACCGACTGCCCGAACCGGGCGGCGATGTTCTCGACCTCCGCGCCCTGCTCGGCCAACTCACGATAGGCGGTGATTTCATCGACGGGGTGCATACCGACACGCTGTACGTTCTCGGCAAGGGAAATCTCGGTGTCGCTGCCTTCGCCTTTCAGCACCACCCGCACCGGATAGTCCTTGGTGACGGCCACCGCCTCAATAGAGCGGCCCTCCTTCATCAATAGCGTCAAGGCATCAAGACGACGGCCACCGGCCACCACTTCGTATTTGTTTCCTTTCTCTGCCTTGCGGACGACGAGGTTCTGGATGAGGCCGTGATGCTCGATGCTGGCGGCCAGCGCTGCCCGGTCGCCCTTGTCTGTGATGCGCCGTACGTTGGATTTGCTCGGCACCAGCTTGCCGAGCGGGATGGTGGTTTCTGTCGTGGTCATGGTCTTGCTCCTTGTTGCTCTCAGGTTGACCTGAAGGGTTCAGGCCACCTGAACCCCTGCCTCGCGGCGAGCAGCGGGGAGCGAGGGGGCAAGCCACGGCGGCGGAGGGGTATCCCCGGTCTGCACGGAGCGAAGCGCAGGAAGATGGGGGAGACCGCCGGCGGGGCTTGCGGGGAGAGAGGGCCGCGCGCCTCTCTCCCGACCAAGGCAAACAAGGGCGTACAAGGCGGAAGCACCGAAATGCCCGTAAGCGGGATCAAGTCAGTTCGGTGCTGGAGAAAGTTCGTGGCCCTGAGACCGGTTCAACAGGGCGGCCGTAGGAGCATCAGCATAGATGGGCTAATCGGCTTCGTGCCCCATCTCGTCCGTCCGGAAAGAAGGTGTTGCGCCACCGCTGATGATAAAACGCAGTCTGTCGGAACCCGACCCAACCATCACGCAGAGGAGCGCAG